>CAYGQM010000009.1:0-106276 GCA_964352065.1 uncultured Opitutaceae bacterium
AAGTCGCACTTCCGCATCTATATAATTGTTAATCCAATCTTCGCTAGTCATTGTAATTTTTTTAAAGAATAAGGTTTTTTAGGAAATTAATAGAGTAAGAAAAAGAATCGAAAGTCGAGCAGAGCACTGAAGCAAATATACTCAAAACGCCTGTTAGTTGTTAGATTCATAATTGGCGTTGATACGTGGAAAATTGGCACCCATTTCCCATAAGCTTGTGTTAAGCTCAGCGCGCATTTCTTTAACAATCGCCTCGCGATCCTCTGCTAGATTGTTAGATTCGCTGGGATCTTCCGAAAGATTGTATAATTCAAATCTAAGCCCCTCCGGCGTGTAATACTGCAAGAGCTTCAGGTCTCCTTTTCTGAGAGCAGAAACAGGAGTCGTCCCTGAGTAGTAGTGAGGATAATGAAAAACCAATGACCGCGACTTTCCATTATTGAAATTCTTTTTGTAGAGCAATGGTTTCAGAGATGCGCCATCGGATTCGGGATGATCCAATCCGGCCAAATCTATAAGGGTAGGCAGGATATCGGTTGTGGTGACGGGAACATCCACCTTGCTTGCGTCTTTAATACCTGGAACACGCATGAACCAAGGAATACGAATCCCTCCTTCATAAAGGGTACCCTTACCTGCACGAAGCGGAGCGTTGTTATTGACGGTTTCTCCATCCCATTTTCCGGTATACCCTCCGTTGTCCGAAACAAAAATTACCACGGTATTTTTGTCTTTCCCGGATTGCTCAAGCCAACCGAGTATTCGGCCAACCCCGTCATCAAGTGACTTAACCATGGCGGCGTATCCAGGATTTCGATGCCGATTGTCAGGACCAATACGGGAAGCAAAGTCTTCCACGTATTCTGCTTTTCCGTCAATCGGTACGTGAGGGATGAAGTAGCAAAGATTAAGGAAGAAGGGTGTGTCGCCCGCGTTCTTCATTAGTTTGATCGCTTCGGTGGTAAGCCGGTCAGGCAGGTATTCCCCTTCTTTCGATCCATGCAGGTCGGGAACATAACGCATCTCATTGTAAACCACACCTTTATAGGGAGCGAAAAAGGTGGGTGGAGCTCCCCAATGATGCCCACCTATATTGACATCGAAGCCGTGAACTTCAGGAAAGGAACTGGCTTCTCCCAGATGCCATTTGCCGACGTGGAAGGTGTGGTAGCCGGCGTCTTTGAATCGTTCTGCCAAAGTGATTTCCTCCAACGGAAGATTGCCTTCACTGTCGGCAGGAATCATGGGCTTATCAAGCTTGGGTCCCCGCAGGGCATGCTCACTCCAGATGGTCATGTGAAGACGGGCTGGGTTCTTGCCGGTCATTATGGAGGCTCGGGTGGGAGTGCAGATCGGTGCGGCAGCATAGGCGCTGGTAAACTCGATTCCCGACGCGGCGAAACCATCCAAGTGTGGCGTTTCGTGCAAATCAGAACCGTGAGTTTTCAAATCGTGCGCGCCCAAGTCGTCTGCAACGATGAGCACGATGTTAAGCGGGCTAGCTCCTTGTGCCTGTGCCAGGAATCCGGATACGCATAAAAAGCTTATTACTGAAAGGAAGGATTTTATCTTCATAGGTATTTTTGAAAATCGATTATCTTGAGAAATTGTGATCCGCAATGCGGTAACTTACAGGCTTTAGGAATAAGCCAAGATTCTGTGCGTTTACCAGGTTCATATTTTTCGCAGCATAACCGACTTAATATCAGCCATTTCTTTGCCTGTTTTACTCTTCACTCGTAATTGTAAAAGGTGCTTCCCTTTCTCTAGCGCAAGCGTCCCTGCCTCCCATTCTTTCCATTCACGAGACAAATACCATCCAGGTTCCTTAGCGCCTTGCTCTGCGGCAGGATGGGGTGCGGACACCCACGGCTCTTCGATTTCGATATCGAGGCTGTTTTCTTCGGCAACCAACTGGAATACCGATCCCACAGAGGTCATATCGCAGGCATATTGAATGGATACCTCATAGGATCCTGCTTCGACCACATCAATGGGACATTCGGCGTAGGCCGTTTCGTCCGTCCAATCCTGAATCCACTGATTCGACCACCCGCGGGGCAAACAATAATCGATCCCTTCTCCAGTATCCGGCACCACTTGCCACTCATGCGCATTCAAGGTGACACGTGGCCATTCATTGTGCCCGACTTCAATCGGCAGACGCTGAGGCGATTCTATAATAGCATCGGCTTCCCATTTTAGGTAGTCCGCCAGCAAGGCGTCGTGGATCTCCGGCTTCTGTTCTATCAGATTGTTCTCCTGCCCGGGATCTTCGAACATGTCATGTAAAGTCGTTGCGGTGGCGCGGTATCGATCCGAGCGAACTGCCCAACCATAAATGAGCCGCCAAGTGTAGTGATTTCTCTTTGGCAAAGAGAAGTCACTTGCCCCCAATAGCAGCGGCGAAATATCGACGCCATCGAGCGGCTTCGTCATGTCGCTGGTCAAAGGGATTCCGGCCAAACGAGAAAGCGTGGGAAGCAGATCAATGTGTGCTACATTCGGTTTCACGACGGTTCCGGGCTCAATCATTCCCGGCCAGCGAACGAAAAGAGGAACCCGAACGCCTCCCTCATGAAGACTTCCTTTAATGCCCAACATTCCATCATTGTAGCGGTGTCCATTTGGCCCGTTGTCTGACAGATAAAGGACGATCGTATCGTCGTCCACGTCCAACTCTTTCAGCAGCGCCATCAGCCTTCCCACATTCGCATCGATGTTTTCGCACAGCGCATACATCGCACGATCAAAGTAGCTCTCCACCCGGGTATTATGCAGCCATCGCTTCCAGTCATCCGCTGGCACGCTTGCAGGAGTATGAGGCGTGTTGAAAGGCACATAACAGAAGAAGGGCTGATTTTTTTCGGTGTTTTCGCGGATAAACTTCTCGGCGTGGTCCGTGATGACATCCGCAATGAAGCCCTGCGTCGGATACTCCTCTCCGTTTCTCTCGAGAACCGGATCGTAGTAGTCGTTCCAGTGCCCCGCACAGAACCCGACAAACTCATCAAACCCTTGCGCATTTGGATGGTGCGGCCACTGCGATCCGTTGTGCCATTTCCCAAAACCTCCGGTCGCGTAGCCGGCCTCATCCCTGAGCAATTCAGCGATCGTAACCTCATCGCTCCGTAGGTTTTCCTCCCCTCGGGTTACTCCGAAAACTCCACCTCTTGATGGAGCTCGTCCCGTCAGCAAAGCGGCCCGGGTCGGAGCACAGGATGGCTCGACGAAAAATCGGTCGCATCGGGCTCCTTCGGCCGCCAAGCGATCGATGTTCGGGGTCTGAATCCAGGGGTTTCCGTGGCTGCCCAAATCTCCAAATCCCTGATCATCGGACACGATCAGGAGAATATTGGGCGGACTAGCCCCATGCACCTGAGTCAGGACTCCGGCTACGATTATACACAAGAAGCTTAATGCTGAAAGGAAGGATTTTATCTTCATAGTTTTTTCTGAAAGTTCACAGTCGTTCGAAGATCAATGCCTTGATGTCAGGCATTTCCATTCCAGGTTTCTTTACCGCTCTCAGTTCCAGCGAGTGAGTTCCTTTCGGTAATACCAGTTCGCCCGCATCCAGATCTCTCCACTCCCGAGATAAATAGGCGCCTTGAGTTTTAATCACCTGTTCCGCCGCGCCATGCGGCGCGCTCACCCAGGAATCCTGAATATGAATGTCAAGCGACGCGCTTCCCGCGCTGAGGCGAAACACCGAACCAACTCCGTCTTCGGGGCAGGCATACCGAAGTCGAACCCGATACCGTCCACCCGCTAGCACCTTGATCGGACGGGCAGCGTAGGCTTCGGGATCTGACCAACGCTCAATCCACTGATGGGCGAATCCCTTTTTCCCACTGTAATTAATCCCTTCGTCTATCCCCGGGAATATATCCATTTCGTGCGCCTTCAATATAACCGTAGGCCACTCCTCATAGCCAATCGGTAGCGGCAAAAGCACGGGCGCCTCGTCCGTCGCTTGCGCCTCCCAACCCCGGTAAGTTTCGATGAGCTCGGCGTGGATTTCGGGCTGCGCTTTCGCCAGATTATTCTTCTGGCCAGGATCCTCCATAAGATCGTGCAACATCGTTTCGGTCGCCCGGTAGCGGCTTGTCCGGATCGACCAACTCTCAGGCTTGCGCCAAACAAACAAGTTCCGGTCCGGCATCTCGAAATCATCCTGTCCGTAGAGAAGTGGCGTCACGTCCATCCCGTCCAACGGCAGCGTCTTGCTTTCCAGACTCTCCACCCCCGCGATCCGACAAAGCGGCGGCAGCAAATCGATATGGGCCACATTCGGCTTTACCACTGTGCCTGCCCGGATTCGTTCCGGCCAACGGACGAAAAGTGGCACACGCACGCCACCTTCGTGGACCGTGGCTTTCTGCCCCAGCATGCCGCCATTGAAGCGAGAGCCATTCGGGCCGTTGTCGGTCAGGAAGATGAATACCGTGTCGTCCAGAATCTCCAGCTCTTCCAGCTTCGCGAGCAAACGCCCCATATTGTCATCCACATTTTCGACCAGAGCATACATCGCCCGGTCGAAGGGATCTTCGACGTCCGTCCGATCTGCCCACTGCCTCCACGTGTCCACGGGCACACTCGCCGGTGTGTGCGGCGTGTTGTAAGGAACATAACAGAAGAAAGGGCGCTCGTCCGCTTCGTGCTCGCGTTCGATAAACTCAATCGCGTAGTCGGTAATGATATCGGCGATAAATCCATGCGCCTGGAAAGAGGTGCCGTTTCGCTCCAGGATCGGATCGAAATAATCGTTCCAATGCCCGCCGCAGAATCCCACGAATTCATCAAAGCCCTGCGCGTTGGGATGGTAAGGCCAGTTGCCACCGTTGTGCCACTTGCCAAAACATCCCGTGGCATATCCGGCATCTCGCAAGAGCTCGGCGATTGTCACTTCCTCGCCCCGCATAAATTCATAGCCGCGCGTTACACCTGTCACTCCGGTGCGAGTCGGGTAGCGACCGGACAATAATGCGGCCCGCGTTGGAGCGCACGACGGTTGCACGAAAAACCTATCGAACTGCGCTCCCTCATTCGCGATACGGTCCATGTTCGGGGTTTTGATCCAAGGGTTCCCGTGGAGTGATAAATCCCCATAACCCTGGTCGTCCGTCATCACCATTACGATGTTGGGACCCGCGGCAAACACCCTAGCCGTCAGGAGCAAATAGCAGAAAAAGTATTTATACATAGTGAAAGGCATTCGTCAGTTTTCAGTTAAATTGATTCAACATGCCTTTTAGCTGGGCCTTCATCTCTTTGAGCCGGGTTTCCTGCTCCGGGTGATTCACCAGGTTCTTCAACTCCTTCGGATCGGCCTCCAGATCATACAGCTCATCATAACCATAAGGATCACCCTGGTTGTCGGCTATGAGGTAGTGAATATATTTCCATCGATCCGTGCGAACCGCCTTCCAGGTCGGGGTTTTGGCAGCGACTTTTTCGAGATAGTATTCGGCCAGAAACGCCTTCCGCCAGCTCGCGTTATTATCCTGCAACAGGGGAACGAAGGATTCACCGTGCATGGGGATGACCGATTCCATTCCGGCGAGATCCAATAATGTTGGTGCCACATCGATGTTTAATATCAGTTCACCACGATTACTTCCCGGCGAGATCAGCTTGGGATATCGAATGAAAAACGGAACCCTCAATGCTTCGTCATAGGGCATGCGCTTGCCGTTGAAACTTCCGTGTTCTCCCATGAAGAAGCCATTATCGCTGGTGTAGATGAAGATCGTATTATCAAGTTCGCCCGTGCTCTCAAGGGCGGCTAAAAGCTGCCCGACGCCTTCATCGACCGCGGCCAGACAGCGTAGTTGGTCACGCACGATAGACTGAGGATCGCGTCCGCGTCCGCGTCTGGGTTCAGCGGGTTCCGGGCCGATGCCTTCCAGTTTCAGGCGATCGAGCCTGGGGCGGCTCCGCGTCAATACCGGCTTGCCGGCCAGATCCGCCTCGTTGGGTGGTGGCACTTGAAATTCATAGTCGGAATAGAGCTCCTCGTGTCGCTTAGAGGGAAGAAAGGGATTATGAACGGCTTTGTGTCCCAGGTATAAACAAAACGGCTTGTCATGAGGTTGGTTAACAAACTCAACCGCGCGACGGTTTAGGTAGTCGGTCATGTTGCCGCGCAACTGTCGGCGGGTGCCGTTGTCGTTGATGACACCATCGATATAGATGCCCTGGCCTTTGAAGCTGATCCAACTGTCGAATCCCGGTCGTCGCGAATCGTCCAACCCCATGTGCCATTTGCCGATGTATGCGGTCTCGTATCCCTGCTCACGAAGCTGTCTTGGAAAGGTCATCAGGGTGTGGCTGATGACGTCGATGCCCAGCTTGTCGTTGTTGAAGACCCGATGCGCGTGCGGATAAAGTCCCGTCAGAAAACTGGCCCGACTCGGCGAGCACAACGGGGTAGCCACAAAGAAATTATTGAAGGAAGCGCCTTCTTGGGCAATGCGGTCGATGTTAGGCGTTTTCAATACCGGATGTCCGGTATAACTGAGCTGATCCCAACGCTGGTCATCGGTGATCACGAACACGATGTTGGGCCTGTCCTGCGTGTCTCGTCGTAGCTCTTGAGCGGAGTCGGAAGCTTGTCGAATGGGTAGTGAGTCAGCCGCGTGGATCAGACAAGCAAGACCATTGAAACATAGTAGGGCTATAAGAAGGCGACGCATAAGAATAGGACTTGATTGTATCATACTTTTGGAGGAACGTGCGACAGTATCTATGCTAAATACGACAATTATTAGACCTAGAATTCTGCATCGTAAGCGTTCGAAGAAAACCCTACACAAACTCGCTTCTGAAAGAGATGCATGGCTCGCCCAGATACCTTCCTGGGGACTATTTCATCGAATTTTCGACGAGATCCCTGGGTATTACTTCTTCGCCAAGGACCGCAAGGGACGTACCATGATAACCAGTCAATCTGTCTTGGACCGCTACCAAATGGCCAATGAGGAAGAGATGCTCGGCTTTACGGATTACGACATAAATCCGCAATCCATGGCCGAACGATATGTTGAAGATGACGAACGTCTCCTCAAGGGCGAAGTCGATCGGATCGAGCATATGGAGCTCTGGTTTGACAAACAAGGCATGCCCGATTGGTACATCGTAACAAAGCTCCCCGTCCTAAATCGAAGGCGGCGCCCCATTGGCGTGATGGGCGTTCTCCGCCGAGCTGCGGAACAAGAGCGGAAATTGCCCGTTCTGGAAAGCGTAGCCAAGGCAGTCATCATTATCCGCAAGGAATTTCCCGAAAACATTTCCATGCTGGACCTAGCCGACGCTTGCGGACAATCGCTCCGTAGCTTGCAGCGCCGGTTTAATGAAGCGTTTGGTATTAGCCCACAAGAATTCCTCATAAAAACTCGAGTTTCCGAGGCCATGAAACTCCTGCAGGAGACCAGCTTGACAGCCGCTCAAATAGCAAGCCGATGTGGATTTGTGGATGCGAGCAACTTGTCCGATCATTTTAAGAAAAGAAGCGGTTTAACTCCAACTGAGTATCGTTCGAGCCATCGTCAACCAACTCGCTAGTGGAACATGCAGTGGTGGCAATCGCGGTAATGGATAAAATAGAGCAGATCGACAAAGCCAAAGACTGAAAGACCAAAAACTGATATTCTAAAAGCAGACCGCTGGAGAATGGAATCGGGAGACAAACCCACCAAGACCGTCGGTACAGATATCCGTTCGCCAGGAAAACTGGAACCGAGCGACAGGCGACTGGAATGGCAGTGTGGCCCTCTTCGCGCTATAAGGCCGGACCTCGTATCATGCCGATGATCATAGGGACTGGAGGCCCGCTGAACGTCGAAGCATGGAAGGCGCTCGAGACTTGGGGTGAGCGGTGGCTACAGAATATATCGAGCCGTGTGTCGGGAACGGTCGGACAACCTCACGCGACGATCAAGGG
Organism: uncultured Opitutaceae bacterium; assembly: GCA_964352065.1. Taxonomy (GTDB): domain Bacteria; phylum Verrucomicrobiota; class Verrucomicrobiia; order Opitutales; family UBA2995; genus UBA2995. The sequence continues at coordinate 7,946 of CAYGQM010000009.1, forward strand.
TGCGGCTCACTACCTCCAGGATGAAAAAGGGAAGAACTAGCCGAGGTCGTCATCAATTTCATCGCCTCGAACCCGTAGTGCCAGTTAAAGAAAAGGGGTCGGGTTGTACTGGTCTGTTCTTAAATTACCGGTCATATCCGCCGGAAGTCTCGGAAGTTGTACTACCCGGTTAAAACAGAGGAAGTAACTATACAGTCTTCTATCGCTCTGCGGGAGCCTTACCCGCCACCTAATTGTTATTATGGTCTATAAAAGGCTTTCTATTTCACCTCCGCAGATTTCCCCGTCCCACTGCTAGCCAACCGGATAATTTTGAAAAACTCTACTCGGCCACACCGCAACTGAAGTAAGGTCTGAACCGTCCAAAAAGTTCGTATCTCGCACCCTACGGGACGCCATTTTACTCTATAAACCGTTGATTCTCAACGGCATATATTTTTTTGCTATTTCCTTTATTACAGATCCCATAACAATGGTCTCAACTAAAATTATTAAAGAGGCGTCTACGGCAAAGGTTGCGGGTAATACCTCTCCCTAGCTCAACGCGACTACAGCAAAAAGTGGGGGCTTTGTTATCCACATTGAGCGATGACGCGCAAGAGGTAGTTATTAAAGTTATAGGAGCATTAAGCACGTCGCCGGATAAGTATCAGACCCATTGCGAATGAATCCAGGGAGTACCCCAACGCTTTCCGTACACACCTATTAGTAGAAGGGTTGTCGATCCATCACGGATAGAAGCACAGAACACACCCTTCGCGTTGTCCTTATGAGAATCTCGCCAGACCTTCCGTCTGCGTTTAAACGGATTGTGGAGTGCGACGGACACCCGCACGGCGTAACATAAAGCGGGGCGTATGTCTTATCAGCATGCCAGCCAGCAAAAGCTTTTGGGCCGCCAGCAAGACCACCTTGCCCGCAAGTTCCATTCGGCTTAGACCCTTGCGAACTGCGGATTGCTTTTTTAACGTTGCCCCGGCTAAGTCCATTGCCAACGGACGATCACCAGAACGCAGCACGTTTTCACGCAACGCTTCTTTATCCGCTGTGTAAATTCTGATTTTTCGCCGTGCCCGTGAAATCGATACATACCATTGGTTACGATTCGTAGCCGCTTTGTTCTGAGAATCACTGAATAGAATCGTATCCACAGTCTTCCCCTGGGACGCATAGGATGTTACCGCATAACCTACATTTGCCAGACACTGGTCAGGCCCCAAAATTTTGTGAATACTTCGATCATCCCGGACAGTAATGTTTCCATTCTTAAACATCCGAACAATTGTAACCAACTCGCCGTTAATGATTGGTTTTCTATCTACTGACCGACCGTTGAATTTCATTTGCAATCGGTCTCCGACCGCCAATGTCACCTCCCGCTTTCGTGCGATTACAAAGTTCATCGATTGTTTAAAACCTACAGTAGTCACCCTACACTGCTTATTCAGGCGAACGCCATCTGCCTCAATAGCCTCGATTTTCACCAGGTCGCCTTTTTGAAAACGACCGTAAGTCTTAACGAAGAAAACATAGTCGTTATTATGGTAATAACGCGCATCCAGTTTTTGCGCATTATCGAGGTCACGACTTTCGAACAGCGTCAGCTTTTTGCCTTCGCCCAACAAGCCTTCATCTTTGAGGCGCTGGCGAACCGCATCATTGACCGTATGAATTTCATCCAACGTTTGAGAAATTATCAGCACCTTCTCTCCCGCCTGTTCTGCCTTCAAGTAATCATCCGCCAGAATTTCCTTACGGTTATCTTCAGCAATGCTCCTCGACACACCCAAGAGAATCAAGTCGTTCAAAGGAATCTAAAATCTCACCATTAGAAGCAGACTTTACTGCCTTACGATATTCGGAGATGAAAGCACGTTCACCTTCGTTCTTTCCAAGGTCAGGATCTTGACGCCGGATCACACTCAATTCAGCCGCTTTTAGCCCTGCATGCTTTTCCATAGCACGAAGAGCATCAGACGCTTCCACCGCTCCATGTTGCCGGGAATCACCAGACAAAATGACACGCACTTCCTTAGTCTTCAGAGAGGACAACAAATCTGACATTTGCTTCCCGCCAATCTGTCCAGCCTCATCTATTACAACGACAGCATTTTTAGGGAGCTCTTTTTTCAACAAAAAATGAGCGACAGTTTGTGCGTTAAAACCATCGTTTTCGAGATCGATCACTTGTTGCCTTTGCGGGGCAAGCACCACCACCTCAAAACCAGCACTCTTCAATCCCCCATCCACTTCCTGCAAGGTGAATGTTTTGCCGGTTCCAGCACCTCCCCGGAAAAGGGTAACGAAATCACGACTGGATAGGATCCGATTAATTGCGCACTTTTGTTCCTCTGTTACGCCTGGAATAGACGGCTTATAATCCGCACAAAACGGCGTGTATTTTCCGCGGCCATTCTTCGCCGCCTGGACGACATCAAGCTCACGCTCCAAAGTGGTCCTGGACGTTATCTTGTGACCGTGGTCGCTTTTCAGATAGTGTCGCTTGGCAATTTCGTAGTTCAATCTTTCCAAGGTGAATTCCTCACCCCGGCCGCGCGACAAAGCGGCGGCCTTCAATTGGTAATCCTCAACGACTGATCGACGCTCGAACAAATGGTCATCCGCCCAGCTCACAATGGCCTTTAAGTCAGGTTTCAATTTTCCACCAGACTTCTGCCCACTTTTTGACGCTATGGATTGGCGGTCATTATCAGTCATCTGTTCATCCCAATATGAACGCAAATTTTCAGCTGTTGATTCCTTTATTTTTCGGTCTCGTTTTTCATGTGCAATCAGTGCACGAAATTCCTTCATATTTCGGACAAACTTTCCGCCCCTTAAATGAGCTTTAACCGCTTCGTCAATCTGCTGATGACGTTTGGAAAACTTTTCGATCAACTCGCTTGAAATACCTTTGACCTCAAAATCACGGGCATTGTTTTCGATAGCATAACCAAGACGATTTAGTCCTTTGGCAAGCTCGTGGTAGTACAAATTCTCGATGAACTTTTGCGCCTTCAGCATCTCAAAATTCTGCAGGGCTTTCCACCGTTTCTCAATTGGATCAAAAGTAGCGTTCATCAGAATGCAATGCGTGTGCAGGTGAGGATCGAGCGCCCGACTCGTTTCATGTCGAAATAATGCACCAATTACGTTGCCGGTTTCGCGATCATCCGAGCGGCCCTTTTTTCGAACGCGAGTCATGGCAAATGTTTCCAATTCTAGCATCGATTTTTTCACCGCCTCATCGTGAAGTCTTATGATCCGATCATCTTGATATAGCCCAACGATAGACACACTTTTAGGAGGACTGATCGTGAAGTCGTAGAATATTCGTCGATTCGCGGTTTCTTTTCCGAGGGCAAATCGCGTCGTATTTCGACGCTGCGTTAATCGCTCTCTAGTCACTGGATCATCACCTTCACAGAGGGCAACAAAGTCACATTCCCTAACCACGCCATTCAACCCAATCTTCTCAGCACCGTTACCAAACCATTCACCCTTAACAACATTTTCCTCCGCGTAGTAATCGCCTACTTGCAAATGCTCGCGAAAGTATTGTTTCGCATTCTTGAGGTTATACTGTGCTTTAGGACTGAGCATTAATCTACGAGTTTCCTCGCTACCATTTGTTGTTTTGAAACGCATGAAGCGTTTCTTTTAGGAGGGGACGGCTTACCCCTTATAGAATAAGGCTATGTTAGTTCTAACTCGATGAACTTAATAGGGAATCTTAGCCCGAAAAAGTTACCCTATTGGTTGTAAGTTTTAAAACCGAAAGGAAATGCAGTAAAGATAATGAAACAATAATGAAAACTAATCGGGTTCAGGCCCGGATTTGGGCACGACTAAAACTGGGATCTTTTCAATTATTTACTAGTCTTGGTTGGCGAATTTGATCAAAAGCAGGAATAAGAAGTTCAGATTTAACTGTTTCCGAAATCCAAATGGAAATCTTGTGTTTAGAGTTTCCATGCTTGAGCTAATTAACTGGATCCCGGCCAACGAGGGCACGAATACGAAGGAGTGCCTAGCTTCGGCAAGCCTGACGATCGGTTGTATGCGTTCATTGTGGCCAATTCCACTGGCGTTCTTCAGCCTCAAGTAACATTCAAACGATTGATACTCTCGTCCTCCTCTTATTCAAATAGTATCGGATCGGGATTGCGGAGAAACCCTAGTAAGCTGGCCATCCCGGCTTCATCGATGGAGCGTTCAAAGCCTTCAGGCATGATGGATTGATCGGTGGTCGTCTGGGTCTGGATATTGTCGCGCAGGACCGTCTTTTCAGTTCCATCGGGTAATCGGATCGTAATACTGGAGGTCGTTTCTGAAGCTATTGTTCCGGATATCACTTCGTTGTTTTTGGTGACGATTACGCGTAAGCGCAATTCATGGGAGACCATACGACTGGGATCGAGAATACTGATTAGCAATACCTCGTCGGACCGGCTACCGATGATGGTTAGGTCCGGGGCCAATTTCCCACCAAACCCACTTACTGCATGGCAGGAAGCACAATTCGTCGCGAAGATCTTCGCGCCGGCTTTTAAATCTACAGCCTGACTATCCAAGGCACTTAGGTAGTGGTCCACTAGCGCTTGCCGATCTTCGTCCACAGCCGATGCCAGAATCGCAACTGCCTTTTCCTTGAGCGGTGAATTCGGATGTTGCAGCAATCCCTGTCGGAGTTCTTCCGGGATTTCTGCACGGTCTATATTCCCTTCCCGAATGGATTCAAGCAAGGCATTCGCAGCGGCAGTCGATGAAAGAGAGCTGATGATCTGGGCTTTACGGACCGCTGGGTTCATCGCATTGAGATTGGCAAACAGTTTCCCCGAAAGTTCCGAGCGATCTATAGCAGCCACGATATTCAACGCCCCAATACGCATTTCGTCATTCTCTGCATTCAAGACTAGCTCAACAAGGTCTTCACCTGTTTTAGGTTCATCGGAAAAACGTAACAGATCCAAACCGACCTGAGCAACGTGCTGAGCTGGAGTTCCTTTAACCAGTTTCAAAGCCTGATCAATTATCCTGGGCGGTAGACTCAAACTCTCGTCACCCGATGATTGGGAATTCAGCATATAGCCAGCCACCACGGCCAGCTCCGCCGGGCTACCGTTCAATTGCTGAAAGTCCATCGTTACGCGCCGTCCAGCGACCATCGCTCCGACATCTTTTAGGAAACCGATCGTCTCGGTATCAACCTGATCAAGAACTTTCTTCTGTTTAAGGAGATCCAGAGCAAAGCGATCTGCCCAGGACGCCGCGCTGCTCAGGAGTGCCAGACGCGTCCAACGATCATCGTAACTTGATGCACATTCCAGTAGGGTTCGTTTAACTGCCTCCGAAGTCTCAGTTCCCAACGCCAATATGGCATGATACCGCAAGCCACCATCTTCGCTCTGGACCAGTTCCAAAACCTTGGCTTTCAGTTCTGGCACGGACGGCAGTCTACGCTCGGCCAACTTGACGCCCTGCGTTTGAACGAGCGGATCGGCATCTGCCAGGACCTTCATTAACCGGTCGTCCTCAAGCTGCCCAAGCCCTTCGAGAGTCCAGAGAGCGTGAACCCTGGATCTCGAATGCCCCTCTTCCAATAGTGCGATGAGGTCCTGCTCAGCATCGGATTGCTGGTTCTCAATTAAAATACGTTGCGCGGTTTCCCGACGCCAGGAAGCTGGTGACTGCAATTGTTGAACCAGGGACTTGGCATCCATCTGCTCCAGATCAAGTTGCATCTGATCAGTGTTCCAATCTGTATCCTTATGACTGATACGCCACAGTCGCCCGTGCTCCTGCCCTACTTCCCAATCGATACCTTCCTTCTTATCCTGATGCGCCCATTGTGGATGCTCAACATACTGCCGATAGAAATCGACCAGGTAGAGCGCACCATCGGGGCCGTTGGCAAAATTAACGGGGTGGAACCAGCCATCGGTCGAGGCGAGGAATTCTTTTCCGGGATTCGTATCCACAGCTTTGAACGTCGGACCATCCGGAGTCATTCGACGGTGAACCACGGCTGCCTGAACAGATTCTCCGGCAAAGAGATCACCATCGTAATCCGGTCCCAGCAAATGCCCGCGATAGGCAGTAAGCCCGGAAAGCGAAGTAAAGTATCCGATTGGATCACGGTTAAACCGGGCCGTGTCATGAACCAGCGTATAAACACGTCGATCATGTTCACTCTGGTACGTCGCATGCACCGATTCCGAACTTAAGTAGGGGTTCCGTTCCAAGTGCCGCTCCTCAAGCAATACATGCCGGGCGAAGAGATAATTTACCGGCAGAAAACGGTTTCCCCAGTCATCGTGCGCCTGACCGTATTGGCTCATTCCCGTTATGGCTTGGAAGTCGCTGAAATCCGGACGAAAACGGAAGTCCCGGCTGTTGATCGATACCGGTTCCTCTTCTCCAAATCGAATCACCTCTCCCCCGCTTCGACCGTTGGCGCCATAGATCCAGTTATCCAGTCCCCAATAAAGGCTATTGACCCGCAACTGCTCATTTCCCGGACGGTAACCAGTATACACGACCTCCTTATGATCAGCCTTACCGTCGCCCGTAGTATCCTTTAAATAAAAGATGTCAGGAGCATCCGTCACCAGCAGCCCCCCCTTGAACGGCATGACGCTGTTGGGAAAGTTCAGGCCATCGGCAAAAACCGAAGTCATCGTATAGCGACCATCGCCATCCTCGTCGTTCAGCTTCTTCACACGCCCGGTCCACTCGGTCGTCGGATAGCCCGGCATCTCGGCTACGTAAAGTGAGCCATCCGGAGTGAAGGCCATAGCCACCGGGCTTTCAACATCCGGCTCGGCAGCGATCAGTTGAATCCGCAGATCGGGATCGGCGAATTGAAAACTCGCTTGTTCTGCTTCCGGACTCCGAAGTGCAACGTTTTTAGAGGCAACCTGAGATGGGGAAACTCCCTGAACGAGTTGGTCAATTTGCACCAAGGACAGGGCTTCGCTCCAAATTGCAACGTCGTCGATACTTCCATCAAAGGCTTCCTTCCAATCTCCTGGATGACCACCGCCCACAACTAAGGGCGCATCGATCGGCGAGCCTAACTGCATCCTCTGCTCCTCGCCCCCCACCGCCACACCGTCAATGTAGAGACGAGTCACTCCCGTTTCGCCTTCGCGGGTCAACCCAATATGGCTCCACTTGCCTGGCACGAGTTTACAAATAAATTCAGCACGACTGCTTGTTGTTTCAAAACGAATCAGTTCCGACCGAGAAGAAGTCGTTTCCCCGTGCTTGCGAGGTGATTGATATACCAACTGCCAGCGCAAAGCGCCTTCTTCCCAAGCCTTCCGCTTGGCAATCAGGATCTGATGTCCCTGCCCGCCTCTTTCCGGCTTTACCCACAGAGAGAGCGTCAAGGCATCGTCTGATGGATCCCAATTCCCCAAATCCACGCAGCGATTGAGGTCGTTCTTTCCAAAGAAAACCGAATGAGATCCTACCTTCGCTTCTGAGCTGAAATGCGCATTGTGCAACACCCCTGGATGCCCACCTATCGAATCCTCGACGTTTCCGTCTAAGGTCCAATACCCAATCAGGCCAGCCTCCAATGGCAGAAAAGCAGCAGCCACGAAAAACAAAAGCCCGATCTGTTTCATCGTGTGGAACCGGGCAAAGAAAGTGTCAGACTGGGATGCCATAGTGAAATAATTCGGTTTGTAGTTTTAGATCTCATTCTTCGATTCGGAAATTTCCTTTTTTAAAAGGGTTCGCAGCTCCAATAAGTGATTTTCGTAAGAGGGATCACTAACAACATTCTTAAATTCTCCGGGATCCTTGACCAGATCATACAGTTCTTCACCCAGCTTTCCTCCATCCCAGGAGCTGAAACGAAACTCTTCGGTTCGTATGCTGTATCCATGCACATCCCGGGTCATCTGGTAATCTTCCTTCACATAGCGACTTTTGTAACGCACCGCCTGGGTCAACGCGAACGGCTTGCCCGAAGCGGAGGGATCAACCAGTTGGGGGACCAATGATTCTCCATCGACATCCTGCGGGTCCGGAAGCCCGCATAACTCAGCCAGGGTCGGATAAATATCTATCAACTCACAAATACCTGCGGCCCGTTCTCCAGCTGTCTTCATACCCGGATAACTAATCAACAGTGGCACTCGGGCAGATTCCTCAAACAAACCTTCTTTCTGCCAATAGTCATGTTCACCCATGTGGAATCCGTGATCGGAGGTGAAGACGATGACCGTGTTGTCCGTTTGCCCTAGCCGATCCAAAGCATCCAGCACCCGTCCCACTTGCGCATCCATGAAGCTGATTGATGCGGCATAGGCCTGACGCGCCTGGCGCTTTAGCATTGGTGTCATGGCATCCTGATCCGGTTTGTGGAAAAAGGCCAATGGCGACATATCATTACGATCTCCTTCCGGCACATAAGGCGGATCCATTTGTTCCTCTGGATAGTAGTTAAAGTACTTATGCGGCGCCACGAAGGGAGTATGCGGACGATAGAATCCCACCGCCAAAAAGAAAGGGGAGTCTTCTCTTCCATGTTCGTCGAGTAATCGGATGGCTTCCGTTGCGCCGATGCCGTCGGTTTGCTCTTCATCCGCACCGTCAGCTGACAACCAGCTTAAGGTACCACCAAAATCTCCGGGAATCAGAGAGAACGTAATACCCTCATCGGCCTTATCCCGACCTATTGGATTATACTTGTAATCCCAGGAAGCTGGATCATCCCGGCCATCCGTACCTATTTTGGAGGGTACTCCGTAGTGATAGATTTTTCCAACCCGGGCAGAAAAGTAGCCGTGCTTCATAAAGTGCTGTGGCAGGGTAATCACATCAGGAACTGTATCCCTGAAATGGGTACCGTTGTCGTAGATTCTGGTTCGATCAGGTCTCAATCCTGTCATGAATGAGGACCGTGATGCGCCACACACAGGAAACTGACAATAGGCTCGCTCAAAAAGCACACTCCGACTGGCAAGCCGATCGATGTTCGGTGTTTTAACAATGGGATCGCCATAACAACCGACGTAGTCATTCAAATCATCGGCGATAATGAAAAGCACATTGAACTTACGCTCCGACTCGTCGCAGCGAGCACCATAGGCAACGGTCAGAAACAAGAAGATAAGCAGGCCTCTAATCATTGGCCCTGTAAAACAACCGTTCCTCTACCCGGGACCGTAAACTTGCCTTCCTTCAGCCCCATCGATTGAGCGGTCGAATAAACTACTTTCTCGAATCCCGGTATGTTGGACTGATCAATACTGTGGACTTCTTCCGATAGATTATGGATGACCAGTGAGCTCTCATTATCCGTATTCAACACATACGAAAGCAACTCAGTGTTCTCTAAATCGACTGCCCGGATCTCACCAGAGCTAAGCTCGGGCGTACAGTTTCTCAATTGAATCAATCCTTTAAAATGCTGTTGCAGCGAATCAGGGTCCTTGGACTGAACAGTCAAAGGGCGAATGCCATCGAGAAATTGCTTATCCGAGGCCATCCAGCTTGTCTGCCCAGAATCCTCTCCGGGATCATCCCAGGGCATAGCCATCCAGATCAGGTGCTTGTCGTTGCGCAGGCCGAGCTCGTCGCCGTAGTAAATGAATGGGCGACCCGGCAGTGTCAGTAAAATGGATACAGCTAGGCGAACCATGCTTTCATCATCTTCCAGCAAGGTCATCAGGCGCGGAAAGTCGTGATTCTCTAAAAAAGTAGAATTCACAAAATCCTCATTCACGGGACGGCACATGGCATTCATATCCTCAATCACTTTCAGAATGCCCTGATCGCTACCTTCTTTGACACTCTTGCGAATCGTATCACCCAGCGCAAAGTCGAAGACCGAGTCCAGACCTGTCTTCAGATAGGAAGCCATGACCTTGGGATTGCTCCAGATCTCACCAATGATCAGACAGTCCGGTTTGACCGCCTTCATGTCAGCGCAGAACTCCGACCACCAGATGTAGTTGCGGTGATCCTCAGTCACCGCTTGTCCATTTTCGCAATCGTAGATGTGCCTTGCAGCATCGAGCCGAAATCCATCGACCCCTATCTCCTCCAGCCAGAACCGACCCACCTTCTTGATCTCCTCCCGGACTACCGGATTGTCATAATTCAGATCAGGAGCATCTACGAAGCGCGAATAATACTTGCCAACCGGCTCTCCGGTTATGCTGTAGGCCTGTTTCCAGTTTTTAAGACGCGTCTCGTCCAGCTCGCCATCGATGGTATAGGTCTCGGGAGTTTTGGTGCGAATGTCGTCATTCCACGCCCAGTGGTAGTAATCCAGGTAAGGCTGCCTTTCGATCGTTTCCCGCCCCTCCTTCACTTGAGTGTAAGCGCGCGTCGAGGCATGAAACCAGGGGTGCTTTACCGAGGTATGATTCACCATGAAATCGATAATGACCTGAATACCGCGCTTATGTGCCTCCTGAACCAGCTCTTCCAGGTCCTCGTTGGTCCCGTACTCGGGATCAACCATGAAGTAATCGCTGCTGAAATACTTATGATCCGTTGGCGCGCGAAAGAGGGGCATGAGCCACAGTCCCCCTACACCGAGTTCTTCCAAGTAATCCAATTTTTCAATGACTCCCTGAATGTCCCCCAGTCCATCGCCGTTGGAATCGTAAAAGCCTCGAATGTAGATCTGATAAAATACCGTCTTGTTTGTGTCCCCGGACAATGAGTAAAATGTTACTGCGAAACCCAAAAGACAAAACAGGCAGAGCCGCTTTAACGTAAAAACACACATCATACCTATCCTTCCCTCACTTTCTCCAACAACCACCTGGCCTTCATAAATCCGTCCCGGAAACTCAGATCTTCCCCAAAGTATTTAAAGCCCACATACTCACCGGCGCCGGCATCCTTGGCTGACATGTCTACGAAGCGGCACATCATTTGAGTTCAAGGTCCCGTTTTCGCGCATTACGCTCCGCATTTTCCCAATCAGCGATTTCCCAGCGATCCCAACCTTCTCTTCGGATAGGGTCGGCATTCAATTTCGGGAGGTGTTTTCGAAAGCCCGCTATCAGATCTTGATACTTCGGATCGCTGGAAAGGTTTCTCCATTCGTGAGGATCCGCATCGAGATTGTAGAGCTCCTCGCTTCCATCCGCGTATCGTATGTAATTCCACCCAGCGAACCGCAATGCGTGGTTATTGGGGCCGAAAGTACACACAGCTGGAACCGTTCGTTCATTGTTCGGGTCGCGAAGCTGCTCGACCAAGCTGACTCCTTCCAATCGAAGATTCGACTTGATCCCAGCGAGTTCCAACAAGGTCGGATAAAGATCGATTAGACCTGCCGGACTCTTTGTTACTTGATTGGCCGAGAAACCTGGAGCCGCGACTATCAGCGGCACTCTCGTACCATCCGTCCACAAGGATCGTTTTGCCCAACGCTCTTTCTCGCCCAAATGCCATCCATGATCCGAAAGCAGGACAATAATAGTGTTGTCGCTATAAGGACTGACATCCAAGGCATCCAGCACTCTGCCAACACAGGAATCAACAAACGCCACGCTGGCGAGGTAACTATGAATTGCGGATTTCCACTTGTCTTCGCTAACGAACCATTCATGACGCGGAGCCGGTTCGCCATTTGTGAGATCCTTAGCATACTCCGACAAATCGTCTCGGTCGTTGGAAATGATTGCCGGCAATTGAATATCATCTGCGGGAAAAAGATCATGCCACTTCTGAGGGGCGTACATAGGCACATGCGGCCGCCAAAACCCAGCTACCAGGAAAAAGGGATCGTCGCGCTCCTCTTCCAAACGCTCAATTACCCAATCGGCAACACTCGAATCAGGTAGCTCATCGTCCTTTTCAGGATACACTCCCCAATCCCAATTTGGCCCGCCGTGTTGGCTATTCAGTTTCTCAGGGGCATTCGGGCCAAAACCGCCGAAAGTTCCTCCGTATTCATCAAAGAAACCTTCCTCACGTCCCCCTTGAACAAATTTGCCCGCTCCGAAGGTTTGGTAACCGGCATTCTTCAATGTCTCCATGAGAAGTGGTTGGGCCTTCGCTACATCCGAAGATTCCAATCCAGGTTGAAGGAAGTACAGCCCAGTCGTCGAAGGAAGTAATCCGGTCACCATCGACGCTCGGGCAGGCGTGCAAATGGGAGCTTGGCAATGCGCATTAACGAACAGGGTACCTCGTTTCGCGAGCTGGTCGATATGGGGGGAATAGGCTTGAGGATGCCCTTCAAGGCAACCGACCCAGTCGTTCAAATCGTCTATCGAAATGACCAGAATATTAGGTCTTTCCGCGCAAACCGCACTGGTGAGAGCGATTACGGACACCATCCATCTAAATATCCAATTCATCCCAATTCCTTTCTAACTCGTTCCAGCAGTTCGCGAGCCTTTATAGATCCTTCCCGCCGACTCAGGTTCTCTCCAAAGTACTCCACAGCCACATAGCCATCGAAGCCGGCGTCTGTAAGAATCTTCATCATACGATGGTAGTCCCAGTCGGTTTCATTCCCCTGCTCATCAAAGTTGTAGGCGTGGGCACTCACCGAACGGGTTAAGGGTGCAAGCACCTTCATCCCTTCGTAAGGGTCGATGATCGGTACTTCCGGGTTGCGCTGTACACTCCAATGCGTGAAGTCTGCCAGAATACCGCAGTTGGGCATATCCACGATACGAATCACGTCGGTCAACCAGTTCGGGTCCGAGGAATATCCTCCGTGGTTTTCTATGAGTAACTCCAAACCGATGCCGGCGTTGAATTCAGCCAAAGCACGAATCCCTTCCACCGCGTGCTTACCTTTTTCCTCGAAACTTAGATCCGTCTTTTGATCCGCGCAAACAACACGCATAGACTCGCAACCGAGGCCCACCGCTGCCTCTGCCCAGGCTCGATACTTGGCTAGTGTTTTTTCTCGGGCCGCTCTATCTGGATCAGTAATATCTCCCATCGCTCCACAAAGAATCAGTGTGTTGTTCAACCCTTCGTCTTCGCAGGCCCGGCGCATGCGTTTGATATCCGACTCGTTGGGCAGCTCACCTGGAAAATGAAGATTGTCGTGTTCAATGCCCTCGAATCCTAACTCGCGCACCACACGGGGATAGTCCCAGAGGTTGATCCCTTCAGGGTCTTCCTGACCATAGACCTTCCGCATTAAGGACCAGGAAGCGATGGAGATCTTGAAGGGGACGTCTTCCGGTCGTCCACATCCCGTTGCTAACGAAAAAAACGAAAGGCCACCGGCCGCCACAGAGAGTTCAATAAATTCGCGTCGATTCATCACCAGTTTCATTCTCCTTGGTTTAACTTTCTGAATATGTTTCAGGAATCGCATCGATCTGTTTGATCACGATATCCTTAAAGAATATTTCGGCCCCTTCGGACTGCAGAATCAGCCTCCCGGAATCCAAAGATTGTGGCGACTCGGATCCAACATTCTTGGAATGGTAGAGGCGCATCACTACCACCCCATTTACGATGTGGATACTCTGATCGCCTAAGCAAATAAGGTCGATTTCGTTCCATTCACCAAAAGGTCGTTCGGCATCCACTCCTTTAATGCAGCGCCGTTTTGAAAGCGATTCATCTCGGGCTTCCGGCAAGTATTCCGATGAAAAGTAGGTCCGCAAATCGGATCTCTTGTCGTAGATGTAGTAGTGCTCGTCATACTTCTTGCTAGGGATGTCGACTTCGACATCGCCTACCGGCCAATAGTCGCCAGTGTCTCCCTCCTGGATCTGTAATTCTTGGGAATTCATCCATTGGTAAGCTGAGCCCGGCCCGCCAAAGCCATGGTACAGTAATCCGCTGTCACGCTTCGCTTCAGCGCGTGGTTCGTACCTCCCCTCGCCCCATTTGAACTTCAGCTTCAAATGGTAGTTTCGGTAGGACTCTTTAGTATAAATCATTCCCCAAGACTTCCCGTCGATTCGAATCGCCGGCCCATCGTCCAATTGAACGACGGAGAATACGCCTAGCGGATCGTTATCGACACCATAGGGCTCGATCTTGTTACCGGATTCATCCGTCTTTCGCTGGTAGAGTGTATCCAAATAACTATGCCAGCCAGAAAAGTCTTCTCCATTCCAAAGCGGAATCCAATCAGCATCTTTCTCCGTCGCACAGGACGCTAGAAATAAGCATGAGACCACAAGAATGATTTGTCTAAGGTTACCCATTTGAAAGAGAACGTTTCAGAATTTCCATCATTTCACCGGACCTTCGATTCACATAGTCCATGGCTCGATTCACCTTGGCCTGTGCGCGAGGAAAATCCTGATCGATAACCCGCAAAGCAGCCGAGACGCTCTCAGGCGGCTCTTCCATGATCTTCATTAGCCATTCGGGTAATCCAATGTCCCGGAACATGTAGCCTTTCACACTGTGCTGAGGCAGGAAGTAATGAATCACGGGAGTTCCCATCGCTACTCCCATAATCAAGGAGTGAGGCTCCATTGCAACCATAGCCCGCGCATTGGCATAAATGCTAATCGCTTCATCTGCATTCCAAAAGGTATCGCGCCAAACGACCTGTTTCCGGATGTCCGGTGGAAGTGGTTGGTATAAGGAACGCTCGGCGGCTGCGATCTCCTTTTCCACTTCCGGAGCAAGCAATACCTTCTTTCCAGTATCCTGTACCCAACTTGTAATTACGCTTCGCAAACGTGCGGCACGCTCTTCATCTCCTTCGGGATCGTTGGATTCAATTAAGTCACCCCGTGTATGCGTACGTATCGTTATGGTCAGAAAATCGCGTTCACCCAGTCCCTGTTCACAGCGGTAACGATCCCCTTTAACATTGTCCCGCACATCCACACCGAAACAACCATCAGGACCGAATTCAAGAACGCCTGCCTTCAACAAATCCTTCGGCGGCGGCCAGAAGCGATTGTAGATCATCCCGGAATTGTGAACAAACAGACGACAGGCATCAAAGGCTGCCTGCAGTTCTTCGGTATCCGCCCTTCCCTCTCCATTGAGCTTTCCTTGTACGATACGAACGTTTGGAAAGCGCTTATTCAACATCCCTGTAACTGCCTCGTTGGTTCGACTGATCCACAAAGTGACCGGCACATCAGGGCAATGCTCCTCCAAATAACGGAGCGTTCCAGGTGTATGGCCAATATCTCCTATATTGTGAACCGCCCAACCCGAATAAAGTAACACACCACCAAGTCCTTGCTTATGACGAATTCCAGATACTATGTGTGGTAAAGCGATGGAGGAAGAGCCCGCAAGCATAAGGAAGTGTTTAAGAAAAGATCTGCGGTCAATCGATGATAGGCACATTGAATAATTTATCTGATGATAAAAACGGTCTTTGCTAGACAGTCACTTGAAAGACGACTCACCTACTGCTTTCCACTAAAGATCCATTCAAAGGAAAAATATATATTTGTGTAAGACAGCCTATTTAACGTCTAATCATAATATCTGCTTAAACAGATTCCATGCAGGGAACTCTATAAAAATAAGTTATTTTATCCTAAGAACGGCTTCACTCTTCTGCTTTTTCCTCTTTACACTTTGATACTTTCCCATCAAGCAGCGGGAGAGAGATCCTTTAATAGATACTATGGAGAATACGAATTCGAAGGCATGCCGTATCGATTAATGAGATCGTTCAATTTGGATAAACAAACTAAATTTCCGCTTGTAATCTCGCTACATGGAGGAGGCGATAGTGGAACCGACAACGTTAGAAACCTAGTGGTTGAAACCGAGATACTGGCATCGGTTGAAAATCGGGAGTTATATCCTTGCTTCGTGTTGGCACCTCAAGCGGCAGAAGGATCCTGGTGGTCCTTTCCTAACGCCCTGCGCCCTAGGATGACAAAAGCTTTGATTGCTAGCTACCCCCAAAGCTACCATCGCATACAGGGATTCAACCTGGAGCGGGATAAAGCACGGGCTCCACTAGAAACAGTTCCCTATGGATTTGGCGAAATGGAGGAAGTAGTTCACCTTTTTGAGAAACTGTGTAGAGAACTCCCATTCGATGAAGATCGTATTTACATCGTAGGTCAGTCTATGGGAGGTATTGGAATTTGGAATGCCCTTCACGAACACCCACACTTGTTCGCAGGCGCAGTCACGTCAGCAAGCCTGATGGAACCTTGGCTAGAACCAAAGAAGTTTAGCAATGTCCCGATCTGGATTTTTCACGGTAAGGGTGATCAATCTGTGCCTTATGAATGTTCGGTCCACGCCTTCGAACGGTTAAAAGAGGAAAACGCCAACGTGAAGTTTACTGCACTCGGTAATGAGGGGCATGGACCGAAGACAAGATATACTGCCCCCGTTTAAGAGTTGAGTTGGAATAAGCGAGTATTCTGGAAAGGATACTGAGTATGAAACGACGAAAATGGACAGCGAAACAGAAGCTTCTAATAGTGCTAGAGGGCATGTCAGGCAGAGTTGCGCTAGCGCAACTCTGCCTGAAGCATCAGATCAGCCAAGCGCAGTATTACACTTGGCGGGATCGCTTGCTCAACGACGGGGAGAAGGTCTTCGACCGTGGTGGTTCCGATGCGAAGGAAGAGCGCCTGCTCAAAGAGAATGCCGATTTGAAGCGCATGATCGGCGAGTTGCATGTGGAATTAAAAAAAAGCGAGGAGGATTGGTTTTGAAGCATCGTAAACGATCCTCGCGCATTGATCAGGCAGACGCAGAGTTGCTCCCTCGCATCCGGGAGATCAAAGCAGCGCATCCATTCTGGGGCTATCGTCGCGTTTGGTCTTATCTTCGTTACCGGGAACAGATCATCATTGGCAAGAACCGGGTCTATCGCATACTGGCCGAGCATGACTTGCTGGTGACGCGCCAAAACAAGTTGAAGGCTTGTCGAACACCCGAGCGCTCGAAGCCGAAGACCACGGTGCCCAATGAACTATGGGGTATCGATATGACAAAGGTCTTCGTGCAGTCATGGGGATGGGTCTATCTGCACCTCGTCAAGGACTGGGGCAGTAAGAAAATCGTTGGATGGCAACTCTCTGCCAGGTCCAAGACTGAGGATTGGCTGGAGGCCTTACAACTCGCGCTCAATGCCCAGTTTCCTGATGGCGTTCGCGAGGCCACTGATGGACAGCTCAAGCTTGTCAGTGATAATGGATGTCAGCCGACATCCACCCGCTTCATGGCCGCATGCTCTGTGCTCGAAGTGAAACAAATCTTCACCAGCTTCAACAATCCGAAAGGCAACGCAGACACGGAGCGTGTTTTCAGAACGATGAAGGAAGACCTGATCTGGCTTCAAGAGTGGACCAGCTTCCAGCAACTAGACAACGCCTTGAAACGCTGGGTCGAAGACTACAACACTGACTTCCCTCACAGCTCGATTGAACAGCTCACGCCCTGCCAATACGAGCAGAGTTATATCAACAATAAATCGAACAAACACTCCCTTATTTAATCTTGAATTAAGCGGGGGCACTACAACTCTGCGTTTTCTCCGGATGAAACTGAGTTGCAAGGATGTTCCTTCCGAAAAAACCCTGGTTTGCACATCCTTCACTAGAGCCGATAGACTCGAAACCATCAGGAATATCAAATTGTTGTGAATGGAAATGAAAACAATTAAGCTCCCCTGCTAGGTATTTATTAGAAGTGCCGACGACCGTATGCCAACCCACTTCATTTTCTTCAAGTTCATACACGTCTGCCCCAAGCCTTGTGGCCAATAATTGAGCACCTAAGCATATTCCCAGAATCGGCTTTCCATCTGCGATAGCTTTATCAATTTGTTTCAGGAGTATTGTCTTTCTTGGAAACTCTTCATTGGCTGAGAATGAACCTCCTAGTATAATATACCCGTCCGAAGAGTGAGAGTTCTCGATTTGGATTTCTGTTCTACTTAACCTATAGCTGTACCCACAATTCTCCAAGATTGGAATCAATTCGCCGGGTCCATCCGCTTCAATGTGTTGAATGATTTCAATTCTCATAGGCTGACGCATAGATTAGGCGCGTCTTAGATGGTAAGTCTCATGAACGGTGGTTAGATTTTAATGCTTCCTCGTCCAGGTCGCGGATTCATGTACCAGGATTTAATGCTCTAGTTCGACCTTAGGATAGCATTCATTGAGCGCTGTTCTAATTTCTAAGAAAGATTGATGTTGGCTGACAGCTATTTTTCAGCTCCTGAATCTTTTGCTGACATGAAAATTGCGGAAATGCAGGCCCAACCAAATGCCCATAGAAAAAGTGGGGCAAGAAAGATTATCTTTTCCTGTTCAACATAGATCTCTGGAATGAATCCCATAACAAATCCATCAAGAATGAGGTCTAACCCTGCAATTAGAAGAATTGGTCGAACCATCTCTGAGTACCTATATCCTGAAAGAATTGCTGCACACCATACTGTCGGAGGGCCTGAAATTGCTGCAAGAATATATGCCAGAATGAATACTCCTCCGTCAACTAGCACGTAATCTTTAACTAGCCTGACTAAAATGATGCCTGCTATCCAAATGACTAGTCCCGATACAATGACGCTGGTAGTTGATTTCGAATATCTCATTCTTTGAGAAGGTTGTATGGTTAACGGTACGCCCAATTACAGGAGATAATATTTTAGAAATACAAAAGAGTCAGAGCTCCATTAGAATTTCAACCTATTTGATACATAGTATCTTAAATTTTGCTCAATACCCAAAATTCACCATTACCTAATGAAAACGAATAGGCTACGAGACTCTAACTACTCCTTAACTCGACAGTAGTGATTGCCAATAGTGTTCCAGATGGCTGGGACCCAATGAACTAGCCCATTTCTAATGAGATGATTTTCTTATCTGAAAGGAAAATCATCCATGAAAAAGAAACGTCGTACCGTATAACAGATCATCCGTATCCTCCGAGAAGCCGATAGCGGTCTTCGTAACGAAGAAGTCTGCCTGAAAAACAACATCAGTCAGCAGACCTTCTACCGCTGGAGGCGCAAATGCGAGGGCATGGACATGAAGGAGGCCCAGCGCTTGCGCGATCTTGAAAAGGAGAACAGCGAACTGAAAAAGCTGTTGGCCGAACAACTGCTCAAAACCAAGGCACTGGAAATAGCGCTTGAAAAAAACCTCTAAGCCCAGACCTGCAGCGCAGCATGGCCGCCATGGTTCAACGGGCTTTGTCCTGCTCCAGGCGCGCTGTCTGTCAATGGCCGGGCATCAACCGGTCTACCTTACGTTATCAACTGAAACCAGTTCCCAAAAAGAAACAGCTACTTGAAGCTGAGATCATTCGTATGTCACGAAAACATCCCACCCTTGGTTACAAGAAGATTGCAGCTAAGCTTCGTTCATTGGGATACAAGGTGAACAAGAAGCAGGTGCAGCGAGTTCGCAGGGAGGAAGGATTACAAATCCCTCCACGACCGTCCCGTAGGCGTCACCAAGGACTTTCCACCGGTCTACCGCAGAAGGCAACGCACCGCAACCATGTCTGGGCTTGGGACTTTGTATCAGACTACACACAACGGGGAGGACGCTTACGCGCCTTTAACCTGATCGATGAGTTCACACGCGAATGTCACTGTATCCACGCAGATCGTACGATCAAAGCAGCTGATGTGCTGGTCGTCTTAGTGGAGGCCATCGAGGAGCAAGGTCCTCCTAAATACATACGCTCGGACAATGGGCCTGAGTTCATCGCCAGGATAATCCAGCAATGGCTAAGAGAGAATAACATCAAGACCTTATACATCGATCCCGGCTGTCCCTGGCAGAACGGATATGCCGAGAGCTTCAACGGACGCTTCAGGACCAAGTGCCTTGACGGTGAGCTGATCTACGCCCTGAGTGAATCCCGAACTATCTTCTCCGATTGGCTCAACTACTACAATCATCAGCGTCCTCATAGATCCTTGAAATTGCTAACACCAAGCGATTTTGCCTAAAAACATATCAACCTGGTTCCGATCAGCCTATGGCCTCTCTCCACCAGGAACATTCCACCTCATCAACTAAGCACAATCAACCAAAGGGAAATCTCTCATTAGATTCAGGCTAAATCGCGGGGTCCAAGCACCCTCTCGATATTATGAAGAACTCAAAAACGGATTACCAACTAAAGCTAAGAGATTAAGCGACTAAGTAGCTCTTTAACATCCAAATAGTTTTCTGGTGAATCTGTATCCTAGCGATCATGAGATCCTCTGTCTCACTGTCGCCTCCTTCACCAGCTAGGTCACGTGAACAAACTAAACTACTCACCAATTTCTCGTTGGCAATTATTAGGTGTTCAACCATTTGCCGAGCGGGAACATCTTCAGCAATTTCTTCAATACCCGCCATTCTTGCCAGATTGCCTAGACCTCCAGGTGCAAACGCACCTAAAGAACGAATGCGTTCAGCGACCTCATCTACAGCAGCAAACAATTCAGTATATTGTTCCTCAAATGCGGTATGTAGAGAGAAGAAACTCGGACCCCTAACGTTCCAATGGCAGATATGGGTCTGCCCAATGATCGCGTATTTTTCTGCGACGAATTGACGGAGTGCTTCAATCACTTCCGGTTTCGGATCTTGTGTATAATTACTCATGGTTCTGAATCTTACTTCATGAGTTCTATTGGTTTTGTAACATTCATTTAAAACTTAAAGGTCAATGTCGTCTCGAAAAAATTGACGTCATCAGACGGTCCCGTTTCTTTAAGAAAGTCACCTGTGCTGAAATGGGTGTAGACAATATCCCAACTCATTTCTCTCGTAATCTGGTAAGCGATGTTTGCGGAGAATGCCTGGGCGACAAAACGTTCGTTACTACCATCAGCTCCTCGAATCTCTCCGCCAGGGGGGCCGTAAACTCCATCTTCGATTTCCAGACGCCAATAGAAATTCGTATCAAACGTGACAGAGAGTTTTCCAGTTGGCTGCAACGTAATCGAAGGATGAAAATTATAGAAATTACGGGGTCCGAGTATTGCCACTTCGGAAAAGTAATTTCCACGGGGGTAAATTGCATTGAATAAACCGAGTTCGTTGTCGGCCGGGTTTTTGTCACCACTCGCTATATTCGTACTGAGTCCAATACGAGGCCTCCACTCCACACCCTCAAACGTATGTCCAAGGTGACTCGCAAAAGTCCAAGCCTGAATATCATGTTCACCAAAATCTCCAAATTGATAAATCGCTTCAAGATTCCAGTCCCATTGATTCGAATTCCCGAAGTAACGCAGACCGATAGAGTGTCTCTTCTCTAAATCAATGATTTCTCCGTAGATAGCGCTATCATTGGCGAATCCCAAATAATATATATCAATTGAGCCCTTTACAGGTAGCTGCATGCGCGTAGCGTAAACACCCCAAAAATGCTGATCTTCATTGACGTCATCATTGAAGTTCCCGCGCTCAGGCTGGATCGGTACTGCATAGATTGAATCAACTGTCCATTGGGCACTTTCGTAACGTAACGTAGCTGCGTTATAAGTCCGGCGAACCGTCGGACCTTCACGCACGCTAACGAGTCGCCCTGAACCAAAATTTAACTCCTGTCGGCCAAGACGAACAAAGAGGTGCTCGGTCCCATCGAACGGCGTGAGTTCTACAAATGCGTTGTAGAGTTCAAAACCGTTTTCATCGACGGGGCTCGGCCCGCCTTCCCGTCCTTCTGCGAAACCTCCGTACACTTGAACAAAAGTGCGAAACCGCGGATTCCATGTAGCGTCCATGTGCAAGGTGTAGCGCTGAAGCCAAGCATCCGATACTGTAAACAGCGCCTCGCCAAAGTCAGGGTTTTCAATCCGGTCGTATCGTTGACGTATCGCACCACCAAAACTGAGATACTGTTCTTCTGCATAGCCTATGGGTATGTATTTTATCGAGAGCAACGGATCGCTGCTATTGGCGTGATATCGATACTCATAGGGGTCTTCGTCAAATCTGAGTAACGAAAATCCCGGAAGCTCTTCCGCTATCAATGGGCTTCCTAAAACGCTAAGAGCAGTGATACTACGATAACAATTCACTAAGAAAATACCCAAAGAACCTCGTCTGTAAAAGAACCAAGACATCCGATTGTTCTAACGCATAGCTAGCTCTTCTTCTCCCATAATCTATTCGGCAATATAACGCTTAACGGTACGATGTGCTGCCGAAGCTCTTATTGAGTTCATAGCAAACAATAAGAAGTCCCTATTGAGATACGGAAAAGAAAGCTGCCAAATCCATACTGACCATGTCGTTTACGAGATGCATACCGAGTCTTTCAAAAATGCGGCCCGAGCCGTAAACAGCACCTACTTGTGTACGATCGAAGCTGAACACGGATTGAAAGACATAACCGTCTTCGATCGGCTCGATGAGGGCTTCAATATTAAGATCCGTAATGAAGCCGCGCGCTGAAAGCCTACCTATGATCGAATAATTCGGCATGCCGTAGGTCGATTCAACAATCCGTTCCGATGTGACTATTTCAAACGAAGCCTCAGGATACATCTCAACATCGAAAAAGTCACCGCTGGCTAAGTGACCGATCAGCATATCTGCAAGACCCTTATCTTCAATATCGTGATTGACCATAGACCGAAGATCGACGGTCACTTTCCCACGGAGTGGCGACCCTCCTGGAGATAATTCCATGAAACCCGAGGACGCACTGATCTCACCATTGTGCTGACTCATCAAATTGCGGCCAATCCAACGGATTTTCGTTCGCTCGACGTCGAGTTCGAGTTGAACATTTGAAGATTCATTAGTCACGTCAATCGGTCCAGTACCTTCAATAGCTCCTCCTACGTAGTTCCACTTGGTTAATCCACCCTCAAGAATCGAGACATTGGTGTAACCCAATGCCTGTAGCCGGCCAAGGGCCGCAAGATCGGCTTTGTAAGGTTCGCCATCTCCGTAGACAACAATCTTAGTTCCTTTATCCGGATAGGCTTCGGGAAACTTCTCCAGGAAATCGACTTGATAAACACAATGATTCGCAGTGCCCGGGATGCGCATCTCGGCATAAGCCTCAGGGGTTCGAACGTCGACAACTATACCGTCAAAGGATTCAAGCTTTTCGGGCTCGATGAAATGGAAACTTTCTGGCTTTGGTAACATTGGATTTAGTGGCTAAATGTTCGCTGAAAAATGTTTAACTTTCGGTGGCTCCGAATCGACGTGATATTGAAGAAGTTCCTTCTCTAACATTCGGTCTTCCTCGGTAAACCGTTCGTGACTTCGAATATGATCTGAAAGGGAAGCATGCTGAAAAATTTCATAAACTTCTTCAGTCTTATCGGAGTCCGAATACATTCCCCAAAAATTGGCACCATCACGCAGTCGAATTGAACGGAGCGCTTCCGCTTTCTTCATAAACTCTTCGAGACGAGACGGATCAATGCGATAGACCTTTTGTAACAAAATCGGACCTTCATCAGAAGAGCCACTACCCAGGTTAGGCATAGCCCAATGATGAGAAGGGGTTAGTTCGCTGCTACCACCATCCCGAAGCGGTAAGGTTTTAGTGATAAGCCAAGCGATAACCTGTAATACCGCTGCTGCAACCAGGGCATTACTCGTGCCAATCCAATTTGCCACGGCGCCCCAGAGCAGACTACCCAAGGCCATACCCCCGAAGAAGATCAGGAGGTAAACTGACAAGGCTCGACCTCGCACCCATGGTGGCAAAGTGGCCTGCGCCCCTACATTAAAGGTAGAAAGAAGGCTCAACCATGAAGCACCTCCGAGGAACATGATCGGCAATAAAATCCAGAAGTTTTGCACCAAGCCCAGTGCAACCGTAACGCCTGCAAAGACAAAACCACCCATGGTGATCATCCCGGCTGGACTGAGCTTTTTCTTCAGAACCGTGACTTGTGAAGCCAGCGCAATCGCGCCTGCACCCAATGCACCCAACATGACACCATATTCTGTCGCGTTGAGACCAAGTTCTCGTCGAGCAACAACGGGCAATAGGGCCCACACCGCACTCGCGCTGATCATAAAACAACCGATGCGATACAGGACAGCCCTGAACTCCGGAGCGTGGAAAATAAATCTCAATCCCGTCACAACGGCAGCCCAGAAATGTTCCGGCGGTAAGCTCTGCTTCTTAACCGGGCGCTTCCAACGCCAAAGCACCCAGGATATATAGACGAATGAAATCGCATTTAGCCCAAACACCAGCGTGGGTCCTGACATTGCCACAAGCAGGCCCGCAGCGGCAGGACCTATAGCCCGTGCAATGTTGATTCCCATTCCATTCAAAGCGACAGCACTAGGTAGCTCGCTCTTATCGACCAACTCAGGCACAACAGCCTGCCATGCCGGTGCCGTCATCGCCGTGGCCAATCCAAGCAAGAATGAAAAGACAAGGAGCATGATCGGACTATATCCCGCAGTCATACCTACAATCGCGAGTGCACCCGCAGCAACCACTGCCCCAATCTGAATAGTCAAAAGGTATTTACGACGATCTAGTAGGTCAGTCAAAACGCCAGCTGGAAGCGCAAAGAAAAAGAATGGCAAGGTCAAAGAGGTCTGAATGAGAGCAACCATGAAAGGCGAGTCACTGAGATCAGTCATGAGCCATGCTGCTCCAACCTCGTGCATCCAATGCCCTATGTTCGAGATGACCGTAGCAACCCAAAGGGACCGAAAGACCCTATTTTTAAGTGGTGAGAATGAGCCCATTTTCGCCTTCAATTTGCGACTGCTTTGTTTCGATTTAATAGAAAGTCTAAGCTTATTCGACCACCATTGACGACAGCCAGTAGTGCAAACCCAGCTAAGTACAGTAGGGCAACTTGGTTATCTTTGCCCTGAGTGGCATTCCAGTAAATTGCGACCATGAGAGTTGATCCAACTAGAATGGCGTTGATCCGAGTCAGACAACCTACACCGAGCAAAAGGCTACAGAAAAACTGAATACACCCTGCAAAAGTCGCCATTATAGCAGGAAAAGGAAGCCCTAGCGCGACGACCAAATCAATATCTCGCCATGGTTCGCTCTTCGTAAAGTAGTGATAGGCTCCAACAAGTTTTGGCCAACCGTGAAGCATTGCGGTAGTTACACCAAGAAACAGAGCAAAGGCAGCTATTGCTCGGTCACGAACCTGCTCGTATGGATAGAAATCAAAAAGAGCTGCCTTAACATTCGACAGAATAGACCTAGGGCTTTCCCCTTTCGAGATTGGCCTTTGTTCTGTTGGTGAACTACTACCGTAAAGCCATTTACTGAATAGTTTAACCAGCCCGGGCATCACAAGCCAGCTCAGTAAAGCCACGACAAAGATATTGAAAACAAAGTTTTCGAACGGAAACCTAAGGCCATACGTTTCGACAAACAATGGCATCAAAATAAGGAGCAGCGGCGTAGTTACTAAGTTAACACCTAGCCACGTCACGAGGGCCATCTTCCAAGTAGACGGTGGTCCCTCCGGACCGCCATCCCTAAAGAACGCTTCAAGACCATGAAGCTCTTTACTGACAGCTTTCCCATCAACGAACTCATCGACTCGCCTAGACCATTCTCGGTAGGAGACAGAGGCATAGAAGGTCTCACGTGAAGCTTCATCAGGAAATGACCGCAGGATGCCGTAGGTCCTTGATCTTTGACGATCCAAGGGAGTTACAAGCTGGGCTCCCGTCGTATTCGGATCGGATATCGCATCGGAAAAGTATTTTCGAATGGCCGCCTCAAATTGCGCTTCTTTACCTTCCTTTACTTCTCGAGTGATGAGGCAATGAATCATGTCTAGCTGCACCAAGAGTTAAAGACTAGAGCCCGGACGAACGAATCCACCGTAATTTTTTACGGGCGTCCATTCTGCGAGTTCAGGGAGATCCTCTGGAGCTAGATTTTGAAATGGCCCTTTACCATACACGATTTCACCATCAAGGACCGTGAGAACAGATTCGAGATCGCGAATGGCATCTTCCTCGATAGTAAAGTAATCTTCGGATAGAATGGTAAAATCAGCAAGCAGGCCGGGTTCGATACGTCCCTTAATATCCTGTTCACGAGAAAACCATGCATTGTCGGTGTAGAGCTTGAGTGCTGTATGCCTATCAAGACGGTTCTTTTCTCCGATGAGTGTAGCGCCGCCCATACCCTTTCCACTGACTGTCCAGTGAATAGATAGCCATGGATTGTAACTGGAGACACGTGTCGCATCGGTGCCATTACCAAGAGGAACACCCATTTCCATGATTTTCTTAAGCGGTGGAGCGTCATTTGCCATGTGGGCACCATAGCGGTCAAGAAACTGCTTCTCCTGAAAAGCGATACGGTTTTGCACCGAAATACCACCACCCAGCTTCGCTATGCGTTCGATATTTCTTTCACCGATTGTTTCACCGTGGTCAAAGATCCAATGAAGCCCCTCAAGTGGATACTCCCGATTTACAGTTTCCAGAACGTTAAGGATACGCGTGGCACTTTCATCGTAGGTTGCATGAAAACGAAACGGCCACCGCTTCCGCGCCAACAATTCTACCACCTCGAAAAGTTCTTCCTCCATGGTAGGCTTAAAATCCGGTCGAGGGAGAATGAAGTCTTCGAAGTCGTAGGCCGATGCACGCAACATCTCTCCTGCCCCGTTTATCTTAAGCAAAGAGTCACCTTCATCTGGTGAGTAGTCCTCGGTCCAGCGTTGAAAATCTTCGAGCTCTTTACCGGCTTTTTGAGCGAAAAGATTGAAGCCAATTCGCGTCGTCATTTTGTTATCTTCGCGAAGCTTTCGGAGTACACTGTAATCGTCCGGGTAGTTGAGGAACCCCCCTCCCGCATCAAGAAAGCTAGTCACGCCAAAGCGATTCATTTCTCTCATGAAGTGCTGACTGGAAAGATACGCTTCATCCTCATCCAATTTGGGCAACATATTCAATAGCGAGTAGAGTATCACCGCACTCGGAACCGCTATGAACATACCGGTAGGGTCCCCATTTTGACCGCGGATAATTCGACCACTCGGGAAAGTGTCTTTACGATCTTTATCGAAACCGAGTTGGCGCATACCGGCTTTATTAATAATAGCGTAGTCGTAGAGGTGAAGCACATAAGCTGGAGTATCACCAGTCGCTGCGTTGATTTCGTCAATGGTTGGGTGTCGCTGCTCTGCGAATTGGCTGTAGCTCCAACCGCCCACAACACGAACCCATTGGCCGGGAGGCGTGCGTTGAGCCTGTTCTTTGAGTCGGAACAAGGCCTCGGCTAGAGTCGTCTGAGCGTCCCAACGAAGCTCCATTGAATAGTTCAAACCCTGTCGGATACCGTGGATATGAGAGTCGTTCAGGCCAGGAATCACACGATGGTTTTTAGCGTCGATCACACGAGTTGATGCGCCTTGATGCTTCGCAACATCTTCTTCATTTCCAACAACGAGAAATTGACCATCAGCTACAGCCAGACAGGTCGCTTCAGGTTGTCGCGAATTCATCGTCGTGATTTTCGCGTTCTTTACTATGACAGATGCTTCGATTTCGGAGCCCATTTGAAAAATAATAAGTAGGTTAAAGGAGTGGCCGTTGGGAAACGGCCACTCACGGTTAAAGTTTAACGGCTAAACAAACAGCGATTAGCTGTGCACCGAACCAGCAGAAGGAGTCACTACGTGAGCATTGCCTGCAGATTGAGGGGCCTTGTGAACCATGGTGTAAGCGTATTCAACACCGATTCCATAGGCACCGGCGTGCTTTTTGAGGATACCCATAAGATTGTCATAGTGATCACGTTTCGCCCAATCGCGCTGCCACTCGAGCAGTCCACCAATTGTGGTGAGCCGAACAGCACCAGCTTGAACCATACGGCTCAATGCCGCATCGTGAGCAGCCTGTGAAGTGGCTCCACAGCAATCTTCAACAACATAGATATTATAACCTTCACCAAGCATTTCTATGGTTGGCCAAGTAACGCAAACTTCGGTCCAAAGACCAGTCATAATGATGTTCTTCTTCCCCGTTGCCTTAATCGCATCACGAAAACCCTTGTCATCCCATGAGTTCATACTGGTGCGCTCGATAGGTTGTTGATCTGGGAATACATCCATTAGCTCGGGCCAAATGTAGCCGCTGAAGCTTTCCGTTTCTACGGCAGTAAGGATGGCTGGAACATTGAATTCCTTAGCTACCTTCGCAAGTAGAACAACGTTGTTTACGAGTGTAGCACGGTCGATGTTCGCAACACCGAATGTCATCTGTGGTTGGTGATCGATGAAAACAACTGCAGTGTCTTCGGCAGTGAACAGTTTTGTGTAATCCATAATATTATATCTTTAGCTGTGTTATGTTACTTTTGAATTTAAGTGATAAAAAGTGTTAGCGAGCCTTAGATATTCGGATAGTAGCCTCCGAATTCATTGACCGGAGACCAGCCTGGCCGAAGCGCTGGAAGCACCGGTGCATACTTTTCGTAACGACCGTTACCATGCACCACGCGACCACCCACGACCGTCATGTCCGAACGAATCATTCGAACCTCGGCGTCTGGAACTTTGAGGTAATCACGGTCAAGAAGAGCGAAATCAGCAAGCTGACCTTTCTCGATCGAGCCTTTCTCTTGATCCTCGGAGGTAAACCAGGCACTTCCCTTGGTCCAGATGCGAAGCGCCTCATGACGATCTAGCAAGTTCTCGTCGCCATACATCTGTGTCCCACCAAGTGATTTCCCAGTGATGAGCCACTCGAGAGAGAGCCATGGATTATAACTGGAAACACGTGTAGAATCCGTGCCACCGCCAACCGGAATTCCCATATCAAGCATCTTGCGAATCGGAGGTGTCTGGGAAAGCTCTTCCGGGCCATACTGCCTCAGGAAATCTTCTGCCTGATAGGCGATTCTATTTTGAATCGCTATACCGCCACCGAGTTTTGCGATACGTTCCAAATTGTGATCAGTGATTGTCTCAGCATGATCAATACACCAATGAGGAGCCAGTCCACCCAATTCGTGGGCCACTTTTTCGTAGACCGGTAACAGGCGATCAATTGTTTCATTGTATGTCATGTGCTGGCGAGACGGCCAACCTGCAGAATGAATGGTCCGCAGTATATGCTCTTGGCGAAGCTCGGCGTCGGCGTCGATGTCCGGACGAGGCATGGCAAAGATTTCGTAGTCGTAGGCAGCCCAACAGATATTTTCGCCGGCACCGACAAAGCGGAGCATGTCGTCACCCTGGCCAGCTTTCCAAGTCTTCGTCCATCGCCTATAGTCATCATCTTCTTGACCCTTTATCTGCGGGAACGTGGAGTAACCAACCCGGACCGTCTGATCTCCTTTATCGTGTAGTTGCTGAACTACGTCATAAGCCGTGGGGAAAACCATTCCCCCACCACCGCAATCCGCGACACTAGTGATGCCCAAGCCATTGAGCTCACGATGGTAGTAGCGACTGGAGAGATATTGGTCGTCCTTAGAAAGTTTTGGTGTGCGTGCGAGTGTTCTGTAGAGAATCAAGCCGGAAGGATCCGCCATAAGCATCCCTGTAGCGTTGCCATGTCGATCACGCGCGATGTATCCTCCAGGATAAACCGGTGCGTCGGGACCATTGTAATCAATTTCCTCTATTGCTTTCTTATTGAGCCATGCATGTGCATAGAGATATTTCACAAGCACTGGATGATTTGGAGCCACTTTGTTAATCTCATCGAGCGTTGGCATGCGCTTTTCTTTGAATTGCTCGTAGCTCCATCCGCCGACCACTCGTATCCATTGCCCCTTAGGTGTACGAGTAGCCTGCAAACGAATCATTTCAAGACCTTCTTCGACTGAGGTTACATTGTCCCAACGAAGCTCCAGGGCATACATCATACCGGCACGAATCACATGAGTGTGTGAATCATTAAGACCGGGAATGATCGTCGCACCCTTCGCGTCAACGACAGTGGCTCCAGCGGGTTGCCGGTCCTCCACCTCTTGATTGGAGCCGACGAAGGTGAATCGCCCGTTCTCTACGATGAAGGCCTGAGCAATACGGTTGTCCGCGTCCACTGAAAGAACTTTGGCGTTCGTAACAACCAACGGTCTATCAGAACCATGCCCGTCCTGGGCGGATACAGCAGTCGCTCCGAGAAGCATTCCCGCTGAGGCGGCTGCAGAAGTTTTTAGAAAATCGCGGCGATTCGAAGTGTTCATTTTTAAGGATGGATCGTGAAAGACGTCGCTAAAACTTAAGAAAGTCTGAAAAGTAAGTATTCGGCATCCTGCACTGCCCGTAGTTCGAATTCCGAACCCTCGATAGCTGCACCATCACCGGGGCCAAGTTCGAGTTTCTCAAGAATCACTTCTCCATGGATCATCTGGATCCATATGTAAGGGTGGGATTCATCCGACTCTAGCTTGTAGTTATTACCTGCATCCAATTGTCCGAAATAAACTTCAGCGTCCTGACGAATTGCTGCCGAACCATTGACTCCATCAGGGGACGCAAGCAAAGCTAGTCCGTTATCTTGACGCATACTGGTCGTGTCAAAATCCATGTAGCGAGGCTCTCCACCGCCGTGGCTTGGCTGTATCCAAATCTGCAGAAAATGCGCTTTGTTGTCCGGAGATGGGTTGAACTCACTATGGTTGACCCCGCTGCCTGCGCTCATGAATTGAAATTCACCTGCTTTGATAATCCGGCCATTACCCAAACTGTCTTTGTGTTCAAGTTCTCCTTCGATAACATAAGACATTATTTCCATGGAGTGATGGGAATGAGTGCCGAAACCCTGACCAGGTTCAACGATGTCTTGGTTGATGACTCGAAGGGACCTAAACCCCATGTGCTCAGTGTCCATATACTCACCGAAAGAAAAGCTGTGATGACTGTCTAACCAGCCGAGATTACTATGACCACGATCCTTACTCGACCGCTTGACTACTTTTAGAAGCGTATCAAAACTCATATTGAACAACTATTGAATATAATATTTTAGGTGTAAAAGAATAGACGAACAATACATGAAGAATTCATTTATTTCCAATACCGTTTCGTTATAAGCTTCTATCAATATTGTTATAAGCAGTATATCAAATCTTGCATTAAGTAATTATTTTGTATGTTACGTACCTCAAATATGGAATTGAAACACATGAGCTATTTCGTGGCGGTTGCAGAGGATCTTAACTTCAGCCAAGCCGCCAGACGCCTTGGCATCAGCCAACCCATAATCAGCCGTGGAATTAAGGAACTCGAGGCTTACCTTGGGACTAAGCTTTTCCATCGATCCACGGTCGGCGTTAAGCTAACGAAAGCTGGAAAAATTCTACTACCCCGAGCAAAGGAGGCACTGCTGATAGTCGATGAAGCCATTTTAGCCACCCGCACAATGGCTCGACAGAGAGAGGGAAATTTTGATATAGGTTACTTGTCTCCTTGCTTAAGTAGCTTCCTTGGCGATGCCATGGATGTGTTCAGTCAAGCCTTTCCCAATGTAAACATAAAATCCCACGAAATGAATCCGAGCCGCCAATTGGAATCGTTGCGTAACGGTAAAATTGACATCGGATTTATCGGCCATACCTGCCCTGAGCTGGGTAACGAGTTTGATACATTCTCTATATATGATGCCCCCCTGTGTCTTGTATTATCCGCCAGACATCCCTGGGCAAAAAAGGACATAGTTAATCTCGCGGACCTACCTAATCCTGAAGTCGTGCTGCTCTCACCTGATACTTTTCCTGGTCGGAGAGGAGTTGTCTTGGACGCCTGTTACGATGCAGGTCTGAGCCCCCGCGTTTATTCGGAGGTGGATAGCATACTCAGCGTTATGAGTGTCGTCGCTACTAGCCAGGCTTTTTCACTTATCCCTAAAGAGGTATCTGTTCTAGCTACTCGTCACGTAAAAGTCATTGAATTAAATGAACCACGACCCGGTATTTCTTTTGACGCCCTCGTTAAACCAGGCGAGTCGAGAAAAATGATATTAACTTTTCTAAGAGAATGTCGACGGGTGGCGGAACTTATATGATCAGACACTATACTCTCTTTTCAAGTCCTTAAGCTGGGTTGATTATTTGGTCGAGATTACGAAAACCGGGCCAGTTGAAAAGTTAGTCTGGGCTCTTAGAAAGGGCCTAGACAATGAAAGCAAAACGATACACAACCGAACAAAAGATCCGCATCCTTCGGGATGCCGAACGTGCCGGTAAATCCATCGTGGATGTATGCCGGGAAAAAGGCATCAGCGAGCAAACCTTCCACCGTTGGAAGCGACAGTTTGGCATGATGCCACTGGACCAAGCTAAACGGCTTAAGGAGCTTGAAAAGGAGAACGCTAGACTGAAACGACTTTTGGCCGATGAGATCCTTGGTAATGAGCTGCTGAAGGAAGCCCTTGAAAAAAAAGTTGTGAGCCCCAGCCACAAGCGCCAGATCGCCGGTATATTTGTGAACCGGGGCTTATGCAGCGAGCGAGCTGCCTGCCGTCACTTTGGATTAAACCGCAGCACCTTCCAATATGGGCGAAACCACCCAATGCATGGTTGGCTCGTTTGAAGACAGCTCTAAAACGGATGTCCCGACTACATCCCGTGTTGGGCTATCCAAAGATTACTCGCTTGCTTAAAGATGAAGGCTGGCGAGTGGGCAACAGGATGGTCCAGCGTCTACGTCGTGAACTGGGGCTATCCATACCAACGAATAAGCCTCGCAGGAGGCGTCAGGGCATCTCTACTAGCCTACCGACCAAGGCTACGCACCCAAACCCACGTCTGGACTTGGGACTTCGTCCACGATACCACCATGCGGGGAGGTAAGCTGCGCATGCTTACTGTGCTGGATGAGTATACGCGGGAGTCTCGGTGTATCCATGTGGATCGCAAGATCAATGCCGAGAAGGTCCAGTGTGTGATGGCACGCCTGATCGAAGAGTATGGAGTCCCTGAACACATCTGCAGCGACAATGGCTCTGAGTTTATCGAGAAGAACCTGCGTGAATGGTTATCCAGCGCGGCTTTTCATCGCTCTCGGGTTTGGATATTTGATAGGCCTGATAGACCGGTTTCTTGCCTGAGGTTTTTACATCGTTGTCCTTTTCGGTTTGCTTCTTAGATTTACTCATTGGGTTTTCGTGGTTCGTGTTAGTGGATGCAGTCTAACAAGCATTTTCAGCTTAGAATAGAGAACTCTTCCTGCATCACTTTCCCCAATTCTTTCGGCGAGTAATATACTATTCTCACGCCCATGAAGCAGAAGATTCTCGAACGATTGAAACAGGTAGGACCGGGCTATCAGCTGGACAAGTTACCACCCGCAATTTTAAAGGCAGTCATCGACACAGCAACTCCGTTAATCGTGGAAGAATTTAGCAAAGCCGAGGACCGCATCGTTTCAAAGGTGGTGACCGCCAAGTTTGTTGCCAAAGTTATTAAGGCTGTACTGGAAGGGAAAGCTCGGAGGCGATCAAAGCCCAATTCGGTTGAGCCGAAGGATAAGTAAATTTTGATTCCCGCTACACTCCCCACCACTTTCAACCCCCTTCTATTCCCCCACTTCGCCGAGTTGCGAAACTTGGGGGAGCTTGATTGTCCTGCCGAGCTAGCGAAAGATTGTCTACCACCGTAGCCAAACACCCGTTTCAAGCTCGGCAACATTTGGTATTAGGCCAATAACCGGAACACATTCCGGTAAATGGCCTGAGTCTTTGGGATCAAATTTCGATAAAATCGCGAGAACAACCTACATTTTCAGACTCAATAAGTCCTCTATTTCATTCCAAGGACTATTTTGTCAAATTCTGCAATCTGAGCTGAAATAACTGGATCGGCATCAATCAGGTTCAGCCGATTTTATAATCAGAAATTCAATCCATCGACACCACTAGACAATCACTCACGACGCAAGGTCTACTAAACATTTTAGACGACCAGCAGTGCACTAAATTTCTGGCCTATCTCATGGGCGAATGCCAGGTACCAAGTTCCGAATAAATCAAAGTCAAGAAAAGTTATGTTCGTTGACGCTCAATTTCCCCACCCTCTCTGAATAAAAGGAACTTGCTGAGGTCGAGATGCCCATAATAGGGATCCCGCCCTTTTACTTTAGTATATCTGGTTCGACTAATTTTTATAGCATGCCAAAAATATATGGTATATATTAATTGGGGTTCCAGATTTCCTCTGGTGAACACTCATCCACTCTTTTTTAAATTCCGGTATGACTTCAACAATTTCTAAATCTTCGCCAAGCTTTGATTCCAATTGGTTTTGCCAATACGCAATATCCCTATTTTGAACATACCCAATCATTCCAGCTTCAGGCATATCTGATACGTAGTTTTCATTTAAAAAACAACCGACTCCATCGGCACCGACATATTGACTGATTGGGTGGCTTCCAGTGCATAGTCGTTTGGCCTCGAACGCAAAAACAGCTTGCGGTCTTCCCCTATGGGGTTCTCGGATCAGAATATCAATTTTGAAACGATGCTTACCAAAACGCTTCCCATCATTCACCGGCCTTTCGTTTCCAATTCTAATATCACGAAACTCAGGCTTCCAACATAAACCTTCAAGCAAAAGACGCTCGCAATGCTCTGCAATTATTCCACTTATATTTTCCTCAGGAGGGTGATTTACGATAATAGGGAACGCACTCTCATACCCCATTTGTAACAAACGATGGGACTTACGACGAAACGCGCGCCAATATCGGTCTTTCGTTTTGTGACTTAGCATTTCACCTCTTTGAAATTCAATGCTTCGGATATCACAAGTCCTGCATCAACGTATGCCTGTGTTTTCGACCAGTCTATTTGAACCGTTGGTTTGAATATTTGTACACTGTTTGAAGCGTATATTCGGATGTTTCGCTGGAGATAAAATGCAGGTGAAACCTCTTTCGTAAGTTGCTGTTTCAACTTACGGAAACTTAGACGCTGGGAATCCTCTGCATATCCGACACTAACCTGGTTTGCTAGGTCGATCGGAGATGTTTCAAAGCTCAACTCACAACAAATCATCTCGGTAGAGATTGTCAGCTGTGCTCTATGGTAGAGCTCCCCCTCTGCAAACCCGTCAAGTTCCTTTACAACAATCTCACCATAGGACTTAATTTCAGCAGCTGTAGGTCTTCTCCTAAAACAATCTATCCGATTGGGGTTCTCTGAGATCAGAATATCAAATTGAGCAAAATCCTGAATCCGGTTTCGAAGCGTAACTGGCAATTTGAGAATTCTGTTAATTGCACGATCAATCTTCCTCTGACGCGCACTCTCGTTTATCTCCCCTTCAAAATTCAAATCAACCGAATCAGTTTCACCAAGTAGAGTAGCCTCCTCTAAAACCAGAGAATCATATGTCGCGGCTAATTCTCTAACCTGCTTTTCCGTAAAATCCGGAACTGGAATTTCCTTCAAATGAGATAGCGTAATGCGATTTTTGCTATCCGATTCACCCATTTCTGGATTATGAAAAAACATCCAGTATTTCACAAGCGAAGAAGAGAAATAGATCGCTAGCATTTTTAGAATCGCTGTATGATACTGAGATTTCCCACCGATCCCAAAATGCCGTGAAGGTATTACAAAATCTTCTTCCTTAACGATGAATGCATTACCCCACGAAGCCCCAATGTACAAATGTGGTCCTCTGCATACTGCTAAGCCTTTTCTACCTCCACGTTTTCTCAAATAAGAGTCGGCTGCAGCCATTCTCCTTAAGGCTACGTTTGGTAATGTAAAAACAATGCCCTTATTATCAAAACGATTGAACTTTTTAGTATCCATTTTTTGTATACCTACAAATTCAGGTAAATACTCCCAGCCATTTGGCGGATCCTCTCCTTCCTTCAGAGTCTTAAATTCCGGTGCCCGTGCCAAATTCTCAGAAGGGAATCCCCAGTGTTTCAAATAGCTAATCAAAGGCGTAAATTGGTGATCGAGGAACCTAAGTATCATCGGATCGAGCGAACACCCCCACTGTGCAATCTTCCAGGGCACGGCGCTTCCATTTGCAACTTCAGCACGCTCTACATAATGGATATCTGACTCCGATACCGTAATTGCCCAAAGCGCGCCTTTTTGAAGAGTCGGTAAGTGAATACTTTTCGGCGCAAAATGTTTGATACCGATATTCCGCTTGGCCTCACCTGCACCATAAATCCAAACTGATGGTGGTTGAATGGCTTTCTCGAAAATAAGACGTCTAACATGCGAGAGGTTAGTAATTTTGTAAACCGTAGCTTCTGAAAGAAAAGATTTTCTGAACTTAACCGCCTTATCATTAACCCATCCAGCAGACGGTAATACAAATCCAATTGCCCCATTTGCAGCTCTCCAGTCGAGTGCCCTCCAAACAAACGCATGTTCGATTCTTTTATTGGCAATTGGACGTTTTGAACGGTGCCGTAGCATCCATTGCCCACAATAATCATTTCGATCTCTCTTAGCTACGGTCTTCCAAGGAGGATTTCCTATCACCCAGTCAAACTTAATACCTTCCCAAGACGAATCTACAATTGGGTCGAAAAAATCATGATTTAGAATGTTTCTACCAATTAAGGAAGGAAAACGAAATCGATGGTGTTTATGCAACGCCGGCGGCTCCACGTAATGCAAGAGAGTAAGGATCAAACTGAACGCAGTGACTTCTGCAGCTTCTGTGTTTATTTCCACTCCGAAAATAGAATCTTCTAAAAGTTGTCGCAGCTCAACTGGGTTAAAGCTAGTGGCTCCACTTTTTTTCAACCGACACTCAATGATATGTTTGAATGCAAGAGATAGAAATATCCCCGAACCACAGGCCGGATCCAAGATCCGCATCTTTTTCTGAAGGGGAAACACTTCGTTAACATCATGTAAGACATATTCCGCTAGATATTCGGGAGTATAGTACGCCGCATTCTGGTTATCAGCATCCTCATCATGAAGAAAAAGTTCATACACTTTTGAAAGTAACTCCACTGGAATGAATTCAAAATCATAGTCCATGAAGTCGAACGCCAACTGGACTTCTTTGCGGTTGGAATCACCGGACAAATCTATTTTCCCCGAGAATACTTCAGCAAACAAAGAGAGTGTTTCTGATTTTAGCTGTGATTCTTCAAAGTCGATCGCAAAGATTTTACCATTAAACCTTTCTTCCAAAGTTTCAGAAAACCTCTGGAACGAATCAACGGTAACAGCGCTACTGAAGACGTTTTCGTTAGCAAGTCCCTTAAGTTCTAAAAATCGGTCTGAAAGTATGCCTCGGTCTTTAAGGTAGCGGAAATAAATATACTTCCCAATCAAACGATGAACAAGTTCCTTGGGGATACCGCATTGACACGCGAATTCGCGCAGTTCCTCTAGGTTTGTTAAAAGTCGTTGGTCAACACGCTGTTTGGGGTTCAATGCAGCAGACAGAGATGATTGCCATATGCGCCCCGATTCAATCCCTTCAGCGTTGATTGGCGCCAAATCTCGTAGGGCAAGACTTGCATCATCAATTAGCGATTTTTCCTCCCTTTCGTATGAAAAGGTCTGGTAGAGTTTTACGGCTCCGTCCGTGTTGGCTAACAGGAAAGGAATGGAACCAGTATTCCAGACTACTCGACGGAGTTCTTCCAACCCCGCCTGACTCTCCACATCTGCGACACACAATGCAATTTGGTAAGATGAATCCAGCTCCTTCCGGCTGGTTTCATAAATAAACACGCCCTCGACCGAAAACTCTTTATCTGTACAATCACCTAACCTCTTTAACTGACGCAAAACAGAATATACTCCTACGGGCGCATCAGATTGCTCTCGAATAAAATTTTGCGAGTCATTGTATCCAAGAATAGAAAGTACTGTTTCAATTTCGGGCATAGGATGCAATTACGGCTGCGTTCGTACGATGGATTTGACAACGCCCTGAATTTGAAGACTGCGCAATGGGAAAATGTCATCGAAATCTGGGTTCTCGGCCTTCAGATAGATGCTCTGTCCGTTTTTCACGATGGTCTTTAATGTAACCTCACCATCTACCAGGGCGACGACGACATTTCCGATAGATGGCCTTTCATTGGAATCAACAATTGCGAGATCCCCCTCCAATATTCCTCGGTCAACCATTGAATTGCCACGAACTTTCAGAGCAAAGAGACCCGAAGCACTCTTGAGACCGAAACTAAGCACGTCAATTTGGATGGTGCTTTCTAAAGATTCAAAAACTTCTTCGGAAAATCCTGCGGGAATCGATCCCAAAACAGGAATTTCCTGAAGGCGGCCCATTTTCAGAGGCTCATCAATTACACGTAAAGAACGCGCTTTGCCTCTAGTTCGGGTTATTTTTCCCTTTCTCTCTAAAGCATCCAAGTGGTCACGTGTCGCGCGTGTGCTTGCATAACGACAATATTCAGTAATTTCCTGAATGGTAGGCATTGCAAGTCCATTTGTCTGATGATTCTTCAGAAATTCAAGAATTCTGTTTTGAGATCGGGTAAGCGGCATTTATTACTACCTATAAAGGTAGTAATAAGCTTTTTTTCTGTCAACTCTTCATTAACCTATCTCAAACAGGAGCGCTAACAAATGGCAGAAGACGAAGGAGAAATGAATACGGTATATCTTGAAAAATGAGAAATAGCCGTTCCGACTCCTCCCTTTTACACAAATCCCGCTTTCTGTTTTTCGGTTTATAATGAGTTTTCATTCACCCCACATTTTTGAGAACAATTTCTCATGTTCCAAGCACCTACGGTTCGTCAATTTGCAAGCACCATCCTGCTGCTAGTCGACGGATTTTTCCGTAGAGATGCAGGGGGAAAGCCATTTCACTCTCCTCCATGGCTTACATTCACCCATCAGAGGAGTCCGGCTTCAAGAAGGCTCCATCCTGACCCTCGCTCACACTTGCTTTGCGAGCTCGATTTCAGGCCTAGCCCACTTTTACGCCTACCTCCTTTTTGAAGGAGCTAAGGGGCACCGCCCCTGGCGTGGCGCAAGGGTGTCCCCCATCTGCGGCCAGCAAAGCTGACCTGTAGATCGGGCGATCCCCCTCCCTCTGCGCCTTGCCTCCCCGTTCTCGGCGAAGGCCAGGGTTTCAGTTGCGAGGCGTAGCTTCGCTCATGAAACCCAAACCAAAGGAAATAAAATGTTAGCCTCAAAATCTCTCTTAGAGCCAAAAATCTATGTGGCCTGCCTGGCCTCTTACAATGCAGGCATCTTGCATGGCAAATGGATCGATGCGTCAAACGACCTTGAATCCATTTGGACTGAAATTAAAGAAATGCTAGCTGCATCACCTGAGGCTGAAGCGGAGGAGTTTGCGATCCATGACTATGAAGGCTTTGGCGATCTGTCCTTATCCGAATATGAATCCATTGAGCATATCCACTCCTTGAGTGAATTCATTGAGGAGCACGAAGAGATAGGCGCAGCCCTTCTGGCTCACTATGGCGGTGATCTCGAAGAGTCCAAAACCGCCCTGGAAAATTATCTTGGAACCTATGAATCGCTTGAAGATTACGCTCGCGAATTAACCGAAGAAACAATCCAGATCCCAGAGCACCTGGCCTACTACATAAATTATGAAGCCATGGCACGGGATATGGATATGAACGGGAGTGTTTACACGATCACGGAAAGCTATAACCGGATCCATGTCTTTTCAGCGCATTAAAGACCCTGAAAATTTCCCTCAACTGCTGACGATCTTTGATCGCCTGGCCCTTATTTCACAAAAGTCGGTATTCGTGAAATAACAGAGCTTTGATTTTCAAACCGTGAAATAACCGGCATCCCCGGGTTCTGCGCCAAGATCCTACAAAAGTGCTACGTATCAAATTGCCGGTGATTATACGGCAAACCGACATCTGGTTTTGCAAAGCTTCCGCCCGTTCACGCAACCCTAACAAAATCAGAAAAGCAAGACTGTCTATAAGTGGCCAAAAGCGAAGAATTGTAGTCGATTTGGCCACTTATGGATTATTGGCGAATAAACAGCCAGAATTTGAATACTGCTCCAGATTAACCTGCAACGGCTGCCGGAGGAATGAGAACATTTCCGGTTATTTTAGTCAGAAGTCATTGAAAATCCTTTTCGATATTTTCGGCCCAGAAGCCTGTACAGCGTCGTTGGATTTTGGCAGCGTATCGACCCAAAAGAGCTCTAAGCGAGGCAGATTTCAAACCAGCTCAACTCGAACTTCTTTACCCATTGCACGGGCCGCCTTCTGGATCGTGTTAAACTGAACCTTGTCGTTGTCTGGATCAAACAGCCGGTTGATCTGCGTCGCACTGGTTCTCATTCTCCGGGCAAGTTCCGCCTTTGAAATCTTGGTAGATTTCATGGCTTCGGTAAGCTGAAAAACAAGCACTTTCTTTTGTGCTCGGGCAGAGGCCTCTTCAAGAATTCCTTCTTCTTCAAGAAAGCTGTCGAGCGAAGAACCTATATTTCTTTTTTTCATATTTCTAATCTCCTTTCTTCATTCGTTTGACTGCTAAATCTATATCTTTTTTCGGAGTCTTTTGCGTCTTCTTGATGAATCCATGTAGCAGGATCATTTTTCCGCCATAGATACAAAATAGAACACGGGCAATTCGTCCGCCGCTGATATTACTCCTGACTTCCCAAAGTCCTTTTTCAGATGTGATCCGTCGGCAAAGGGGCATCCCCACAGGCCAGCCGTATTCGACATCCTTCAAATCCATTCCGACCGTTTGGCGATCACGCTTGCCTAAATCATTAACCAGCCATTCGCGTACAGGCTCATTGCCGGAATTCGTTTTGTAAAAAAGTGCTTCTATTCGCTTCATCAGCCATCACTCAAGAGCAATAAAATACCTTACAAGGTATACCTCACAAGGCTTGACTGTCAATAGCTTTCGCAATAAAAAAATTTAAGAAGTCAGTAGCTTTTCTAAGTGCCATACCCAAAATTGTCATTGGTTAAACGAATTTAATAGCTAACCGGAATCCAATTTTCCAAAGGCTGCGCAAGCAACCCTAGCAAAATCAGCAAA
Source organism: uncultured Opitutaceae bacterium (assembly GCA_964352065.1). Classification (GTDB taxonomy): domain Bacteria; phylum Verrucomicrobiota; class Verrucomicrobiia; order Opitutales; family UBA2995; genus UBA2995. Next base: position 48,769 of record CAYGQM010000009.1, read on the forward strand.
TGCAGAAGTCACCAGGCAACACATGATTTCCATTTCGAACCTACTCCGTTTTCTCTTTGGGGTGATGGCTATAAAATTTCCCGGATAAAACTGCAGATTCAAAATCCATCACAAGTTGCCCAATCAGATTTTAGAGTAGAATAAACAGTCACCATCGAAAACCAGAACAAATGGCGAAACGCTCCGGTCCGTGTGCTTATAGCTGATTGCGCATCCGATCTTCAAGCCAACCCTCTACGGATTTCCTGTAAAATAAAACTCTTCGCGAATTGATTCTCACATGAGGAATCTTCAGTTGAGGAAACGCTCTCCAGAAGTTCTGGCGATAGTTATGCCCAACAAGGTTCATGACCTCTTTCGTAGACATTCGCTCAAACCTGGTAGATTCCATGATTCGTAAAGCATAAGATATCTGGACGATAAATAATACGGAAACCAACCAGATCTGTTTTCCTCAATTGCGAGGCCAAAGCTTCGATCGGGAAATTACACAGAAGCCTTCAGTTTTGATTCCAAGAAATTGCCTCTGAGCTTACCACAAATCGTTAATCAATTGCCTACGTTTTCAAAACTGACAACTTTTCCATCTTCATCGCTAGGCCCAACCTCAAACCATTCGGCTCCCTCCTCAGGAGTCACCAATTCCCGGTAATGTTTGTGGATCATTTTGGCACTTGTGCCTGCCTCAAGTGCGGTTCTGTCAATCTCTCCCGTTGCAGCAACCCGGCAGGAAATGCAGGAATGCCGGAAGCAGTTCGCAGGCAGATCCAGACCATTCTTTTTACCTATGAACCGGATTCGATCCATTACCAACGTTGTACCCGGACAAACTTCACCGGTCCTGGATGGACAGAGCATTAGCCACTCAATGGCGGTGTCACACAGGGTAACCAGGCGCTTTGCTGGTGTGCCAGGCTTAGCAGCCGATACTCGAACAAACTTTCGATCGAGTGAAATGTCTTTCCAGTTCTGATTGTGGATCTCGTTCCGACGCATTCCGCACAGGCCCGCCAACACCAATGCAGCCAAGTAATGCGGATGTCTATCTTGTATCAACTTAAGCAGTTTCCTGTAGGTCACCGCGTCCGTTATTCCGATATCGAGCGCATCCTCTTTAGCCCGGCTGGTAAGCTCGGCTTCCGTTTGAGCATTCCGAGGAAGGAATCCCTGAGCCCTCATATAACGAAAAAATGTGACCAGTCGCTTCCGGTGAGAATTCCTCGTTGCTGGATGATTGAAATTCCGATTCAGCCATTCCTGTAATTGGAGTGTCGAAATTCTAGAAAGGTAGCTCCCCTCGAAGTCAGTAGAAAACCTCGGGAGAGTGAGCCGGTAACTCGTTTTGACCTCCCTGCCTTCCTTCAACTTTGCCTCCATGAACATTTTAACCGCTTCCCCTACCTTAAGCTTCTTTACCTTGGTATTGTTCATGTCCTGCCAAGCCTGGGCAGCGGGAATGATATTTCCGCCCGTCATATCGTAGGCTTTCTTCCATTCCTGTATCGCAGACAACAGAGGGATGTCCTTCGTGATTCTCTTAGCGAACACCAATTCCTCAAGCTGGGACCGGTCCATATCGGCAGCTTCCTGCTTCCCGGAGGATAAGAATTCCGCCTTCTCCCTGGCCAAGGCTTTAGCGTCCGCGAGCTTAACAAGTTGTTTCTGAATCCTCTTCCTATTGGCATCGATCCAAGAGACGGAATAAATAAAACCGGTACTCGTGTCCTTCCGCTTGATTTTGTAAATCGTGACGGTCGCATTCCTGTGTTTTATTATTAAAGGGAAATGAGAGTTCTTTTTGGACATCACTTTAATACAACTCATACAAACAGACGATTACAAGTGAGATTTTTTGATTTCTTCACTTTCTGTAGACCCTGCAAATACTGGGAATTTTTCAACCATTAAGCAAGGTAGTTATATGCTCCTACGGGACGCCATTTTAAAAACCACCGACGCATATCGGTGGTTTTTGATGTACGTGCATGAACCGAGAAGTGGATTCCCCACATAGACCGTTCATTGATCTGTATCTCGCTGGACAACCCTGCCGGCCGGAAGAATCCAATTTGCTTCGGCTGCACCGATCCTATCCCGATGCGTTGATTAACGAAAGACACGGTTCAAGATCTGACCATGGATGGACCATATATGGTAAGACCAAATCCTCTAAATCGAGGATAGTAGGCCCGACCTAATATTAGGTTACCTAATTATGAATGTCATTCTCTTAACCGTTTTCATCGGACTCATACTCGTGAGCATGGCCATCGTGTTTTTCTTTTACACACGCATGGCATCTCAGGGAAGCAGCCCTGAACGGGATAGTCTCTTGCCCCTTCAGGAAGACCACAACGAAACGAAAAACGGGAATGAACAGGCCTCAGAGAATCAATAGTTTAAGATGAGCGAAAATAAACTGACTATAGAATATAACGACCGGATCGTTCGGATGTTCATGATGGCTTCCATCGTGTGGGGATTTGTCGGTATGCTGGTAGGCGTACTGATTGCATCTCAGCTGAACTATAAGTTCCTAAACTTCAATATGGAATGGTTGACCTTCGGTCGCCTACGCCCGCTTCACACCAACGCCGTGATTTTTGCGTTTGTCGGAAACATGATGTTTGCCGGGGTTTACCACTCGACGCAGCGACTGGTTAAAGCGCGCCTGGCTTCTGACTTCCTATCGAACCTCCACTTCTGGGGTTGGCAGCTGATTATCTTATCAGCAGCGATTACGTTACCCCTCGGCTTTACCCGCGGGAAGGAATACGCAGAACTGATATGGCCCATCAACATTGGAGTGGCACTCATGTGGGTCACATTCGCCATTAATTTCTTTTGGACGTTAGGCATTCGTCGGGAAAAATCGCTCTACGTAGCTATCTGGTTCTATATCGCCACGATCGTCACGGTCACGATGCTCTACGTCGTCAATCACTTATCGCTTCCAACTAGCCTGACCCATTCCTACCCGATCTTCGGAGGTGTTCAAGACGCACTGGTTCAATGGTGGTATGGTCACAATGCCGTAGCGTTTTTCTTAACGACTCCGATCTTGGGAATCATGTATTACTACGTTCCCAAAGCAGCTGGACGCCCGGTATACTCCTACCGCCTGTCAATCGTTCATTTTTGGTCTTTAGTCTTTATCTATATCTGGGCTGGCCCTCACCACTTGCTTTACACTGCGTTGCCAGGTTGGCTTCAAAGTCTTGGGATGATTTTCAGTCTGATGCTCTGGGCCCCATCATGGGGAGGTATGCTCAACGGTCTGCTCACGCTTCGTGGTGCCTGGCACAAATTACGCACAGACCCAGTTCTGAAGTTCTTTGCGGCCGGTGTTACCTTTTACGGCATGGCCACTTTTGAAGGCCCGCTACTCTCGATCAAATCGGTCAACGCACTCGCTCACTATACGGATTGGATCATCGGCCACGTTCACTCAGGAACTCTTGGTTGGAACGGATTTATGGCCGCTGGTATGTTTTACTTCCTCGCTCCGAAACTTTGGAAGACGAAGCTCTATTCAGTCGCACTCGCCAACATGCACTTTTGGTTGGGCCTCGTAGGTATACTGCTCTACGTCGCCGCTATGTGGGTTTCCGGAATCACCCAAGGTCTTATGCTAAATAGCGTAGATGCCAATGGAGTGCTCGCCTACCCCAATTTTCTGGAGACCGTTCAATCTATAAAGTTACCCATGCTGTTCCGAGTATTCGGCGGAGGGCTCTACTTAATTGGTTTTGCGATCATGATCTTCAATCTTTGGAAGACCATTAAATCCGGAACGCCTACCAACGGAACTTTCGAGGTCGACGCCAGTGAAGAGAAGGAAGAAGCCATGGGCCTCATAGGCGCAATCGCCAGCCCTTCATTCCTCTACTCTGCAGCCATCATTGCCTTCCCTTGTGTCTGGTTGTTCGCAGACGGAATCGTCGGGCACTTGGGTGGACTGCTGTCCATTGCGACCTGCGTAGCAGCCGTCGTACACTTCAAAAAGAACAGCGCTTCCTTCGAAGACTGGCACGAAAAGTTTCTTAAGAGCTCTATGCCATTCACCGCACTCGTTTTGGTAGCAGCCGCTATCGGCGGAATTGTGCAGATTGTACCACTAGTCACCCTTGATCGGGAGAACGTTGCGGAAGATAGGATACAGAAAGTCTACACCCCGCTAGAACTTGCCGGTCGTGATATTTACATAAGTGAAGGCTGTTACAACTGCCACTCGCAAATGATCCGTCCATTCGTAGCGGAAGTAAAACGCTATGGCGATTACAGCCGTTTGGGCGACTCCATCTACGATCACCCCTACCAATGGGGATCGCGACGAGCTGGACCTGATTTAGCTCGAGTGGGAATCAAGTATGGTGACGAATGGCACTATACCCATATGATGAATACCGGTGCCTTGTCACCTGGATCTACCATGCCGAATTATCCATGGCTGGCGAAAAAGAAAACAAACTTCACTGCCCTGCCCGGCAAAATTTCAGCGCTTCGGACCTTGGGAGTCCCCTTTACTGAGAAATCCGACGAGGAAGTCATTGCTGAAGCAAACGCTCAGGCGCAACGGATCGTTCAAAACTTAAAGGACAAACAAATCGAGGTTACCAAAGACAAGCAGATTGTAGCACTCATCGCTTACCTGCAGCAGTTGGGACTTACCGACAACCATCAGCCCGACGAAGTAACCGCCGCAGCTCAATAGAAATAAATCATTATGTGGAAACGAATTGAATATATGGAGTGGCAAACATTACTGCCACAAATTGGGTTTACACTCTTCGCGATCGCTTTCGTCATAATCATATGGCGAACGTTCAAAATCAAGAAACAGGATCTGGATAAAGCCAGTCGAATGCCTCTGGAAAACGACTGAAAACGCGAACCATCAAAGCTCTAGAAAAACTGTCATGAATAAACAATTACCACCTGAAGATCCACTCAGACCACACACCTTTGATGGGATCCAAGAGTACGACAAAGCATTACCCAACTGGTGGCTCTTCACCTTGTATGGAGCGATCGTCTTCGCGATCGGATACTGGATATTTTACGAAAAATCAGACAAAGGACCTGATCAATACCAAGAATACGAAGTGGCGTTGGTTCAGCTTGAAGAAGCCGTTTCAGAGGCAGCCAAGATGGCTCCTGAAGTTTCCAACGAGACAATCGTCGCGATGAGTAAAGATTCAGTTGCTATATCCGCTGGACAACAACACTTCATGGCAAACTGCGCTGCTTGTCACGGAACAGAGCTTCAGGGTCCACCCGCACCGGGAATGCCGGGTGTAAGTCTCGTCGACAACGAGTGGATACATGGTTTTCAACCGATGCAAATCCGTCAAACTCTGGTAAATGGTGTCCTCGAAAAAGGCATGCCTGCCTGGGGACCCGTCTTGGGAGACAAACGCATCTTGGAACTTACTGCCTTCATCCTCAGCAAGCAAGCGGCTGATTTTCCAGCTTCCGCTGTGGAAGTTAGCTCTCCTCAAGCAGCAATTGCTCCTACCGTCCCGGCAGCAGCCGTTCAAGCTAGTGCTGCTCCCGCACAAGAAGTTACGAATGAGATACTCGTCGCGATGAGTCAGGATCCAGCTATCGTGGCCGCAGGCCAAACCCGCTATTCCGGCCTCTGTATAGCCTGTCACGGGAATGAACTTCAAGGACCTCCCGCACCGGGACTTCCGGGCGTAAGTCTCGTCGATGCAGAGTGGCTACATGGCAATGAACCCATGCAAATCCGAAATACTATTCTCAAGGGTGTAATCGAAAAAGGCATGGTCCCTTGGGAAGCGGTCGTCGGGCAAGATGGAGCCAACGAACTCGTCGCATTTATTCTAAGTAAACAGCCGTAACAATAACACAGGAGCGACATTTGCTCCACACACCAAGGCCATTATGAGCACTGCTCAAGCTAAGCGCCACAAGCCAAGACGCACCCAGCTCACATCCGTCAACGATGATGGGTCGCGCTATATAATTCACCCGGCCGATACCACAGGAATCTTCACCAATTGGCGGAGAATCCTAGCCACGCTGCTTATCCTGTTCTACGCAGCCCTCCCATGGATCAAAATCGGAGGCTATCCAGCGGTGTTTTTAGATACGAATGCTATGCGCTTTCACTTCTTTGGACTCACCTTCGTGTCCCACGATATCTGGCTTGGATTCTTCCTCATCACTGGACTTGGCTTTGGGCTTTTTTATATAACTTCCTTATTCGGAAGAATATGGTGCGGTTGGGCCTGCCCCCAAACAGTGTTCCTCGAACATGTGTATCGCCGCATAGAGCGTTGGCTCGAAGGCGATGCGCCGAAACGACGAAAACTGGATGAAGCTCCCTGGACTCTGAATAAAGTCGTTAGACGAGGTTTGAAACACGGAATCTTCTTGTTCATCTCTGCAGCGATCGCTCATATGTTCATGGCATATTTTGTATCCATACCCGCCCTTTGGGATATGATGCAACACAGCCCTCGTGAACACTGGAGCGTATTCCTATTCGTGTTTGTGTATACCGCTTTGCTCTATTTCAACTTTGCCTGGTTCCGTGAGCAATTATGCATCATCATATGTCCGTATGGTAGATTACAGTCGGTGTTGATCGATGACCACTCAGTCGTCATCGGCTATGACGAAAACAGAGGTGAACCCAGAGGCAAGGTCTCCGATCCGAACGCCGCTGACTGCATCGACTGTAATCGTTGCGTCCAAGTTTGCCCAACAGGAATTGATATTCGGCAGGGCCTCCAAATGGAGTGTGTCGGGTGCTCCAACTGTATAGATGCCTGTGACTCCATTATGGATAAAGTCGGACGCCCGAGGGGTCTCATCCGCTACGATTCGTTCCAAGGCCTGGCCGGCGAAAAAACCAGATGGATACGCCCACGAACCATCGCCTACTCTATTCTTATGTTTATCGGTATGGCCGTTATGTATTTTTCGATGAGTGGTCTGTCATCTGCATCCATTACAGTTTGGCGGATGGGCGGCCCTCCATATCACGTCGACGAATCGTATGTAAGAAACCAATACATGGTCAGGATTACCAATCGAAAGAATCAACCGACTAGCTTCAGCCTTTCCATGGAAAACTCCCACCCGGAATACATCGTCAACGGAATCGATCAACCACTATTAATTGATGGAAACGGCGACTCACTAAAAGCACTGGTCGTCCTGGCCCCTCGCGACTCCTACGATGGAGAATCGACCATGTTACTCAATGTGTTGGACGAAAACGGTAAAATTATTGCTGATAGAAGCGTTGAATTCATCGGACCTGATCCTGCACTGATCCGATGAGCGAATCATCCAAAGTAACGGGTTGGAATACGCTATGGCCCTGGGTAATCGTCGCATTCTTGATTGTGATAGGTGCTTGGGTATGGCTCATACGTACCGCGTCAGACCATGCTCCGGAACCCATCCCGCTGGAGAGTGAGGCAGATCGTGGTTAGTGAAGGCCTTTTAGATCTCATCAATCCCGTCTCTGCTCTCGCAGCGGGATTTGTCACCAGCCTCCACTGTATGGGTATGTGTGGGCCGCTGGCTTGTGCGATCCTGACTCCAAAAAACGGAAGTCCAACATCAAAAGTCATCACTTTCGGCGGATACCACCTGGGTAAACTCTTCTCCTACATTTTGTTGGGTCTGCTTGCTGGAGCAATTGGTGCAACCTTTGTGTCCTTCAGCTCAGACAGCCCTTCTCATCTTCTTACGTGGTCGTTGGCTGTCTTTTTTCTATCAATCGCTATCGGCTTGGATCGATACGCAGCCAAGATACCGCTCGTTGGAAAACTCAGCCGATCTGTCATGCGAAAAGCCTACCAAATCAACGGCGGTGTTCGCGGACTTGGCCTCGGCCTCGCAACCCCGTTTATCCCGTGTGGCCCGCTTTACCTGATCATTTGGGTGGCAGCGATTTCTGGAAGTGCTCTCAGCGGCGGAACCATGTTGGCTATGTTTGGGTTGGGCACTATCCCCGGATTATTACTCGGTCAGTTGGGATGGAGTTTTATTTCTTTTCGCTTAAGTCCAGACAAACTCAGTCGCTGGAGAAGGAACTTTGCCCTCATAGCCTGTGCATTGCTGGTGATGCGCTCCTTTCTGGACACCAGCTTCGCGGCACTCATATCAGGGGGAGCTATCTGCCACTAAGAGGAGCACCGTATGAGCACCCTAAAGGAACTGAAGGCCCGAGCACTGACTCGCTGTGATCATTGCGGTACAGGGTTTCATCAACGGGATGAAAGCGAGAAATTCTGCTGTTCAGGCTGTGAATACGTTTTTGGGCTGATCCACGAACAGGATCTCGGGACCTTTTACGAGTTACAAGGTGATACCTCCGCGCCAGTCGGATTCAAAGTGTTCACACCGCATGATTTTAGTTGGTTGGGTGACTTGGCTGTTATTACCGAGACGACTCACCACCATTCACCCTCTCTCAAGCTCACCATAGAGGGTATTTCCTGTATCGGGTGTGTCTGGCTCATTGAAAAACTATTTTCTCAGCTGAAGGGAGCCAAACAATGCCGAATCGATGTTCAGCACGGTGAAATCGAGTTCAGTTGGGCATCGGGTGGATTTGATGTCGTCGCATTCGCCGAGAAACTCCATGGATTCGGATACACGCTATCTCCCAAACGGGAACAACGGTGCAGCGAGACAAGAAAGATCACCTGGAGATTGGCACTCTGCGGAGCCTTTTCCCTAAACGGAATGCTTTACACCTTGCCGACCTATTTGGGGATGGAGAGCGCGTTCCAATTTTCAGGCTACTTCCTCTGGCTATCCGCCACCTTTGCGACTCTGAGTATGTTGATAGGTGGATCATACTTCATAAGGAAAGCAGCCAATGCAGCCGTAAGGAAGATCGTGCATATGGATCTACCCATCGCCATAGGACTCACGGTTGCCTATGGAGCCTCCTGTTATGCATTCATCACCGGCGGAAACAGTTCCCTGCTCTATTTCGATTTTATCTCCACCTTCGTTTTTTTAATGCTCTGTGGTAAATGGCTGCAGATCTTTGCGATCGACCACAACCGCAATCGACTCGCATCGATCGAGATCCGTCCCCCTCGAGTCTCAAAGCTTGGCAAAGGAAATAAAATTGAAGACCTGGATACTGCTGAAATCAAGCCGGGGGACCGCTACTTACTGGAACCAGGAGTCTGGGTCCCCGTAGAATCTAATTTGATTTCTGACCGGGCTTGCATGGGAATGGACTGGATCAATGGAGAATCTGAATCTCGTCTCTACGCAAAGGACAGTCTGGTCCCTTCTGGTGCAGTCAACCAAGGTACCACAGAAATCGAACTTGTAGCAAAGGAACGCTGGGAGGATTCACTTCTTCACAAACTTCTAAAGAGCCGCACAGAACGTTCCTCAAGCGACAAAATTGCGCAAAAGTGGATTACCATCTACTTAATCACGGTCATGGCTCTCGCTTCTTTGGGAGCATTGACTTGGCTCGTATTCGGCCATGCTGAAACCGCGATGGTAGTCTTTGTCTCGGCGCTGGTCGTGTCCTGCCCCTGCGCTCTTGGAGTCGCTTTGCCGCTGGCGAACGAACTCGCCACATCGAAACTAAAGCTAAAAGGCGTATTCGTGCGCACAGACAATCTGTGGAACCGCCTCGCCCAAGTCACTCAAGTCGTTTTTGATAAAACTGGAACACTAACCCGCTCCACACTGGATTGGACAAACGCCAGTCTCGTAGATGAACTGCCCGACGATGCACTGGAAGCGCTCAGCGCCATCACAGCGCCCTCCAGGCACCCGGTCGCATCAACCGTTTATGAGACTCTCCTGTCAAAAGGACACTTCACACAACCAAACGGCTGGTATGTAAACGAAGAGCTCGGACAGGGAATGATCGCACAGAAAGACGATGTGGAATGGCGCCTGGGCAGAGCAAACTGGGCAACTGGTGACAAAACTGGCAAGACTCTGCTGAGTCGCAACGGTCAGCGAATTGCTGAATTCCAGTTCGAAGATCGACCCTGGTCTGATGCAGTATTTGAAGTGGATGCCCTGATAAAAAGCGGACTGGATGTTGCAATACTCAGCGGCGATACAAAAGAAAAAGTAAGGCACGCTGCCGCGCTCCTGGGCCTTTCCGAAAGTCAGACGCTTGGCGAAATGAGTCCCGAAATGAAACGGGACTGGCTACGCAACCACAACGGGGATCGATCTCTAATCGTAGGAGACGGCGCCAATGACAGTCTCGCCTTCGACGAAGCTATTTGTTGTGGAACCCCCGCGGCTGAAAAAACAACCTTAGCGGGCAAAGCCGATTTCTATTATCTCGGCGCCGGCATACAGGGTGTGAGAAGTCTCTTACAAACAGCGTCGAAACGAGTCGTTGCGATCCGTTTACTACTCACGTTTGCCCTAAGCTACAACTTGATCACCATAGCGCTGGCTTTGGCTGGGACCGTAACTCCGCTGCTAGCGGCGATTCTCATGCCTCTCAGTTCGATCGTCAGCCTGTTTATCGTTTGGGGCACCCTCAGGTCAAAGACCTAAGCGGTCTGGGAACGAAACTCCGTAGGCGTCATTCCGGTGTGCTTTTTAAAGGAGCGATTGAACTGAGTCAACGATTCGAATCCTACTTCAAAAGCCGCTTCACTGATTCGGCGATTCGGATTCATCAACAAGTCTTTACTCTTTTCTACACGCAGGCGTGTCAAATAGTCGACGAAGGTGATTCCGGTATAATTTTTAAATACTTTGCAGAAATATCGTACGCTTGTGTTAACCACTTTGGCCGCCTCGGTAAGGGTAATCGGCTCGTCAAAATGCTCTTCCACGTAACGTCGGGCCCTACTCACCGTCTGTGGTTCAACCTTCGTTTCGCTGACTGCAATCGAATTACCGATCAGAGAGAGATGCTGAGCAAACGTTGAGAGCATACGAACAAAACCCTCATACTGTTCCTTGGTCAACACCTTGGACTGGAAGTAGGCCTCCTCAATCCGCTTTAGGTCCGCATCCATCCCCCACTTAATCAATTTCTTTGTCATCCCTTCAAAGTGCTTTTCAGAGGGATCATCCAATAAGACCTGTCCCGTTTGCAGAAAAGCAATCACCTGGTCCCCCACCCGAATCGGCACCATGGTATCACACAAACCTGCGAAGCAACTCAGCGACTGGGGCTCCAGCTGAGCCTTTTCCTCCAACTCCGATTGTATTTCCAAACAAGCCACACAACTCTTGCTAGTCTTGGCCATGATCGAACAGAACTCATTCTGTTTGGCCTTGCCTTGCATCGCCATCTGGAACGACTGAATCGGACGTATCGCCAACGGCATGCCGCTGGCCTCAGAAAAAGCCTTTTCGTAGTCCTGAAACATCTGCGTTTCAGAAAGCTTCTTCGCCAAACTACGACTGGTCTTTAGATCGGATACTTTTGTACTAGATTCAGCCAGTTCCATGGGGCAAGAAACACATAGCTATTTCAGCTTTCGTCAAAACACTTTTGCGATTTATCCAAGCTAATAAACTCTGCTTATCACGCTCAGAAATTGTCTTGAATAAAAACGCCGAGGAAAATGCGACCAGCTCTGGTCACAATATGCGTAGTTAAATACCTGAAAATCTTGCATAATGAGGCCCTCATGAGCCCATTTTTCAACCTAGCTCGCAAAACAACCCTCAACAGCGAGCTCATTTACAAATACAACCAGCCAGCCCCCCGATACACATCGTACCCCACGGCATTGAAATTCCGCGTCGTTGACGATATCGAGAGCGGAAAAGCCATGTATATGGTAGGCGAGGACACAGGACCGTTCTCTCTCTACTTCCACCTGCCATTCTGTAAAAGCCTCTGCTGGTTCTGCGGCTGCACCAAGGTGATCTCCACCGATGAAACCCTGGCTGATAAATATATAAATTATTTAGAAAAAGAAATTGCTCTGGTCCGGCCACGTATCCGAAGCGACAGAAAAGTTATCCAACTGCATTTCGGCGGCGGATCGCCCAATTTTTTGACTCCGCGCCAAATCGATCGTCTCAGTGATCTGATTCATTTCAACTTCAACTTCGAAGAAAACGCCGAAATGAGCGTCGAGCTTGATCCCCGAACACTCACAGAGGATAAGGTCAAAGCCTTCCAACGTATGGGAATCAATCGCGCCTCAATCGGCGTACAGGACGTAAATGCCAAGGTACAAAAGGCCGTTCACAGGATCCAGCCGTCCGCCATGAATTATGAGACCATTCAATGGCTACAAGACGCCGAAATCAATGAACTCAATGTCGATCTCATATACGGACTGCCTTATCAAACACCTAAGACTTTTGCTAAAACTCTAGATGAAGCTATCGCCTACGATCCCGATCGTTTTGCCCTTTTTAGCTATGCCCATGTTCCATGGAGCGTACCTGCACAGAAGATTCTCGAAAGGTCCCCCCTCCCTTCACCAGATGAAAAAATTGAGATGCTCATGCTCGCAATGGACAAATTCAAGGAAGCCGGGTATCGCCACATCGGAATGGACCATTTTACAAAACCGAATGACCCACTCGCACTCGCTCAGGAGGCCAAGACTTTACAACGTAATTTTCAGGGATACAGCCTGCACAACAACACCCAGATCTGTAGTTTCGGAATTTCCGCAATCAGCCAAAGTAGCCGAAATTATCGCCAGAATGTCAAAGATCTCGACAGCTACTATGAGATGCTTGATGTGGGGCACTTCCCTATTGAACGGGGATACGTACTAACCGAAGAAGACACTATTCGCCGACACGTTATCATGCGCCTGATGTGCAATATGGAATTAGATTTTTTAGCACTGGGTGCCGAACTCGATATCGACTTCAGTGCTTACTTTCGCGAGGAGCTTCGTCAGCTAAGACTCTTGGAAGACGATGGTCTGATCGATCTCAGCGAAACCGAACTGAAGGTCACTCCCATCGGGCGTTTACTCATTCGCAATATCGCGGTGGTTTTCGATGCCTACTTTGGGAAAAATAATTCAAGCTATTCACGCGCGGTCTGAACCAGGCACCAGAAGCCATGGAATTAACCTCCTAATCGAGGAAATTGATGTAAGTGGGTTCGATCATCCCTGATCTCAAAAACTGAAGGTACCCGTCAGCCAAGCTGATTCCGTCGTCCATTGTCCAATTCGAGAAAACTACATCTTGACGTCCACTGGATTCCGACCATGTGTCGACCCACAAGCGGTTGATGGTGTGATTACCTCCATTGACCTTAAAGTGAACATTATCCCAGATCCATGGGCTTTCATTTCCAGCTGCTGCTCTACCAGGGTAGGATGTGAAAAAATAAGTTCCACCACCCCATGTTTTGTTAACGTTGATAGTGTCACCTACCCAGAGAATATCGCTCATTCCGCCCTCAAGGAGATAGTCCTTTTGACCGGTAGTATTTGTGTAGATAGTAGAGCCACTGTACCCATCAGGAACGTCGTCGAATTCACAGTTGAAGCGTAAGCCATTACGATACTCATACCATGGACCGAAGCTCGTGTATACACAGTCCACAAATTTAGTATCTGTAACTGACTGATAGGTTCCTTTCTCGTTAAACACGTGCCAACCGCTGAAGGTTTTCTTACCCGGAAGGTCCTTCATCATACCTCTGCCTGACTGGTCGAGGCCGATGAAAGTGCAACCGCGTGCGATATGGTTCTGTGCATAAACTTGTCCATCAAGTCCTCTATCCGTCGAATGAATCGCAGACTCGACAGCGGCGTTTGCACTGTCACGAATGACTGTGTTTACAATTTCGAGATCGACACTACCCGAAACGCTGGAGCTGTTGGAACGCTCAAGAACACAATCCTTAATGAGCATCTTTTCTGAGGATCCACCGACGTAAATGATTTCTCCACGGCAATTACGCGCTCGAACATTGTCGAAGATGGTATTCTTTCCACGAGTTGTATCGTGAGCAGCCCATAATTTGTGGCTTATGTCCCACTCATAGCGTTTTTGATCTAAAGAATACCATTCTTTCCCAGTATTAACCGGAGGGGCTCCCATATCGATATCGATATTTCGAATGGTGGTTTGAGCAACATCATTAGGCTTGAATACAAAATAGCGTCTTACGTTGGTCACATTCCCGGACCCGTCCTTCATCTGAAGCCAGCTCGTTGCAGGCTTCTTATGCCACAGATAAAGTTTCCAGAAAGTCGTAGGAGCCCCGTTTGCATCTCCAAGAAACGTAATATTATCAGAATTGATTCTAAAAAGCGTACTCACTGCAGAGTTGCCCTGACGTAGAGTCGGTATCCCACCTTCTAGGGTAACAGCAGAATCAGTTGGCCAAATATCATAAGTTCCAGAAGGGAAGTAGATGATTCCTCCACCCGCTGCTTCAGCCGCTTTAAAAGCTGCCAATGTCGCTGGATAGTCATTTTGACCATCATTCGCTACCGCACCATATTTGGTTACATCATAGGTGACTTTCTTAGAAGCCGCCAAGGTCTTGGTGGTTGCAGATCCATAAATCCAGTTTCCGTAAGTAGGCTTTGCTCCGGTTTGATAATGAGCAGAAAGATTATTCACGGGGGCTACGCGCCAGTAATAGGTAGTGCCTTCTTCGATACCATCGATATCTACATAATTATTCGCATTCACTCCTAACCAGCGGAATGAGCCTGAGCCAGTGTTGTCCTCAGCCTGATTGTCGGTGAGGTCCGTCGGCTCAATAAAAGAGGCAACGTTACTGCGCTGGATCAGCCACGGTTTTTCCCAGGAGACGTTATCATTCCAAGCCAATTCAACATGATTGTAGCCAATCTCACGTGCGGTAATCCCGGTGTCAGGAAGAAGGGGCTCTTCAGCAGTAACCTGCACGGTCCGTGAGGTAGTGTGACTCAGCCCGGCGTTGTCCCAGACCGTCAATTGTATTTCAAACGTTCCATTCCTTTGGAAGGTATGGTTTGCTCGGACACCATTACCGTTAGAAGACCCGTCATTCCAATTCCACTCATAACGTGCAATAGTACCATCACTATCGTAAGACGATGAAGCATCAACATTCACTTGCAACGGTCCAACACCAGCACCGGGAGTTCTTGTAAAGCTGGCAACCGGATTCGATGATTCTGTCGGAGTGGTGGGAATGGTTGGGGTCGTCGGTGGGGTAGTTGGAGGTGTTGTAGGGGTAGTTGGAACTGGATTGTTGACCGTTCCACCACCGCTTGAGCTACCGCCGTCCGAGGAAGAAATAACTACGCTCTCCGCTAAGTCTGTAAACTCAGCAAACGCTAGGGATCCTTCCTGATGGGATGTCACTGCCATTCCAAAGAGAGCCGTGTCCGGAAGATCCATGGATACCTCGTCCTGCAACGTCCAATCCGTTCCGTTTGAAGAATAGAACGCACGAAACTGATTACCCGCGCGATTGAGTTTCATCCATACTGGGTCACCAATACCTTCTTCCATAGACCAGGCAGACTGCCCGCCTGCAACCGAACGACTTTGATAAACCACTCCTACATTCTTTGCTGCCATCATGGCAACATACTGAGCATCTGGCTGAACATCTCCGCGAATCATAAGACCTGCCTTCGCCCAATCTTCTTCAGCTACCAGGCTGTCTAATTTTACAACACCTTCAAAGTCTCCAGAAATTTCACGGTATACATAGTGAAATGCGTCCTGAGTGTGCCCAATGTCACCTCCACTTGCTTCAACTACAAAAGAACTCATCTGCGAATCGAAACCCGCATCTCCATTCACCCCCACCTTACCGATATCAGCACTAATATAGGTTTGTGAAGCAGGAGCACTGGAAAGGTCTACAATACTCAGGCCTTCAAAATCAGCCTCGACTGTCTGCCCTTCTTCATTAGCCGCAACAACCAGGCCCACGAATATAGTATCGGAAAAATTAAGAAAATCTTCAGCCAATAAGTTCCAGTTGTCCTGGTCTTCTGAATAATAAGAGCTAACCAATGTGCCCTTCTTAACAAGACGCAACCAAACAGGTGCAGAGATATTTCCCTTTCCTGAACGTGTCGTTCCTCCACCTACATCGTGTCTACGAGCGAGTGCAACGCCCTTACCTGCAGAAACACTGAGAGTGGCATGAATTGCATCTTGTTGAGGAGACTGACGAAACATGATCCCAGCCTTTGCAAAATCGTCAGCAGCGGTAAGAGAGCTTACTTTTACCGTGACCTCGATATCTCCGCTGATCTCGCGATAGACAAAATTGAAGTCGTCCTGCAGGCCCCACACGCGCCCACCAGAAGCTGACAACCTGAATATATCCTTCTCACTGTCATAACTGGCCTTACTTCCCAAATTACCATTGCCGATTTCACCTACGTCGAAGGCTTCGTCAACCGAATCGGTGGGCACTGCAGAAGGGCTGTTACCAGCGCCGGTGTCGGCGGGACCATCCCAAGTCGTATTAACCGTTTCATTAGAGTAGCTGGAAATAGAACTCTGGTTATAAGCGAAAATACGGTACGCATACCGGGTCAGTGGACTTAGGTTCCGATCCTCGTAGCCATATACATTGGCGGGAACATCTGCAATCTGGGTATAAGCGCTGGAACCAGTTTTACGCTCGATACGAAATCCAGACACATTACTGCCGTTGCTAGCCCAATAAACGTTGATGCCAGAGCTCGATATAACTTTCGAGGTTGCGCTGGTCGGAGTGGATTGGGCATTGGCAGTCTGTGCAAAAGCAAAACTGGAAACGAATAAAGTGAGTAGGAAGGTATTTAATCTCTTGTGCATAGTGATCATCTTCATTGATCACCAAACGTGTACACCGAATAAGAACCTGACCTCCCAAGGTGGGTTTTCCCGCTGGTTGTTACCTAGGTTTTACAGTCTCTTGTAGTTTTTTTAATTTTGCCCCCCCTTTTCGGGCCACTTGTAAAACTAAGATTTACATATACCCTCGTATTTTCCTAATTTTGGGCAAAAAGGTAGTTCCTTTATAAAAAACAGGCCGGAAAAAGGCCGGAAACATAGGGTATTTGTAAACGTTTCTTAACAGATCGAATGATATTCCTTAACTCCCGATGCGGCGAAAGACCTCACAAGGAATCATAGGTTTTAGGATAACTCCCCTAAAAGCCAGCCACCAAAATTCTCAAATAACCCCCAAGCTACCAGTCTTCGCCACTTGTAGCAGGATCAAGAAACTCTTCATCGCCAAAACGCCACGGCTCAACCGCAATGTGCATCGGATCGCTCTGACTGATCAACCAGTCATCCAGCTCAGCACGGAGTTGGAGGAGTTTATCGGCAAATTGTGGCAAAGCCGCGAGGTTGTTGAGTTCCCAGGGATCGTTGTCCAAGTCATAGAGCTCCTCTGCAGGACGGGTATGGTACCTGGCCACGATCGCTCCGGCAGCGGGATCGGCTTCCGCAGCTCGGTCCCAGCTCCACCAATACGCGCCCGCATTGTCTTTGCGGAACCGGTAAGAGTGTGTGCTGTGAACCCAGGTCGGTTCGAGATTGCGGATATATTTCCAGCGATCAGTTCGGACCGAACGAATCGGATAAACGTTGGCCCGGCCATCGTTATCGTGAATGGTAAAGATGCGACCGCGGTGCTCCGCCTCTGGGTAGATCAGTACAGGAGCAAAAGAACGACCATCGATCAATTTGCCGGCGTCGCCGCCCGCAATCTCAATCAAGGTCGGTAGAATATCGATCCAACTGACCAGGGCGTCGGTCACGGAACCGGCTTCGATTTGCCCCGGCCAAGAAACCAGAAACGGAACCATGATGCCGGCATCGTAAAGGTTCCACTTCCCGAACGGCCACTGGGATCCGTGATCAGAAGACATAATCGTCAGAAGGTTGTTGTTCATGTATTGAGCCGCCAGCTCGCGGCAGTAGCCATATTCTGTATCCGAAATCGTGATATCGGTGTAGTAGCGAGCCCGAAACTCTCGCGTCATCGCGGTATCTATATGATTGGGCGGCAACCAGAGGCTGTCGGGATCGTAGCCATCGTTGTCCGGCCATGGGACATGAGGGGAATGCGTGCCCACAAACAAGCAAAGCGGTTTGCGTCGGTCCCGCTGTTTGAGCCAGTCTTCAATGGTTCTCCTGTCCATTTTAGGCTCGATATGATCGAAGCCATGCCGCTTGGCATCCGGGCCCCGACCGTGGGCAACTTTACCGAAAGCGGCAATCTCGTAGCCAAGTTCACTCAAAAGCGGAGGCAGCGAGGCCACACCCTCCTTCTTATACGTATGGTTTGCCATCGCACCGTTGCGTGCAGGCATCAGCCCCGTCAACATAGCCGCACGGCTGGGTGCGCAGGCCGGTGACGCTATGAACGCCCGATCGAATCGCATCCCCTCATCAGCCAACTTTTGAAAGTTTGGCGTTACAACGTCCTTCGAGCCATAAGGAGTGATATCGAATTGACTCAGGTCATCGTCAGTAAATACGAGGAAGTCCGGTTTGCCAGCATGAAGACCAAAAGCTGCAAAGAGCAGGAGTATCGTAACAAACGGGAATTTCATTGGAGAAACCTATTACTGAAGAAAGAAAAGATCACGAAACTTTTATTAAGATACTGTTCGGTGGTTGCCTTCGAAATCTGAGAACCCTTTTTCGCTTTCGTTTTAAGCCAAATTTCTTAGAACTGAGAGTCCCTAAGAACACCATGATCTCAAATTCCCTAAATCGTCGACAGTTTCTCCGCGCCGTGGGTGTGTCGCTTGCACTTCCAACCCTGGGTTCTCTTTCAAGACTTACTGCAACTTCCGCCATCGCCCCAGAGGCGACAAAAGCCACGCGCCTCGTTTGTGTGGGAGCGAACCTCGGCTTGCATGGCCCCTCTCTCTTTCCCAAGGAAACGGGGAGCGACTACACTGTCACCCCGCTGCTTAAGGACCTGATTCGCCACAAGGATCAGTTATCTCTGTTTTCAGGCCTCGACCACCGAGCACCGAACGGACACAACAGCTGGGATAACTACCTCTGTGGAAATCGTGTCGGAGACGTTACGCTCGACCAGATTGCAGCAAAAAAAGTCGGAACCCATACCCGCTTCGAATCGCTTCAATTGAGTGCCGGAAAAGGGAGCTTTCGCCAGCAGATGGTTTTCAACCAAGAAGGTATTCCACTGCCCACGACAGAACGTCCCAGTGTTGTTTACCAAAAGCTCTTTGGTCTTCCCGAGGACGTCGAACGCACCGAATATTTAATCAAGAGTGGCCACAGCTCACTCGACAAAGTAACCAGTGAAGCCAAGCACTTACAAAACCGGGTCAGCCAGAACGACAAAGACAAGCTCGAAGAATACTTCAGCTCCGTTCGAGATCTCGAGCAACGGATGGAACGTCAACTCAAGGGATTGCACGATCCACGTCCCGTAGTCGATTATCAACTCCCCGCATACGACCCAATCGCTCCAACGCTCATGCTTGAGAATCAGGCATTGATGTATGATCTCATGAGCCTCGCTTTGGAAACCGATTCCACCCGGGTCATCACGATGTTTCTTCCGGGTCTAGGCCAAGTATTCACGATCAACGGCGAAATGCTGTCTGCCGGCTATCACGCCCTATCGCACCATGGTAACAATCCGGAGATGATCGCAGATCTGATCAAAGTCGAAGCAGAACACATGAAACTGCTCGCTGGTTTTCTGGATCAGCTGAAGACAAAGACGGATGCCAATGGAGTTCCCCTTCTGGACTCGACACTCGTTATGTGGGGCGCAGGTATGGGCGACGCCAGCCGTCACTCGAATGCCAATTTACCGATACTGGTAGCTGGAGGAGGCCTCAAACATGGAAGCCACCATGCCTTTGACCGCGATGCAGCTCATGCGCCGCTTCTAGGGGATCTCTACATTACGATGCTTCAGCAGCTCGGTGTGGAAACAAATCAGTTCTCCAATGCAAATCGCAATCTGAACCAGATCCTGGTTTAAAGGAAGATGCCCAAACATTGGTGTCGCACCCTGTTGGCGCTCGGACTGCTGGGATCATTCGGCTCTCTCAACGCAGAGACTCAGATCCCTGAATCATCCTTTGCCATACTGGACAACTACTGTCTGAGCTGCCACGACGACGTTGAATTCAAGGGCGAGATCAATCTGGATCAGCTGAAGGTCGACTGGAGCAATTCCGACGCGGTCGATCTCTGGAGGAGGGTCATAAAGGTCGTCCAAAACGACGAGATGCCACCTAAGAAAAAGAAACAACCGACTCAAGATGAACGGAAGGAACTGGCCACCTGGTTGGATACGATGCTCTCAGAGTACAGCCCAATCGGAGGAACCAAACTACGACGTCTTAATCGGCGGGAATACAAACACTCCATCGACGAGCTGTTTGGGATTAACTACGAGTTGCCAAACGGATTCCCCAAAGACAACAAGTCCCATGGCTTCGACAATCAGGCAGAAGCCCTCACCCTCTCCGGACCACTTTTAGAGGCCTACTCGAATGTTGCCACCGACCTGGCTGAAAAACTGTTTCCTCCGGAACGCAAAGCTGTTGAGCCTGAGACCTATAACATCCCAGGCAGCGATTTCACCTTCGCCTATTCATCCGGGCTCGTGGTCGATGGTATCATGCGATTAGTTAGCAACACACCTCAAGTGGCTCACAGTGCCAGCTGGCCCACCCACTTCGAAGCCTCGACAACCGGGATTTTCCAAGTGACGATCGACCTCTCCTCTTTCAACACGCCCGAAGGCGTAAGCGCGGTCGCGGATCTCTATGCCGTGGAAGCATTGGATGCCGCCTCGAATAACGTGGGTAGCCTTAGGAAACTGGGGAGCTTTCACGTGCTGGACAGCTCCGGACAGCGCTTTTCAATCAACGCTCTTTTGGAAAAGGGAGAGACTTTGGCATTCCACTATGCGAATGGCATGATCAGTGAAGAACCCGAACGACTGAGGGGGTTCATCCAATCCCTTTTATCCAAAGATCCGATCCTAGCCAGCGGTTTTAAACAAGCAGGCGGTAAAGTAACCCGTGGTAGAATCGGGCTCGAAGATGTTTACGCCTTTATCGATGCCAACGAGCTGCCCCCCGCACCCGTGGGAGAAGAACTTGATGAGCTCATTACTAAAATGAGCCAGGACAAGCGGTCGACTACAGAGACCCTGTCTTACAAAATGTTTGAAGAAGGCCCTGCCTTGGAGATCCGGCACGTTTCGGTGTTCGGCCCGACCAGCCTCGAAAACAGTCAGGAGGATTTTTACTGGAAAGAAAAAGCTACCGAGTTAGCAGGAACCAAGAACAGCCCAAGCCAGTTTATCCAAAGGTTTCTTTCGAAAGCTTTTAGACGACCCGCTGAAAAACACGTCATCCAAGAATACTTGGCTATCGTCCAATCTGAGACATCCCGAACCGGTCGTATTGAAGACGGTTATCACCTCGCCGTCAGAACCGCACTCAAATCTCCTTACTTCCTGTATCGAGGATTTAGTGACGGCGCGCTCGACAACTACGAGCTCGCATCGCGTCTCGCCTACTTCCTAACATCCAGACCTCCGGATACGAAGTTGCAAAGAGCCGCCGCAAGTGGTGCTATTCTCAACCCTGAAGTCCTCACTCAACACACCACAAGACTACTTGGAACCAACAAATCGAACTCCTTTATTGAGAGCTTCCTCGGACAATGGTTGGGCTTGGATGAACTCGAGAACCTCGTTCCCGACGCCAATCTCTTTGAGAGCCCTCGAACCTTCAAATACACAGACGCCGAGAAAGATGCCTACGTCCAGGAAGCTCACATGGTCTTCCGCGAAATACTCGACGACAACCGACCCATTGAAGATTTTATCGATCCTGATTTCACCTACACAACCGGCGCCGTAGCCAAGTTCATTTACGATCTTCCGGAATTCAAAACGAGTTCCAAGAACGACAATAAGACCATGCAGCGGATATCGCTCGAACGGGGTGGCCGTTTTGGCGGGGTCCTTGGCATGGCGGGTATCATGACTGCTACTGCTAATGGTGTGGACACCCAGCCGGTTCTTCGAGGCGTCTGGGCCTTGGAAAATATTTTGGGAAGCCCGCCCCCTCCGCCGCCGGACGCAGTCCCTGCACTGACACCCGACACCACCAAGGCTGAATCACCGCGCGAAATGCTCGCCGCGCACATGGGTGAAGAATCGTGCGCCGGCTGTCACAAGAAAATCGATCCGATCGGTTTTGTCCTAGAATCCTTCGACCCAATCGGTCGTTGGCGTACAGAGTACCCACCCGTTCGCACCAGTAGTACTAAGAAGACCGAAATTAGCATACCCGTCGAAACCAACGGAAAACTGACAGATGGAACCGTTCTGAAGGATATCACCGACCTGAAAGCCTACTTGCGTAATGATATCTCGCCCTTCGCAGAGTGTATCTCAGAAAAACTTCTTACCTACGCCACTGGACGCAGCATGAGCTATAGCGATCACAAACTTATCAAACAGACAGTCACTGAAATCCGCGAGCAACGAGGCGGCTTTCAGGATCTCGTAATCGCACTGGTAAATTCGGACAGCTTCAGAACGAAGTAGGCGCCCTACCCTTCGAGTTCCTGTTTCAACTGAATCACAGAAATGTTATTCTCTGAAGCAACCCTTTGAAGGTCGTCGTACTCGGGCTTAATCCGAATTTTTCCGGAAGGAGTTACCACTTTCTTCCCACGAACTTCACCGAATTGGGTCTTTAATGACACCGATTCTCGCTCCAGTTCCTTCCGTTCGACTGCGTAATAGCGAACGCCAATGGTCGTGGTATTTTCCAGAATAAAGTCACTCACGACATCAAGATCTCCTCCCTTCACCAAGACCGATAACTTAAGGCCAGGGCGCCCTTTTTTCATGGTCACTGATGACAGGGTAAAATCCACCGCTCCAGTTTTGAGGAGCCCAGCTTGAAAATGCTCACCCAGTAATTCCGGTGAACAGTCATCCAGATTGGTTTCAACTACCACCAAAGACTTTTTTGAAGCCGCAGCTTCACTTGCCAGGGAAAGACGGACTACGTTGGGTCCAATAAAATCCTTTTGGCCGGGTCCATAAGCAACTTTGTTCACTACCAAGGTAGGCGTCGAAAACTCGGGCTTCAAATACTTGAGGATCGCAGCACCCGTAGGCGTTACCCGTTCACCCTTTTCCTCACCTTTAAAACTGGGCATTCCCTGCAGTAGCAAAGCTGTGGCGGGCGCGGGAACCGGCAAAAGACCATGTTGCGTCTTGACCATTCCAAACCCCACACAAATCGGATCTGCATAGGTTTTCGAGATCTGTAGTTTGTCGAGTAAGAAGGCACAACCAACAATATCGATGATCGAGTCTACACCACTGATCTCGTGAAAATGAATCTTCTCAATTGGGATGTCATGGACACTGGATTCTGCTTCGCCGATGAGTTGAAAAATTCCTTTTGCGATCTCCTTGGCCCCATCAGAGATGTGTCCGTTATCGATCAAACGAAGAATGTCACTGAGATGACGCCCATGGGTATGATTGTGTGAATGTCCATGATCATGTGAATGATCATGACTGCGCTCGTGATGATCGTCATCACCGTGCGAATGATAATGTGTTTCTTTTCCTTCATTCAGGTCGGTGACTTTGACGTGTTTACACACGATACCGTTCTTCTCGACTTCGTTGATCTCAACTTTGCCATCGTGCAGATGGAGCTTACCGGGCAAGGATTGAATATCCTCATAACCGTCAATGAGCCCGCAAAGCGCTCCGAGTAACATGTCACCGGCAAGACCCGAAAACGGTTCTACGTAAAGAGTATTCATGATTGGGAACGCAGCAACTGAATGATGCGATAGGCAGCCATAGCCGCTCCGTAACCATTATCGATATTCGTCACCGTTACGCCGTTCGCACAACTTGAAAGCATAGCATGCAACGCCGAACGACCTCCTTCGGCAACGCCGTAACCCACACTCGTCGGAACGGCTATGATCGGCTGCTTGAGTAAACCACCCACAACACTGGGGAGAGCTCCTTCAAAGCCAGCTACGACTATAAGCACTTTAAATTTCTTGATGTCGTCCAGTCGATTCAGCAAACGGTGAATCCCGGCTACACCGACATCATTGATACACACAGCTGGCTCTTTAAGAAGGTTCAGTGTATAAAGCGCTTCATTGACTGCAAACAGATCCGAGCTCCCAGCACACAGAATACCGACCTGAGCTTCGGACTCATCGAGCTCGTTCTTTTGAAGGAGAAACGACCCCGACAATTCGTCGAAAAACGCCTCGGGAAAATCCTTAAGGAGCTCCTCGCCTTTGTCAGACTGGACACGCGAGACCAGCGCATTTTTCCCCTGACTATAATACTCCGTCAGAATCTTTCTGAGCAATTCTACCGGTTTCGACAATCCATAAACCACTTCCGGAAAGCCAAGTCGGCTTTCGCGGTCCATATCCAAGTTATATTCATCCATGAGGTACGATCGCACGATTCAATTTACCGCTAACGAATCCTTCGGTATCGATAGTCGCGGTATCGAAGCCGAGGTCACTAAAGGCTCTCTGAATCTGAGGTTTAAAAGATAACAATTGTCCCACGGTTTCAGACGGGACTTCGATCCTCGCTTCGTGGCCAAAATGCCGCACGCGCACTTCGTCGAATCCGAGTTGGTTCAAAAAGGTTTCAGCAGACTCAATCTGCTCCAATTTGTCTGCCGTGACTTCCTGTCCGTAAGGAATGCGGGAACTGAGACAAGGACTTGCCGGTTTATCCCAGACCGGGAGGCCAAAGTGTTTGGCTAATAGGCGAACATCTTTTTTGGTGATACCACAGTCCGAAAGTGGTGAATAGATGCCGTGGTTATTGGCAGCTTGGAGTCCAGGACGGTAGTCACCGTGATCATCCCGATTGGTGCCGTTGAGCATGTAGTAACCTGGATATTCAGCATGAATACTTTCCATCTTTCGGTAGAGGGTATCTTTACAGAAAAAACAGCGGTTGTCAGGGTTGCTCGCATAGTTCGGATTTTCCAGCTCACCTGTCTGAATGACCCGGAGCGTGATTCCAAACTGCTGGCAAAAATCCTTGGCAAGATTCAAGTCACGGCGCTTGAGACTGGGAGAATCGGCGATCACGCCAATCCCTTTTTCACCGAGGAACTTGTGAGAGAGAAAAAGCACCAAGGCAGAGTCAACGCCTCCGGAAAAGGCGGTAAGACTTCCGTCAACTGGGTTGAACCAGGCACGCAGCCTGCCCAGAAGCTCCTCAACTTGGGACATCAATTCAATTAGCGCTGACGGCGACGTTGCAGAAAGTAACGCCCACCGAGCAGTATAGCGATCGTGGCCGCTACGAGACCTGTCGTCAGAAATGAGTTTTCTCCATGCGGATGGAGATGTACCACCTGAGTAGAATGACCCATTGCGGAGTGAGCCATGACTAAGGTTAAGAGAACGAGAGTGCTGTAAGCTTTTTTCATTATAAATATATTCTAATACTACTTGGGCAATTCAGCAAATTTCCAGCCAATTAAATGCTGTCTGAACAGAATTCATCTTGGAACAGTCGTGCTCCGCTTGGCAATGTTAGATTCGGTATCCGTCTACCTTTCTACAAATTCTAACCCAAGAAGAGTTGTCCAAACGTGGAAACATCCAATAGTTGACTAAATTCGCCTCCTTTACCCTATGAAAATTACACCCAAAATCCTATTAATCGCGTTGACACTTTGCTGCTCTCTTCAGTCCTTTGGCGCTGATCGACCCAACTTCGTTTTCTTTATCACCGATGACATATCGGCTGCCGATCTTGGAGCTTACGGCAGCACGGTCGCACAAACACCCAACCTCGATCGTGTAGCGTCGCAGGGGCTCGTTTTCGACAACGCATTTCTAACCACCAGTAGCTGTAGCCCAAGTCGGTGCAGCATAATAACGGGTCGTTACCCGCACAATACGGGTGCTCCCGAGTTACACACTGTACTCCCTGAAGATCAGATTACGTTCATCCAAAGGCTTGCAGAAGCCGGCTACTACACCGTGATTTCGGGGAAAAATCACATGAACGACCCACTCAAATTGGGCTTCACGGACACCGGTAAAGGAGGAAAACCTGCAGGCAGCGAGGATTGGGTGGAACTACTTAAAAACCGCCCGAAAGATCAGCCTTTCTTCTGCTGGTTCGCCTCGCATGACGCTCACCGCGATTGGCAGTTTGACGAGCATGCACCCATTTATGACCCCGATACCATTGAAGTGCCGCCGTACCTTTACGATGGTCCCAGAACCCGGAAAGACCTTGCCGATTATTTTCACGAAGTGAGTCGAACCGACTATTACGCAGGTGAACTCGTAAAAGAACTCGAGCGCCAGGGAATCGCTGAAAATACCTACTTTATCTACTGCGCCGACAACGGACGACCGTTTCCAAGAGATAAAACCCGCCTCTACGACAGCGGTATCAATACTCCGCTCATCGTGTGGAATCCCGGCAAAATCAATCCCGCGCGCTCTTCCTCGATGGTCAGTGTGATCGATTTCGCACCCACCTTCCTAGCTTTGGCAGGGCTCAGTGCCGGGCCAACCTTTCAGGGCGTCAGCCTAGTGCCGGTCCTGGAAAATCCAAAAGCTAAAGTCCGCGACTACATTTTCGCGGAGCATAACTGGCACGTCTACTCGGCCCATGAACGCGCTGTCCGCACCAAGGATTGGCTCTACATCCATAACGCATTTAACCATAAAGCATCCCTCAGCACTGAAAGCGACAATTCACAGTTTCCCGCGGCCCAAGAACTCTGGGAAAAGTACGAAGCAGGCGAGACTTTCCCGTGGCAGGAAGACATCCCGATGAACCCGCGCCCCCAGGTCGAACTTTACCACGTGGATTCAGATCCTCACCAGATGACCAACCTTGCTCACATTCCAGAGTTCAAAGCTATCCAACGAAAACTCGCTGCCGTCCTCAAGCAATGGTCGGAAGAAACGGGAGACACTATTCCCGCTAACCCATCCCCCGACAGAGGCCCCATTCGTCCCCAAGGCGGCGATATTCGGGGCGAGTTACCCGGCACCGCGACCGGTGCAGATAAAATCAATAATCCCGGGCCCATTTTGGAGATCTGACTCCCCTAGCAGTACAACTTGTGCAACAGCTCCAACATCTGGAGCACGTCGTCTTTTCCAATTCGATAAAACACGTTTAAACCTTCCTTCCGAGAAACCACATACCCCTGATCCTTTAGTTTTTTCAGGTGTTGAGACAGAGCCGACTGGCTCAGGTCCAGATCTTTGTTCAATTCAGTCACGGTCATCTCGGATCCCTGAGAAAGCAGACAGAGAATAAGCAGACGTTGTTCATTCGCCAACGCATTGAGAGTTTTTAGGGCTTCCCCCATATTTTCAGGTGCTGGAACTGAAATCGCGGGAGGTGATGTCGAAAGCTTGACCATATATTAGTGTGATCTAAATTAGTATTGACTATATTAACTTTTTCTTAATTATTGCTGGGAAATCAACCAAAAAATATATGAATATTGATCGAGCTGTATTGTTATGGGCGGGATTCGTAGTCCTTTTGAGTTTAGTATTGGGAACCTGGGTTCACCCTTACTGGCATTTTCTCACCGCCTTTGCAGGATTCAACATGATCCAATCGGCATTTACGGGATTCTGTCCTGCTGCCATGGCGTTCAAAGCGATGGGGCTAACTGGTGGCTGTGCCTTCAAAGGAAAAGGCGAACCAAAGTGATCCGGGTTAGCCGTTAGCCACCTTGATCAAAAGGCTTTGATGACCATAAACGAAAAGAAAAGGGCCATAGTCTTCCTAATCGCAGCATTGACTGGTTACTAAAAATAAATGGCTCTCAAACAATCAATTCTCCAAAGGGAAAGAGGAGATCCTTACCAGTAATTTTGACATGCTTCGTTTAACAGCCATAGTTATATTAGGTGTCCTTTTGGGCGCGGGCTTGGGTTACTTCGGACAATGTTCCTCAGGTACATGCCCCCTGACCTCAACTTGGTGGCGAGGGGCAATCTATGGAGGCATTCTGGGACTCCTGCTTGCGATCAATTCCTGACATAACAGGCAGCGACATGAAGCATAGATTCTTCACTCAAACTGAAGTGGTGTTTCCCAATCTTAAAGGGAGGACTTGGACTTCTTATATCATAACAGTGACCCTCCGGAACATAATCGCCTGTCTGCTCACGTTATTACTGCTCCCTCTCTCCAGCCGAGCGACATCATGGGATCTCGAAAGAGCCATTGAGGTTGCCTTGGCCAACAATCCAGACGCCTTGGCTTCCGTTGCCAGAGTTGAGGGAGCAGAAGCCATGTTGGACGAAGTCAGATCTGTGGGAAAACCTCAGGTTTCATTGCAAGGCAGTTACCGGCAAACTGACAGCCCTATGATGGCTTTTGGCTCCATACTGAATCAAAGAGCCTTCGATTTTGACCTGGATTTCAACCACCCTGGAACCATCGACAATTTTAACACTACAGCCATGGTCGGTATACCACTGTATACGGGAGGCCGGCTCTCATCTGGAAAAAGGGCCGCGGAAGCAGGCGTGAACGCGGCGGAATTCGACGAGATCACCGCTCGCCATCAGCTTATAGCCCAGACCGTCAAAGCCTACTTGAACATTCTGAAGACCAAGGAGGCGGTCACTGCCGTTGAGGCAGGGGTCGACGCTTACCAGTCTGCAGTTAAGAATGCACAACTGCGCTTTGATGCCGGGCAAATGCTCAAGGCGGATCTCCTAAGCCTTCAAGTCCAGCTTGCGCGGGCAAGGGAACAACTGGTTGAAACACGCCATTTTCAGTCATTGGCAGAACGTGCCTTTCTATTTGTTTTAGGGCTTCCTGCCGGGGGAGAGTCCGTCACGATCGCTGAAAAAGATCAGGCCCTTGAACGCATCGTGGAACCGGACTCTCTCAGCTATCAAGCCCGTCCGGAATTGCGAGCCCTCTACGAGCGTGAAAAAGCGGTCTCGGAAATGAGAGAGGTTGCCAGCGGTGCACGCCGTCCCAGTGTTTCCGGATTCGCCAGCGTACAGTACGACCACGGCTGGAGAACGGATCAATCTGGAGAATCCTGGCTGGCCGGAGTCGCGGTGGACTTGAATGTCTTTGATGGTGGCAAGACCGCTTCCAAAGTAAGACAGGCAGATGCTCAATTAGCGGAACTTCGCCAATACATCCGTAAGGCTGAACTTGGCATCGGTCTTGAAGTTGAACAAGCGCGCCTCGCTCTGGAACTATCCCGGGACAGAGTCGCAGTTACGGATCTGGCTTTGCGCCAAGCAGAAGAGAGTGCCTCCCTAAGCCGCGCCCGATTCGAAGAGGGCGCACTACTCACAGCAGAATTGATCGGAGTCGAAGGACGACTTATGGAAGCTCGGATGCGCCGGGCAGTGGCGGTAGCAGAAGAAATAATCGCAATAGCCGAACTACGACGCGCCGTAGGGTTTATGCCAATTCAACAATAAAACAGCATTTAAAGTGATGAATCAGAAACTCAATTTACTCATGGCTTTCGGGGTCGGCCTATTGCTGGTCGCTTGTAGCAAAGACGAATCTGACCACCCGTCAAAGAGCAGCATCGAACTACCTCCCGTCAAAGCCTCCATTGCCAAAGTGATTTCTGAGGATTCACCCACCCGGGTGGAGATATCTGGCGTGGTACGAGCCGCAGATCTGGCCAGTATTGCTCCCAAGGTGATGGGAAACATAAGCGCCTTTCCTGTGAATCTCGGTCAACGTGTAGAAAAAGGAGATCTACTGGCTAAAATTGATGCCGCGGAAATCGCAGCAAGAGTCTCTCAGGCCAGAACGCAACTCAGCCAGGCCCAACGTGACTTAAAGCGCGAGCAGGGACTTCTCGCAAAAGAGGCGAGCACCGCAGAGATGGTCAGAAATCTCGAGGACCGGGTTTCCATGATGGAGGCCATGCTGACGGAAGCACAGGCCATGCTGACTTATACCGAAATTCGGGCACCCTTTGCAGGATTGGTCTCACGCATTTACGCCGACGAAGGTAGTCTGGCCTCCCCCGGCATGCCACTGTTGGAACTCGAAGGAAATAATGGTTTCGAAATCGAGGCAGGAATTCCTGAATCTCTGATGTCTGGACTTGCTCTAGGCTCGCGTTTTAAGGCCCACCTCCCATCCAAACAATCGGCATTTGAGGTTGTGGTAACCGAAGTATCCCCAGGATCGGACAACCAGAGCCGCTCAGTAAAAGTTCGTTTCAAAGTTCCAGCGGAGGTCGATGTGAGAGCTGGCCAGTTTGCCCGAATTACCGTGGAAGGTGCGAAGCGTTCTAAAATTCTGGTTCCACAGACCGCAGTTTCAAAATTGGGCCAGATGGAACGGGTGTTTGTGCTAGAGGATGACCATGCGGTTCTTCGCCTCGTCAAAACAGGCGCTATGTCGGACTCGCTTATAGAAGTGGTATCGGGGTTGGATGCAGATGAATGGGTAGTTGCGGAAGCCGCCCAACGCTTGACCGACGGTCAACCACTGGAGGTTACCCAATGAGCGAATCGTCGATTCAAGAGGTGAAAATCGACAAGCTTGGCTTCGCCGGAAAGCTGGCGTTGATATTTATTGAATCCAAACTCACTCCATTGGCGGTGGCAGCTTCACTGCTACTCGGAATATTTGCCGTTTTGATGCTACCCCGTGAGGAGGAGCCTCAGATCAAGGTGCCCATGATCGACGTGCTAGTGAGTATGCCCGGTGCCAACGCGAAGGAGGTGGAAAACCGAGTAACGCGTCCCATGGAGCAATTACTCTGGGAGGTCCAGGATGTTGAATATCTGTACTCAACATCCATGCCAAGTGGTGCCATGGTTATTGTCAGATTTAAGGTAGGGACGGATCTAGAAGCTGCCCTCGTGCGGCTGAACCAAAAGCTGGCAACAAACTTCGACCGCATCCCCCAGGGAGTTTCGCCACCTCTGGTCAAGCCAAGAGGCATCGACGATGTACCAGTCCTGGCACTTACATTTCACAGCGGCCGTTACGATCATCTCATGCTGAGACGGGTAGCAGCCCAAGTACAGGATGAAATAAAATCCATCCCGAAGATCGCAGAAACGACCTTGATCGGTGGTACCCGCAGACAAGTCAGGGTTCAGCTGGATCCGCAAGCGTTGGTGTCCCGTAATTTATCCGCGGCCAACCTGATTCCGATGCTTCAACAGGCAAATGAACAGACTCATGCCGGTTCCCTCACAAGCGCCAACACGGAAACATTACTGCAGACCGGGTCTTTTTTCGAAAATGCAGAGGATGTGGGACGGGTCGTAGTCGGAGTCCACGATGGCAGCCCTGTATATCTCAGGGACGTGGCGACAATTCTCGACGAAGCGGAAGAACCGTCTGATTACGTTCTTTATGGCTCGACTGAGCAAGTGGAACAGGCGGCGGTAACCCTGAGTATTGCCAAACGCGCCGGGGCAAATGCGGTCGACGTCGTAAACGATGTGCTCAGAAAAGTGGACACACTTAAGGGCTCGCTGATCCCGGAGGATATCGAAGTAGCTGTCACGCGGGACTACGGTGCCACGGCCAGTGAGAAATCTAATGAGTTGCTGTTGCATATGGGCATTGCCGTTTTCGGAGTGGCAGTACTCATTTTGCTCTTCCTCGGATGGCGGGAGTCGATCGTGGTGTTGCTGGCCATTCCGGTTACTTTGGGACTGACCCTTCTCGTGTTTTACCTTTATGGATACACTCTGAATCGGATTACACTGTTCGCCTTGATATTTTCCATCGGAATTCTCGTCGATGATGCCATCGTCGTTGTGGAGAATATCGTGCGCCACATGAACTTGCCCGGCTTCCAAAACAAGTCCCTCGTACAAATCTGTATCGAAGCCGTGGACGAAGTGGGAAACCCCACCATACTGGCTACATGGGCAGTTATTGCAGCCGTACTCCCCATGGCATTCGTCAGCGGACTCATGGGGCCTTATATGAGACCCATACCGATAGGCTCAAGCGCGGCCATGTTATTCTCCCTGCTGGTGGCATTTGTTATTACGCCGTGGGCGGTACTCAAGGCTTTGAAGGGCCACCATCTGAATACCTCAACCTCACATTCCAAAGAATTTATTGGTGTCCCACCCAGCACAGAAGCGGGCGATGAGGATACTGTAGCGGAAAACAGGTTTACGCGACTCTACACCCGTGTGATGCGTCCAATGCTCGAGTATCGCATACTTCGTTGGGGCTTTCTCCTATTGGTGACAGCGCTGACCGTTGGCTCGATGGGACTGGTTGGTATAGAAGCGGTAAAGGTCAAGATGCTCCCATTCGACAACAAATCCGAGTTTCAGGTCATCATCAATACTCCCGAGGGGACGCCATTGGAACAGACAACGCGCATTGCGCGGGAGATGGCAGCCGCTTTGCGCGACGAGCCGGAAGTCGCCGACTATCAGGTGTATGCTGGAACGGCCTCCCCCTTCAACTTTAACGGCCTCGTCCGTCACTATTTCATGCGTCGCGGATCTAACGTGGCCGACATACAGGTCAACCTTTTGCCCAAGCACGCACGCACAGCGCAAAGCCATGACATTGCCAAACGCATCCGCCCACACCTTGAAGAAATCGCCAAAAAATATGGAGCCTCGGTAGCAGTGGCAGAAGTCCCGCCCGGACCTCCTGTGCTGCAGACTCTGGTGGCTGAAATTTACGGTCCAACAGAGGAGTCCCGACTGAAACTGGCCGAAGCCGTAAGAACGATCTATGAGAATACTGAGGGGGTCGTTGATGTGGACTGGTATGTCGAAGCCTTGCAGCCTAAAACGATTTTGCGTATCGATGAAGAAAAGGCTGCCCTCCATGGGATCACCGAGGCTGCCATTGCCCGTGCCATCCAGATAGGTTCCTCGGGCTACCCGGTTGGATTGCTACACGTGGAGGACGAGCGGGATGACGTTCGTGTGCTACTTGAATTACCACCGTCGGCGCGTGCTCATGCAAAGGACCTGTTGTCCCTGCCAATTCGCTCAGAAATGAATCCTCAGGCACCCCTTGTCTTATTGCGGGAGTTAGTGACCATTGAAGAAGAATTAGGTGAGCGAAATATCTACCACAAAAATTTAATGAATGTAACCTACGTTACAGCGGATGTGGCAGGTGTGGTTGAAAGTCCCGTCTATGCAATCCTGCAAATGAACCGTGAATTGGCAAAACTCGACGGGCGGAACTTTGGAGGAACAGAGGAAACTGTAAGAATCTATAACGCAACCATGCCGTTCAGCGATCAGGAGCCGTCGATGAAGTGGGACGGTGAATGGCAGGTTACGATTGAAGTATTCCGCGACCTTGGACTGGCCTTTGGGGCAGTGCTTATACTCATCTACATGCTTATGGTAGGCTGGTTTAAGAACTACTCAACGCCATTGATTGTAATGACGGTTATCCCCTTCTCTTTGATTGGGATACTACCTGCCCATTGGGCACTCGGTGCGTTTTTTACAGCCACTTCCATGATTGGGTTCATGGCGGGAGCGGGCATCGTAGTTCGCAACTCGATCATTCTGGTCGACTTTATTGAGCTACGGTTAAGCCACGGGCGTACTATGGCTGAGGCCTGTATCGAATCCGGAGCAGTGCGCTTCAGGCCGATGATGTTGACTGCGCTTGCGGTCATAGTGGGAGGAATCGTTATCCTGGCCGACCCCATTTTCCAAGGACTCGCCATTTCGCTCCTATTCGGAGCTATTGCCTCGCTCTTGATAAGCCCACTGGCGGTTCCGCTCATCTACTATATGAGCCACGCAAAGCAAGGGAAGTATGTCGATCAGCAAACTGAGTTTTGAGGGTGGTGATACCGATATGCGCATGGAACGAATAAGGATATAAATTTGAGATTGACCGGTGCTACCGGTTATTCGAAAGACTCCGGGGACCTCCTATCTGCTACGAAGCATTAACACAGAATCCATAGCCGTCTATCTGCTTTTATCCTCCTCAATAACTTCGATCGGGCCGGCTTCCACATTGGAGTCATCGGTCGCTCGTTTGGAAATGAGACCTTTTACGTTTTTCCCAAAGTAATCACTCGCCACGTCGTTCAGCGCGGCAATCGCATCGCCGTAGGATTGGCCGATGGAGCGAATGCTATACCGAGTCGTCCACAACACTTTCTTCTCACCTGATTTCAGAAGGGGAAGATCGAAGGCAGTAAGGATCATAAAGTAGCGACCCTCGTCAGCCAGCTCACTTTGAATAAACGCTTCGTAGGAGGAGGTATTGGAGGCAAATACATCATCCATACCCAGGAGCCTCGCACGGAAGTATTTCTCCCTGAGGTAATCTCTTTCACTCGGAAGAACATCCCCGAAGAACTTCGGCATAGCGTTCTTCGATAGTTCATAGTCATAGACTTCGCCATTCGCTTTTTCAACCGGTGGCAGGTATTCAGCGATGTCGAATACCTCAGCATCATTTTCATCTCCCACAAAGTTTGAAGCACCATAGTGGACCATGATGAGCAAGTCACCAGCATCCGGATCTTCCTCGGAATAGTAGTTTTGTTTCCTTAAACTGAGCGCGAGCTGTTCAGCAATTCCGGTAAATGATATTTCATCCATACTGGCGTCCGCGACATTACCGCCAAACCGTTTTCCTTCAATCAAGTGGTAGGTCTGCACTTTTGCCGACTCGTCCCGAGCTCGTGAGAGGGTGTAGTCTTTCGTAGCTTCTGCGCGAACCGCAACGCGATTGGCCTTTTCACCGAACGCGCAATCGGAGGGTAGTAACACTGCCCCGACCAATAAGACACATTTGGCAAAGTTTTGGAACATGAGAAATCAGTATTAATTCAATGAGGCACAAAAACTATTCAGGAGTATTGAACTCTTCGTTACTGATGACTTCGATATCACCCATCTTCACTTCGAACTTATCAGACGCTCGCCTCGACTGCAGTCCTTTCATGTTCAAGCCAAAATAATTACCCGCGACAATATTCAATTGCTCGATGGCCTCGTCAAACGGCTGACCAATCGCACGCATACTGTAACGGGTTGTCCACATAACTTTTCTCTCTCCTTTACGCATGGCTGGCAGGTCAAAAGCAACCAGGTAGATAAAGTAGCGCTCTTCATTGACCATGTCCTGGAATTCGTAAACCTGCTGATCATTGGCGCTATCGTTATATAGCTCCTCAAGACCGAGAATTTTCGCTTTGAAGATCTTATTCATCTCATTGCCTTCATTGAACGACTGGATGGCCGCATAGTCCGCGGCGAAAGCCTGTTCTGCTTCACCCTCCTCCAGCTCCCCAGTATCCGCTCCGAACCCCAGGTCGTCGAGGGAATCGATTCCCATTAACTCCGAATAATCCGCATCGTAATCGGTAGCACCGTAGTGAACCATTATTAAGAGGTCGCCCTTGCTGTTGTCCGTCTCGGAATAGAAGTTTTGGCGTTTTAGGTTTTCCGCCATATTTTCCGCAATATCCATGAACGTGATTCCATCCATGCTCCTGTCGTCGGTATTTCCCCCAAAGAATTTACCCTCCACGACATGGTAGGTTTGGATTTTGTTGCCATCGGCGGAACGACGTTGGCTAAATTCTGGAGAAGCCGTTGATTTCACAGCCACCCGGTTTTCTTTGGCTGACAGAAAAGGCACGGAAAGTGCAGTCGTTACCGCAAGGCCTACTAGAAGAATCTGCTTCGATAAATTCATCACAACTTTCTAAAGGTTATAAGTTATTCATTCTTAGAACGAGGAAACGAACCGTTAGGTTACGACAGGGTGTAATTCTCGCGTGTTCTGAGTGTACGTGTTTTTAATAGCTACACGATCAGGGTCGCATCCGTTCAATTAGTTCCAGATTCGATAACTTCCACGTCACCCAAGTCCACATTGGATTTATCGGAAGCCCTTTTCAAGTTCAGGCCCTTCATATTTTTGCCGAAATAGTCTCCTGCCACCACATTCAGTTCAGCGATGGCCTGATCAAACGGTTTACCACCCGCGCGAATGCTGTAACGGGTCGACCATAGCAGCTTCTTCTCGCCTTTTCTGAAGAGCGGTAGGTCGAAGGCATTCAATACGACAAAAAAGCGTTCCTCTTCTAACATATCTCGCAGTTCATTGATCTGTTGGTCAGTCGCTTTCGCACTAAAGAGTTCATCCATACCGAGCAACTGAGCTTTCAAACCCAGTGCCCGGGTATTTCCTTCGTTGGTCGTTTGCATGTCAAATACCTGAGCCTGAAACTCTTCTCGAACAGCCGACACCATGAGCGGGTCATCGTTTACAACGTCTCCGTATCCAAAATCGTCTATAGAATCAATCGCCCGTTCCTCCATATAATCTGGGGCGTAGTCCGTAACGCCGTAATGAACTAGAATCAGCAAATCGCCTTTTTCCTGATTTGTCTCAGAAAAGAAATTTTGCCGTTCTAAATTGGCTGCCAGGTCTTGGGCGATATCCATGAACGAAACATCCTTCATACTCGATCTGTCCGTATTTCCCGGGTAGTATTTCCCTTCGGCAATGAAGTAAGTCTGCACCTGTTTTGATTCATCCCGGGCCCGATCCACCGTATAATCGTCGGTAGCGTAGGCCTTGATCGCTACGCGATCGGACGCCTGTGACTCACCCAACAATATGAATATCAAGAGACTCGCTGCAATTGCCGTTAGTTTTCTTAGAAGCATAATGACGTCTTTAATAAATAACGAATAACAAGGATACGAAAGTTACGAAAAAAGGCAATCGAGTCACCCACATGTCATACAAGCATCGTCTTCATAGCCTGAACAACAATCGTAGCGATGAAGCCCTGTGCTACCGTTTATACGATTCAGACTAATGCGCTGGTAGAAATAAAAGCGCACCGCCCTCGAAAAGGCGATGCGCTGAAAATCGTTCGTTCAACCCTGGTCTTACGAAGACTAGAAGTCGTAGGTCACGGTAAAACGGTAAGCTCTTGGGTCCGGCAAATCGAAACGCGCGTAGGCGATGCCGCGGCCACCAGGAATCTGGTAGGTGTTGTTTCCATCGATTGCCAAGCGGCTAGGAATGATTTTCCGATTATCAAAGAGATTAGACACATTGAGTTGGAAGGTCCAACGACCGTCCCCTCCGAAGATAGCTCCTCTAGCCGTGCGGTAGCGTAAGAGAAAGTCAGCAACGGCTATCTCCTCACCCTCAATTTCAATGCCATTTTCTTCCCCAATAATATTCGCGCTGCTCCAACGGTAGCCACCGCCAACCGACCAGCCTTTCAAGATACCTTCCTTGAAGTCATAGTTGGTAAACACATTGAATCGGTAAGGGCGTAATCCCCAGCGTTTCTCAAATACTTCGATGTCCCCATTGTATTCATCGACTGCTTCCTGAAGACTCTGCGCAAAACTCCGGGTACCATTATCAGTGATCGTACTAAACGTCTGGCCTTCCGGGAGCTGGCTCTCGTAAGCCAACATTTTTGAAATAACACCGTCCGACGTGTAGGCCCCTCCGTCAATTTCGTAGTTATCGATGTTCGCATCTGGGTTGTCGGGGTCGTCCGGATCCGGGATGGTTCCATTTTGAGTAACACCCTGTAGCGCTCGTCCATCGTCACCAATTATCAGACCTATAAATGGCACGGTTTTGCTAAACGAATTGGAAACGGTTCGATCCGTTTTCGAAGCATTGAGCGATAGCCGCCAATTCTCCGTGATGTTCGTTGTGAGCCTAAGCTCGTAACCGCTCGATACATTATCCCGGAATCGTCCATTTACTTCAGGGCGGAGCTCCAACCGTCGGTTCAGCAAGTCATTCAATGAAGCTTCCGGACCGAAGTCTTCGAAAACGGTTTCCAGAGATGCATACATTCTCTCCATACGCACGGCTGGATCATTACCTCCTACCACTTCTTGAATTGCATCCGTTTCATAATAGACCAAGCGACCACTGACCCGATTATCCAAGGCAGAAAAATCGATGCCAAAATCGACTCCCTCACCGTTAGGAGGCGGTGAAGTCGCACCATCTGGATAAACGGTCCGGCGGAAATCAGGAATACCAATGTTGGTTCCTCGATTCGCCACCAACGACAAGTTTTTGAAGAGGTGATATACGGCTCCAGTCGTACGAACCGTACCTTCGAAATCGGTCTGCGGAGCACCTGGGATCGTATTATTGTCGGAGGGGGTATCGGGCGTAATGGAAAGATCCGGAATCCACCCGATATCAGGATCCCGATAATGACCGGCACGGTCAATCACTACCTCATCTTTTCGATATCCCAGAGTAACCACCAGCTTCTCATCGAAAAAGCGACTCTGTGAAACCGCCATATACGAATCTGTCACCTGATTAATCTTGTAGTTGATATTACCCGGGGTGTCTTCTGCCCATACGACGTCGTAAGCCGTGGGCACGCCTTCAAACCGATCCGTTATAACGGATGATGGTACGTTCTTCCAACTACCTGCCCTCCAGGTGGATCGGTCGTCCCAATCAAAATAATTACGGACCGTAATACGGTTGTCGGCATTCAGGTAAGCCGATTGCGTATACCTATTACCGTAGGTATCCGTAAAAGTCCCGGCACCATCGGGATTACCAGCCAAGGCCAACCAGGTGTTTCCACGTCTGGAGGTCTCATCTACTTCTGAAGCGGCGACTGCTATACGGTGATTACCAAATTTACCGGCATCCAAATTGTAGGAGGTGGACACACGAATTTCATCATACTCAGAAATATTTTTGTCACGACGGTAGTCGCCATCGAAG
Organism: uncultured Opitutaceae bacterium; assembly: GCA_964352065.1. Classification (GTDB taxonomy): domain Bacteria; phylum Verrucomicrobiota; class Verrucomicrobiia; order Opitutales; family UBA2995; genus UBA2995. Next base: position 87,467 of record CAYGQM010000009.1, read on the forward strand.
TAAGGGCGCCCCACATAGGGATTGGGAGCAGCATCTGGATCCACCGCGTTTTCGACCGTGTTGGGATCGAAACGAAGCTCAGGTCGTGGCCCATTGAGTTGAGGCACATCGATATCCACTTCCTGGTGCCCAAATTGGATGTTGAGGAACCAGTCATTGGTTAACTGGATATCAGCGAACGCCGAGTAGCTACTAAAGTCAGACTCTCTGTAAAAATCGGGGCCACCCGGGTTGTAATGATAAGGTATGATGCTCTGGTCGTTGATCCTGAATTGACGAGGTGGGTTAGGATTCGAATCCGCAGGCCAAACAGGAGAGCCATCCACAGGAACGATTCTATCCTGATTGTACCCTCCCGTGTTAAAGGTGCCCGCTTTGTTAATAAAAGTATTGTCGTTTTCGATAAACGTGAACAGGTTGTTACCGTTCCCCGAGAACCCACGAGGATTCCCATCTCTTTCGGTTACACCCACCGCCCGAGTTCCATTATTGACCTGTGCGCCTTGACCATTGCCCCGGTAGGGACTGAAAGTAATGTCCTCCAAAGGCGTCACCAGCGAGTAATCATACCATGGCAATCCGGCATCCGTGATGGGGCTTTGTTGAACCGTTGTCCGGTGCTCAAACCCGTCCTCATAATTAACGCGGAACGTTATTTTTTCCGTCGGTCTCCAAGTCATGGCAGCATAAATACGTTCTTTGTCTTCTTGAACCCAGTCTCTCCAGCCGCTGTTGTCCTGATTTAATCCGGCAACCACGATACCGAGTTTATCCTCAAGTATTACCTTGTTGTAGCGAAACTCCGCACGATCGCGACTCGAAGTGCCGAAGCTATAACGCACACGACCGCTATCCTGGTAAGTGTTAGCCACGAGAGACGTCTGGTTGATGATACCACCCGCCGCGCTCACACCAAACAATACGCCGTTGGGGCCGCGGGAATCATCATAACGACCGATCTTGTAGGAGTCGTCCGGTGTAATGGCTTTAAAATAATCAATTCCGCGAGATGACTCGACCCCCCGTGTGCGAATTCTCTGGGTAACGGCCGTCGCGTTCGTGAAGGTATTGAAATTACCTCCGTCACCATCCTGATCATCCGTGTCCAATACCGTATTCAGCGAGTAGTCGATGAGCTCGTCGATTTCCGTCAGACCCGTATCGTCGATAAATTCCTGCGTCCAAACAGAAACTGAGGCGGACGTGTTCCTTAGACTCGAGTTAAAGCGGGTCCCAGATAAAGTGTTGGTAGCCGTATAACCCATGTCTCCGGATTCATCGACATTGAAAGGACTTAGTTCAAAAACCTCTTTAGGGGCCTCGTCGTCGTCCTGAGAATAAACCCACGCGGGGAATATGAAGGCAAAGCAAAATAGCACGCAGTAGAAGCGTCGTTTCATAGTTAGTAGTATTTTAGAGTTAAGCTCAACCGGGTGAATGGTTGATTCAGTGGGGTGGAAGAAAACTGCCAAAACTTAAAATTTCAAAGCCATGAAGGGCAAGCCTCTTTTAGAACGGGTCCATTTAATCTCAACGTATACCCGACAGGCAAAGAAAAGATCCATACCATTGGCATGGATCTCCTCAGTCAAGAAAACGGAATCTGAAACACCAAATTACAACACCACTTCTTCTTTTAAGACCTGCTGCAGGATTGGTAGCTCATGGCGATGATTATGATAAACGGCTTTGAACAGTTTTTCGAAGTCGCCGCGAACACGGACTAGTACGACTTGTTTCTGCTCCATGACGACCACGAATGCCTGCCGCGCAGATTCTTCTAATGTAGTGGGAATGTAAATACCCACAGATTCATTCTTCTCATAAACAAGGACCATCGGCTCGAAGCCATGCTCTTTCATGCTCGATTGCACGCGCTGACTCGTCTCTTTGAAGCGCCCTTTCAGAGAATCCTGAAGCTCATAGACACCCAGGTCTATCCGGCTGATGTGATCGATGTACTGACTGGCTTCTTTGACTTCAGGCTCATCAATGAAACCGGCTATGGTTCCTGCTAACCAAATAGGGACTGCCCCCAGACTCAGTTCCACATTTGTATTCAGGCTTTCATTACCCTGGAATATGGATGTTTTTACAGCTCTGAAATGGGAGTTGGACGGACCACACCCGACGAACAGGAAAGTGAGGGCGACTAGCGCCCCCGAAGTAAAAAATGTGCGTTTCATGATCAACCCTCCTCGAGCATGTCCCCGATTTTATCCAGTGCTGGGATATTGAGTTTTTTCCCGATCTCAGCGAGTGATTCGAATGCTACGTCGCCGACGATATTCACGAACACCGCTTCACCCCCATCCGAAACACTTACAACGATCCCTGCGATGGTATCGCCATTGGGCATATTGGCAAATACTGCTACGTTCTCGTTACCGTCTTTTACGGTCACCAATTGCTCCCAGTTTTTCCCCTTAAGGGTCTGGGCAATGGATTGAACGCTTGCCGCGAATTGGTCGCGAGTACCGTCATTCACTTCATATACATGAACACGAACCAACTGAATACGCTCAATCAACTGGGACAGCTGTTCATCTTGCCCCTCAAGAATTGAAGCAGCCAACCGAAGGAGCGGTCCCTTTATATTTACTTCCACCGTAGCATCTTCACCACTTAGGGTAATATATTTGGAAAAGTCTATATATCCGGGATTCGACTCAAAAGAATCAATGGCTCGGAGAGGAGCCACCAGCAGCAACGCTGAGGCAGAGAGTAACATAATTAGTTTTTTCATGGTATGTGGGTTTAAAGCTTATCTTGCATGTGATAATCAAGATACCCACCACACTGACCAGGAGTCGCAGATTTTTTCTAAGACCCCATTGATTCACCTACTAATCAGGTCTACCCAAGACTAAAAAGCTGTAGCGGTATTCGTCGTTCGAACTATCACGCCTGTCCAGCTCGACCGGGAAATCGGACGTCCAGTCCGGGAAGAATGCGACGCCCTCGACTTCTGCATGCACCCGTGTCAGATGCAGCTGCTCCGCCAATGCCATGCCTTCTTCGTACACCGTGGAGCCCCCGCATAGCCATATAGGCCCCTCACCGTCCATGCCCTGAGCGAGTTCGATCGCCAGTGGTAACGACACGGCAGTCAATACGCGGCCGGGCGAATAGGTTGGGTCGCGGCTCAATACGATCGTGTCCGTGTCCGGGAACGCACCCCCGAGCTCTTCAAAGCAACGGCGCCCCTCAATCATGATGCCACCTCTTACTTTTTCCTTCCAGAAAGCGGTATCTTCCGGAATTGACCAGGGAAGACCACCTCCTTCTTTTCCAATAACCCGGTTTTCGGAGCAGGCGACGATCATGTATATCGGTTTCATAGGGACGAACTTGAGCAAAACGAGCGCTTAAGTAGAGGCGCTAATTCAATTTCGGAAGAAAAATTCCACGAGAGTTGAATATTGAGCCCGCCAGAGGGTTAATTGACTATTATAACCCAATGATGAACGAGGCACAGGCTATTAAAATGTGTTTAAAAGATAAAGACCCCATGGGGTTTGAGTTCTTGGTAGAACAGTATAAACGCGAAGCCTACTACCACGCGCTCTCGTTTACCAATAACAAGGAAGATGCCGCCGATGCCTGCCAAGATGCCTTTCGCAAAGCATTTGCTGCTATGCCCCGACTGGAATCATTAGACAATTTCTATCCTTGGTTCTATCGTATTCTTAAGAATCACTGTATCAATTTGACTGCCCGAAAACGGACAGCCCAGAACTACAGACAAGCGACAATCGACGGTAAGGTACCCCAGCCTGAATCCACAGTTCCTTCTGAGGAATTGATCATGAAGGAGAGGCGAGCGTCCGTTACAAAAGTCATCGAAACGCTGAAACCGGATTTCAAAGAAATACTCACTCTCAAATATTTTGGAGATAAAAGTTACGACGAGATGGCTGAACTATTGGAGATTCCACGCGGCACCGTCATGAGTCGCTTGTTCCACGCTCGCAGCGCATTTCGCAATGCATTCCAACAGGCAGGAGCCGGTCTTAACTAGGAAGGAAGATGGTATGCAAAAATCCGACGAAGAAATTCAAGGTCTCTTAATGGGACTGATGGACGGGGAGCTAACTGCCGAAGAGGCAAACTATATCAGCGACCTACTGCGCAAGAGCGAACGCTGGCGCCAGGAGTACAACTCTCTGTTTGGAGCCCACGAGAACCTAAAAGGCCTCTCATTCGAGGAACCGGAGGATAAAGTGCTCCGTGAACTCTGGAGAAGTCCCTACACAAAATTCGCCAAAGAAGCGGCAATTTGGATGATCATAGGGGGTTATGCATCACTCTTTATAGTAGGTATGTACGCCTTTTTCTTTAGCAGCTCCGGCGGCTGGCCAGTCAAGCTACTTATCGCCGCCGTTATTATTGGCGGGCTCACCTATTTAGCGCTCGTCATTCGCGAACGCCTAGCCACTCACAAAGTTGATCCCTACAAGGAGGTAAAACGATGATAGCCAGCACCACCAATGATATCCCCGGTAAGAAAGTAACCAAAGTCCTCGGCATCGCCCGCGGAAATGCGATCCGCGCCCGTCACGTGGGGAAGGATATAGGAGCGTTTTTTAAAGGCATCGTTGGCGGTGAAATTCACGAATATACCAAGCTTATGGCCGAAGTACGGGAGCAATCGATCGATCGTATGAAAGATGACGCTGAACGTATGGGTGGAAACGCTGTGATCGGTGTACGTATGGCAACCGCCATGGTAATGGACGGTGCAGCCGAGATGGTTGCCTACGGCACTGCCGTAGTCGCTGAGAACGACGACTAACTGCAATCCAAAAGCGCATCCAATGGGAGAAGAGCCGACGAGACGGTGGAATTGTGCGATAATCGACTAAATCTTCCCTAAATCAGGGCGGCTGCGGAATTTATGGGAATTCTCAGCCGTCAAATACGGAAACAGAGATTGAAAACTTGATTAAAACACGTTTTTGCGCCCAACTGATTGCTCTAACACCTGCTTCCGCCCCCCAAGTCTGATCACATGCATATCATCATTAACGATACAATCGTATGCCTCAAGCAGGGTGTCCAACTGATGGCAAAACTGAGCCAGGAGCTCTATGTTAGAACTCATACCAGTTGTTATGATTCAACGATTGGAGGCCATGTAAGGCACAATCTGGATCATTTTATCAGTTTTCAAACGGGTGTGCCTACCGGCCAGGTAGACTACGATGCACGGCTTAGGGACGAACTGCTCGAAAGCGATCCGGATTACGCATCCGGTAAAATGACGAATCTGATCACATTTCTGGAATCTCTTGAACCCCAGCAGCTCGCAGACACATTGAAAGTGAAGATGGATAGCGGAGCGGCTCATGAAGAGTCTCCTATCTGGAGCGATTCAAGCGTGCAAAGAGAATTACAATTTTTGATCAGCCACACCATTCATCACTATGCGTTGATAGCCACGTTATGCGCGAATGAAGGAGTGGATCTTCCTACGGACTTCGGTGTGGCGCCCTCGACCTTACGTTTTCGGAAATCCCAAAACGCTCAATGTGTACGGTAAGCTGGTGCATCCAGGAAGACGGATACACCCTGTTTTTTAACCGAGACGAAAGCAGAGATCGAGCACTGGCCATTCCCCCCTCGATAGGGACCGCCAACGCGACTCATTATATTTGCCCGAAAGATCCGCAAGGTGGTGGAACCTGGCTGCTCGTCAACGAGCACGGACTGACAATTGGCCTGCTAAACTACTACGAGGCGGCTACTAGCTACCAACCGACTGATCCAAAGTCCAGAGGAGCCCTTCCACTCAGGTTTTCTGAATGCACAACTCTTTCGGACGCAAAATCTGCAGCGCTCAAAGAAGACTTCGAACCCTACCCTCCTCTGCACCTACTCGTTGTCGACGCAACGGGTTGCGCGCTGCTGATGACTTGGGATGGGAAACAAAAATATATTTCATATCCAACAACTGAGGACTTACCGATTACAACGTCATCCTTTAATACCGACGAAGCCATTCTCGCCCGGAAAGCACAGTTTAAGATCGCATTGGAATCAAAGGCGAACCGAACAACCGCGTTAGAACAGTTTCACTCCAGTGAACTACCCCTTCCAACAGCACACGCAGTATTAATGACAAGATTGGATGCAAAGACGGTCAGTATCTGCCGCGTCGAAATTCGGAAACATAGGGTATCGTTGGGCTACCAAGCAAGACCCGGTGACGACGCAACCCTCGAGAGCCCCGTAATAAAATCCATCGCTCGCGACTAGAATATGGTAGTCAAGAAACAGAAACACCGGGTATTCACTTTTCGGCGGTTTCTGCTGCTGTATCTGATCGTATTGGGCGTCTCTCACCTAATCCGTCTGTTTCAGCCTGATCAGTCCCCCTACCTTGACGGTCAATTCTTCGTCGATGCCTACGAGATGGATGGAAAGAAACAGATGGAGAATAAGGTCAGTATGGCTTACTTGGATATACCAGCCAATAAGCCAGATGCGCCGACACTCGTGGTCCTTCATGGCAGCCCCGTTGCTTCCTCTTCTCTTGAACCAATCGTTAACAATCTGCGCGGACAGTTTAGGTTAATCGTTCCTGATCTACCAGGATTTGGAGGTTCCAGTCGAACAATTCACGACTATTCCATCCGGGCTCATGCGTACTATCTGAACCAACTTATGACCCAGCTGGAGATCAATGAGTTCCACTTGGCTGGTTACAGTATGGGAGGCGGAGTAGCGATTGAATATGTAAATGCTTTTCCAGAGGAAGTGAAATCCATACAGCTCGTATCCTCTATTGGGGTACAGGAACTGGAACTGCTCGGAGACTATCTGATCAACCATGCGGTTCATGGAGCCCAATTAGCCGGACTTTGGATCCTCCAGGAATGCGTTCCCCATTTCGGATGGATGGACAATGCGATCCTCAACGTTCCATACGCACGTAATTTTTTCGATACCAATCAACGCCCTCTCCGCGGCTTTCTTGAGGAACTGGAAGTGCCAACACTGATTTTACATGCTGAAGATGATCCTTTGGTTCCCATCGAAGCAGCCGAGGAACATTTTCGTATCATACCACAGAGCGAACTAGTCCTGTTACCCGGGAGCCACATATTTATCATATCGAAACCTGAGATAACCGGACCACCTATAGCCGATTTTATTAATCGTACTGAAGAAGGTGATACGCGTACACGCGCTCAAGCCCTACCAAATCGGCTTCAAAAGGCTGAAGAAGCTTTTCTATACCCAGCTCGGACGGTGGAAGGCATAGGATTAGTTGTGCTTTGGTTCCTGCTTGCGGTCGCAACTTTCGTGAGCGAAGACCTCACCTCCATCAGCGCAGGAATCCTCGTTGCCAAAGGTGTGGTTAGTTTCGCCCTGGCAACGTCGGCTTGCCTGATTGGCATTTTTGTAGGGGACATGCTATTATATCTGGCTGGTAAATTTCTGGGTAGAGACTTCGTACGCAAAGCTCCTCTCAAATGGTTTATATCGGAAACCGATATCCTGAGGAGCTCTCAATGGTTCGAGAAGCGAGGGTTCGCTCTCATCTTCATCACCCGGTTCTTTCCCGGTACCCGATTGGCAACCTATTTCACCGCCGGTGTCCTCGGAGTTAGTTTCTGGAAATTTTCATTCTATTTTTTATGTGCCGCGATTCTTTGGACTCCGCTATTGGTTGGGTTAAGTAGCCTAATCGGTGGGCAAATGCTCGAATGGTTCGAGGTGTATCAGGACTTCGCATTGCTAGGCCTAGCCGGATTGGTCTTTTCATTACTCGTCCTACTAAAGTTCATAGTGCCACTTTTCAGCTATCGCGGAAGGAGACTTTTGTGGGGGAAATGGCTACGTTTAACCTGTTGGGAGTTCTGGCCACTTTGGAAGGTCTATCCGCCGATCATCTTATATGTCGTTTGGCTCGGGCTGAAACAACGTTGTTTGACCTGGTTTACAGCAACTAACCCCGGAATGCCAATGAGCGGCCTGGTTCTCGAATCGAAACAACAAATACTCAATGCCCTCAAACCTGCGGGAGACGTAATCCCACCCTTCGGGGTGATTCCTCATTCGCTTGCTTTAGACGAAAAGCTACGTTGCTTGGAGATTTTACAGAATGAAAAGAGGCTTCAGTTTCCGGTAGTATTTAAGCCTGATATCGGTGAACGGGGGCTTGGTGTAGCGATTATACGATCCAGGGATGAGGCAAGAGCCTATCTCACAATCAGTCTGGATGACATAATAGTGCAGCAATATATCGAAGGGAAAGAATATGGTATCTTCTACTACAGATTTCCCAACGACGAAACAGGACGTATTTTCGCGATCACCGACAAATGTTTTACGGAAGTTCAAGGAGACGGTTTTAAAACACTGGAGGACCTAATACTAAGCCACGAACGCGCCGTGGCGATGGCTCCATTCTTCATCAAGAAATATGCAGCTCGGCTCTTTGAAGTCCCAGTAAAGGGCGAGAAGGTCCAACTGACTGAACTGGGAACTCACTCGCGAGGAAGTCTTTTTCTTGATGGATCTCACCTGGCGACAGATGCGTTAGCAGCCGAGATCGACCGTATTTCAAAGTGCTATGAAGGCTTCTATTTTGGCCGCTATGACGTCAAAGTCCCGTCGGAAACAGCTCTGCAGCTCGGCGCAAACCTACGAATTTTGGAACTCAACGGAATAACTTCCGAAGCGACCTCGATCTATGACCCCAAAAATAGTCTATTTGCCGCTTACAAGGTTATTTTCAAACAATGGAAAATCGCCTCCAGAATCGTTACTCAAAACCGTATCGCTGGCGTAAGACCAGCAACTCTCTTTCAGGTATTGCGACAATACCTTGATTACAAAAACAAAGTGAAAGTAGAAGTGTAGCATCATGAAAATTGGCAAAGTAACACCCGAGACAGAACCCATGATTACTCCTACAGGTGAGATCATTCACGAGCTTATTGGCCTTTATTCGGAACCAAAGAACCCACGCCACGGTGTTGCACAGATTACACTGCCTCCAGGAAAGGGCGCTGCCAAACACTACCACCCCGTTGCTGAAGAGTCCTACTACATACTCTCCGGAAAGGCTCAGATGATACTCGGAGATGAACAATCCGAGGTTTCCGCCGGGGACGCCATCCTGATACCTTCAGGCGTTCCCCATAAGATCTGGAATGAAACCGATCAAGACGTCGTGTTTCTGGCTATTTGCCTGCCCTCCTGGGATCCTGAGTGCTCAGTCTATCTGGAATGACCCTCCCGATTTTTGACATAGAGGAAGCATTGGTCAAAGCGGTGAAGAATACGCGCCAGATCATACTCCAAGCTCCGACGGGTTCGGGAAAATCCACCCAGGTTCCACAAATACTCCTGGATCGCGGCTGCCTGGGAGACGGTCAGTGCGTAGTACTTCAACCGAGAAGACTGGCAACCCGACTTCTTTCCAAACGTATCGCAGAAGAGCGGAACGGGCAATTGGGAGATGAAGTGGGATACCAAATTCGTTTCGAAAACCGGACGTCTCAAAAGACTAAACTCAGACTCGTCACCGAGGGTGTACTAATACGGCAACTACTGGGCGATCCTCTACTCGCTGGGATATCGGCTGTCATATTCGACGAATTTCACGAAAGGCATATCGAAGCCGATATCGCTTTGGCTCTCGCAAAACGGCTACAGGCGACATTGAGACCTGATATTCTTATCGTAGTCATGTCGGCCACTCTGGACACGGATATTCTAGGCCGATACCTGCCTGATCATAAAATCATCACAACTGAAGGCCGGAGTTACCCTGTCGAAATTTTTTATCAGCCGTTAGGTACCGGAAACCAAAGACCTATCTGGGAAGCCGCTACTGAAGCATTCAGAAGATGGAGCACGGAAAATAGGACAGGTGATGCACTAATATTCATGCCCGGGGCATTTGAGATCAGAAAAACCCTCGACCAACTAAATAACGATCGCAGCAGCAAGGGGTGGAAGGTATTACCGCTCTACGGAGATCTGCCACCTGAACAGCAAGACGCCGCCGTCCAAACATACAAGGAACGAAAAGTAATTGTCGCCACCAACGTCGCCGAAACGTCGATTACCATCGACGGAATCACGGCAGTCATTGACTCCGGTCTCGCCCGATCGGCCAACTACGACCCAAACCGCGGCATCAATACCTTGCTCATCGATAAGATAAGTCGTGCGTCCGCCGACCAACGGGCCGGTCGCGCCGGAAGAACCGCGCCAGGTATTTGCCTGCGACTGTGGTCCAAGGCCGACCAAGAAGCACGAGCAGAGCAAGATAAACCAGAGATTCAGCGGATCGATTTATCTGAAACCCTCCTAATGCTAAAGGCAGCCGGCGTGGATGATTTGGACGCTTTCGATTGGGTTGAGAAACCACTTGAGAAAAGCTACCAGCGCGCTCTGGAACTTCTGATCGACCTCGGCGCGTTGGACAAAAACCAACTTTCAATCACTCCCCGAGGCAGGCAGATGGTAACGTTTCCGGCCCATCCACGTCATGCCAGTATGTTACTTACCGCCGATCGCTATGGCTGCGTTCCGGCTGTCTGCCTGGCTGTAGCCTTGAATCAAGGAAAGAGTTTACTCCTGCCCCACCGTGACAAACGAATCGATGAGGAACGGGAGAAGATACTCGGCGACTGTACAACGTCCGACCTTCTCACGGAAGCCCAAGCTTACCATTATGCGGAAGGTTATCGCTTTCAAATCGACGCCTGCCGCGCGCTCGCAATCCACGCTGGTTCCGCAAGGCAAGCCGGAAAAATCTACCAGCAACTGCTTAAACTCGCTGAACGCCAAGGCCTCGATTTGAACCAATCGGACACCACTGACGTTGGTCTTCGAAAGTCAATTTTGTCCGGATTCAGCGATCAGATCGCCAAACGATACGACAAAGGAACACTGCGTTGCGCGGTCATCCACGGCCGAAGGGGTGAACTCCATAGAAACTCCATGGTTAAAAGCCACAGCTTGATCGTCGCTATGGAAATAAACGAAATCCAGGGAAAAGAAGTTTCGGTTCTACTAGGACAGGTTTCAGCGATTGAAGAGACTTGGCTGCAGGAACTCTTCCCGGATGATCTCATGGAGACAGATGAGGTCGTATTTAACAGCTCAATACGTCGCGTCGAAGCTATCAAGATTCTAAAGTTTCGTGACCTGGAATTGGCAACGCAATCAATGTCTGAACCACCTGCAAGCAAAGCGGCAACACTTCTTGCCCGGCTGGTTAAGGACGGAACCCTTAAACTCAAGAAATGGGACGCTTCTATCGAAAGTTGGATAACTCGTCTCAATTTTCTGGCCAACGAATTACCTGAGTTAGAACTTCCGACAATCGGCGATCAGGAACGGTTAGATCTGCTAGAACACATCTGCCATGGAGGTTTCGGTTATAAAGATATCAAAGACCGCGATCCGTGGTCGACGCTGCGGGCCTGGCTTTCAAACGAGCAATTGGCCGCCCTTGACCACTATGCTCCAGAACGCATTCAACTGACGGAAAAACGCCGCTGCAAAGTACGTTATACGGAAGGAGGAGCACCCATCATCGCTGCACGCGTCCAAGATCTTTATGACGTTAAAAAAACTCCCTCTCTAGCCGACGGACGAATTCCACTCAGGATTGAAATACTCGCCCCCAATCAAAGACCGGTGCAAATCACAGACAATCTTGAAAGCTTCTGGACCTCCGCCTATCCTAGTATTCGAAAAGAACTCGCAGGACGCTATCCCAAACACGAATGGCGTTGATACCGCCTACTCGTCAGGATCAACAATAGCCGCATACTCGAGAGCACCGAATACCAAACTCTGAAACTCTTCGGCTTCGGCAGCCAAAACCGGGGATTCCAGAGCGGGCTCAAGCACTTCAACCGCTTTCACGGGTTCTAGGAGCGCCATATAAGTCATAAACAAGTCCCGGTAATATTTGAACTCGGTAGGATTCAAATCAATTGCGGCCTGAAGAACATCGGCAGCCAACCAACGCACATTGCTACTCTCAGAACTCAACTCATCGATCGGCCCAGCGAATACCAATAAATGGGAAGCAAGCTCATACTTTTCCTCGGCTTCCTCAATAAGCACCGGCGCAATCTCTGGAACCGAATTATCTGAAGATTTCTTAGAGACAACCGTCGTTTCATCAGCCTCTGCCTCCTTGGAAGTCTTCTTAGAAAACGAGCTGGAAGACTCGCAGCCCACGAGACCTATCAACACGACTACCACTACACCTATGTCCAGAAACTTTCGCACAATCCCTCTACCCCTAGTGCATATAAAGAGAAGCGCAATCATAGATTGCTTGATTCCAAAGATTGACCGTGGTTGCAATTAATCCAATATTGGGCTTATCAATTACTACCCAACATGAAAAAGAGCCGTCGTCAGTTCATTCAGTCAACCAGCACCCTCGTGGGAGCGCTCGCCGCACCTAAACTGGCATTTTCCAATTCTCATGCGTCCGGACAGCACAAGAAATTCAATATTCTATACCTTTGCTCTGATCAGCAACATTGGCAGGCTCAGGGAACCGTAGATCCTTTCTTTGACACACCTCATCAGGATGCACTAAACGCCGAATCCACTGTATTCGAAAACGCATTCTGCACCACTCCCCAGTGCTCGCCCAGTCGCTCATCCATGCTCACTGGATTTTATCCCCATGCCAATGGAATGATGAACAATGAAAGGGCATCGGGTGGGAATCCGATTACCTTGCCCACTATCGGAACTCATTTGCAATCGGCTGGTTACAAGACCGCCATTTTCGGTAAATGGCACCTCGGAAACAACCCCGTGGCGAATGCTGGCTGGGATGAAGAAACCAAGAAAGGTCCAGATCCGAAAACGACTGAGCGGGGCATCGATTTTATCGAGCGCCATTCGAACAGTGAACAACCATTTGCCCTCTTCCTCATGTACCTGGATCCGCATGATATTTACTACTACAAGCCGGGGGAGAGTGAGGTAACAATTGACGACGTGGATCTTTCAGAATCCTGGAAGCAACAAGACTTCGACTCGGTACCGAAAGTACACCGTGAGTTCATGAAATACAATCAGGGCGAATTTATTGTGGATGCCGACGAAGATACCTGGAAGGGCTACCGGGACTTCTACCGCCAAAAGGTTAAATTATACGATGACCATGTTGGCCGGGTTATTACCAAATTAAAGCGGGAAGGACTCTGGGATAATACCATAGTCATCAATACCTCAGATCACGGCGACATGGATACTTTTCACAGACTCGTTTTCAAAGGCCCGTTTATGTATGAGCACATGATGCGCATACCAATGTCGATTCGGATCCCAGGTATTCGGGGTAAAAAGACCGAACACAACTGGGTAAACGTCGATACCGTGCCCACGATCATGGACATGGCAGGAGTGTCTCCACTCGTGTGTGATGGACAATCAGCCCTACCAATTGTAACCGGTGCCGGGGCGGCGAAGGATCGGGAATTCGTAATTGGCCAGTACTACGGCAAACAGACTTGGGTAAATCCAATCCGCACGATTCGGACCAAGGATTGGAAATACAATCTCTACACAGACTGGGGCGAGGAGCTCTATCACCTTGCCGAAGACCCCGAGGAAATCGCTAATCTGGCAAAAGACCCGCAATGGACGGCAATCAAACATCAATTAAAGGAGCAACTCGATCAATGGATGGAGGACCATCGGGACCCGTTTTACTCCTTCACAACAACTAAACTCGACCATGGAGAAGCCAGGACCATTTTAAAATGAAGCACAGATAGATCCAAGATTGACCTGAGGTTCCTAATTTTTCGTAAAGCAGGTCCCTCAAACCCTTATAAATTCGAGCTGTTTGATAAATCCCGCAATATATGGAAGTTATTGACTAACTCTAGTAAAAACACTTACCTCACAACTGATTTTAAGTCTTAAACGTCTGTTATCATGAAAACTTTCTGGCTAGCACTCTCCTCCGCCTTCATTGCCATGCCTCTCTTCGGGCAGTTGTCATTTGATGTTCCGCAACTTACCAACGCCGTTACGATTGATGGTGCAATTGTCGGAAATGAATGGAACGACGCAAGTGTTGCGCAAAGTTTCAACACTACCCCGGTTTCTGGATCAGCGTCAGGGATCTCAGGCAACTTCCGTCTCAAGTGGGATGCCACTAATGTTTACGCACTTTTCCAAATTACAGACGACATCAGAAGTTCAGACTCCGGCGGAACAGGTCCGGGTACTTTGGATAATTTTGACGACGACTCGGTTGAACTATTTTTTGATGTCAACAACTCCAATGCCGGAACGTTGTCTGTAGCCAATGAGAATTATCAATATCGATTTGCTGTCGATGGTACGGAAGGAGTCGCGAATTCCAGTGAGATCGAAACTGGACCCATCTTAGGAAGTCTCCTAACCGGAGTGAGCTTCGCTCACACTGGGAGCACCTCCTACAACATGGAAGTGCTAGTTCCTTGGAGCACCCTTGGTTATTCTCCAACGCTTAACGACACCTTGGGATTTGACGCCGCACTGAACGACGACGACGATGGAGGCGCCAGAGACTCACAACTTTTCTGGAATGCGGTAAACGGTTCTGCATTTAATGACGCCTCTCAATGGGGGGACATTACCCTAACCGCTGCAATCCCTGAACCATCCACCGTGACTTTATTCATGGGCATTGCTGGAATCGGAGCCTGGTTGATCGTCCGTAGACGGAAACAAGGACAGCCTGCTAACAGTACCTTAGCCTAAGCAGAGACTCTAAAGAGAACGACGCCCGCCCTAACTAACCTCCCTGCTTCAACGCTTCGAGCACCACGCCGGGTGTCAGTACCTCAGGTAGAAGGGTGGATGAACCATCAGGGCGGTAAATAATGTTGGTTGGAACACCACTACGCCCAAACTTCTGTAGCTCTCTTGTAATCACAGGATCTCTACGCGTCCAATCCCCTTTAAGAGTTACGATGTCATTGCGCTTAAAATAGTCGATGACCTCATCATTGCCAAACGCGACCTTCTTGTTGACCTGACAAGTCAAACACCAGGTAGCCGTGAAGTCTACGTAAACGGTTTTTCCCTCGGCAATCGACGCCATAACCGCGTCTGGATCATAAGGAGCCCAGGATATGTCATCACTACCACCAGTTTCAGCCATATCCGAAGGAGCAGCGAACAACGTCGACGCCTGATATTGAATCCACCCACCCACAAGCAGTATCGGCAATGCTACAAACAAGGCCGCCCTCCTCACAGATTTGCGCTTTGTGAGGTTACCCCAACTACCCCATATCCAAGCAGCAATTCCGATGAACACCATGCCCATCAGCAGACCCGCCATTCCCGTAACACCAACCTGGTTTCCAAAAACCCACGCAAGCCAAACCACGGATGCATACAGCAGAAATGCTAGCGCCTTTTTGAAGGTTTCCATCCATGCGCCTGGCCGCGGTAGCCATTTTAGGAAAGAAGGGAAGAGAGACAGGATAAGATAGGGAAGCGCAACTCCAAGTGCCAATGCGGTGAAAATCATCATCGATTGAGCGGCAGAAAGCGTAACAATAATCCCAAGGGCACTTCCCATAAACGGAGCCGTGCAAGGTGTAGCGACAACGGTAGCCAGAACACCTGAGAAAAACGATCCCGTAAACCCGGATTTAGACTGGAGTTCTCCGCCAGCTCCAGTAAGGGACTCCCCGATTTCGAACACCCCTGACAAATTGAGCCCAAACAGAAACAGCACGCTGGCGAGAACTGCTACGAATCCCGGTGTCTGAAGCTGAAATCCCCACCCTATTTCCTGACCGGCAGCGCGAAGCACAAGAAAAAGACCGGCTAGAATCCAAAACGATACCAGCACTCCAATCGTAAAAACGATACCATGAAGTTTAATCTTGGTGCGGTCCTCTCCAGCCTGTTGAACGAAGCCAAGAATCTTAATCGATAGCACCGGAAATACGCAGGGCATGAGGTTGAGCATCAGTCCCCCAACGAGGGCGAATAGCAACGCAGCACCAAAGCTCAAAGGGCTTTCTCCTACTGGCGACAGATCGCTATTCACCGCAGCCAAGCTAATGTTACCCAAACTTCCAAGCCACTCAGAAACCTCCAAATCACTGGAAAAAGGAAGATTTACAGCCATGGCCTTATACCGCCCCACAGCATCCCACCCCGACTTGGAGACCAAAACACCCTGAAACCGATCTTTGCCCTCATCCGGCCCGTATTCACTCTTCGGAAGAATCATCGTTAGCAATCGGCCTTCTGCCAATGCCGTCCGAGGCTCCGTATTGGAAACCCAGCCATCTAACGTGAAAAAAGTAACGTCTTGGTTACTGAGGGAGACTCCTTCAGGAGCAGCGACACTCAAGGCGAAAGACCGTCCGTTATCCACAACCCGCATTTCCCAATTGGGTAGATCCTTCGGCATAGAGTCTCGCGATGCTTCGAATTCTTTGGCCCACGAGCTGGGATCTCGGCTATCGGAAACAGGAATAGTTAGACTGACCTCAGCGGATCCCGGTACACAGGCCTCTTTACAGACTAGCCAACTTACAGAAGCTTCCAATTTGACCGAAGACCCCGCGTACGAATCCGGTACTTCGAGATCTGCAAGCAATAGCACTTCCCCTTCATAGGCAAATGAAACTATCCCAAACAGGTCGATCCACATCGGGGCCGGCCACTGCAAAGGACCGGCTTTGATTCCCTCAGGCAAATCCCATTCAACGGCTGTTGGGAAGCCCGTATCCCCGGAGTGCTGCCAATAGGTGTGCCAGTGATCATCCATATCGAGGCGAATGGCTATGGTATTCTTTTCTCCAGCGATTAGACTGTCGAACTCCGAAACCAGCTCGGCAGTAACGTGTTCCGTTCTAACGGGAGCAGCTTGAACTACAGATCCGGCGGTAAAAAAAAGGCCCA
Source organism: uncultured Opitutaceae bacterium (assembly GCA_964352065.1). Lineage (GTDB taxonomy): Bacteria > Verrucomicrobiota > Verrucomicrobiia > Opitutales > UBA2995 > UBA2995. The sequence continues at coordinate 104,393 of CAYGQM010000009.1, forward strand.
AGAGAGAAGGCAGGATAGAGTTTTTCAAATTCATTGGCTACCAATATGACTAAAACGATGAGGCGTTTATTTCCCGTAAAATCGTTTCAGTCATAAATATTCTACATTATTACACTATTTTGCCACAAAAAAGCCGGAGGACACAATGCCTCCGGCCTCAACTCTCTCTTCCCTCAATTTCGCTAGGTCTAACTGACCTCAATCTTTTGTGGCTTCGCTGCCTCTGCCTTGGGCAACGTGACGGTCAGGATACCATCAGACATTTGAGCCTTGATCGCTTTCTGGTCGATCTGGTCTCCGATCCGAAGTCGCAGTCGGTAGGCCCTTGCTACGGATTCGCGGTGGAGAACCTTCCAACTTTCCGGCAGTGCATAAGAAGCTGATCCCTCGATCCTCAACTCATTGTTTTCCACAGTCAGATTCAGCTGATCCCGACTCACACCGGGAAGCTCCACCTGAACCAAGGCATCGTCCTCAGATCGATCCACATAATACCGTGGCTGGTAGTAGGTTGTTGGCTTTGTATTCGCAGCCTTTGCAGGCTGACAGGCGATTGATGTATTCATAATGTTTAATAGATTTTCAGGTTAGCTTTTCACTTCGATCTTGATGGGCTTTTGCGCTTCCGCTTTAGGAACCGTCACAGTCAGTATTCCATTTTCGTATTTGGCCTTCACCTTATCGGCTTTGACAGAATCCGGAATCGTAATTGAACGATGGAAAGATACTTCGGTCTTTTCATCATCACCGTTCACCTTCCTGGAGCCCTTCAAAATCAAGCGATCTTTCTCAAGTTCCACCGTAATCTCTTTCCGGTCAAAACCAGGAACTTCCGCTTGAACGATATAATCGGAATCGTCTTCGAACAGATCTACAGCTGGCCGACTTGCGCCATTGTTCCACTCGAATAATGAAGGCATGAAGGGAGATGGTGCGTTAAAGAAGGCATCAAAATCTCCCCAAAGTTGCCTATTGTTTGCAGGTTGTATTCTCGTTAGATATTTCATGGTTTCCTCCTTGTAAGGGTTAATTGCTTATAGGGAATAATGCCAAAATCATACCAAATGCTGTAGAATACTCTAGCCCTTGGTATACAAATAGTTGCAGAATAGAAGAACCTTTCATGATGCGCCATTATGACACATTAATGGTGCAATTTTTGCGGCGGCCGTTCAATAGCGTCACACTGACACTATATTGTCAGTTCACTCGACGACGTCCTTAATCCCCGGGAGATCTTGGCGAACCTGCTCCATAGTTAACATGAGGCTATCAACAGGCAGAGAATAATACCTGACCACATCTACCGGCGCCTTCACGAATCGAGAGTCTACAAAACCTTTAATGTTTATTCTGACACGGGTTTCATCCGATAGTGAATTTGGAGGTAGGATATCGATATCCAAAGAAGAATCCTGCAAATTCGAAAGCGCTTCATCGACCATACTGTAACGATCATCAATCTCTACCTCGTTCTCATCGTCTTCTGGTCGGAAAATCTTGAGATTCATAAATCCAAGCTCTCCTTCGGGTGACTGAAGATGGCCGCGCCCCAGGGAAAATTTGTTGTTCTTGATGTCCCACTGAAAAGGGATCACTCCTGAAATGCTCCCTTCGGCCATACCAATCACCTTGGGGATCCACTGCAGAACTTCATCGGTGAGAATACTTTTTACTCCGATCTCGGATTCCACAAAAAGATCCTCCTTACCGACTGAAATATCGGCAAACGTGAGTTCCCCTCCCAGAGCCGAGAAGGTCGTGTTAGTGATATTGATACGATTCCCGATTTCGAACTCTGAATACAGATCCGTTATCGGCCACCCGTTTACCTGAACCATAGCAGCTTTCAAGGGACTCTTTGTCTTTAGGTTAAAAGGCTCC
>CAYGQM010000010.1:0-102903 GCA_964352065.1 uncultured Opitutaceae bacterium
CGCCCCCCCCGGCGCAAATGGACCTTTTACCCGTCCCGCAACACCTGCCAAACTAAAGTTGTACCCGAATATAGGAATCCCCGCTCTACCGACATTGCGGATCAAGGACTTGATATTATTCATTTGGTGCTGCTTTTTCGGACCATCGAGCAATATATCGTGCCAGTGAGCGGGATCAAAATTCTCAAGTGCTTCCAGGACCAATCCTTCTGACTTCACATTTTTCCGAAGCTCATCGAGTTCCTCAAAAGACCAAATCGCATCGGGATCACCTGCCACACCCCAGCCTTGCCGGGAGCCTGTAGGTTGATCTTCGCGACTGTTCAAAGCCCCTCCCTTAAAGTAGTCCACGTAATGGGCGACTATGTGAGTCGCTCCCGCTTGCTTCGCAAAACGAAAATTATCTGGAGTTAACATATGGCGATATAGACCGAGACCTAGTTTCATAAACAGGACTTAGACGAATATATCTAACCGGATCAAGATTTAGGAAAAAGATCATGTTCTACGCTCAACGACCACCTAGATTCGTCACCAACTCTACCAGTAACTGCTCAGCCATCTTTTAAACTACGCCTGATTAAACACCCTCTAAGCTATGGAATGAAATCATCAGCAAAGAACTCCTTCTTGAAAGCAACTACTCTTTGGCGCACATCGCCAGCCTCACTGGATTCGAACACCCGGAATACATGTCGGTCGTGTTCAAGAAAATAACCTCAATGACCCTTAATCAGTACCGGCAGAAATACAGCATCGAGCGCTAGGATTACGCGACTACTTCGACCCCGTTTCGTTAGGCGCTCGCCAACGCTGCAACCACCAAATCGGCCATTCCACTCGTTGAAATAGTTCCCCCCATATCGGATGTCCTAAGGGAAGGATCCTTGAATACTTCTTTCACAGCAGAGTAGATCATAACCGATCCTCTCCGCGTTTCGTCAGTATCGAGCCACTCCAACATCATAGCCGCCGACAAGATAGTCGCGATCGGGTTGGCTATATTTTTTCCCGCAATACTGGGCGCGGTACCATGAGAGGGTTGGAAAACCGCGTATTGGTCTCCGATATCCGCCGAAGGAGCCATCCCCATGCCACCGACGATACCAGCCAACAGATCCGACAAAATATCTCCGAACATATTTTCTGTGACTATCACATCAAACTCGTCGGGACGCTGAACCAAAAACAAAGCCATCGCATCTATGTATTGCCGTTCGGTATTCACATCCGGGTACTCAGCCGCGATCTGATCAAAAATATTTCGAAAGTAGGCCATTGACGGCAATACGTTAGCCTTATCCACCAAGGTCACATGCTTTCTGCGTTTGCGCGCCTGCTCAAATGCAGCTCTGCAGATCCGTTCAGCCCCTTTTCGGCTAATACGCATAAGATCCGTCGCTGCATCTGCCTCCAAGTCAGCAACTTTTTTACGTTCGAAAAACAAACCCTCCGTATTCTCCCGAACCAACATGATATCAATATCCCCCGCCTCATAGCCCTTCAAGGGCGTGTCAGATTCATGATACAATCGGATCGGTCGCAGCCCGTTGTAGAGATCCAGCTGTTCACGAATATCAATCTGAGGAGTCAACTCATTGCCACCCGGTAGCCTTACGTTGGGCAGGCCCATTGCACCCAGCAAAATAGCATCACATTCAGCACACTGTTTCAGCACGGACTCCGGCAACGCCTCTCCATTTTTCAAATACTCCCCCGCTCCGACCGAGAAAGTCTCTCCTGTATAAGAAAACCCAGACAACCGACTCACTGCATCGAGCACTTTGACCGTTTCATTAATAATCTCAGTGCCGATTCCGTCTCCGGGGAGTAGTGCGATACGAAAGTCTTTCATAGCTATTGTTCAGAACAAACTTCAGGGGGAGTTCGGATCTGAATGACCTAACGAATCGGCTTCTCTATACTCCTACAAGAACAATAATGGTCCACTCTTTCAGCAAACTGGAAAAAAAAACGGCGTCCGGAACCACCGGACGCCGCAACAACAAACTACAAACGAAACTAAACTATGAACTATATTTAGTTACATAGACGGACCACCCAGGAATACGTTCAAAATAATTCTAAAAAAAGATACTTTATTTTTTTGCCCCTGTTTACGCGGGTTTCAGCGGCAAAATAATTCTGAATGCGCTGGATCCATCAATTTCAATCGAATATCCTGTCGACTTTTCCAACCGATTCAGAAATGAAAAAGTAAAGCGATTGACACACTGGTCTGACCAGTTAGTCGTATCTTGAAAGATTTCTTATCCCATGTCGATACCATCACCCCACCCACTACGAGGCGCGATCATAGGGGCCGGCTACTTTAGTCAGTTTCAGTATGAAGCCTGGACGCGAATTCCAGAAGTGAAGATTGTCGCTGCAAGTAATAGAACCATCGAGAAGGCGGAGGAGAAATGCCGTGCCTACGGTATCCCCAAGGCCTACAGCGATTGGAAGGAAATGATCGATGTAGAGAGGCCAGATTTTGTGGATATCATCACCCCTCCTCCGACCCATTTGGAGATCTGTCAGTACTTGGCGGAGAGGAATATCCACATGATTTGTCAGAAACCACTGACACCCACCTACGAAGAAAGCATCGCGCTAGCCAAGGTTGTCCGCTCGACCTCCGCACGCTTTATGGTTCACGAGAACTGGCGCTGGCAGCCCTGGTATAGAAAAGTGAAATCGCTCCTCGAAGATGGAACTCTGGGAGAATTATTCAGTATCTACTTTCTCATGCGGGTAGGGGATGGCTGGGGCGAAGATGCTTACCTGGATCGCCAACCATACTTTCGTGACTACCCCCAGTTGCTGATGTTCGAAACCGGCGTACATTTTTTAGACACCTTCCGGTATTTGGGTGGTGAGATTAATTCCATCTTCGCCAAACTGGATAAACGAAATCCCGTCATCGCTGGAGAAGACAGCGGACTGGTTGTCTGTAATTTTAAAAGCGGGGCAACCGCCACACTGGATGCCAACCGATACAACGAGGCGCTCACAGAGGACGCTCGCTTCACTTTCGGAATCATGCGAATCGATTGCTCGAAAGGGCACCTGCAAATGGACCTTTCCGGAGATCTCACGTTCAAGCCTCTCGGGGAGCCCGTTAGAACCATTGAGTATGAGCATCCGAGAGTGAACTTTGGGAGCGATTGTTGTTATCACTTACAAAGGCACTTCGTAGATAACTTACTCAGTGAAGAGCCTTTCGAAGGCGAAGTGGAAGATTATCTAAAGACCCTACAACTTGTGGAGGCTTGCTACCAATCGGCAGATGTCAGACAGGTTGTAAGTATCTAGAACATTTATGGCAGAAGAAAATCGAGTATCCGCATCCGAGGTCATTTTTCACTATTTTAAGGAAAAAATAAAAAGTGGAGAACTGAAGCCAGGTGACCCACTCCCGAGTGAACGCACCCTCCAAAAACAACTCAGCGTGAGCCGATTCAGTCTCCGGGAAGGTCTGGCAAGATTGAATGCTATTGGTGTCATCGAAACCCACCACGGTAAAACAACACGAGTCTCACAGAGCGTAAATATGGACTCTGTGAAAAACGTCTTCCTCCCTTTGCAAGCCCACCTACATACTCAATCCAGAAGCGACCTTTACGAGGCACGCATTGTGTTGGAAGTCGAATTAGCTGGTCTGGCAGCGAAAAGGCGCAACGAACACGATCTGGCTGAGCTGGAGAAAAACCTGAAAGATGCGAGAGCAGCTTTAGACGACAGCCAAACGTTCGGTGCTCTGGATCTCGGTTTCCATGAATGCATAGCTGCCGCCGCAAAGAATGTTTTCTTCCGACAAATGCATGCGGTCATTCGCGATCAATTGGAATCCGTCATGATGCTCCACGCAAATGCGAAAGAACAACGGCAAGTCATACTCAAAAAACACACCGATCTTTTCAACTCCATCAAAGAAGGAAACGCAGCTGAAGCCAGGCAACTGGCCAGGGATCACCTGGGCGTATTTAAAACTCACTACAGCTAACTCCCATGGCTCAAATCATAGACCTTACCCACCCGGTCACCAAAGGTGATCGGGGTATCGATTACGAGGATAGCATGACTATCGAGCGCAACGGTTGGAATGCCAGGACTTGGCACCTATATTCACATTCCAACACCCACATGGATGCTCCCAGGCACTTCATAAAGGGAGGCGACACCATCGACAACACACCGTTGGAAGTCTGTATAGGGCCTGCTTGGCTAATTGATTTAGGTCAAGTGAGCCCGCGACAATTACACACGGTTGCTGACCTCGGTATTTATCAGGATCAGATTCAGACCGGAGATCGTGTAATCCTAAAGACCGGATGGGAGAAGTATTTCGGAACTGACATATTTCGGAATGAACTCCCAAGAATAAGCAAGGAACTGGCGAACTGGTTTGTCGAAAAACGAATCAGTCTTATTGGCGTGGAACCCCCTTCGGTCGCAGATGTGAATGATATTCAGGAGGTCACTGAGATTCATCAGATTCTACTCGGTGCTCACATCACCATCGTCGAAAGCCTCAAGAATCTGCACCTGATTCATCAGGACCGCATCGAATTCATCGCACTCCCGTTAAAGTTAACTGATGGTGACGGAAGCCCGGTACGAGCGCTCGCAAGGATTTAAGCGAACAGTTCGAGGCCCTGACTAAACAACTCTTCAGTCATTCCCGCAGCCACGTGCTGGCATCGAACTCCCAAGGGTTCCAAGTCGACCAAATTCCGGTATTCATCATCGAAAAAAAGCATCTTTTCCAACGGAATGCGGCTGATATCGGCGATTTTCTTCAAGTGTTTCACCTTCGATCCCGGGTAAATTTCCTGAAAAGCAAAGCGGTCGGCAATGCCAAAGAGTGCCAGCAATTCACGAGCCCAGTCCGGCCGCTCCGTTCGAGAGGCCAGAGCCATTGGTAAGCCCAAGTCATCGACATCATCCAAGATTGCCAAGACATCCGGATACAACTCAAGGAGCCGCCCACTGGAATCATACAGCTGCTCCCCAACCTTTAAGAACGGTGGCCTTAAGCAGTCGCACCACGTGCCTCCGCAATCCCAGAGAGTGAAATCGAGGTCAAATACAACTAATTCCGGAAAGATCATTAATCAGTAAGTCCTCTCTACATACAGAACAGGCCGAACGCTGGAAAGCAATTCGGCCTGAAAATGATAAATGGTTGTTCCCTACTTTTCTCCGCCCGTTGGGATCTTTTCTGGATCCACACCGAGATCCACCAAAACCGCCTTGGTCAGATTGTAGTCGTTTTTGGCGTAAAGAATTCCGGCCTCCTGGATATCAAACACGACGTCGTAGCCCTGTTCTTTGGACACTTTTACAATGGTTTCGTTTACCTGCTTCAAGATCGGCTTGAAAAGCACGGTCCGACGTTTCACCAACGCCTCCTGGGACTGCTGACTGTGAGCATTCAGGTCCTGTTGAAGCTGCCCCATTTCCTGTTGTCCCAGTTGCTTCATATTGTCTGAAAGCGTGCCAGCTTCATTTTGAGCCACCAGAGCATCGTATTTTGCCTTCATTTCTTCCTGCATCAGCTGACCTTGTTCAAGGAACTTGGTCTGCATTTCAGCCAATTCTTCGTTGGCTTTTTGCGTAACAGGCAACAGGGCTATGATCGCCTCAGTGCTTACGAAACCGGTTTTTTGTTGTGCTTGTGCCAAGGTTGTCAGTGAGGCACAGAACGCTAAAATTGATAGTAATTGGATAACTTTCATAGACCAGAATTTTGGTAAAAGTGGATACAATGGGGATTGACCGCAGAAATACAAGCAGGTTTCACCTCCAGTTTATTCAGGTAAACATTCAGTATTTAAGCTATCTGTAGCGGCAAACGGCTTATATCTATGATTCAACTCAGTTCCTTCTCCAACTCTGCCAAGGTGTCGGTCGCCTTTTCCCAATCTTCCATCAGCCGCTCGATTTTCCGTTTGGCTGAATCGTACTCCGTCATTGCTACTTTGGTTTCGTCACCCAACTTGAAGAATTCAGGATCCTTCATCTTCTCTTCCAGCTTAGTCACGACCTCCTCCCATTGGGCAATCTGCTGTTCACACTTTTCGATGCGTTGTTTCTGAGGCTTTAATTTCTCTCGAATCCGTGCGTTGTGCTGGCGCCTCTCTTTCGAACTCATACCGGATTCAACGGTCGATATTTCAGAAGCTGTCACCGTACTCTGAACTGCCGCCTCTTCCGCCTTCTTCTGCAAGTAATGGCTTAAACTTCCATAATACCAGCGTATGGAATTGTGCGAGACCTCAAGTACCTTGGTCACCAAAGACTCCAGAAAGTCTCGATCGTGAGACACGATTAACAACGTCCCAGAGTAGTCTGACAGCGCTGCCTGCAAACGGTCTTTCGACGCCATATCAAGATGGTTTGTCGGCTCATCGAGAATCAGGAAATTAGACCGGGCAAGCAGGATCTTGGCGAGAGCCAGGCGGTTGCGCTCCCCACCAGACAGCACCCCAACTTTCTTAAATACATCATCCCCCTCAAACAAAAAGGACCCCAGTATTGACCGCGCACGACCGACCTCACCCGAAGGCGAAGCCCGTTCAACCACGCTGAGAGCGGTGTCCTCTTCATCCAGGATATCTGCCTGATGCTGGGCAAAGTAGGCGGCCGCTACCTTGTGCCCAAGCTCAACCTCTCCTTCTTGATAAGGTTCTTCTCCCGCGATAATTCTGACGAGCGTAGACTTACCAGCCCCATTGACACCGACCACCGCAACCCGATCTTCCCGCTCAAGTGAAAAGTCTATCCCTGAGAGTACCTTGAGATCGCCGTAGCTCTTATGCAAACCGTTAACTTCTAATACCTTTTGACCCGAGCGGGGTGGTGGTAGAAACGAGAAGTTTATCTGTTTCTCCGTATCCTCAATCTGAATGCGCTCAACTTTTTCGAGGGCCTTAACCCGACTCTGAACCTGTTTCGCTTTGGAGCTCTTATAGCGGAAACGCTCAATAAAGCGCTCAGTCTTGTCCAGTTTTCGCTGTTGATTATTATACGCCTTTTCGAGCAACTCCATCCGCACGCTACTCTCGCTCTCAAAGTAAGAATAGTTTCCAGCGTAGACATCAAGCCTCCCCATCGAGAGAGCAAAAACCTTCGTGCACAACGCGTCCAAAAAGGCACGATCATGAGATACTATCAGTAAGGCACCTTCATAGGAACTGAGATAGTTCTCCAACCACTGCAGGGACTCGATATCCAAATGATTCGTTGGTTCATCAAGCAGCAGCAAAGACGGTTGCTTCAGTAGCAGTTTGGCCAGGGCGATCCGCATTTTCCAGCCTCCACTAAACTCATCGGTAGATCGCTCCATATCCGACATTTGAAATCCGAGCCCCAGCAACACCGACTCCACCTTGCTCTTCACCTTATGAGCCTCATGCATGTCGAGCTCATGCTCCCAGCCCCCCATCAACTCCAGTAGGTCGTGATAGACTTCAGATTCCGGTGATAATTGATCCAGCTTCCGGTTGGCTTCCTCCAAATGATCACGCAGTGCGATGACCGACTCAAACGCTTCCTCTACTTCCTGACGGAGCGGCAATCCTGAAATAGATACTCCGTCCTGAGGCAGGTAGCCAAGGGACACAAACTTAGCCATTTCGATACGTCCGGAATCAACTTCCGTCTTTCCTAGCAACGATTTGATAAGTGTCGTCTTCCCTGCCCCATTGGAACCAACCAGACCGATCCGATCGCGCGCGTTGATGACAACGCCGACCTCATTGAAAATCACCTTCGGCCCATACCGCAGTGATATATTTTCAAGCTCAATCATACCTCATCAATCTGCAGCCTTTTGAGCTAGAATAACGGCGTGAAGAGTGCATTCGTCCAGCGGTTCATCAGTGTATTCAGAAAATGTGTCAATCACTTCAAAGCCAGTCTCCTCAAGTAGCAAGTGAAACTCATGGGGATAGAACCAAAGCATATGGATATCACAGATCTCCTCCTTCTGAAGCTGGCGGGAGCCATCAATCAGTCGGTAACGACTTTTCAATAGTAGACTTTGTTCTTCCAAATTCATTGTTACGGACTGATGGCAATCGAGATGGGAACCGTCCGGGCGGGTGACTTTTTTACGTAACTGCCATTCTTCTGCATGATCGTCCTCCATTTCCTCCCATGGAAAGAAAATGGATACCGCCAACCGTCCACCAGGTAAAAGGTGCTCCCAACAACGCCGAAGTGTTTCCAGCAAACCCTCCCGACCATTCGCCATCTGCAGCGAAAACCCCGGGATGAATATAAAAGAATAAGCCTTTCCCATAGCCAGCGACTCCATGGCTTGGACCCGCACATCGGTGTCGAAATCCTGCTCCGTAGTCTTTTCTATCAGCAACGAGACCATGCGCTCTGAAATGTCCATACCATCCACTTGCAAACCCTCCTTAAGCAATGGGATCAAGATACGTCCGGTTCCACATCCAACTTCTAAGGATCGTCCGGCAGCTTCCTTCACCCTTTCAGTCCAAAACGACAAGTCATCCATTTCTCCTTCCAGGAGTTCGTCGTAATAGTCTGCATCCAGACCGCTGTAAGTCTCATTATTCATGCCGCATCCTTAGCAGAGGACATCCAAAGCCGTAAATAACTTAAACACTCGTTTGCCGATTGTGATAGGTCGAGGTTTCCGCTTTATCTCTGTCTACCCGTCGCTAGGGTATAACTACTTTCTACTCATGGCCTCAAAAAAAACGCTATATTTACTCGATGGCATGGCGCTCATTTACCGGGCGCATTTTGCATTTATCCGCAATCCAATTGTAAACTCCAAAGGTTTCAATACCAGCGCCATCTTCGGCTATACGAACACGATCCTCGATCTTATCAAGAACCGGGAACCGACCCACTTGGCGGTCGCTTTTGACACGTCAGCGCCGACCCAGCGCCATCTAGACTTTCCAGCATACAAGGAACAGAGAGAGGAGATGCCGGAAGACTTGAGAGCATCCATTCCCTTTGTCTACGAAGTTACAAAAGGATTCAATATACCAACACTGATCAAAGATGGCTATGAAGCGGACGACATTATTGGAACACTCGCAAAACGCTATGTGAAAGAGGGCTTCGATGTCTATATGGTTACACCGGACAAAGACTTTGCCCAGCTAGTGGAGCCCGGCATTTTTCTTTACAAACCTGGCCGCCAAGGCTCGGACGTCGAAATACTGGGAGTCGAGGAGGTAAAAAGTAAATACGAGGTCGATTCTCCTGAACAGGTTATCGACCTACTCGGTCTGTGGGGCGACAGTGCCGACAATATTCCCGGTGTCCCAGGCATCGGACAAAAAACCGGGGCCAAGCTACTTCGACAGTTTGGATCCATCGAGAACTTACTCGCCAACACCGATCAGCTAAAAGGGAAGCAAAAAGAAAACCTCGAAAACTTTGCTGAGCAGGCACGTATATCCAAAAAGCTGGCAACGATCTGGATAGACGCTCCTGTCGACACAACTATTGAAGACCTCAAACTGAACGAACCGGATCCTGAGATTCTGAAACCTCTTTTCGTCGAAATGGAGTTCAATGCGCTTGGCAAACGGTTGTTTGGTGACTCGTTTATCGCAGGTAGAGGTCAGGGAGCCCAGATGGACATGTCCTTCGATGACGATCCAAACGGCTCAGGTTCGCCTCAGGAAGAGCAGACCTTTAAAACTTTTGAATCCGAAAAGCCTACCTACACACTGGTCGATTCCATCGAGGGGATTGAGTCACTCGCAACTGAGCTCAAGAAACAGGTCAGTTTTTGCTTCGACACTGAAACGACTGGGCTCGACATCCTGACATCCGACCTGCTCGGAGTAGCATTTTCATACGAGACAAAGAAAGCTTACTACGTATCGATCCCGACTGATCCCGATCAAAGGAAGCTATTCATTGACGCCCTCAGACCCGTTTTCACAAATCCAGATATAGAGAAGATCGGTCACAACCTGAAATTCGACTATGGGGTTTTGCTACACCATGGAATCGAAGTTCAAGGTCCATTATTCGATACCATGATTGTCCACACGCTCGTGGATCCTGATCAACGGCACAACATGGACTTCCTCGCCCAATCATTGCTCGGCTACAAACCCATTTCTATTACAACACTTGTTGGAGAGAAAGGAAAAGACCAGAGGTCCATGGGCGACATCCCCGTCGAGCAGGTAGTCGACTACGCTGCCGAGGACGCCGATATAACTTTTCAACTTAAGGGGGTTCTGGAACCGCTTTTGAAGGAAACCCAACAGGAGAAAGTTTACAACGAGGTCGAAGCACCCCTCATATCCGTTCTGGCAAAAATGGAAGCCATTGGCGTTCGCATAGACCCAGAAACCCTAAAGGCTTTTTCCGGGGAGCTAGAGACCGAAATCACGAGTTTGTCGGACAAGATCCGCGAGTTGGCAGGAACCGATTTCAACCTCAATTCACCGAAACAGCTTGGGCAGGTTTTATTCGATATTCTCAAGTTGGATCCCAAGGCCAAGAAAACGAAAACGGGGCAATACGCGACCAATGAGCAAGTGCTTGCCAGATTAGCTCCTCAGCACGAGATCGTTCAATGCATCCTTGATCATCGAGGTGCATCCAAGCTCAAGAACACCTACGTCGATACCCTACCAAGCTTTATTTCCAAAGCGACCGGGCGTATACACACCACCTACAATCAAACGGTTACTGCAACTGGGCGTCTAAACTCCTCCAACCCTAATCTGCAAAACATACCCATACGGACAGATCGAGGCCGGGAAATCCGCAAGGCATTCATACCCGGAGGAGATACCTTTACCTTGCTGGCTGCTGACTATTCCCAGATCGAACTCCGAATTTGCGCTGCTTTGAGTAAAGAGGAAGCCATGATGGAAGCCTTCATAAACAATCAGGATATTCACTCAGCCACGGCCGCCCGTATTTTCAACACTACCCTCGGAGAGGTCACTTCCGACATGCGAAGAACCGCCAAAATGGTAAACTTTGGCATCATATACGGAATCAGTGCCCATGGATTGGCACAACGTTTGGGGATAGGACGCGCCGAATCCGCCGCAATCATCGACGAGTATTTCAAGCAGTACCCAAAAATCAAAGACCTGATGGAATCCACAATCGAAGGAGCACGCAAAAACGGTTATGTAGAAACACTGCTCGGTAGACGCAGACCACTTAGAGATATCAATTCAGCCAACGGAACGGTGCGCGCTGGCGCTGAAAGGATTGCGATCAATACCCCTATCCAAGGCACCGCCGCTGACATGATCAAAATCGCGATGCGCCGAGTCCAGGACCTTTTAGAGGAGGAGCAAACGAAATCCCGCATGCTTCTTCAAATCCATGATGAGCTGGTATTCGACCTCCACTTGGATGAGAAAGACTTTCTCCCCCAAAAAATCGCCGAATGCATGCAAGGTGCCCTGCCCCTTCCAGTCCCTATCGTCGTAGATCTCGGAACTGGCGCAAACTGGTTACAGGCTCACTAACCCAGAAAACTGACTAATAGAATCGCCCGAACAGTCCATAGCGCAGTTCGTATCCAGTTCACTGTTACAAGTGACTTAATCAAACTGGGCTCCAAGCTTTTGAGCAGGGCTTTATGCAATGGCATGAACTTAAGGAAAGTCACAGCCCAGATCGCCAGGAGAAGGAACAGGTTGAGCCAAAATACCTGACTAAAAAGCATCATCCAAGTACTACTAAGTAAGAAGATACCGGTACCCAATTCCAGAAACATAACCGGCATAACGATATAGCCTGTGCGACGTTGATGAAATTCGGCCGCTTCTGACGCTGAAGACGTGGCTGTAAAAGCCAAATACGGATAATGAACCACCTGTACGTACCAAATAACTCCCGTCATAAAGAGTGTGGTGAACAAGTGTATCTGGATCGCTAAATACTGGGCATCGGGGCCAAACATAAGCCGCCCATTGTCACAGCCAGCTGCACTGGGTCAACGCAATCGTTAGACCAATACGCCTTCTTCAGCCTGAATAGACCAGAGGTAATATTTCCCATAGGTTTTAACTTCTACGGCCGTCTCCTTTTTCTCAATGGAGGGATCCAGATTCGGAACTGCCTGATCAACAAAGATCTTACCTCCTGGACAGACCCCACAAAGGCGTGTGGCAACGTTGATGGGGCGACCGATGTAGTCTCCATCAAACGGCAGTTTACTTCCCAATCCAATCGAAATACCGACACCCAATGAATCAGGGGTCCCTTCGGTAAAATGAGGACTCTTGCGCAGACGTTGATAACGACTATTCAAATGTAAACAACCTTCCACAGCGGCATCGACCGCATACTGGCGATCCTCAAACGTTGTTTGCCAAACCGCGAGAACACCATCCCCCATAAATTTGATCATCTCGGGAGAGTATTTTGCAAAACTGCGTTGAATAATCTGGTAGAAAGCTCCCATCACCCCACACAGGTAAGGGGATTCAATATTAGGGCGCTCTGAGAAGTGGGAAAACCCACGAATATCTACAACCGCTGCAAGAATCTCACAAGGATCTCCAAACTTTACATTGGGTTCCGTTTCCCGAAGGTCTTCGTAATGCTCGAATAGCATGCTCTCGAATTTGAAGATGGACAACTTGGAGCTCGCGGAACTTGTTAATGTCAGCCCCGGTTTGTATTGTATCTTTTCTCTGCTGACATAGACCAATTCGGCAGACGGCATATCCTGACTTCCCAGCTCTGGTGTCAAACGAACCCGGATACTGTCGATAATCTCGCCACAACGAGCAATCTTCTGGAGTATCAATGATACATCTACTTCGTCGGTTACGATCGGTCCACTGAAGGTTTCAACCGTGTAAGACACATAGGCCAATGCGGGGTGACATCCTCTGAAATGGCTGGTAATGTCCCACAACTCCCTGAAGTCGAGATTGGAAAGTGGATAGTGTTTTTGAATAAAATATTTGTTCATAAATCAACGCTCAGGAACGCCTGGTATCGGTCAGTATTGATTAAACTATTGATGCTTTGTTATGCGGTGAAAAAGTCTCGAAAATGGATGTAACAAGAAGGTCAAAACCAAGGGTGTCAGAATTTGCTGTTTACCAAGTAAAACATGAGAAATGAACTGGAACGCTAAACACTTATCGACTCAACCTACCAGATCGCTTCGCAACGTTTTCACTCAGTTTTTAAAAACAGAGGCGGTCATCCAATATAGCAGCTTCCTGTATGGCTTTAACTCCTGAAGACGCGCTGAAGACTCAGTTGCCTGAACCATCTCTTAAAAAGACACCTTTGTCTCTTTTGGAATGGTCGAGTACAGCGAGCGGCGTCATCGCACTGTTAGTCGAAATATTGAGAAGGCTTATACCTTCGATTCAAGGAGGCAGTGGCTATCTGATAATCCATACTTTGATTGCCGTAGCATTGGGACTGGTGTGTATTCAAGGGATCCCCATCTTGATCAAAGAGTTGACGAGTAGACGCCGGAGCACTGCCGATTTCTATATGCTGACACTTTTTCTGTTTTGCCTGATTGGATCGGCTTTCGAGGCACAGAAGAACATACAGAATCATTTTTTAGGAATCCTTCCTATACTCTTTGCCGGCTACGGAATAACCAAGAGGAAATACCGCGAATACGATCAGATACTCCAGCAAACAGCTGACGCTCTTGAGGCCGGTGACGGTCCTGAACTGGAGGTCGTACAAGAGTCAAAATACTCCAAAGCCGTGGGTATCGACTCCGTCAAAGCCGGCAACTTGGTGAAGGTTGCCACTGGAAATCGTATATGGGTTGCCGGTATCATAAAAGAGGGCTACGGGCTCATCAATCAGGCATCTACGCAGGCAACACCCGTTCCACGTCGCTGCGGCATCGGTGAAACAGTGAGTGCTGGCGAGATTCTCATTGAAGGAGAGCTTGTAATCCAAGCGACTGAAAACGGGAAATCCCAACACGAGGCCCACGTGGAATCCGAATCCTCCTGGCTCTCGCAGTTCCAGTCGCTCATCTTCAATAGAAGACAGAACATACTCAGGATTATCTGGATTAACTTTATCGTATTTATCCTCTGCGCTCAATTCACGTATTCCTACATTCAGGGAGATTGGACCGCAGGAATCGTTCCCGCAGTATCTCTTTTGATCGGACTAAACCCGTGGGGAATCGTATTGATCCTTCCACTACTATGGCGCAGAAGATTTATCGTTACCGCCTTAAAAGGCATTCGATTCCGAAAATTAAAGCTGGTCGAGTTGTTCAGTGATCAATTGGAAATAGTGCTCGAAAAGACAGGCATCTTAACCGAGCCGGGAATCAGCAAGAAGAAGATCATTATTTCCAAGCATTTCCATGGAAAATCCCCTTTTCTTATCCGGGCGATTCGGGCCATGGAAGAAAAGGCCCACCTCTCCCTCGGCGCTCATTACTTCTCCACAAATGCCGCCGAAAAAACGGTTACGGTCAAACAACTGATTCAATCGGATCACGGAACGATCGAAGCGGAGATATACGACGAAGAAGAACACCGCATATTCGTTCGCGTCGGGTCACTGCGGTCAATGCCTTATTACACTCACAGTGGATTTAAGCAGTTGAACGCCCAAGTAGGAGAACAAACACCCAGGCAAAGGCTCTTTGTCACTCTGAACGATATCCCAGCCGCGATCTTCGTGTGGGATGAAAATATTAAAGAGAGCGGTCTGGAGTTTCTTGATGAAGCATCGAAAAATGGGTTGCACGTCACGATCGTTACCAATGATACCAGAACCAAGATCGACACTTTCAGCGGGCATCCACTCAAGAAAGTCACCTCGGCTAGAGAGAAGATGGAACTCGTCGATGAGATCCGAAGTCAGGAGAAACACGTACTGTACCTAGGATACGGGCGAAGCGATATTCCTGCGTTTGAGAAAGCCTCTGCCAGTCTAATGATAGAAAACGGTGACCCATTCGCACTACCCTTCACAGACGCTGTGGTCACCAATAGTGGTCTCAAGCTGCTAGTCGGGGAATGGTTGCGCTTTAAGCAAGCTCGTTCCATCGCAAGATCGATAACCATCACGGCGGTAGTGCAAGTAATACTCATATTGCTACTCACCGTCACTCATACTCTTAATCCCTGGCTTGCGACCGTGATCACCGGAATAAGCGGTTCAGTAATGCTAGCCCAGACACTAGGGGTAGAAAAATGAATTCCCACGATACCCAGCCGCTAAACGGCACTCAATTTCATCATCATCAATGAGATCAATTTTTAGAATACTTGTTGGAACATCAGCAACCTTGGTAGGACTACTAATCATAGCGATGGCGGGATTGTTTCTGTTGCTACGAGGCAGTTTACCGGATGTCACAGGAACGCAGACCAGTCATTCAATTTCCGAACCGGTCACGATTGAGCGTGACGCACTTGGAGTTCCGGTAATTAAGGCACTGTCTAGAGAATCCATTTCCTACGGTGTCGGGTTCTGCCATGGCCAAGACCGTTTTTTCCAAATGGATCTTACCCGACGGGCCGTCGCCGGAGAACTTGCAGCACTCGTCGGTTCATCCGCTATTGATATGGATCGCGCCGCAAGGATCCACAGCTTCCGCGAACGTGCACTGATCATTATAGAAAACCTGAAAGATCACGACAGGCAGTTTCTTGAGTACTATACAAAAGGCGTAAACGAGGGACTCCAAAGTCTTGCTTCCAGACCACCTGAATACTGGATGCTAAAATCCAAACCTCAACCTTGGCGACCAGAAGACACGATCCTAGTCATCTTTGCATTCTATCTGGACCTGCAAAACAACCCGGATTTGGACTACGCACGTTGGGTAGTTCGCCAAACTCTTCCGGATGAGGTGGTTGAATTCATCGACGGTAAATCTCACGCCTGGGAAGCCGCTATCGATGGGAGTCGATTTCTGGAAACAGAGATACCTGGCCCTAAAGCATTTTCCTACCTCAAACCCACATACAAAGACACTGCCATATTGGAAATACCCAATGAGATAGAACGCATGCCGGGAAGTAACAACTGGGTTGTAAGTTCAGCATTATCGACTACAGGATCTCCCATACTTGCGGGTGATCCACACCTAAACTTAGGGGTTCCGAACACTTGGTACAAAGTTTCATATACTTACATACCCGATGGCACGACCGACTGGATAAACGTCCATGGATTTGGAGTTCCAGGGATTCCAAGCATCGCCATCGGGACCAATGAGCAATTCGCTTGGGCCCTTACCAATAGTTCACTCGATACCGACGACCTGATAATACTTGAGCCGACTGAATCAGGATTCCCGGAATTCAAAACCAGCAATGGTACAGCCCAGATTCAAAAAAAGCAGGAAATCATTGAAGTAAAAGGAGGAGAACCGGTTGAGCTGGAAATCGAATACACCCAGTGGGGACCCGTGTTAGGCGATACACCCAACGGACTAAAAAGGGTCCGCCGGTGGGCCGCCTATCACCCGGACGCGATCAATATCAAGTCGATGTTAACGGAGCAATACCTGACGACTAAGGACTTCCTTAAACACAGCCACGAAGCAAACCTGCCCGTGCAAAATTTTCTAATGGCCGACGCAGAGGATAACATCGCCTGGACATTGTCAGGGTTTTTTCCAGATCGAAACGGCAGTGATCCTTTCGAGGCGATCTACGCCAGTGAGGCTGAAAATATCTGGACCCAAAAGCTCGAAGCAAGGGAATGGCCGAAAGTGCTAAATCCTGACAACGGAAGACTCTGGACCGCGAACAATCGGGTACACGGCAGCAAAGCTTATATGAAGATGGGGAGCGGAGACTACTCGGAGTTTCCACGTGCCTACCAGATCAAAGAAAAACTGTTCGTTCGAGAGAAACACAGCCCCCGTACAATGATAGAGATTCAGCATGACAACACTGTCACCTTCCTCATTCGGTGGCAGAGGCTTCTGCTGAATACCCTGGTAGAGATGGAAAGTTCGTCACCCCATTTCAAACGGTTCAAACAGGAAGTCGAATCATGGAACGGACGGGCCGATGTTGATTCATTCGGCTACTCTCTTATCCGTGACTTCCGATCCCGACTCAGTGTTGAGGTGCTCCGGCATATCACATCGCCCGCAATCGCATTCGATCCAAAGGGCTTCGATCCGTTTCGATTCATGACCGAAGAGGCTGTTTTCCAAATTGTCTCTCAACAACCGGACTATCTCCTGAACCCAGTCTACGATTCCTGGCAAACGCAGTTCTCCACTGTGGTCGGGGACCTCATACTGCATGTAGAGGAGCGAGGATGGGAAGGTTTTCGTTGGGGCAATCGAAACCAATCCGACTATCGCCACCCTATCTCCTACGCAATTCCTGCCCTCAATGGACTCTTAAGTATGCCCCAAATTGGGCTGGACGGTGACCACTATTGCCCCAAGGTCCTGAGCCATAGCCTCGCTGCCGGAGTCCGCGTCATCATGACTCCTGGTAAGTTGGAAGACAGTCTATTCCAAATGGGTTGCGGCCAAAGTGGACACTTTCTTTCAAAAAACTATCGCGACCTTCACAGTAAATGGGCGGGGAAAGACTACTTGCCCTTATTACCAGGAGAACCGATTGGGACCTATACCATTCTTCCCAACTAGTCCGCTCGATTTTGATTCCATAGGTTGAGAAAACGATGATACCCTCTATTCCGACTTATGCTCACATCAAGATCCCAACGCAATTGGCCTGACTACGGTAGCAACCCATTTGAGATCAAACTGGACGACCCCTACGGTTCCTCATCAGCTGGAGGAATTCTGTGCGCCCCAATAACTCAGGTAGGATTGATGGATTTCCTGATTACTGCTCCGGGATCTTTAAGTCTCTATGGCCACTTTGGAGGAAAGGTATGGAGTCAGGAAGTAGATATTCGTCTCACGGAACAGGCGGAGAAAAATGGACTCCCCGGAGACCATTCACCAGGAGTCCAGATAGCTGATATCGACGGTGACCGAAGACTCGAAATCATTTATCTGGATAATCAGGGAGCCTTGCACGTACTTGATGGTGTCACCGGCCGAGAAGAGTGGGTCTCTGCACCACCCTGCCCTCCTGAATGCGAATCCTGGGAGATAGCCGCGATCTGCAATTTACGAGGTTGGGGAGACCGGGACATTATCCTACAGTCCACCAATAAGACGGGCTACCGGTTAGGTCGTTACCTCCAGGCTTATACCGTCGAAGACCTTCTCATGAAGAACTACTCTCCAATTTGGGAGCGCCATGACTATTTTGGATGTGCCCATGGAGGATTGCGACTGGCGGACATCAACAACGATGGTAGGGACGAGGTTTTAGGAGGCTCAACTATCGATTCTGACGGAGTTGCCCAGCCCGGAATCCCGATGACCGCAAACAATGAAAGCAATCACATTGATGCTCTTTTCCCTGCCAATATCAGGCTCGACCTTGACGGTCTCGAAACGGTCATCCTCGAAAATGGAGGTGAAAACCGGGTGTTTTTGCTGAATAATGACCGTCTAATATGGGAGAGTCATCATCAACACCTGAAGCCCAAATACGCTGTGGCAGGTTCTTTCGGACACGATCCCAACAACAGGTATATCTGGTGTGCTGCGAACTCGGAAAACAGCAGATACCCATTCGTATTCGACCACCTCGGAAATGTAGTCGTGGATGGTGAAAAAACTCCCGGGTATCAAACTGAATTCTGGAAAGACGGTGTCGAAAACGTTTCGATCATTCACTGGGACGGCGGAACCCAACAGTATGCATGCGGCCGAACCAAAAACGCCAAGAAGAGCGTGTGTATTTTTGATCCTCTGACAGGAGACATCGTCAAGGAGCTAACCCAAGGCGCGGAAAGAGTTTATGTCGCCGACGTTTGTGGAGACTGGAGAGAAGAGGTAATCGTACTCAAAGAGACTGAACTTCTGATATTTGCTAATCACGATAAGAATCCCAACCGGGATCTTCCCAGGTTCTGGGAAAACTCAGTCTATGAAAGAGCCAAAACCAACTACAGTTTGTCCTGCTCACAGTAGAATGCAGCTTAGGTTAATCCCCCTTTTCTGAGGCCATTGCCTGACAGGCTTTCAAATCGAGTTTTCCACTGGCAAGCACTGGAATCTCTTTAACACGTTTTACAATACGGGGTATCCACAAGTTGGGATAACCTTCCTCGGTAAGCTTAATGCGCAATGCTTCAGCATCAATATCAATAACACTTAGCAGTACAAGTACTTCACCTTTGTTGTCATCCGGCCGCGCACTCACTACCAATGGTAAGAGCTCTTCCTCTTTCAAACCCAGAACGTCAATAATCTTGGTTTCAATCGTTTCGTGAGGAACCATTTCACCACCGATCTTCGAGAATCGTGATTCACGCCCTTCAATGTATAAAAACCCATCCTCGTCGAACCGGGCCAGATCTCCCGTCTTAAACCAACCGTCTTTAAGAACTTCGCGATTGCGCGCAGGGTCATCCAAATAACCTTCAAAGATGTTTCCTCCCTTGAGGTACAACATCCCGGGTTCAAACAAGCTACGTTCCTGGCCCGTATCGGGATCTTTAATACGAGCTGTAATCCCGGGAACCAGTCGTCCCACAGAACCACGACAATAAGCAACTTGAGGCGCCGCTTCTCTATCGACCTGAGGGGGGTTCTTTAAATTCACACTCGCAACCGGAGACGTCTCAGTGATGCCGTATCCTTCGAAAATCTCTGACCCGAACTTGTCACGCCAAAGGTTAAAAAACTCAGGCGTTACCTTCTCCGCTCCGGCCACCACCAAATCGAGGCTCTTCATTTTTTCCGCCTGTATTCGTTTTACATACGGCTTGAAGAATGTTCGCGTTCCGATAAACACAGTCACTTTTTCAGCTTCGATCGCATCGGCGATTTTTTTCTGCTCCAACGGCGACGGTATCGTAACCATTTTTAGCCGCCGTATCAGGGGATACCAAAGTGTAACCGTGTATCCGAAGCTATGGAAGATCGGTAAACAACACATGAGTGAAGTATCGTCTTTACTGAGTAGAGCGATCTCGTCGATCTGCAAAACATTCGATAGAATATTCCGATGCGAAAGCGGGACACCTTTCGGTTCACCAGAACTCCCGCTGGTAAACAACAATCCCGCTTCTTCGTCATCTCCGTACCGGGGGATACCACAAAACCGGACCATCAAAGCCGATGGAACCACAATGATGAGCAGGTAACGTAGAAGGATGGCTTTCTTGTCAAAGCCCTGAAGGATCGGAACGATATCGACCGTATCTTCCGGCCAAGGAAAGTTGGGAATCTTTTTCTTCAACGCGTCTGCAGTAATCACCGTGTCGATTTCACCCTTGCGATAGGATGATTGAATCGCAGCCGCCCCGGCGGTGAAATTGAGATTTACGGGTATCTTCCCCGCAAATAAAACCCCGAGATTAGCGACAGTTCCCGCAATGCCTGGGGGAAGAACGATGCCGACCCTCTCAGCAGGTATGTTCGCCCTCACATACTTGGATACAAGTAGAGCCAGTGCCAGTATGATGCCTGATTTGAGCGATTTTCGACCCGTTGTATAATCAACAAGCTGCTCAAAAAACGGATTACGAGCCATGCCTCGAAAACAGTGGTCTGCTATATGCCCTTCGAGCTCTTTACGCCTTTGAAAACAGGCTTCTGATAGGTCCAACAGTGATTCGCGCACCCGGGATAGACTGATCGTATCCGGAGCCAGGGGATTGCCGATGCCAATATTGATAACCATCCGTAACGGTTTCTTTTTAAAGTGCATTCCTTTGGCGCTAAAAAATGAAAACCGTGTCTGCCAGAGATTATCCATAAACACGGGTATCACTGCTATTCCACTTTCTCGGGCAATCGCATCGAACCCCGGCTTTAAAGCCATCAGACTGCCTGTTCGGGAAATCTGGCCCTCCAGGAATATTCCAAGCAAGCCGCCATATTTAAGATGTTCTATGTTATTTTCAAAAAAAGACCGAGTCTTGGCGGGGGGAATCAACTCTATCGATGAAAGCCTCAGCAACCACCTCAAACGATTGGTCTTGTGGAGAGTATCAGACGCTATAAATCGAATTTTTCTGCGGGTAGCGATAGTAAGAAACACCACATCCAGATAAGTCATGTGGTTACTGACCAAGATCGCACCACCATCTTTAGGCACATGTTCACGACCATGCACTCGCACACGGTAGAGGATCCAAATTAGAAACTTAGCAATCAATGTAATGATACGGGGTAAAATTAACGTCGCTAAGTCTCACCTAGCATGACGCCTGATTGTCCAGTCGAATTCTTCTAGGTCAAGACCAACCAAACCGTTTGATACCCTTTCAGCCTCAATCCACCTTTGGATATCGACTTAGTACGCCCGGAAATGATGTCCTTAACCTGAGTCAAATATGATTCACCAAGTAATTCAGGTACACCTTTAACAACCGTAGGCTCTGAAGTGAAATTACTGATACAAAAGATTCGCTGATCCCCGAGAACCGACGTTCTTTTCAAGGCAAACACATCAAGACCCGCATCCATAATCTCCTGTGGTGCGTCCGGGTGGAACGCTGGGTAACTCGCTCGTCTCCTTAGGACCAAGGAAAACTCATTAAAGATTTGGCTATGAACTGTCGACGCATCATCCAGGAGCCCGTCCAATTCATTCACATCCCACTTATGCCGATTGATACGCCTTGGGATCCCAGATTCTTTAACTCCTGAGTGATCATTCAAAGACGCAGTTAGACAATGTATATAAACTGCTGGTACCCCACGAAATGACAGGGCGATATACTGAGACGTAAGGAAACGTTCAATACCCAGAGGGTCACTTGGCTTTCCCGGAACCGACAAAGCCTCAAAGTAGGTAATGTTTAATTCGTAAGGGCTCTTACTACCATCGGAGTTGGTTTTATAACTTACATGCCCCTTACGCTTTTTGACTTCACCAACTAACCATTTCAATTCCTTGTCGGGAAGCAGACCTTGCAAGGGTCGCATCCCGATTCCGTCATGAGAAGACGTGAAGTTAAAGAATGTGCACCCGGGAGGAATATCCCCCAGTGATTCTGCCCAAGCCCTGAGGCGCCCAGGATTTTCAGATAGCAACCCGTGGAGCAAGAGGGGTGGCAGGCTAAACTGGTAAACCATGTGGGCTTCATCGGACCGGCCGAAATAACTGATATTCTCTTCGTGAGGAACGTTCGTTTCAGTCAACAATATAACATGAGGAGCCACCATCGATAAAATGTCGCGGTAGAGCTTTACGATCTCATGAGTCTCCGGAAGGTGAAGGCAATTGGTTCCAACCGTTTTCCATAGGAACGCAATCGCGTCGAGTCTCACGATCCGAGCCCCCTTCGATATGTAAAACATCAATATGTCCAGGAACTCAAAAAAGACATCCGGATTTTCCCAATTGAGATCTACCTGATCGGCACTGAAGGTCGTCCATACGTATTTAGGACCGTCTCTTGTTTCGAATTTGGTAAGCAAAGGGGATGTTCTAGGGCGGATAACCTCAGAGAGATCATCCTCGGGGTTTCCTTCTTTAAAGTAGGTGCTGAAGGGGAGAATTCCACCAATATACTCCTTGAAATAGCTACTCCTGCTCGAGCAATGATTCGCAACGAGATCAAACATGAGATGGAAATCATTGCCAAAGGCCTCGACGTCTTTCCAATTCCCTAAATCAGAGTCCACCTCGCGGTAATCTTTTACTGAGAACCCATCATCTGAACTCCAGGGATAGAACGGAAGGATATGAACCACCTTGATCGCACCCTTGAGCCGACGACTACAAAAATCTCGAAGCGTTTGTATCGGTGTTTCTTCGGCGACGTCTTTCCGGACACTATCTCCGTAAGTAATCAACACGACATCTGATTCATTCCAAAGCTCGTTCACCGAATACGGGTTCAACCCGACTCCATAGGCCCCTACCATCATGAGCATACGCCCAATACAGCGTTCAGCGTCTTCTCCATAAAGTCGGAAAAAACGACGTTTTATCTGTTCCAGGTGAGTCTTATCAACAACGGTTGGCATAGCTGTATAAGGCAAAATTATTCTTAATTTGGGCTTAGCCCTGTCAGACTGGTGATGATTGTGCGGAGACTTCTCCTTAAGGCGGAGTAACTGTAGAACTTACGGGCCAGAGTGTAATTATGATCCACCATTTGCTCGCGGTATTCGGGATCATTCAATATTCGTTGCACCTGCTTCAGAACGCTACTCGTCACAAAGCCATCCATGACCGGTAAGCGAAACCCCTTGGGTTCAATATCCTGAATAAAGATAGAATACCGGTTTACCACCACAGGCACTCGAAAATAAAGAGCCTCGAGCAATGCATTACCAAATCCCTCGTAAATGCTTGGGTAGGTTACCAGATCTGCGTGAGGATACAGGTCCCAAAGCGTGTACATCTTCTTCCCATCTTTGTTACGTTGGCGGATATCAGCCACGCGATCAGCAATAAACATTAACTGAACACCTTCCTCATGCGCCAACTCTTCAAGCATGTGCTGGTATTCAAATCCCTCATCCCCGGCATCATGGGAAATTACGAGTTTACAACGCGGATCATTCAGCAACCCTACCAGTTTGATGGCATGCTCAATTCCCTTTCGCGGAACGATTCTGGTTGGTTGCAGGATGAAAATGTCATCTTCAGCCAACCCAACCTCCTGACGAAAATCCTTCGCATAATCATCCATCTCCAAAGGCGGATTATCAAAGTCAAATACATTGGGGATGAGCAGTGACGATGCCCCTTTACGAAGCGATAACTGCTCCTGGGCCGCTTGATTGATCACCACGTGACGCATGTTGTCGCCTTTACAGGGAAAGGCCATGTCCAAGTAGTCATGCACACAATTTACGGCGAAACGCGTACGTTCCCAGAAAAAATCATGATGATGAGCGATCACTGGAATCTGGGTCTCGTTAATAAATTCTGTAACCGCTATGCCCAAGGGAAGGTGCATCGGTATCGTCAGTACATTCTGGGGAACAATAATATCGATTTTGAACTTATCGACGAAATCATAGAGCGTTTCCTTCAAGTACCTCACCATTTCCTGAATTCTATCAGAGACCAATCGACTTCGATAGGTGGTTCCCCAAATCCGACTATTGATCCACTGATTTTCCGAGTGTCCGAAAAAGGCCTCCGGCACACACATACTGATGTCTGGATGCCTATCCAACCGCCCTGCATACCAATAACTGACGTTTTTATCGTCCCAAAGCACCTGGGCCCACTTGGCGGATTCGAGGGTCACCCCATCCGTTCCTGCAAACCGCGTCGAGATAAAGCCGATATTCTTGGCACTGTTATAAGAGATAGGCTTTGGAGATGTAATGAACTTCACAGGCAAGCGTGATTAAAGGACGGAGATCAACCAGAGTAATCCAGTAAGACTACATTAGGGTCTTGCAAATACATACCCAGCACCAGCTAAAATCATACCTAAGGTGATTTAACCTTCTATGTACACTATGGCTAAAGCTCCCAAAACTATCAACGACCTTCTAAACCATGTGGTCTCCAGTCGGGATCAACTCAAAAATATTCGAGAAATCATACTGGCAAATCTAGTGATGATGGGCGAAATCCCAGCCCCTACCTTCGAGGAAGAACCTCGTATCCGGTTTTTCCTCGATCGATTTACTGAAGCCGGGCTTGACAGCATCTCTACCGACGAATTCGGAAACGGGTTTGGTTTTATCCGGGGCTCAAAGGGCGAAAAAAACATCCTGGTCGCAGCACACACCGACACCGTATTCAACCACACGATAGACCATACCGTCAGAGTTGAGTCGGAGCAGATCTTCGGGCCGGGAATTGCTGATAACTCCTTGGGATGCGCTGTTGTGGCATCCATACCCCAGATTCTCGAACAACTCGGAATCCAGCTAAAAAATAATATTCTCCTCATGGGCATCACACGGAGCCTGGGACGCGGAGATCTGGCAGGTATTCGGTTTTTCTTGAAAAACAGCAAAGTACCCGTCGATTACGGGTTATTCGTGGAAGGCGCTCAACTGGGCCGCCTTAGCTACTCATCCATGGGAATGCTACGAGGTGAAATCACCTGTAACATTCCGCGCGAATACGATTGGACCTTATTTGAAAGTTCAGGAGCTATTACCATCCTGAATGAAGTTATCACCAAAATGATGGCGATCCCTCTGCCAACAAAGCCCAGGACGACTATTACCTACGGATCCGTGAATGCAGGAAATTCTTACAACAGTGTACCAACTAACGGGTCGCTCCATTTCGAAATTCGCTCCGAACAAGCTGGAATGGTCGGAGAATTGCAAAATCGTATTCACGAAATTGCCGATGAAGTTTCTTCCAACACACAGGCTGAGGTAAAGCTGGAGGTCGTCGCCAGACGGCGCCCTGGGGGTATCGATTTTTCGCACCCACTCACAAAAACGGCACGCAAGATTCAAGAAAGCCTGGGCGTCACACCCAAAATCCAACCCAGTGTTGGCGAGCTATCTGCTTTGATCGACAAAGAAATCCCGGGAATCACCATCGGAATCACCACCGCCTCGCAAATGCACAGTCAGAACGAACACATAGCTATCACTCCCATATTTAGCGGGCTGGCCCAACTGGTCGGTATCCTACAAGCCATGGATGGAGGCTTTTGCGATGAGTAAGAAAAAAAAGACCTGGTTGGAAACCAACACGTTTCACCACTCCGAATTCTGGAATATACTTCACCTCATTGAGGAGAAAGAAAAACAGGGTCTGAAAATATCACTCTGTATTCCCACGCTAAACGAGGAAAAAACAATCGGAAAAGAGATCATTATCTTCAAGTCCGAGTTGATGAACCGCTACCCGCTCCTCGATGAAATCGCCGTCATCGACTCCGGTTCCAAGGACAAGACACTGGAAGTGGCAGCCTCATTCGGCGCCGACACTTATCTCTCTGCCGACATTCTTCCCAGCCATGGATTCAAACCCGGAAAGGGCGAAAATCTTTGGAAAGCCATCCATCAGTTGAATGGCGATATCATCGTATATGTGGATGCAGACATCAAAAACATACACCCCCGTTTCGTTTACGGATTGGTCGCCCCTCTCATCTACCACAAAAAGATCCAGTACGTAAAAGCCTTCTACGACCGCCCGCTCGCATTTTCACAAGGCATTCGCCCTTCAGGCGGCGGGCGCGTCACCGAAATACTGATACGCCCACTTTTTGCTATGTTCTACCCGGAACTAACCGGTATAATACAACCACTATCGGGAGAATACGCCGTGCGTAGAGAAGTCCTACAAGAACTTCCCTTCCCGATTGGCTATGGCGTAGAAACATCGCACATCCTCGATGTTTACCATAAATGGGGCATGGGCGCATTTGGCCAGACCGATCTGGACCAGCGGATCCATCGCAATCAAACCACCATTTCTCTCGGGAAAATGTCGTTTGGAATCCTGCAAAGTTTTTTCAACCGCCTGCAAAAGTATGGCAGCATCGATAAGCTACCCGAACTCAACCAGATTTATAAACACTTTCAAGCCCAGGACCGCGACTACCAGTTAATCGAACATACGATTAAAGAGGAAGAAAGACCTCCCATGTCTTCAATCCCGGAGTATCGAAAGAAATTTGATTTGGATAAGAAATAACAGGTCAAATCGATCTTGATCCTCAGCCATGCGCGTCGCAATTGTCCACTATCACTTGAAACCCGGCGGAGTGACGCGGGTCATCGAAAATACCATACGTGCCCTCAACGAAAAGGGTATCGAATCGATGGTCTTCTGTTCCGAAAAGCCTCTGCAAACGGCCTATCCTTTCGACAATGTCAGGATAATCCCAGAGCTTGCCTACAAGGACACCTTTTCCCGATCAGCAGCTGAAGCGCTTAAAAATGCGCTCGAATCCGCCTGTCGAAAGGAATGGCAGTCTCTTCCAGACATCTGGCACGTACACAACCACAGTCTGGCCAAGAATTTAGAATTACCCGTGGTCGTTTCGCAATGGGCTAGAGAAAAACAAAAGCTCCTGCTCCAGATTCACGATTTTGCGGAGGATGGTCGCCCGGAAAACTACAAGGCCCTACTCCTAAAGCTCGCAGGTAAAGACATAGAGAAACTCAATGAGATTCTTTATCCAACCGGCGACCATATCGGCTATGCCTTCATCAATGGCAGAGATCGCCGTTTTTTTCAAAGAGCAGGAGTTGATCAAAATCAGTGCCACCTTCTAACCAATCCCGTCTGGCTGGATGTAGGCCCGGATGCGATTCTGAATGATACCTTGCTAAGAGACAAAAAGCTTTACCTCTATCCTACACGATCCATCCGCCGCAAGAACCTGGGCGAGCTACTCCTTTGGTCTGCCGCCGCCGATGAAGACGAGGTTTTCGGTTCTACCATGGCCCCCGCGAACCCCACAGCCCTTCCAATCTACAAACGCTGGGTAGAATTCGCGAAGCAACAACGGCTCCCCATGCTGTTCGATCTCGGGACAAAGCACAGCTTTTCCGCACTACTCTATTCAGCCTACGCACTCGCCACAACCAGTATTGCCGAGGGCTTTGGCCTCGCCTACCTTGAACCCTACCTGATTGACGCCCAGTTGGTTGGTCGCGACCTACCCGAAATCACACAAGACTTCGCTGAATACGGGATTCACCTTGAAGGGTTGTATCCGCGACTGGACATTCCTTTGGCTTGGGTCGGCAAAGATCGATTGCGCAAAACCGTCCACGATGGGCTCGTACGGTATTACCAGACCTATCGTCAGGTATTCCATAAATCGATGACGGATGACGCCTATGAGGATATGACTCAAGGAGACCTCGTGGATTTCGGACGTCTCGATGAATCCATGCAGGAATCTGTCATCGAACTGATCTGCAAAAACAAGACTCTCAAGCTGGATTTTGCACCTGAAAAGCTGGATCGATTATTGCCTTCCGAAACTATCAAAACCAATCGCAATGCAATCGAAATGCATTTCAATCCGCAGACCTACGGAAGGACCTTGGTTGGAATTTACAAATCCATCGTTGAATCAACTCCCACCCACCCTGGGTTTCTGGACACCACAAAAGTCCTCCAGGCATTCATGGATCCTCGCCGGTTCAACCTTTTGCGCACCTGAGCCATGCTTGCCCATCTATTTCCGCAGCTCAACGAACCCCTCGAACCGATTCCGACAGGACTGAGCCCACGCCTGTCCGCCTTGGAAGATATACAAGCGATTGTATTCGATATCTACGGAACCCTGGTCTTGTCCGGGACCGGTGATATCAGTATCGCCCAAACGATTGATCGTGAATCAGAACTCCAACATATTCTCAACAACCAGGGCTATAGAATCGATAAGAAAACCCAACTACTGGAACAGTTCTATTCATTAATACAAGAGGACCACGCAAATTCTAAAGCCAGCGGAGCGGTTTACCCCGAAGTAGACATTGTGGAGATTTGGTCACGATTCCTAGCGAAGCACTTTTCAGACTTAGTGGAGCCGACCCGACTCAAGGAAATTGCAATTCGCTTTGAGTGTGCGGTGAATCCTGTCTGGCCCATGCCCGACCTTGAAACTGTCCTCTTTAAGATCAATGCCTTAAACAAGACTCTGGGTATCGTTTCGAACGCCCAATTCTATACACCACTCATGCTCGAAGGGTTTACCCATAAGAAAATACACGAGCTCGGTTTCCAGGAGGATCTCTCTGTTTGGTCCTATAAGGAAGGACTCGGAAAACCATCGATGACGCTGTTCGAGAAACTGTCGCGTGCGCTGACTCAACGGAATATCGCCCCACACCAAGCGCTCTATGTCGGCAACGATATGCTCAACGATATTTGGACTGCCAGTCAGGCAGGATTCAGGACCGCTCTCTTTGCCGGTGATCAACGCTCTCTACGACTTCGTGAATCCGACGAACGGTGCAAGGACCTGAATCCTGACATCGTCGTAACCGAACTGACTCAATTATTGGAAATCATCTAAAAGCTGGGATTCGAGATAGTCCGAACGGCGTCAGCCCCCCTTTCAGGAGCCCAAGGCAAACCCGTTGAACTCCTGTGAACTGGCTGCAATCTCTTGGATCAAAGAACTTCATAAATAACACCATCCCCAGCTTGTTAAATACACATCCCCTATTATACTAAAATACACGACGTCGCGGTCGTATGGCTGCGGTCACTACAGTCTAAAACAACCTCCCAATCCAAATGAGTTATACCGCTGACCACATTCGGAATTTTGCTCTGGTGGGCCACCAGGGATCCGGAAAAACAACCCTATCCGAGGCCATGCTGGCAAGTGCCGGTATCGTTAACAGAATGGGATCCATCGAAGCCGGCACTACGGTAAGCGATTACCACGAAAACGAAAAAACACGACACATGTCTATTCATGCATCGCTACTCCACTGCACTTGGAAATCCAACAAATTTAATA
The DNA here is from genome assembly GCA_964352065.1 of uncultured Opitutaceae bacterium. GTDB lineage: Bacteria > Verrucomicrobiota > Verrucomicrobiia > Opitutales > UBA2995 > UBA2995. Next base: position 29,440 of record CAYGQM010000010.1, read on the forward strand.
TTATAGACACTCCCGGTTATTACGACTTTATCAGCGAGGGACTCGGAGCGCTGCGGGTCGGCGACTTCGCCCTTATCGTAGTCGATGCGGTCAATGGGCCTCAATTGGGTACCGATCAGGTATGGGACTACGCAACCACTTACGGCATTCCCAAGATGTTTGTTGTAAACGGATGCGACAAGGAACACGCCAATTTCGAGAACTGCCTCAATGAACTGAGGTCCCGGTACGGCGATCAGATATTTCCCATGAGCATACCGATAGATCCGGGTCCAGGATTTCAAAGACTGTTGGATGTGCTTCGCTCGGAGGAGATCGATTACAAAACCGATGGCTCGGGAAAATACACAGAGACCGAAGTCGAAGGCCCAATGAGAGATCGGGTCCTTGAATTACACTCCAAACTGATTGAATATGTAGCGGAAGCCGATGACACCCTGCTCGAGCATTTTTTCGAAGCCGGAAATCTCAGTGAGGATGAATTGAGAAGCGGTATCCACAAAGCTATACAGCAAGAAGTGTTTATTCCTGTTTTTGCGGCATCAGCCCTCAACGACATTGGCATAGCCAGGCTGATGGATATGATATCCAAATACGGCAGTTCTCCCGTCGACCGCAAGCGCGTCCAGGTTGAAGTCAACGGAGCCGATAATGATTCGATCCATTTGGATGACGTAGAACCTGCCTGCTACATCTGGAAAACCATCAATGAGCCTCATGTCGGTGAACTTTCATTCTGTCGCATGTATGCAGGGCACATCAAACCGGGCATGACTCTCTACAACCCCAATCGGGACTGTGATGAAAAAATCGGTCAGATCTTTACTCTTCAAGGCCACGAAAGAGAAGCGATAACCGATATCGGTCCTGGCGACATCGGTGTTATGACCAAACTTCGGGACACGCATACTAGCAACACTTTGACGAGTCAGCAGCGCAAAGTAAAGCTGCCCAAGGTGATCTATCCAAAACCTAATATCCATGCGACTCTGGTAATAAAAACGCCGGGGGATGAAGATCGACTCGCCGAGGGACTCACAACCCTCCATGAGGAGGATCCCACATTTCTCTATGAGCACAATCAGGAGACCAAAGAACTCGTGCTGAGTGGCCAGGGCGAACTCCATCTTGAAGTAATCCGTGATCGTCTCAAAGACCGATTTAAAGTGGAGATTGATCTCATTCCTCCCCGCATCGCTTTTCGAGAGACAATTCGAAAACCAGCGGATGCAAAATACCGGCATAAAAAACAATCTGGAGGAGCCGGACAGTTCGGAGAAGTCTGGTTGCGCATAGCACCTACTGACCGAAACAGCGGAATCGAATTCAAGGAATCGTTGGTCGGCCAAAACGTCGACCGGGGCTTTGTATCATCTGTTGAAAAGGGCGTCCAATCTGCCGTTACAGAAGGCATTCTCGCGGGTTATCATGTCACAGACGTGGCCATCGACTTCTACGACGGCAAGATGCATCCAGTGGACTCAAAGGACATTGCATTTCAGATAGCTGGAAAAGGAGCATTCAAAGAAGCCTTCATGGCTGCAAGTCCATGCCTACTGGAGCCTGTAATGAAACTCGAGATCCAAGTGCCCGAGGAAAATCTGGGAGACGTCATGGGTGATATCTCTGGAAGGCGGGGTCGTATACTCGGCGTGAATATAAAAGGACGGCATCAGGTCGTCGAGGCTTTGGTCCCTGAAATGGAACTCTACCGCTACGCCACGACCTTACGATCCATCACTGGCGGTCGCGGCATTCACACCGAATCTTTTGACCACTACGACAATGTTCCCCCAGAATTGGAAGCAAAGATCATAGCCCAATCCAAATAGTGCTGGAGACTCAACGGGAACCCGTATTCCTGCAGCCGATATCTCGCAGAAGATCGGCAAACTCGATTGGCGACGTACCGATTACCAGTTAGTTAAGCGCTTCCAGTAGCTCGCTTAGCGTATGATGGGATTCCAGAGGGTGACGAAGCTGGAAACTTTCGTTCAGATCATAACGATTACACCTGCCCTCTTTCGAACGAATTACTACACCAGATCCTTCCAAATCCGAGATAATTCTCTGCACAGACCGCTCCGTGATACCTACCTGGAGTGCCAGATTTCGAACCGTAGTCTCAGGATCACGCGACAAGCATACCAAGACATGCGTGTGGTTAGTAAGGAACGACCAACCTGAGTAGGTGGCTGTGGAATTTGTATCTAAAGCATCACTCACGACAGTTCAATTTACATCACAATACATGACATATTTTTCATGTTTCATTTGACATGACATACTTTGCACATACATCACCGATAAGCAAACATGAAAATCAATTCCATCAAAGACCTCATCGGAAATCTCGTGGAAATCGAACCCAACAAAAGCCCCGTGCTAAGTTGCTTCGTCGACTTCGAAACTTCGCATGAAGCAAGTCTTAGCCGCCTGGATTTCGAATTTCAGATGCTGTCTCGAAAGCTGGCCGGTACGTGGCATGACGATTTTCAAAAAACTCGGAGCCAGATAAATGACTACCTAAAGCAGCACCTAAATGCTGACACGAAAAGTCTCGTCATATACGCCCGGGCAGGCGATACGCCGATCTTTGAAGCACTTCAATTCAAGGTTCCTCTCATAACTGAGATCATCGTCGACCAACTTCCCCATATTTATCCGCTCATCGAGCTCAAAGACAACTACCATAGATTCGTAATCGTCATCACGACAGAAACCGAAGCACAAATTCTCGAGACCACCATAGGATCGGTCACCGAAGAAATAATGACCGCGCGCCCCGAGCTGAGAAACCGAATAGGACGCGAATGGACTCGCGAGCATTACCGCAATCATAAGCACGAGCGGGAACAGCAATTCATCAAAGAGAAAATAAAGATCGTAGCCGATCTCATGAAGAGACGGGGACACAACCATCTCATCGTTGCGGGAAGCCCCAAGATGGTTGCTAGACTCACAGAGGCTCTTCCCAGTCATCTCAAAAACAAACTGCTAAGCACTATGGCCAACAATCCGTCCAATGGGCTAGGGCCGCTCCTCAGAAATTGCATTCTCGAATTTTCAAATGCCGAAAACCTGGAAAGCCATGATCGGGTTGAGATTCTTGAATCCGCAGTGCTTAGCAATGGGCTCGGCATCACAGGTTTCGAGGAATCGAAAGAGGCAATACTCGGCGGCTACGCAGACATGCTCATTATTGATCAAGACTTCAACAGCTTTGAAGGTCGTGAAGAACTCGTTCGCCTGGCCACGAAATTTAACGTTCAAATTGAAACCGTAAACGAAAGCGACACGCTGAAACGTCTTGGGGGCGTGGGGTGTCTACTTCGATACAAACCCTATAAAACAGAGTCCGAACTCAAAATCTGACAAACCGAATGGGATCATCCTTAAGTTCAATTAAACGCAGCCTCCATCACGAAGCTGCTCCTGGTGTATTACTCATGCTAGCGACGGTCGCCGCACCCACAGTGGCAAACTCCGGCGTCGACTGGTCAGAAGCTGTAAGCTAAATACCTTGGATCTTCATTTACTTTCCGCAGCGAAATCGGATTAAGTCCTTAGATATGGTGCCACTCCACTTCAACTCTACTATTTGCTCAATCTCCTGATAGATCGCATGGACGAATTGAACTACGCTCTGCCAATCGCTGTTTTGTTACCCTTTTTCGGGGCTTTGCTGGTGGCTGCCTGCTCGCGCCGCTCTGTGCTTACTCCTGCATGGATCGCCGCTATCACTACACTGTCAAGCATACTGGTATTGGTGCCGGCCATGCTGAAAGTGTTCCCAGGGGAGACCCTTATTCAATCCTGGGATTGGGTGCCCAGCATCGGTTTAGAATTCGCCTTTCGCTTAGACGGACTCTCCTTGCTGTTTACGCTGATGATTCTGGTCATCGGACTCCTAGTCATCCTCTACGCCAGTTATTATCTCTCACCCAAAGATTCGAAGCCCCAATTCTTCAGTAGTTTGCTTCTTTTCATGGGTTCGATGTTAGGCGTAGTCCTCTCGGAAAACCTACTCTTAATGTTGGTATTTTGGGAACTAACCGCGCTGAGTTCATTTTTGCTTATCAGCTTTTGGCGGCACCGTGAGGATGCGCGCAATGGAGCTCGCATGGCATTGACGGTAACCGGATTGGGCGGGTTGGCATTACTGGGTGGCGTTTTAATTTTAGGGCAAATCGTTGGAAGTTATAGCCTTACCGACGTATTAGCCGCAGGTGATGAGATACGGGCACACGACTGGTATCTGCCTGCTTTGGTTTTAATCCTCATAGGGGTATTCACAAAATCTGCTCAATTCCCATTTCATTTCTGGCTGCCGCACGCTATGGCAGCACCGACTCCGGTTTCTGCATATCTTCATTCAGCAACCATGGTGAAGGCAGGTATTTTCCTACTGGCCAGACTGTTTCCAGCGCTTTCAGGGACTCCCGAATGGTTCTGGATTGTCAGTATCACTGGAATGTTGACCCTTCTACTTGGGGCGTTCGCAGCGCTGTTCAAGCACGACCTGAAAGGATTGCTTGCCTACTCTACGATCAGTCATCTCGGATTGATTACATTGTTGTTCGGTCTCGGTACACCACTGGCTGAGGTGGCAGCACTTTTTCACATAATGAATCACGCTACCTTTAAGGCTTCGCTTTTCATGGTAGCGGGTATCATAGATCATGAAACAGGCACACGGGATATGCGTAAACTAAGCGGCCTACTAAAGTATATGCCGCATACTTCCGTTCTGGCCATAATCGCTTCAGCAGCCATGGCGGGCGTTCCACTCTTGAACGGATTTCTCAGCAAAGAGATGTTCTTTGATCAAGCAGTGGTTGCATCGAGTGGCTCTGGATGGGCGCTTGCCATCCCAGTTTTGGCGACTCTGGCAGCTATCTTCTCCGTAGCCTACTCTCTGCGGTTTGTTCATGATGTGTTCTTTAACGGAGAACCGGTAGGGTTACCTCGCACACCCCATCCTCCCCCACGATACATGCGCATTCCAGTGGACTTCCTCGTTATTATCTGTCTGAGCGTTGGTATTCTTCCCGCTTTGACCGTTGGGCCTCTGCTTAAGATAGCCGTGGAAGCAAGCATTCAAGGTGAAGCGCCCTACTACAGTCTATCAATTTGGCACGGCTTTAACCTACCACTTATGATGAGTGCCTTGGCACTCATTGGAGGCGTGGCCGTATACATACTTCGCCGCAAACTATTTGAATGGTATGAGAGGAACTTGTCCGATGTGGACGCTCGGATAATCTACAACGCCGTTTTAGAGCGACTGCGATGGATAGCGACCACAGTCACTCGAAACTTTGATAAAGGCTCATTGCAGACTACGTTGTTCTGGACGCTTACAGCGGCTGTCGTAGCGACCGTAGCTGGATTTGTATCGATGGATGCTCCCCTCTTCGGTGAACGGGCTATCATGGACTTTGATCCAGTCGCGTTGATAGCTTTTGCCGGGTTGATGTTAGCCAGCCTACTAACAGTAGCGCTGCATAGAAAACGAATGATCTCCATGATCTTACTTGGGGTGGTAGGCTTACTGATATCCTTGGGGTTTGCGAAATTGTCCGCGCCTGATTTAGCTCTGACCCAATTATCAGTGGAGATCGTAACAGTTGTACTAATCATGCTAGCACTCTTTTTCCTGCCGCAGTATACACCCCCGACAAGTTCAAATTGGAAACGAATTCGCGATGCTGTTTGGGCGATTGGAATCGGTGGAGGTGTTACTGTCTTAACGTTGGCAGTACTCACCCGAGACCTCTCACCAATATCTGACTTCTTCCTAAAAAATAGTGTTCCAGGAGGGGGCGGAACAAATGTGGTAAATGTGATTCTCGTGGACTTCCGAGGCTTCGATACCTTGGGGGAAATCGTCGTGCTGTCACTGGCTGGATTGGGTGTCTTTAGTATGCTACAAAAAATGTCATTGCACGCTTCTTTGAATGACCATGCAGGGCGACCATGGAACGTGGATGAACGTTCTTTGATTCTGCAAAACGTTTCACGTCTGTTGTTCCCACTTATGTTACTATTTGCTGCCTTTGTATTCATAAGAGGACACAACTTACCCGGTGGCGGCTTCATTGCTGGACTCGTTGCATCATTGGCAATTGTCCTACAATATTTAGCCAACGGCCTAACGTGGATGTCATCGCGTATCCGTACAGATATGCATTTAGTGATCGCAATCGGACTTGCCTTCGCCATCGGCACCGGACTCGTCTCAATGTTTATCGGCTATCCGTTTATGACCTCTGCTTTCACCTACTTAAAGTGGCCGATAGTCGGTAAATTTGAAGTAGCCAGCGCGATGATGTTTGATCTGGGGGTATTCTTAGCGGTCGTTGGAGCGACTGTTATGATTCTGGTTGAGCTGGGTAAATTTAATGTTCACAAGGTCGCGATCGACATAAGCAAGAAAGGAGACTCCTGATGGAGATTCTGGTCTCAATTAGTATAGGAGTTATGGCAGCTTGTGGGATCTACCTAATTTTACGGGCTCATACTTTTCCAGTCGTCGTCGGTCTCACCTTGCTGTCTTACGCCGTCAATGTGTTTCTTTTTTCTATGGGACGACTAATCGTAGGGGCACCAGCAGTGATCAGCCCAGAAGCAACAACCTACGCGGATCCTTTACCACAAGCACTGGTTTTGACCGCAATTGTCATAGCTTTCGCGATGACGGCGTTTGTAATCGTTCTGGCGTTGAAGGCGCGCGATGAGCTGGGCAACGACCATGTGGACGGCAGAGGAGAACAATTAACTGATACAGAGAAGGCGGGGCCATGATTCATTGGGTAATCTTACCAGTATTATTGCCTCTGATTGGCGGACTACTACAGCTCGTTCTCAGACATAGAGGTCTCTCATTTCAGCGAACACTTGGTCTTTGCTTAACCAGCGCATTGGTGATTTTGGGAATCAAGATGCTACTGCTGGCCCAGTCTGGTGAAACATTTGTCTACCAACTCGGGAACTGGTCGGCACCCTTCGGAATCGTATTAGTGCTTGATAGATTGTCAGCGATGATGCTGATACTAACTTCCCTAATCGCTTCCGGAGCGTTAGCCTACGCCAGTGTTCAAAAGGTAGACGAAAAAGGCGCACATTTTCATGTCCTGTTTCAATTACAGCTATTCGGATTAAATGGAGCATTCCTAACTGGGGACGTATTCAACCTTTTCGTCTTTTTTGAAGTATTACTACTCGCTTCGTATGGACTCCTTCTGCACGGATCCGGCAAAAAACGGACACGCGCTGGGCTCCACTATGTAGTGATCAATTTGCTGGGATCTACACTCTATCTATTTGCTGTTGGCGCACTATACGGAGCAGTTGGAACCCTAAACATCGCTGACATTGCGGCCAAAGTTAGCGTAGCACCAGCCGAACGCAGCGGATTGATTGCAGGCGCAGGGCTTCTGCTGCTGGTCGTATTTTGCCTGAAAGCGGCTATGTTTCCGTTGTATCTTTGGTTACCTCGAGCTTACGCAAACACATCTGCGCCTGTAGCAGCTCTTTTCGCGATTATGACCAAGGTAGGTGTTTACGCCATCATTCGCGTGCACGGAACTATTTTCGGCGACCAAGCAGGTAGCCTTGCCTCATTACACATGCCCTGGCTCCTTGCTGGAGGTCTGATAACCATCCTGCTCGGATCCATGGGAGTAATGGCCGCAAGGGGACTACGTGAACAGGTGGCCTACTTAGTTCTAACTTCAGTGGCAACCATTCTCATAGCGATTGGCCTGAATCGTCCGGATGCACTCGCAGCCGGATTATATTACCTCCTACACTCAACCTTTTTAGCAGCGGCTTTCTTCTTATTGGCTGACTTAATTAAGGATGCCCGCGGAAATGCCGCAGATCGTTTTGAGACCGTGGCTCAGCTCCGAGATGCCAAATGGCTGGGATTGGGCTTTTTCTTCGCCGCCGTGGCAATGGCTGGCCTACCTCCGCTATCGGGCTTCCTGGGTAAACTGATGATTCTGGATGCGGCACTAAAGCACGAGTGGGGTTGGATTGTCTTAGGAACCGTCCTAACAGCAAGTCTGCTAGTACTAGTAGCAATGGTAAGAAGCGGTTCTTTCTTGTTTTTTCGGCCACAGCAACTCGCTACCGAAGAGGAGCCACCTCAAAATTTAAAATCATCAAACAGGACACCCCTAATAATAGTCGCCAGCCTTTTAGCTATGGCACCCTTATTGGTATTAATGGCCGGTAAAGTAACAACATACACCTCCAAAACAGCCGCACAACTGCAGCAGGTTCCAGTTTATATAGAGGAAGTTATCGGAGCACAGGTAACTGTGAAGAAAGGAGAGCAAGAATGATGAAGAAATTGATACCACATCCAGGCCTATCCGCACTTCTTTTGATTATCTGGCTATTGGTCAATAATACGATTTCACCAGGGCATATATTGCTGGGAGGTTCATTGGCGACTCTGATTCCCTATTTTACGTCTGCCTTCTCACCAGGAGAAATTCGAATAGCACACTCAATGCTGTTCATTAAATATTTGGTGAGATTGGTTTGGGACATTTTAGTAGCTAACTTACAAGTGGCTCTCTGGATTATTCAGCCGAATAAAAAACTGCAACCGGTATTTCTCCGGTACAAGCTGACCTTGGAATCACCGCTGGCGATAACCGTATTGGCCAATACCATTTCACTGACGCCTGGGACGGTGTCCTGTGATGTAACTTCCGATAATCGGCACATCCTGATTCACAGCCTACATACCGAAGATCCGGAAAGTGTCTTACGCCAAATTCACGATCGCTATGAACAACCCTTATTGGAGGCATTTAAGTCATGACTATACCCGTAAGCGACTTCTTAGAAATTGCCCTTGATATATCCGTTTTACTAGTGGGTTTGGCATCTATATTGTCATTGTGGCGCCTATTGATAGGGCCAAATATTCCCGATCGTATTCTAGCGTTGGATACGCTATACGTTAACACCATTGCTCTCGTAATCCTCTTTGGCTTGAAACAAGGAAGTATGCTCTACTTCGAAGCTGCCCTATTGATCGCGATCATGGGATTCATCGGTACGATCGCACTTAGTAAATACCTATTGCGGGGCGACATCATGGAGTAACAAAATAATGACTGAAATACTTGATATTTTTCTGGCAATCGCTCTATTAACCGGAGCCCTGTTTATACTTCTAGGCTCAATTGCATTAGCGAAGCTACCCGATTTCTTTATGCGACTGCATGGCCCGACCAAGGCGACCACACTAGGTACGGGAGCTATCCTGATCGCTTCAGGGGTGTTCTTTTCTGTGCATTCAGAAGGAATCAGCTTACACGAAATACTCATCACCATGTTTCTCTTCATTACAGCTCCAGTAGGCGCTCATCTAATGGCGAAAGCAGCCTTGCATTTAAAACTTAGACAAGAAAAACGTACTCGGGCTTTTGACCCGGATTCATAGTAAGATCGGAGCGAAAATCATAATTAATACGGAGATTCTCTCCGCTCATCGAAATTAGATTTACCTTAGGAATTATAACCAAATTGGACTCTGGTTATTCCCCAAGTGGAGTACAGGCGGGTCTGGGAGTCAGAGACCAGACCCGCTTCCTCATTTTAGTGTGGAAGCAAGTGTTCAATCAAAATCTCTGAATCGTCTTCAAGACGATCGGTATAGCGGGTGGCATATCAACACTCGGGTCCCTCACCATATTTCGATGATGCGCATCGACATAGAGAATCTCATTCATTTCCACACATTCGAGTGATGCGACGGAGACGACGCCGTCTCCCGAGCCTTTGAATAATTCGGGGAACGTTTCCTGAATCTTATCCATGGAGTCATTCAGCGGTTCCTGAAGTTTTTCTGCCCAACCTCGAATACTCGGAAGTCCAACTGGACTGCCCGTACCAGCAATTCCCACCCAGTAAATATCCTGTGGAAACGCGCGTTCGTTGAGCTGTTTCAGAAACACACTTTCCGGTTTAAGGTCCAGTTGAGCCTCACCCGCTCCGTCCCAAATCATACCCAGAATCGCATCCATTCCGTAGTCTTTAAACAAATGATCCCGCAGTTCCACCGGCAAACGATAATTTGCCAACCAAGAACCATGATTAGGAGTTCCAAGCTGAACGAGCGTTAAGACAGCATGCCTGTCCCTCCAGTCTGCACCTGGGAGCAAATCAGGATGGGTGATGAAATTCCGAAGCACAAGACCTCCCATAGAATGCCCGATAAGGTGGAATCCTCCGATCGAAGGTTCCGACTTTAACAACTCTGCAAGCTCCACACTTAAAAGTACGGACGATTCATGAACCGGCTGATCGTTGGGATACCGGAACTCCAATACATTAAAGCCTGCTTCCTCGATCGCGGGCCCCAAATCCGCCCACAAATTCCCCGGTTCATCCAGACCATGCGCCAGGATCACCCAATCATCCTCCGTAGCGGGTTCGCCATGACGTTCCATTTCAAAGAAACCAAATTTCTCACTGGCACGGGCAGCTGACTCAGGAAACGTTTTGCGAAACCATTCACGCACCTCAGTCCGCAGTTGCATAGAATACTCAGTACTTGCAAGGATCTGCTCGGTTGTAGCCCCTTTCTTTTTCTCCTTATAAACGGCGATTAGGAACCAGAATACGAATCCCAAAGCAGCGATCACCAAAAACGGCATTACCCGACGCTTTACAGATCTCGCAAGGGACCTTGCAGTCATACTTCTTAACGATTCTTTCATTTCAACACAACCGTAGGCAAACCGGAAAAAGGAGTTTGAAGCCACTACAAAATAGAACACCCTTTTAACCGCGCCCAACAAGTTAAGGCAGCATCAATGAAAATCCAACTGTTATTCAGACCACCGGAGAATCGGACCGAAGACCATTGGCTAAAACTTTGGTCTCACTACCATTCCAGAGAGTCGAACAAGACGGTAGTAGAACTCTATGTATTCCGACTCTTTCCCTATTTGATCGTCGGTTCTCTGGCTGCCTATTTTACGATGGCACTTGTCCTATTCGTATGGATCTCCCGCAAGCCACAAAAAGATGTGGGCTACTGGGATGTCGTCGTAATGCCTTTCGATTGGAGTGCGTTTGAAGAAAAACGAGGCCGCCTATACATTGAGTCCGGTAATCAGGATATTAGAGACACTAAATATCAAGAGGGAATCATGAAAATCCGTCTCGGGCTTAAAAAGTATCCCGGTGACCAGGAAACCCGTATTTTTCTAGCCCAGATTTATTATGTCGCTGGCCTGGTAAGCGCAGCCCACGACCTTCTGCTGGAAGGTATCGAAATTGGAACCTTCGACCAGGAATACCTGAACGCGTTTTTCAAGCTCTGCTACGAATCGGGAGCCTATGAATCAGTATTAACTGCATCCGATATTGCTTTAAAAGACCCCGAGTTCGGGGCCGATCCAGATAATCGATACTTCATAAATCGTTTCAAGGTCACCGCCCTTATCGAACAGGACCGGGCAGATGAGGCCTACGCGCTGGCAAACAGCATCAATAGCGATCCAGACGGCATTCGCAGAATGGTAGATGCTGAATTCGTTGCACTGCTTGCCTTAGACCGCCCGGTAGATGCGTTGGGAGTGCTGGAAAAATGGCGTTTCAGAATGGAGCCAAAAAACCTGCAACTGCAAAACCTGTTTATAGACGCCTACATTAGACTTGGAGACGAAAAGAATATCGAGAAGGCCATTGAAGAAATGATTAACTTTGATCGGCTGAATCCGGACCTGTATATTCTCGCAATGAAGAAATGGCATCAGGCCACGAACCAGGAGCAGCTGAAAACTACGTTTACGAAGTATATGCTCCTCTTCGGCTGGGACCCCATCAACTTAAGAAAGGTCAATAATTTCGTCACAAGTGTTCGGGAAGTTGAGCTGGTAGAGGAAGTTCTCCGACTTACCCGCAAACGGGGGTTGGAGGAGGAGGTAATCCTCTTCAATCTCTTCTACGCCTACCTGATGGACGGACGATGGGACGAGGCCAGCGGTGTGCTCGATCTTCTCAAAGCGTCACTTGATAACTTTTCTCCTATCGACCAAAAGCTCGTACTGATCGGAGAAACCATTATTCGACTCAAAAAGGAGCAACGCGATAATTTGCGCCTTATTCTACTTCAGGATCTTCGCCGCCTACGGGCTTCGATCCCGTTCTACTTGACCGTAGGAAACATCCTCAAAGAATCAGAACTCTATGGGGTGGCTCTGGATACCTTTGAACAGGGATTGGCCATATTCCCTCACAGCAAGCAAATCGAGTTAGCCTACCGCGATGCTACGCAATTAGCGGTTCAATTCGCCGAAGAAAACGAAGTCGTTGAAGTTGAAGAGCAACTGGAGCGCGGACCCGATGAATATCTCGAAGAGCTGGATCAGTTACTCGCTACTGGAAAATACGAGGAAGCCAATGATCTACTGACCCGTATCAATCGAATCGGTGCACCCTGGTTGGCTGGCCGCGGCGAAGACTTCGAATACCGGAAACTGCAGCTCTATTTTGAGACCCGGGACAGCTTTGTCCAAAGCCAATCGACCACTCTTTTCCTGAACAACAACCCCGATCGAGGTCCGGAGCTTCTTGAGATGGCTCTGAATTTTCAACGTAAGGGACAAACGGAGCGATCCCGAATTCTGGCTCAAGAAATCGTCCGGGCAGACCCCCAGAATGTCGAGGCCAGAAATCTGTTAAGGGCACTGGGCGTAGACATGAGCAACGACACCCGCACAAACGGCGAACCCGTGGAAAGAAAGATAGAACCTGTTCTGTCCAGAACCAGGACATTGGAAGATCTTGAAAAAGCTATTGAAATCAAGGACTGGAACGTCGTTGATCAACAGATACGAAATACACTGCGCACGAATCCAGGATGGCTTAGTAGCTCGAGAGAAGCGTTCGACCTCCTCCACATCCGGTACTATCTTGAAAGCGGAAATTTCGCTTCTGCCAGCTCACTCATTCGAATATTCATGGGGTCCGATGCCAAAAGTGCCCGGGATCTGCTCAATTTGGCCCAGTCATACGATGCAAAAAGGATGATAAATGAAAAAGACTTTCTCGTGGATCAAGTGAAGGCAAGATTTCCGAATATGAAGCTCTAGCAGACAGCCAATCTAGCGGGGAGCTGGCATTTTCATAATATCAGCCGGAGGTCGTCCCATCCGGTAGAGCTGGGCCATCGCTTGCATTGCCTTCTGACTGTGCTTGTAAAACATCATGTAACCTTGGCAGAGGTAGTTCAGACCCGGTTCGCCCTCCGGCGTTTTCATAAAACGCTGCTTCGGACACCCACCATTACAAGCAAACTTGAATTCACACTCGCGGCACATTTTCGGAAGGGAATCCCGTTTATCGTTTCCAAATTTCTTTTGCTGAGGAGACTCAACGATCTCACCCAAAGATTTCTCCATCACATTGCCGACCTTGTGCTTGTCATAGACGTAGTGATCACAGGAATACACATCGCCGGTATGTTCAATCGCCATAGCAGATCCACACGTCTCGCTAAAGATGCAAAGGCCCCCCGGTACACCCAGCCATTTCCCAAGCACGGTGTCGAACATCTGGACATACACTCGACCGACATCCTCCTTTATCCATTCGTCGAAAATGTCGCAGAGAAATTGCCCATAATACTGTGGACGTACACTCCATGAGGTTACCGGAAGATCGTCTTCCTCCTCCATGGTATCGGAAGGCGGTTCCGCCAACCAGAATCCGATATCCTCCTCTTCCTTACCGGGACGGCGTTCCACAATCGGGATGAACTGCATGAAATCAGAGCCGATCGATTTGAGGAACTGGTATACCTCTTTTCCCGACTTCATATTTTTCCGATTCACACAAGTCAGCGTATTAAAACGCACACTGTGCTTCTGAAGGAAGCGAATACCTTCCATCACTTTGCCAAAAGTAGGCTTTCGGCGTTTATCGATCCGATAGGCATCGTGCAATTGACGAGGACCATCAATACTCAGTCCGATCAGAAAATCGTTTTGCTTAAAAAACTCACACCATTCGTCATCGATCAGAGTACCGTTTGTCTGAAACGCGTTTTCTATTTTCTTACCGTTCGCATACTTCTTCTGGAGTTCTACGACCTTACGAAAGTAATCGACACCCAATAACGTAGGCTCCCCACCTTGCCAGGCAAAGGACACAAAGTCATTGGGCTGGGATTCGATGTAGTCGCGAATATACACCTCGAGTACGTCCGGCTGCATGCGGCGGGAGTCACCTTTTTTAAACAAAGCCTCCTTTTCCAAGTAAAAACAATACGAGCAATCGAGATTACACAACGGCCCAATCGGCTTGGTCATGACGTGAAACGGAGCTTTAGACTGAACAGAGGCGCATCCCATAGAATCAAAGACACAATAGCGGTAATGCTTTTTTGAAAACACAAAAAAGCCCGTTCATTCGAACGGGCTGTGAAAAGTAGGATAAAAGAGACGAATTAACGGCGGCCTTCAATAAGGCGACGTTCTTTAACCTTCGTCGCTTCCTTACCAATCCGGTCACGGATGTAATACAAGCGGGCTCGCCGTGTAATACTTTCGCGATCTACTTCGATCTTGTCGATGGTAGGGGCGTTTACTGGAAACACTTTTTCAACTCCTTCACCGAAAGAGATACGGCGCACAGTAAAAGTTTCGTGGATACCACTTCCTTTTCGCGCAATTACGATTCCGGCAAATACCTGAATACGCTCTTTTCCAGCTTCCTGGATTTTAAGGTGAACTCGCACTCCATCGCCAACCTTGAATGGAACGAGGTCGGTGCGGATAGCGTCTTTAGTGAGTTCGTTAATGATTAGATTCATGATTCGGATTTTTTGAAATTATATCGGGCCTTTTCACCTTCGTGTTTTCTTTCCTCTGAGCAAGTCGCCAAGCGTCAATTTCCGCGTGGTTTCCAGAAAGTAGGACCTCTGGAACGTGCATTCCGCGGAACTCTGCAGGACGCGTAAATTGGGGAAAGGTGAGGAGACTGGCTGTGAAGGAATCTTGCGTCAATGATTTTTCTTCGCCCAAAACACCCGGGATATAGCGGGCTAAAGCGTCGATTACGACACACGCTGCGATGGTTCCATTTGTGAGTACATAATCGCCAATACTGATCTCTCGATCTACCAGACAATCCCGCACTCGCTGGTCAATTCCTTCATAGTGGCCGCTTAAAAAAATCAGGTGTTTCTCGGTACTAAGTTCCTTCGCTATGGGCTGAGTCAACTTTTCACCATCCGGCGCCAGGTAGATGACGGTAGACTCCTCGGTTTTGACGCTTTCAATCGCTGCAAACAAAGGCTCCGGTTTCATTACCATTCCGGCTCCGCCTCCAAACGGCCGGTCATCAGTGATTTTGTGCTTACCTTCAGCCCAATCCCGGATATCCCTTACATTCACCGAAATAAGCCCATGCTTGATCGCTCGGCCCAGCATGCTCTCGTCGAGATACCCTGTAGCCATTCTCGGAAACAACGTCAATAGATCTATGGTGAGCGCAGTTTCCATGGTACCGTGGATTCGGCTTTCGAACCCTAAAGACACCTTCGTTTAGGCGCCTTTCTTTTCTTCTTCAGCTTCTTCTGCCTCAGGAGGTTCTTCCCCAACAGCAGCTTCAGCTACCTTCTCAAGAGTTTCTTCTGCGGGCTCTTCAACAACAGGAGCTTCTTCAACAACCGCCTCCATTTCTGCGGGTGCAGGAGCTTCCGCCTCTGCTACAGGTGCTTCTTCAACCGGAGTGGTTTCCTCAACAACGGGCGCGGCGGCCTCAACTGCTACTTCTTCTGCAGGTGCAGCAGGCGTGACAACGGCATCCTCTTCAACGGGCTCACGACGAGCTTTATTGATAAGAGAGCGAACGGTATCCGTTGGTTTTGCACCAACACCCATCCAGTAATCCGCGCGATCCAGCTTGATTTTCAACTGACCGCGGGCCGCTTTGGGAGAATAGGTACCAATCCACTCTACAAATTTGCCATCACGCTTTACGCGAGCTTCCCCTACCACAATTCGGTAGACGGGGTTGTGGGCAGAACCGCCACGGGCTAGTTTTATGCGAAGTGCCATGTGTTTTCAGAAATAGGTTTTAAGAAAAGAGGAAAGAAAACAATGGGCGCACGATTGCTTGTCAATACAACTTTGTGATTGTCTTTGGCTATAGGGCCTTTCTTGCTGTTCCGCTTCATTTTCGACCCATTTTCACCATCTAAAAGCGCAAATCATGCTTCAAGCAGGAATCGTCGGACTACCGAATGTCGGTAAATCAACTCTTTTCAATGCCGTTACCCGCACTCGCAAAGCCGAATCGGCCAACTATCCTTTCTGCACGATTGAGCCTAACGTAGGCGTCGTTCAGGTGCCAGACGAACGCTTGGAGGTCCTCTCGAAAATAGCCAACACCCACGTAATCATTCCTGCTGCTATAGAATTTAAGGATATTGCTGGACTCGTCAAAGGTGCAAGCGAGGGAGAAGGTCTGGGCAATCAGTTTCTGGCCAATATTCGTGAATGTGACGCAATCATTCAGGTGGTAAGATGCTTCGACGACGATGATATCATCCACACCATGGGGGCCGTTGATCCCATTCGTGACATTGAGATTATCAACGCCGAGCTCATTCTCGCTGACATTTCGTCCGTGGAAAAGAAGCTGCACAAATCCACGAAAATGGCCCGGGGCGGAGACAAGGAAGCTCAAGCTGAGGTCGAACTGATCGAAAAGCTGATGCCACACCTCAATGACGGCAAACCAGCCCTCACACTTTCAATGAACGAGGATGAAAAAGCGATTCTCAGCAAATTCTTCCTCCTTTCGTCCAAACCAACACTTTTCGCCGCCAATGTGGCTGAAGACGACCTCTTGGATCCAGATGCCAATCCCTACGTCCAAAAAGTTAAGACTTATGCGGCCGAACACCACGGTGCAGAATGTGTTTCAATCAGCGCTCGCCTGGAATCAGAGTTGATCGACCTCAGTGAAGAAGAAGCCAAAGAGTTCTTGTCAGACTTCGGAGTCACAGACTCGGGCGTCTCCAACCTAATCCGGTCCGCCTACAATCTTTTAGGCCTCATAACCTATTTTACAGCTGGCGAGAAAGAAGCCCGCGCGTGGACAATCACTCACAATACCAAGGCACCCCAAGCCGCCGCAGCCATACATACGGATTTCGAAAAGGGTTTCATTAAAGCCGAGGTTGTTTCCTATGAGGACCTTGTGGCTTCAGGCAGCACTCAAGCCGCACGCGAAGCCGGCCGCTATCGTCTCGAAGGTAAAGACTACATTTTCAAAGACGGCGACGTGACAATCTTCAGGGTCAGCACCTAAGACCTAAGAAAGCCAAACTACTTTAAGTCCTCAATCCGCCGAGCTGGAGTCCCCGTATTCCAACGTGGCTTCCAAACTGATTTATCAATCGTTGTTCGAAAAATTACGGTATCGTGAAGGTCTAAGTCCGAAGTCCACACGAACTTGGCACCTTTAAAATCGTAGTCGCCAAACACTGAAGGCGGACGCACCACCGATTCCTCGTATACAGTTACCAATCCCCAATCACGGTCGTCGAAGTCACTGGCAAACCAATCTTCCGGTATCGGCACATGCTTTACCAATTCCTTTTCTCCCTCCATCGGGCCAAAGAAAAAGCACTTTGCCTTCCAACTGGCATCTGTCAGCACATCGTCACCCAGTTTTAGAATAAATCCACCGTCACCGATTTGCACATGCTCATATTCTTTTCAGGTGATCGCGTTGGCATTGTCCCGAGCCATAACGGCAATCGTCATTGGGAATTCCGGAAGCACATCCACGGAGACGATGTTGTGAGGCATAAATTCAATGGAATCGACCGCCGCCAACTTCCCATTAATGTAAAGTTTGAACCAGTTGTCCACGTATACATTGAGCTTCACAGTATCGTTCATATTCGGCTTTACGATGTGTACTGGCAAACCACCTCCGCGCTGAGCCGTTAGTGAAGCCTCATTCAGCAACCCGAAAATACCTAGTAAGGCGAATCTCATCCACCGATTGAAGCATGCTGTAGCGTCCAACCTCATTTTACTCCGAGAAGTTCTCGGGCATGAGTCTGAGCAACTTTCGACCGCCGGCTTCCGAGCATCCGAGCGAGTTCGTCCAGTCGGGTCGCTTCATTCTCATGTATCGGCTCAATTGATACCTTGGTATCTTCATCCGTTTGATTCTTCTCAACGAGGAAATGTTGTTTCCCCTTGGCAGCAACCTGAGGCAAGTGCGTAACACAAAACACCTGGTGACTACCGGAGAGCTCCGCGAGTCGTTCTCCAACGACGGTTCCTATCTCGCCCCCCACATTCGCATCCACCTCGTCAAACACCAATACGGGCGTATCATCGAGCTTCGCCAGAATGGTTTTCAAAGCGAGCATGACCCGAGCGGTCTCACCGCTTGATGCTATCTTATTCAATGGAAGTGGCTCTTGGCCGGGATTCGCCGAAAAAACGTACTCACACCGGGAATTCCCATGTTCACGAAATGCGTTTTCTGCATAGACGATCACATCAAAACGGGCCTTTTTAAATCCAAGAGAACCGAGAAGAGAAGCCGTCTCTTTTGCCAGATTGGTAGCCGCTTTCTCGCGTTTCGCCCGCAATCTCGCTCCCGCCTCCGATAACTCATTTTCCTTTTCTTTGATAAGGTTATCCAATTTACCAAGGGTACCTTCAATATCCGCCTGCATTTCAATGCGCAGAGACAGACGTTCGCGATTGGCCATCACCTGCTTCACTGACGGTCCGAATTTGCGTTTTACTTCCAGCCACTTGTCCATCCGCTCCTGAAAGGAAGCGATTTCCATTTCATTGTAGTCAGACTTTCGTCTTAAATTGAAAAACTCCGCATTGATATCATCCAGCTCGACAACGGCTTGATTAAGGCGCACAGCCAGTTCAGCCGTGCGTTTGTCGATGTTGGCGATACGACCCGATGTCATGACGAGCCTTCCCAATTTGCCAATGAGCCCCTCATCACCACTCAGGCCATCTTCAACCTGCTCTAACAGTTGAACGAGCTCAGCCGCCTGGTTAGCCACATTAAAATCGCTTTCGAGCGCCTCGATAGCGGCTTCGGAAATGATATCCACCGCGTCGATTTGCTCCATTTGACTTTGGTAGTAGAAGAGCTCATCTTCGGACAACTGAGATTTATTCTGAATCTCTTCCTTTTGCCGCAACAAGGATTTCCACTCGGAGAACAGTTCCTGATAAACGGCCATATCCATTGCTGACCCCGCGTAGCTATCGAGCAATTCAAGCTGGTTCTGCCAATCGAACAGCTTCTGTGGTTCACCGGGTCCATGAAAATCAATCCAATGCTTTCCCAACATCGATAGCAGGGACAGTGTGCAAAGCTTTCCGTTGATGAACACCTTCCCCATCTTTGTCCGACTGATCGACCGTCTCAACAAAAGCACATCTTCTTCGCAGGGAGGTAAGCCGTTGTCGTTTAAGAACGTATTGATCTTTTCGGAATTCGGGAAATAGAGCGCTGCTTCCACCTCACAGCCGGATTCACCTTGGCGGATGATCGTCTTATCGATCCGGTTTCCAGCCAGCATACTCAATGCACCGAGCAGGACCGACTTACCAGCTCCTGTCTCTCCTGTTACCACCGTGAATCCCTCTTCAAGATCCAACGAAGTTTCTGTCATGAGGGCTAGGTTTTGTATTCTGAGGAACTGAATCATTTAAGGTGATCGAGAGCTTTATTAAAACCCCCGAAAAAACCAAGTATTTATTACACAAGGAAAGAGGATACAGCTTTTGACTTGCCAACCCTCTTTTCTTGAATTGGCTGATACCCCTTTCCATGAACGGGGGATTAGCTCAGTTGGTTAGAGCACTTGCATGACACGCAAGGGGTCGGCAGTTCGAATCTGCCATCTCCCACCATTCTTCGCTTCGATAAGCTCGGAAGAACCGCCACGATGGAGACCGGAGTTCACCGGAGAACGTAGAGCAAATTTATTCGCTTTCGTGAATCTCCTGAAGCGCATGGAAAATATCCTCCAAAGGAGGCCTCTCATTGATGTCATGAACATCGATAAACCGAATCACACCCTCTTTATCTATGATGAAGAGCGCTCGCTCGCTCGTGCCATCTGAACGCAAGATCCCATAACGCTGAGCAACGACTCCGTGTGGGAAAAAGTCCGAAAGCACCGGGAAACTGATACCTTCCATCGCTTTTACCCACGCATGTAACGTTGGGATATTATCTACCGTAATTCCGACAAACACCGCGTCGAACTGTTCAACATCGTCCTTCACCAAATCGTATCCCGGCCATTGGGAAGAGCATACCGGCGTCCAGGCAGCAGGCACGAAACTAAGAATCACGTGATGCTTCCCTTGATAGTCAGAAAGTCTGACTCGAGAACCGTCGACAGAGGGTAGCTCAAAGTCCGGCGCCTTATCTCCGACAGCGACGAGCAGACGACTATCAACCGGTTTAAGGATTCCGGGATCGTAAATACCTGAGATCTTATCCTCAGCGGCATTGGCGAAGATCGACCAACCGATCAACGCCGTGACTGTTATAACAGTTTTCATTTATTCGTTTTCAATAGAGTAACCACCTGCTCAACATGTTCCCGCCCCAAGTAACCTTCGTTCCGGTAGGTTTCGGAAAGGTCGCCTTTATCACCGCTACGTTCCAATACAATGATCGATGGAGTGCGTTCGACATGGTAGTAAGCTGAAACAGCCTTTTCGCGGTCACTGATACAGGGAAAGGGAAGCTTGAATTTGTCTTTAAATTTCTGTGTCTCAAAAATGGTGTCACCCGATCCGAATCCGAGAACCGGGATTTCCGTTGCCAACCCCTGGATCGATTCAGCCAGTCGTTTCATATTAGGGGCCGACTTCTGGCATACGGGACAATACAAATCGAAAACGACCAGAACCACGACGGGTGCATCCACATTAGACAGGGTGAAGGTTTCCGCATCGTCAGAAATTCCACGCAACGGTAGATTATTCCTCGCCTCCGTAACCGGAAAATGCGGCCCTTCCGCGGCTACGGCGGACGCCACGCTACACACTAGAAACAGAATTAGAGATCGCATTCGAATCAAATCAGTGGTGAAAAGGCCACGGGGATTGTTTCCGTGGCCTTTTCCAATTTCAATTTTTATCCAAGTCCTTCATTCAGAACCTCCACGAAAATCCAAACTCAATACTTTCCTCACTCAAAGTGGATTTGATAGTAACAGGAGTTCCTGCAGGCCCCGTGCCTTGCTCAGTAATATCGTTACTCGCGGCATACATGTATGCAAGACTCAGATCAAAATTCTCTTTTATCGAATAAGTAAAACCAAAGGTTGTATGGCTTTCCACAACCGCCGGGAAACCAACGATACGGAATGTTTCGTAATAGTAGGTGGGAAACGGAATGCCTTGGACAAACTTCACGTCCGCAGGTCCCGTAGGAGTAAACGCTCCATTCCAGCCATTATTGGCTTTCACAGGATTCTCACCGTAGTTGAAACCAACCCGTAGGAACAATTTATCCCGGACTGCCTCGTATTGGATACCTGCAGCATAAACGGTTTGATCCTCCCAGTCGAAGTCCTTGTAGCCTTCAGCACTACCCCAGTTGATCTGCTTCACTTCAGCACTGAGGATCAGCAGATTATCCATACCTTCCCAGGAAGCTCCAAACCCTAATTGGTCCGGTGCCTCCAGGTTCAGATCGTAGCGCGCGATTCCACCCGTGGGTGTGGGTTGCGCAATGACATTTTCATGCCTGACTTTCTGTGGGGTGGTATAGCTAAATCCAAGGGATACATTAGGCGCTGGCCGCCAAATAGATCCTAATTGAACGCCGTAGCCGAAACCCGGCGAAGAACCTGTTCCCAAGTCGAGCACTGCATAATCGATATGGACGGCTGCTCCCAATGAAAAGTTAGGGGCCGCTTGATAAGAAATAGCCGGAGCAAATTTCATGATCTGCAGACTGGTGTAGTCCCCCGCTGTAAGTGGGGCGCCTGGACCAAAAATATCTTTTTGATCAATAGCCGTTCCTCGATAATCAACGCCCAATCCACTCACGCCGTAGGCAGCGAGGCCAAAGCGCCATCGTTCCATATCCTCCCCAAACGGCAGTGACAGGCCAAACGCCGGAATCGGATAGATGTTATCCTTACTTGAGGCACCAATCGTCTGGTTCATGCCAAACGCATTGGAAATAGATGCATCGACACTCGGCATAAACACCGTACCTCCAAAATCCACCTGAGTGGATGGACAATAGCGCGAAAAGCACATCGCTGCCGGGTTGCCGAATACAGCACTGATGGCATCTTGAGGATTCGCAATCGTCACGCCTCCCATGCCTCGTGCCACCGGGCCAATAGCGATCATATTATCGCCATTCGTTGAAAAGACATTCGGGGCCGCCAGAATGACGGTCACCAAGGTTAACGTTGCTAATTTCAGTTTCATGGGGTCCTCCTCAACAGGGCGCATCTGCCATCAAGACAAACTCACTCTGTTATTTGCGCTCTTTAGAGCATGGGTTTTCAGTTTTAAGTTTGGTTATGGGTTAATAAATCAGGTGAAAATGATCTGGGCTCCGGCTGAGAGTTGATAGAATTCGCCAACCGTGAGTACTCGATCCATCTGCGGACAGAAGTCCTCGGGTTTGAGCTTGAACATGTCCACAGTGGCCTTGCAGCTGTAGATCTTTGCTCCGGCGTCGTGAATCATTTCGATGAACTCACCTACCGGTGGAATATCCAGTTTCTCCATCTCAGCCTTCATCATATGGGTGGCGAACGCGGACATACCAGGGATCGCGCCCAGCAAAGTTGGCATGGGCATACCCATGGCATCGGGCACGCACAATGCTGGATTTCCCACCGTTGCGACCTTCAGTTTATCCATCTTCTTTTTCACAATGGCATGGAGACCAAAGAAGGTGAAAAAGATACTCGCCTCGATGCCTTCCATACGCGCACCGTTGGCCATAATAAGGGCCGGATACACGCCTTCGAGCGAGCCTTTAGACACCACAATGGATACCTTCTTAATCGGCTCCAGCGCTTCATTGTCAGTTCCCAGAACTTCGGGGTCAGCAAATATATCATTCATGGTAAGATCCTCCTCTTTCTATATACAGCCTTGCGGCTTTGGGATACCCGCGATGCGGGCGGCTTTCTTGGCGGGCCCATTGGGGAACAGTTCATACAGTTCCTTGGTGGGAATTCCACTTTGCTTGGTCAAGGCACGGATGGTCGGTCCGGTGCCGTTCTCCTCATAGGCCTTACGCATAAACTGCAAGACCTTGAAGTGGCGATCGGTCAATTCCTCCAAACCGACTTTGCTCGCAATCTCACGAGCCACATTTTCGTCCCATTGGGTGTGATCCTCCATGAAACCCTCGTCGTTGAACGAGATGCTTTTACCGGCTAGTTCTAATACAGGCATAATATGGTCCTCCTATTGATTATTCAGTTTCAGTTGTTAAAGCCGCGTCTTCTTCCGATTGGCTCAGATTCTTCAAGAAGGTATAGAACAAACCCCAGGCTCTCCGCATTTCGGGACTGTTGACTTCCTTCACCACTCGCCAGAGCGAATATTCTTCCACCTCAGCGGGATCGAGATGCTTAAAGATTGCGGCGGCATTGTTCACCGCTTTCAGCATGTCCGGCTGCGTCAGATTCTTGATCGTCATCAGAATGCTCACGATATTATCAGAGAGCAGTCTTACATCCTCCGGTGAGAAATTCTTGGTAACATTGTCCAGGATGCCACCCATTTCACTGACGTATTCGAAATAACCTTTTTGTTCGAACTTGTGCAGCATCGCCACGGAATCGTTGAAGACAGTTTTTCCAACCGGCGTAGCGTCAGTAATGAAATCCTCGATACTCTCCAGTTGCATCAGCAACCTGTTGAATCCACCCGTGTTGCGGACCACCCGTTTCAAAAAGTCGGCCACTTCCGCGTTGTTGAGGTAGGGACTGATCTCTTCCATCTCCACAAGTAAGTTTTTCAAGACATCCTTGGCTACCAGAGACAGATCTTCCTTTAGATCTTCAAGCTCATCACGGGTCCTCCGAATAATGCGCAGTTCTTCCTGGATCGCGGCGAGCGAGTCCTGAATCTGTGTGAGTTGGTTCTCTACGGTAATGGTTGTCATCGCTTACCTCACTTTTCCGTAAAGGTTCATTTGGGGCTCGATGGGCAACTCAGCTCCACGGAGAAGCAGGTGCCAGTAAACCCAGCGGAACATCATCTTGCCGTAGTGGTTGATCTTGCTTTCTTCCAGCAGCGAGAACGGGCCTACTCCAGGTAATGGAAATTTGCCAGGCAAAGGCTCCACATCATAGTTAAAGTCGATCAATAAACCTTTCCCAAAACCCGATTCGATAAAACAATTGGCATGGCCGTCGAAGCCTTCATGCAAAGGAAGGCCCTCAATGGTTCGAAGAAAGTTTTCAGTGAGAATATCCGCTTGAAAGTGAGCGACAGATCCGGCCTTGGAACTTGGCAGATTAGTCGCGTCGCCAATGACAAAGATATTTTCATGGTTCTTTGCCTTGAGTGTATGCTTTTCGGTGGGAACAAAATTGAGTTCATCGCCCATCTCCGACCGTGCAATCACCTCACTACCCATGTTTGTGGGTACGGTGACGAGGACATCGTATTCGATTTCATTGCCATCCCAACTGATGAGTTTCTTGGCATCGGCGTCCACCGATCCCGTAGCAAACTCAGAAGTCAGGTGAATGTTCTTTTGGTCGAGAAAGCCTCCCAGTTTTTCAGACGCTTTCGGTTTCGTAAATGCACCCGGAAGCGGAGTTACATAGTGAATTTCCACCTTGTCTCGCTTACCTTGTTCGGTGAACCACCAGTCTGCAAGAAAAGCGAATTCCAAGGGTGCAACCGGACATTTGATCGGCATCTCAACTGGATTAATAACCAGATTTCCACCTTCCCAGGACTTGAAGAAACGGGAAAGAGCTACTGCACCATCCACGGTGTAAAAATCAAAAATACTTTCTTTGTAGGCCTCTCCGTCCATCCCTTCTGTTTCTTCAGGATGAATGTCGCAACCCGTGGCAATAATCAGGTAGTCATAGCTCAGCTTCCTACCGCTGTTCAAAGAAACCTTTTGCTTCTCCGGTTCAATGACTTCTATTCCAGCAAACTCTACTTTAACTCCGGCAGGGAGAAAGTTACGCTTCGGTTTGATCACGTCCTTTTTTTGGTAAATGCCAAAAGGGATAAACAGAAACCCGGGTTGGTAATAGTGGGTCTCGTTTTCATCTACGATAGTGATCTCCCAATCCAAAGGATCCAAAGCTGCATGCAGCTTATTCGCCATCATTGTGCCCGCAGTGCCTGCGCCAAGTATTACTAAACGTTTCATTTATTATCCTCCGTTGAATCGTGCTCAAGATATTGACTCTTGAAAAATCCCACTAAGCTGCGGACCCGATCATCATCCAGTCGATAGACCATCCACTTCTCTTCGCGATGGGCGCTTACAATACCTGCCAGACGCAACATCTTCAGTTGTTGCGACACATTAGACACCTTGGTCTCACCAATAATCTCAGCGATATCGTTCACACAGAAGTCCCCTTGAGTAAGGGTACAAATGATCCGAAATCGGCACTTATTGGAGATTAACTGGAACAGCTCAATGAGTTCCACACAGAGCGCTTGATTGCTCTGGAACTCTTTTTGAATCTCTATGCCCGCTTGGTTTAACATTTTATTATTCCAAGATATATTAAAATAGATCGATTAGCGATTCTGATTCAGAAATTTACTATCATAAGAATATCTTCTTATATGAGGTATTAAAATCCCACTTGAAATAGCGTGCCCGTATATCCGCGAAGCTGTTCTCATGGATAGCTGGAAACTGAAAAATCAGATCGATGGAGCTCCACTAGAACTATGACGCAATACTTACGGATGAGTTAAATGCAGGAAGACCTGAAATCCCCCAGGCTATCGATCGGGCGACGACCGCGCGTATGAGTTACTCCGATAAGGCATGCCACCAAGGTCAATCTATGGACCTTTTTGAGAGACTGTCCGTGAGAAGTGCCTTGAACCCCGAGGGGCGATGAAGACACACGGGCGCAAATTTCACTAAAAGCCGGAGATAGGTAAGCTTACCAGTGTTACGCCCCAAAACCTGCCGCAGGTAATAGAGCGTGTTATCAGCAATGTATTTTCGGCTTGATTTCAACAGATGAGAGGAGATCCGCCCTTCCCGTTTCCAACGGCGAAAACTCTGGAGTGGAACCGGATATTCAGGCCCTACCGGATAAGGTAGACGCGCGGTATTTCCCTCGGCCTGCACGTTCCTGACAACGAGTGGTTCTTTTATAAAACCTATCGGCCCCGTCCACGCCAAACGGCACCATGTATCGTTGTCTTCGCCAAACTGAATGCCTTCAGGAAAACCACCGATCTCCATGAGCGCCTGCTTTTTTACCAAGACGGCGGACCCGTGCAACAAACTTCGTCTAATCACTGCAGAAGCACCAAAATAGTCCTCGATCAACCCAGAAGGACTGGCGTCATCCACCCAGGGCTGTCCGTTCTCATCCATGTGACTCGAACCCACCACAACCACACCCTCTTTGGCCAAAGCCCTGACCATGGTACTCGTTTTCAAAAGAAAATCTGTTTTCCATTCATCATCTCCATCCAGAAACGCAACCCACTCCGACTGTGCCATTCTCCAACCCGTGTTTCGAGCCGCGCTGACACCGGAGTTTTCCTGATTTATCAGTTTGATTCTGGGATCGTTAAACAGTTCGACGACTTCTGTAGACCGGTCGGTAGATCCATCATTCACTACGATGATTTCAGCCGGCTGGTAACTTTGGTCCAAGATGCTTTCCAACGCTGACGCGATATAGCGTTCCTTATTGTAGAGCGGTATGACAACGGATATCGGCAAATCGCTCATCATATTCATCGTGACAAGAAAGTCGCAGGTTAGGCCGAGTAAAGTTTTGGATCGGTTAAAACCTTCACGATATCTTTCACATGCACGCTCCCATGCTCCACCAATTCCGAAGAATCGATCGATCCAGAACAATACAACGCTCCAGTCTTAAACGTATGATCACCCGTTCGAGCCCGGTAGGGAAGTTTCATTTTTCCAAACAATGGAGACTCAATTTCCCGAATAGGCGCACTCTTGTTCCACTCCAATAAAATATCAGGTAACAGATCTCTCATGGGGCCATCATGCATCTCATCGACTCTTAGAAAACGTTTAATGAGCGGCTCTCCACTCTCAGTATTCACAATTTGCATAAGGTCCTGTTCGAGCCTCACACAATACCGGTCGAAATCTGAACCCCGATCCAAAAGACCGCGAGACTCTCGACCCTTCAGATTGAAACGGATAGCACCCGTCGCATAATTATTTAGGACCTCAAAAAAATACCGGTGGGGTTTGTCGTTGTAGATACCAGGATCGGCACCAAACAGTTTCTTCATGAGAAGGTATCGGAGTGAGATTATATTCCGGCACCTTTCCGGATCCTTCCCGAGTAATTTAGCGAACTTTTTGAACCAGTCATTTCGAATCTTCCTGAATGGTCTATAGTGCAGCTCCAGCTGAAGCAGGATTTCATCAAGAAATACAGAGGCAGTCCGTTCTTCTCCCATCCCATGACTGCAAAACAGATGAAAAGCCATTCCTGTTGGCAGTGCCTCGACTATGCGACCAATCGCTTCATCCAGAGCCAGGTAGATTTCCTTCAAAGGATCCCCGACTTCAGCTCTCACAACCGGATCGTGATCGACATGACTCTCATCATGCACATGCCAACTCATATGCCCCATGTCATGCGTCTCATGGTAAACACAATAACAGTAATCCCAACGCTCGTCTTTCAACCACGTCGTAATCAGATCTGTCTTCGACCGGATTCGGTCTTTAAGCCCATCCTGCATTTCCAAAAGTTCGTCTGGCGTCTCAGGTCTATTGTCATCACAAGGGCAAGAAGAGTCCGATCGACTGATGGGATTCATTCCATACTTTTCCCGGATACCGACGGCCAACTCAGAGGGTGAGGTTTGCAACCAGGTATCGCCGGTTCTGACGTGCGTCATCCAATCGACCACCTGTCTGCCATTTATGTTGTCGACCAAAGGAACATAAGGGGGATCTATAACCATCACCCGATACCCGGCCTGACTCAATCTCTCCCAAAAATAGGCACACTGATTCTCATCCAGACTCATTCTCCTACGATTGTAGCGATCGGTATCAAACAGATTGAACCCATCGTGTAATCCATGCATGTCCACATCGGCCACCATGTTAAAGCACGGCCAGAGGCTCCCTGCTTCAAAGCCGAAAGGATTCTTCACCCGCAATCTCTGAGAACGCTCCATGAGGGCCTTAAAGTGCGGCATCTCACCTTGCTTTGCCCACTTTTCACACAGTCGAAAATCAGCCGAATCAAGACCCAGAATAAATACGGGATTACTATTCATGGTTCAAAAGGAGATATCTGGATGATGACTTAAGTATTACTTATTATCCCTACTTTGGATTGAGGAGCAGGACAACAGAACACTATGAACGAATCAAATATTACCAACTAGTAAAAGTCTCAGATTTTCAACGAAACCCCCTATTACCAAAATTTTATAAAACTATCCTATTTGGAATACCCCTGAAAAGTCAGCCCAGAATCCTTTTCTCCCAGATACACGACAGATAACCGTTGCAGACATCCTCCCTATTCATTTACCCAATACCGTGTTAATACTACCCTAATTTACGTGAAATAACTACTATGAAGAACACCCTGACTCTAATTATTGGCGCCCTTTTGCTTTGGAATGGCGTATTCGCTCAATCGGCGTTCCCTGGCGAACGTGGCAAAAATCTGGATATAGCGACTCGCGAAGATATCTGGGACCGTGAACCGAATGGCTTTCTGGAAGAATTTGTGCGTGTCGACCGCGACAAAGTCATCGCTTTTGCGATTTACACCCAACAGGCGGGGTCATTGAAGATGACGGCTCAGCTGTTTCCGCTGAAGCCGAACGAAAAACGGGAAGTGACTCTCGAATTAAAGAAGGACGGAGAGTGGAAAAATGCAAAGACCGCCAAGGTCAATTACCCCGGTTGGTATGCCCATTTGCGCATCGATAACTGGGACGGCAGCAAAGACGTTCCCTACCGCGTAACCCACTCTGGGGGAGCTACGTTCGAAGGACTGATCCGCAAAGATCCGGTTAACAAACAAGAGATCGTAGTCGCATCCATGTCCTGCAACTCAAGTCGTGACCGGGGTGACCGTGAATCCATCGTCGCCAACGTTCGGGCTCACGATCCGGACCTCCTGTTTTTCGCAGGTGACCAAAGCTATGACCACCGGGAGCTCACTGCCGGCTGGACTTGGTTCGGTTTTCTTTACCGTGACATCATTAAGGACCGCCCAACCATCACGATCATCGACGACCACGACATCGGACAAGGCAATTTCTGGGGAGAAGGAGGTATCATTGCTGATGCGACGGATGGAAGCTCAGGTGGTTATTACTATCCTCACGAATACATCAAAATGATCCATGAGCAGTCTACCTGGCACCTTCCCGATCCATTCGACCCCACGCCAATTGAACAAGGCATTCAAGTTTATTACACTGACGTAAAGGTGGGAGAAGTCAGTTTTGCCGTGATCGAGGATCGTAAGTTCAAAAGCGGCCCAAAGGGAAAAATTCCCGAAATGGGCCCGCGCCCTGACCACATCAACGATGAGAGCTACGACCGTAATACGGTCGACCTGCCCGGTCTGAAACTACTTGGTGACCGTCAGCTTCACTTCCTCAACGAATGGTCGCAAGACTGGGAGGGTGTGGAGATGAAAGCGGTGCTTTCTCAAACAGCATTCACAGGAGCCGTTCACCTACACGGGAGTTTTGACAATGGCCGTTTACTGGCTGACCTCGATAGCAACGCATGGCCCCAGACCGGCCGCAACAAGGCATTGACCGCCATTCGCCGAGCGTGGGCTCCTCATTTGTGCGGGGACCAACACCTCGCCGTAGTGGTGCAACATGGTATAGAGAACCACCGTGACGGGCCTTTCGGATTCACGAATCCCGCATTGGTAAACACCATCTACGGTCGCTGGTGGTGGCCCGAAAACGGTGAAGCGGGCGGCGGCACACCTATCGACAACGAGCTGGAATGGACCGGTGACTACCTTGACGGTCTAGGCAATCGTATGACTATGCACACCTACGCGAATCCCAACTTCAAGAGCATGAACGAGGCCCGTGATTTATCAGCTCAAGGTGGAGAAACCAACCTTGAGGATGGCTACGGTATCGCTCGCTTCAACAAGGCGACCCGCACCATTACCTTTGAGTGTTGGCCTCGGTTCGGCGATGTCACGAAGCCAGGAGCAAAACAGTACACCGGTTGGCCGCTGACTATTCGTCAGGAAGACAATGATGGACGGGAAGTCTACGGCTACCTTCCAGAATTGGTGTTTGAAGGCATGAATGATCCCGTCGTTCAGGTGATAGAAGAGGGCTCCAAAGAAATCCTCTATACTGTTCGTATCCAAGGAAACACATTCCTACCGAAGGTGTATTCAAACGGAAAATATACCGTGAAAGCTGGGAAAGACCATCCGGATGGCTTCAAGAAAACCGGACTCAAACCAACCGCGAAAAAGATCAAGGTTAAGCTCTAGTTAGCGACCCCAACGATAAATCATTTCCAAAAGAGCGGCCTCGGTAGGCCGCTCTTTCGCTATCTGAATCTCTCGCTCAGATCAGCCAGGTTAAGGCCCAGCAGATCATCAGTCACAAGGTCCGCGTGAGAGAAATCCATGGAACGGGTGATGGCATTCGGCACGGCAATACACCAAAGACCAGCTTCCTTAGCTGCGAATGACCCGTTGTATGAATCCTCCAGAGCCACTGCCTCTTCGGCATTCACATCCAATCGCTTCAAAGCTTCCAAATACAGGTCGGGAGCTGGCTTCGCATTAGGGGCGTCACCATGACAGATAAAATCTTCGAACAACTCACTCGCACCTCGACTCTCTAAATGGGGAAAAACCCAGTGATGCGGAGAGCTCGAAACCACCGCACGTCTCCAGCCTCTCGATCGTGCCTGGTACAACAACTCCAGAACTCCCGGCTTAATTTCCATATCACGTCCGAGACCCCGTTCATATTCCCGACGTTCCGGATCGATTCTTTCCCAATCTGGAGGACTACCCAAACGTTCCTCCAGCAAAGGTCGTGGAGATTTATCTGTGCCCACGATACGCTGAAAATCTTCGAGTAAATAGTCCAACCCATGGCTCTCAAACACCCACTTCCAGCCTCCGTAACAAGCCACTTCGGTGTCCAGTATCAGACCATCAAAATCAAAAAAAATCGCGCGTAGCTCTGTCATAGATTATCTGTTAAAAGAAAGCTTCAGGTGACTTCGAGAACGGTCCACCAGAATCAGCTCCTAAATCCTCGCTACTCACTCCTTATTTATCAATTCACTCTGCGGCACCCCAAAATCACCTGGGTTTACCCAACCGGCTTGAACTGGCTCACCCGCCATATAACGTTCATAGAAATTTTGCTGCATCGGATCGGAAAAACGGAAGTCTTCGTACTCGTAGCCCCGTCCAAACATGCGACGGTCGCCCTGCAAAGCCAGGTCGCGATACATCTTCGCAGCCATTTCCCGCTTCAGTTCTTGATTCCCTCGTGTCGCCAGGTTCCGAATACAGTCAGGGTCCTCTGCGATATTATAAAACTCCTCGGGAACCCGTTTGCCGAAATTTGTCTTCCACCAATGAAGGCTGTCCGGTTGGGATCGGCCTTCCAAAATCAAGGTCTTGGTCGCTCCCCCATCGGTATTGAGGTAGCCTGTCTCCGGATTTCCCGATGGCCAGCGGTCCGGTTCAAAGTTCCTCAGGAACAAGTAGTCGCCCTGGATGATTCCGCGAATGGGATACCCTTGATTATTGGGCCGGCCAGCGTCATGCCGCTCTTTCCCGACCAGCAGATACTCCCGAAAGTCTTCCGGGTATTTCACAGCGTTTCGGAAAATCGGAAAAAGACTCTGCCCGCTCACAGGCTGCATGCCAACGGACTCAGCGGTGATGCCCGCAATCTCTAAAAAGGTCGGTACAAAATCAACAAAACTGACCAGGCTCTCCACCTTGCGACCCGGCTTTTTTATCCCGGCCGGCCAGGCTATAGCAAGCGGCAGGTGATGAGAGATCTCGTAATTATTTCCCTTGGATCGGGGAAAAGGCATACCGTTATCTGAGGTGACAAGCACAACGGTGTTTTCCAACAAACCGCGCCTTTCCAACTCACTCAGCATACGGCTCAAGTGACGATCGAAGTGTTCGATTTCAAAGGCGTAGTCCAACATATCATTCCGAACGATTTCATCATCCGGCCAATATCCAGGAACCCTATCGACATCATCAATCGACTTTCCTCCCTTGGCGACGCCGGCACCGTATTCATAACGCCGGTGGGGTTCGTGGCCTCCATACCAGAAACAAAACGGTTTACTCTCGTCCCGCTGTTCGAGGAACATTTCAAAATTTCCAGCGTAATCTTTGTTGCTCATTGCACCCGCCGGAGGTGTCTCGGTCTTTCCAGTGAACTCGGGACCTACTAGTTGCCTGGGTTTCCCATGCAAAGTCCCGGGTAAGCCTGGGCTCCAACCCTTGCCAGTGAATCCGGCTTCGTAGCCTGCATCCGGCATCGCTTCCATGATGGTCTTAAACTCATCGGGCCAGAAGAAAACATGGTTGGCCGCTTCTTCCAATTCCCAGGAATACCGGCCAGTCAAAATAATGGCGCGAGAAGGAGCACATTTGGCATTCGGCGTGTATGCGCGGGTAAAAAGCAGTCCCATCTCTGCAACCCGGTCGAAACCGGGTGTATTGACCCACTCAGTTCCATAGGCACTTGCATGCGGAAACGATTGATCGTCGGAAATCGCAAACAGGATATTCGGCCTATCTGCCGCAAAACCCGCTGAAGCACAGACAAAAATAAACAAACACTTAGCTAAAGAGGACGTGGATAAATATTTCATAATTTAGGGTAGCCACAAAATCAGCTGCGATCAGGAGAGATGTCCAAACTATTCTTCGATGATCACTGAGGGTAACCGCCCTCACTTGTTATTTCGCCAACCGATCTCATTACTTATGACTTTCAAGACCCTATCGAATACCGATCCCGATCTACCAGAACTGCTGGAAGCAACTTATCCTATAGGACAGCTACCAGGATAACCGAAACCGATTCACCGGCTAGCTAACGGGTTCGATATTCCAGCCCTTTCGATATCCCCGTGTTACAAATCGATTGGCGCCTTCGGAGTTCGTAAATCTCAGGTGCTCTGAATCCCACTTCAGCGTTTCTCGCTGAAACCGCTGGGCGATGTTACCCAATTGAACTGTCTCCGTCAAAGGTCCCGCATAATCAAACCCATCACTGGGTTGACGCCCCGACAAACACCCATCGATAAAGCCATGGTAATGATTCTTGTCTTCCGCAATCGTGAGAGCTTCCGGTGCGTATCTGGCTTCAGGATACAAGCGCGGTACATCATAATGGGGTAAAACCATGGAACCAGATTCACCGATTATCAGAGATCCGCTTTTAGGTAAAGCGGTCGTTTCAGAAATATGGGATCCTCCCACTGGCGGACGCAAGCCACCATGATACCAGGTAACACGGAGCATTTCTTTTTCCGTGTATTCACTCCCCGGCAGCAAATAGTGTACAGTAGCCTGAGCAGGCCAGACCTCGTCGTTCATTCCCGTATGTTCCGCTCGTATTTCGACCGGCCCTCGGTGAATGCCCAAAGCCGTAAATACCGGATCAAGGATATGGCAGCCGAAGTCGCCCAAGGCCCCGCTCCCAAAATCCTGCCAGTCGCGCCAACCAAAAGGATGATAGATTCGTTTCCCACCATAGGGGCGTTGAGGGGCAACCCCTAACCACAAATCCCAATCAAGAGAATCCGGAATTTGAGGAGTAATCTTAGGGCGACTGATCAACCCGGAACGCCCATGTCCCGCCGCATCAACCCAGGAGTGAACCCGTTTTACTTTTCCAATGGCACCTGTCTGAATGGTCCGTACGGCAGTCCGATAATGGGTGTGTGAGTGTATTTGATTTCCCATTCGCGTGATCACTCTGGACTGCTTTGTTTGCAATGTCATTTGACGCGCTTCCCACACGGTGTGAGTGAGAGGTTTTTGGCAGTACACATGTTTTCCCCGACGCATGGAGTCCAAGGCGATAAATGCGTGCATATGATCTGGAGTGGACACCGATACCGCATCGATCTCATCACCCAGCTTCTCAAACATTTCAC
This sequence comes from uncultured Opitutaceae bacterium, assembly GCA_964352065.1. Lineage (GTDB taxonomy): Bacteria > Verrucomicrobiota > Verrucomicrobiia > Opitutales > UBA2995 > UBA2995. The sequence goes on from CAYGQM010000010.1 coordinate 63,874, forward strand.
GGTAATCCTGAAAAACCTGCGCCTCCGGTTGAAGCTCCAGCGCCTTGGTTGTCCGAGCAAGATCGACATCACAAAAGGCCACATGCACCGCCTGCCCATGGTCTGCCATTCTCGAAATATCCGAATAGCCCTTCCCATCGGAACCAATCGACGCCAATTGCAGTTTTGAATTTAAGTTTTTCCCCCGCACTATAGCCGGGGCGACCGCTACCATGACTGCGGTGGTTTTTATGAAGCTTCGACGCGTCGTTTTCATAGAGGTAAATTGTATGGACATCTATAATGCTAGGGCACTTTCGACTGAATGAAAAGGTCGATGTTTTCCCCAACCTACAGATTTCCCGCCCACAGAGACCAGGGTTACCAAGAAACACTCACGTTGAGTCAGACCGTGAAAGCAACTCCTCTTCAATGCGAATGGGACGCTTGTGTAGCTTCTCAAGTAATCGGGAACGCACACTATCGAGTAACACTGCCAACAGAATAATCAGGCTGGTAACGATAGGATACAGGTAAGGATTCGCGTTGAGAATTACCAATCCATTCTCGACCGTTTGGATCAGGATTGCACCCATTAAAGTGCCGGGCAACACATTGCCCCGTCCACCAAATAAACTGGTCCCGCCCAACACTGCGGCGGCAATCGCGGCAAACTCTTTTTTATCACCAAAACTCGGAGAAACAGCCCCGGTCTGTGTCAAAGCGACCAACCCACTCAGGGCCGCACAAGCTCCACAGATTACATAAATCGCAAATATAATCCGATTCACTTGGATCCCTGCTTTTCGAGCGCCTTCCGGATCATGACCAATCGCATAGATTTGACGACCCAATGGCGTTCGGGTCAGCGTTACATGGGCGACTGCGCAAACTACCAACAGTAAGAGGACCGGCACCGGCACTCCAAAAAAACTACCTGTTCCTATACTTGTCACCGTATCAGGCATGTTCATCGCTCGCGTCTGCGTAATCCACAGCCCAAATCCGCGCGCAGAAAACAACATCGCCAGCGTTACAATAAAAGCGACTACCTTCATGCGGGTCACGAAAAAGGCGTTGATGGCACCCGCCACTATACCGACCACCATGGCAGCCAAAAAACTCAGCCAGATAGGTTGGCCGTTGAAGATCATCTTTCCGGCGACAGCCACAGCCACGAACATAACACTCCCCACACTGAGATCTACCCCGGCGATGAGCAGCACGAACGTCATACCGATCGCCACAATAGCAATGCTACTCGACTGCACACCAATGTTGACCAGGTTCTGCCATTCAAGGAATCGGTCAGAAGCGAATCCCAAAACGAGAAACACAATGGCAAAGAGCACCAACGGCGCATTGTTTAAAATAAATAATCCCAACCTCCTATTCATCGCGCATTAATGCAGTGCCGCCCTCAATATTTTTTCCCGGTCGAAATCCGCTTGATCGAACTCAGCAGTGATTTCGCCCTGACGCATGGTGAGTATCCGATCACAGATACCAATCAATTCTTCCAACTCGGACGAGATCACCAAGACCGCTGCACCTTGCTCGGTCAGTTGATTGATTAAAGAATACACCTCGTATTTTGCACCTACATCGATACCTCGGGTGGGCTCATCGAGAATGATAATCTCCGGCTTATTAAGTAACCACTTTGCCAATACAACCTTTTGCTGATTGCCACCGCTCAGTGTTTTTACGGCTTGTTCATTTCGGGCGCCAGCGGTCAACTTAACGGCCTCCCGATAGTCACGCACCCCAACACTGAGTTTTTTTTGATCAAGCCATGCAAGTGGACCCCTTGCCCATCGTGAAGCACAAACCAAAGTCATATTATCCTCGATAGACGCTTCCATAAAAAGCCCTTCTGCTCTCCGATCTTCCGTTAGAAACGCCATACCGGCCTCTATTCTTTCTGCGGAGGATCGTTTGATGATAGATACTCCATTCAATATCATCTCCCCTGAATCTACCGGATCCAACCCGAACACGATGCGGGCCAATTCCGTTCTACCACTACCCATCAATCCTGAAATCCCCAGTACTTCTTTTCGGCGAAGAGCAAAGCCTGCATCTTTCAATACTCCTTTCCTGCACAACCGTTTTGCCTGCAACACCACCGCTTCCTCGGGTTTATGGTTTCTCTTGGGAAATAGCTGATCAATGGAGCGCCCCACCATCATGGAGATCATACGGGCCTGATTGTAATCCTCTACCGGACCCGTGCTAACCACTTCCCCATCGCGGAGCACCACCACCTCATCCGACAGTCTCAACACTTCTTCCAAAGCATGAGAGATATATATCAACGTGATTCCCTGCTCTCGTAGCCTGCCCAGGATATCAAACAGATGTTCGACCTCATGGTCTGTCAACGAAGTGGTCGGTTCATCAAGAATAATGAGTTTTGCGTTTCGATTGAGCGCCTTCGCGATTTCCACCAATTGGCGCTCCCCGGCTGACAAACGATCGACCTGAAGATGAGGCGAGAGATCGAGACCTACTTGTTTCAATACCTCTTGAGTCCTCGTAATAATCGATTTCCTCTTTATAAGACCTCCCGAAGTCGGAAATCCGTTAATAAACAGATTTTCGGCGATGCTCAGGTTTCCAAACAGGTTCAATTCCTGATGAACGAAGGCGATACCCATTCTCTCCGCATCCTTTGGACTATGGGGGTCAAAGGGTTCATCCCACAGACGAATCGTTCCCGCATCTGGCTGCAAATTACCACCTAGAATGTTCATAAGTGTCGACTTACCTGCACCGTTTTCACCGACCAATCCGAGAGTCTTTCCCAGCTTCAACTCGAAACTGATTCCTTTTAAAACCCGTACACCAAAGAAAGCCTTTTCGATACTTTGGAAACGCAGGGCCATGACAGCATTCTTTCTATTCGTATTCATGATTCAGTTACTCATCTAGGCATGCCCTCGATTTCGTATTACATCGAGCATCGCTGCTATAAGAATAACAACCCCCTTCACCATCATGATCGTGAAGTGCGATAAGTTTAGTAGATTCAAACTGTTATCGATGAGTGTCAGGAAGAGGACTCCATACACCGTCCAGAGAATTTTGCCTTTCCCGCCATACAAACTGGTCCCACCGATCACGGTTGCGCCCACCACATCCAGCAGGTTACGCTGCCAATGAACCGGCGAACCTGACTCCATACGCCCGGTAATCAGAATGGCTCCTGTAGCCGCCACAACTCCCGCAGCCACGTAAGTCCAAAATAGAACCTTGTGAATGGGAACGCCCGAAACCAGCGCAGCTTTCGGACTGTGCCCAACCGCGAATATCCAACGCCCGTAAAGGCTTCTCGTTAGAATCAGGTGAGCCAAACCAGCGGTTAGTACCACGATTACAAAAGCAACCCAGTCATTGCCTCCTAGCAGAAGAAAAGCATCGGGTAGCATACCAATAGACTTGGATTGCGTGGACCAAATCGCCAATCCACTGAAAAACATCAAACTGGTCAACGTAACGATAAAAGGTGGCATACGAAACCACGCGACCATCGAACCATTGACCGCTCCGATACCGGCACCAATCATCAGCATCGCTACGACGCTGATTGGGACCGCCAAAGCGCTTCCTGACATCCACCCGACATCTCCACTCATTATCATTGCGCCGACCACACTGGCCAGTGCTACAACCGCGGTAGCAGAAAGGTCGATTCCCGCTGCTACCATCACCAGTGTTTGACCCGTTGCCAGTACCATTAGAGGTAACATAGCCGAAAACACATTGACCAGATTGTAACTCGTAGCGAAGCCCTCAGTGAATGGCGAGAGTACCACGAAGTAACCCACACAAAGCACAAGTGGCAGATGCTCGTTCAGCACCTTACGCCGAAGCTTTGTTAACCGGGAACTCATTCGATCCTAGTTTCCTGAGCTTATAACTGCTCCCCACATCCGCGACTTCATCTCCTCCATATTCGACTGATGTATCACGAATCCTGGATCCCGGATCAAAGGCTCCACATACTTTCCGTCCAACATATCCAGAATCGCCTGAACACTCGCCTCTGCTTCGAAATAAACGTCCTGAACACCAGTCGCTGCCAAGTAGCCATCCTGCATCATCTGCCAAGCAGTGGCGTCTCCATCAAACCCACCCAGAATCACATGCCCTTCCTCTCCAATTTTGTGATACTTTCCTGACGACTTCAACGCCGACACAATCGAAGGAAAAAGAAAGTCCGACGACGTAAACAGAAAGCTGATATCGGGATGCGCCTGTAACGCATTCACCACGCCGGCTTGAGCTTTTTCCTGATTCCACTCAGAAGGCACCCGCGCAACCACATCGATGACATCTTCATTGCCTTCCACCGCTGCAAAGAAACCATCCCGTCGGCCGATCGCATTGAGGTCTCCCATATCACCGAGAACGATCATCGCTTTGTGTTTTTCTCCTGTGGCTCGCGCCTTCTCGACCATGTAGTCAACGGTCGCTTTCGCTAAGGTAAAATTGTCTGCTTGAACACCCACGAAGTCGACCCCTTCCCGATCTGCGATGCGATTGAAAAGCACGATGGGGATACCCGCTTCGTTGGCCGCTTTTATAGCCGGGATACTCGTTTTGGCATCCTTGGGCACCATAATGATTCCATCGACCCGACGGGTAACGAAATTCTTAATCTGCTCGAGCTGCCGGTTTGAGTCACTATCAGCAATGGCTTCGAGTACACGGATATCCCGCTTCTCTAATTCGGCTTTAATGGCATCGAATCCAGCTACCCAATACTCCGTTTGCAGTGTCTCGAAGGCGACTCCAATGGTGATCCGTTTCTCACCATCACTTCCTCCACCACAGCCGAAAAAGAGAACTAAAAGTGCGATAGCCCACGAGTAAATCAGCGGGCGTAGAGAAATGTTTGAAGTCGAAGTCATCTCAGTTACAGGGATTCAGTGATGTGTTTTACGCTCTGACGAATATTGTCGAGATTGGTAATTTGCTCCTTCCAATCGTCACGCAAGAGCTTGGGTTGGGCTTGTTCAATAGCAAGCTGAGCTCCATCGGAAAACGGAAATCCGGAAGCTCCAAAAATGATAGCCAGCTCCGTGCGCAAGTGGCCTAGTACGAAATCTTCAGCCGCCTCTTTCGGAATGCCCATTTCGATTCCTGCCTCCATCGCCTGACGACAGGCAAGAATTAAACTGGCGGTAGTCGTTTCAACGATTGCCGGTTCCAGAATTGCCATCTGTTCCACGGTGATTCGGTGTATACGCAAGATCGGCTGAAACATTTCTGCGGCTAAGTCCTCCCCACGTTGATAATCCTCTTCACTCCCTTGATACAGCGCACACACGACACTTTGTTTGGCTGCCACACCACCAAACCAATCCACCTGTGCCTCACGGGTATCTTCTACCTGAAAGAGCGGCGGATGGCAGGGATGGCAAACGAAGTAAGCCAGATCCTCTCGAAGCGGAATCACGTCCGCATAGGCAGCAGCTGGATCGAGCGACACGACCATAGCTCCCGGCTTTAATACCGGGACTATGCTTGGACAGACTTTGCCGATAAGTCTATCAGGCAATGCTAATACCACCATATCCGCATCGGCCAAAGCTTCTTTCTGGGGCGTCGCAAGCAACCCGCGCTCCGCCAAGTGTTTCAACCCAACCTCACCCACCTCCACGCAGGCAACCCGGTAGTCCTCATTATCTTTAATGTTGTCAAGAATGCGGCAGCCCATTTTTCCACCGGCGCCCATGATGGTGATATTCGTACTCATAATTCAGATACAGTTTAAGAAATTATCAGATCCAGCAGGAAAAACTTTATTCATCGAGTAACCTCACAATGTCTCCATGAAAATGATAGTCTCGGGAAGTGACCACGGTGATTGCCTGGCACTCCACACCCGGGATTGCTATGGCCGCGTGATCGACATTCGAGTCAAAGAGAATGGAATCACCCTCCGTTAATTCGATCAGCTCTTTGGCATAACTGAATCGACAGCGCCCTTTCAGAATATAAATGAATTCTTGCCCGCTGTGGGATTGCAGCGGCATTTTCGTTTTAGCAGATGAGATATCGAGCCATATCGGTTCCATCAACTTGTCGCGTTTTTCATCAGCCAATAACCGTGCCTGGATTCCGTGGCGACTGCGAAAGCGTATCTTCTTACCCTCACCAGCCCTACTCAGGATAAGCGGAGCCTTTCTTTTCTCTGACTCGAAAAATGCACTGAGTTCGACTCCGAGCGCATGAGCCACCTTGGACAAATTGGCAATATTTATAGCAGTCTTCCCGTTCTCGACCCGGGACAAGTAAGCATCCGACAGACCAGAGGCCTGACCCAATACTTTGAGAGTCATGCTGGAGTCTTTGCGCAAAGCGGCGATTTTCTGAGCGACCTTCAATTCGGCCATGCTGGGGTTGGCGGCTAACTTGGGCATTAAAAAATTAGTCTGCTGAGACCACAGGATTTGTGGCAAGAAATAAATTGTTTATATGACAATTTATTGCAGATTACACAATTTAGTCTAGACAATCATAAGTCGCAGGATTTATGCATGCCTGTAGATGACTACCCCTTTGGCCAGTCCACTGCATCTTCGCGCCGGACCCTTGTCCGCCGATTTTTTTCCCAATGAATTATTTCTCCGCTACCTACGGGTTGGCAGGGACGAGTGCCTTCGCGGCATCTATTTGGCCATTCGCGACGAAGACTGGAATACCCTGGCTCCTATCGTGACGGTTACAACCAGCGATATCCAAGACAGGTCGTTTGACGTCGCATTGGATGCTCGGTGGGAGCAAGCAGATATTCGGTACCGCGCTGAGTGCCGGCTAACTGGAACCGATACAGGTCAGATTACCTACCATTTTAAGGGATTAGCGGAATCGGACTTTCTCCGCAATCGGCTTGGATTCGTCGTTTTGCACGGAGCACAACTAGCAGGACAGGAGGTCTGTATCGAAACCGTGGATGGCTCGAAAGAAAACGCCCGCTTCCCCACAGACATTTCTCCCCACCAGCCCTTTGGTAACCTGAGAGCGATGACCCACCATTTGAGAAATGGACTACGCGTAAACGTGCGGATGGAGGGCGATACCTATGAAACAGAAGATCAACGCAATTGGACCGACGCTTCTTTTAAGACCTATTGCACCCCTCTTAATCTTCCGTTCCCTGTGGAAGTTCAGAAAGGGGATATTATGCAGCAATCGATTACACTTGGTTTGGAGGGTGGCATTAAGGACACCGGCAAACGGGAGTCGGATTACCAGGTGACCCTGAAGCCGGCGGATACAGAAAAGATGTTTCCGATTCCATTGATTGGCTTGGAAACGATGGCCGACCCTCGGTCCAACGTCTTGAGTGAGTTCATTCTGCAGACTTTGGTCGACTTAAGGCCCGATCACTTGCGGGTATCCCTGCTATCAGGAGATCCGAACACTCCCCAGAAACTCTTACAGGCCCAAAACGAAGCGCTGGCCATCGGTTGCGACCTGGAAATCGCCCTCTTCACGCGGGCGAGTGACAACTTAGCGAGCTTCTTCAAGTTGGCAAAAGAGCGATTGAAAATATCTGTCGCCCGTTGGATGGTCTTTGATCCAGACACGAAGGCCACACCCCCAGCTGCAACAGCAGCTATTAAAGATATGCTGGAAAGTGTTGGTCTCAAGGGTCCAGTCGGCGCCGGAACAGACCATTTCTTCACAGAACTGAACCGGGAACGCAGCGCCGTGGAGGGAGCTGATTTTGCCTGTTTTTCGATGAACCCGCAGGTACATGCATTCGACGACCTATCTCTTCTGGAGACGATGGAAATGCAAGGAGTCTGCGTGAAGAGCACCCGGAAATTTAGTGGAAACCTGCCCGTTGTTGTTTCTCCGCTGACTTTCAAAATGCGGTCCAACCCCAATGCAACCTCACCATCCGAACCGGATCCACCGGGCAAGGCCCCTCACCGTGAGGACCCACGGCAAACATTGCCATTTGGTGCAGTATGGACATTGGGTTCCTTGCTTTACCTTACTGAGGCCGACGTCCACGCGGTTACCCTTTTTGAGTTGGTTGGGCCACTCGGTATTATGGATGCATCCGGGAATACCTTCCCTGTCAGGGATGCTATTGCCTTGCTCACACACTTTAAAGGGGGAGCATTGAGTCCGCTGCACTCGAGCGATCCCCTCAAAGCGATTGGCTTCGATCTGGTAAATGCGAAAGGAGATGACCGGCTACGGGTACTGGTTAATCTGATGCCCAAGAACCAGAGCGTGATCTGTGGCGATGAGGCCTACACTTTGGAACCCTACCGATACAAAACCTGGAAAATTTAAGATATGACGACCAAGAAAACACGTCCCTTGAAATTTGCCATCCTCGGAACCGGGTTCTGGTCACGGTTTCAATTAGCCGCCTGGCAGGAGCTCGAAGGAGTGGAATGCGTAGCCTTGTATAACCGTAGCCTTCCCAAAGCAGAGGCTCTCGGCCGAGATTTCGGTGTGCAAGCGATCTACAAGGATGTCGATCGATTACTGGACGAACAGCCTATCGATTTCGCCGATATCATCACAGATGTGGATACTCATGAGTTCTTCAGTCTGAAATGCGCTGACCGCGGCATACCAACCATCTGCCAAAAACCATTGGCTCCAAATCTGGAAACAGCGCGTAGCACAACCCAGGCCTTCGAGGACAAAGACCTCCCCTACTTCGTCCATGAAAACTGGAGATGGCAGCGAACGATACGTATTCTTAAACAAAAGCTGGATGCCGGAACAATAGGACGTCAGTGGCGGGCCCGCATACAATACTGTAACAGCTTTCCTGTATTCGAAAACCAACCATTCCTGAAAGATCTCGACCAGTTTATACTTACCGACATCGGTACTCATATACTGGATACCGCTCGATTTTTGTTTGGCGAACCGAAGAATCTTTATTGCCGGATCCACAAGGTGAATCCAGGAATCCAAGGAGAAGACGCCGCCACCGTCACCTTGGACATGGAGAGCGGCCTTTGTCTGAACGTTGAGATGAGTTACGCCAGTAAGTTGGAGAACGAGGCGTTTCCTCAAACCTATGTGGAAGTTGAGGGAGAGCACGGATCACTTCAACTTTCCAAGGACTACTGGATCAAAGAAACCAACGTAGGTGGCACAACAGGTGAACCCTTTCCTCCCGCGTCCTACTCCTGGGCAGATCCAGACTACGACCTTATTCATTCCAGTATCGTTGAATGCAATCGCAACCTTCTGGCCGGATTAACGGGAAGCGGGAAAGCGGAAACAACCGCAGCCGATAACCTCAAGACCCTGCAATTAGTTTTCGACTCCTACACATCCGCCGCAACCGGCGAGGTCATCCACTATCGCTCATGAGAATCGGACTTTCCACCTATGCACTAAACTGGGCCTGGGGAATCCCCGGGTACCCGGTTGAAACCCCGCTGTCCTTCTCTGGGTTTCTGGACAAGGCCAAACAATGGGGATACGACGGTGTGCAAATCGCGGACAACGCACCCTTGCTGAAATTGAATCCAACCGCACGTAAGGACGTCTTCAAACAAGCCAATGACCTCGGACTCTTTGTGGAAATCGGAGGCCGAGGATTAATGACTGACAATTTGGATCGGTATATCGAAATAGCCAGCGAAGCGAAGTCCCCCATCTTACGGATGGTTATCGACGGTCCCGGCTTTGAGCCGACCTTCGATGAACTCCCGGATATCCTGGACGCGGCGGCGAAACGTTGCGGGGAATACGGAATAATCTTGGCGATTGAAAATCACGATCGCTTTCAGGCCCATCAGTTTGCGGAGTGGTTTGCCCAGGCAAACAGTCATTGGCTAGGCCTCTGTCTCGACAGCGTCAATTCCTACGGTTGCGGAGAAGGGTTCCGGGAAACGATCGATACCCTGTTACCCCATACCGTTAACTTTCACCTGAAAGACTTCCGGGTTCGGCGGCAACCCTACATGCTCGGACTCTTGATTGAAGGCACGCCGGTCGGCGAAGGCTTTATTCCCGTAAAATCCGTCATGGAACGATTGGACGCCATAGGAAAATGCCAGAGCACAATTGTAGAACACTGGACGGCGCCTGAGGAAACCGTCGAAGCCACCATTGCCAAGGAAACAGAATGGTGCCGGCGTAGTATTCATAATCTAAATGCACTACTAAAATGAGAAAATTAATTGCAGTGATATTAGGACTACTAGCCCTTTGTTTGTGTTCCTATGCTGATAGCACGAACCCAATAATACTATGGCATAAGTACGAAATCTCCTTCGTCAGCGAAAAGGTATATTCCAACCCTCTGTATGATATAGCTGAATTTTCGGTTGTGTTCACTTCACCCACCGGCCGGGAGAAGAAAGTAAACGGCTTCTGGGATGGGGACCGAAACTGGATGGTCCGATTCCTTCCCGATGAAGCGGGAACATGGTCTTGGACATCCACGTGCTCGGACCAGCAAAACCCGGGACTTCATGCACGCTCCGGTACGTTTTCCTGCAGCCGGGAAGACAACGCTCCGGAAATATTCAAACGGGGTGCGATCAAGCATATTCCCGGGAAATATTATCTGACCTATGATGATGGGACTCCTTTCTTCTGGATGGGCTGCACGGCATGGAACGGTGCTATGAAATCGTCTGAAAAAGACTGGGACTATTACCTGAATGATCGACGGAAACGTCACTACAACGTCATTCAGTTTGTCACCACTCAATGGCGTGGTGGAGACTCGAATTACGACGGAGATGTAGCATTTACTGGAGCTGGTAGAATCGAGATCAACCCGGTGTTCTTTCAGAAGCTGGATGAACGGGTGGATCGAATCAATGAGTTGGGACTAGTTGCTTCACCGGTCTTACTGTGGGCCCTGCCCTCGGTTACGGGGCGCCACCTCAGTCCTGGTTACTACTTACCCGTTGATGAAGCGGCTATGCTAGCCAGCTATATCGTTGCTCGCTACCAGGGGAATCATGTGGTTTGGTCGCTCGGCGGAGACGGTCGCTACTTCGGAGAGTTTGAAGACCGCTGGAAAGCGATTGGGCAACGAGTGTTTAACGGGATCGACCACGCTCCAGCAACACTTCACCCACACGGCAGCTCCTATATCGGAGACCTGTATGCGGGGGAACCCTGGTATAGCCTCATGGGATACCAGTCTTCCCACAACTATACCCAACGGGTCGTAGACTTCATTAATCGAAACGAGGTAGCTAACAACTGGGCCAGGATCAGACCCCTGCCTACGATCAATATGGAGCCTCTCTACGAAAACATTCACGATCATCAAACTCCGGAAAATGTGAGAAACGCGATTTGGTGGAGCCTATTTGCCACCCCCGTTGCCGGCATCACCTACGGCGCGAATGGTATTTGGCCCTGGGTCGAAGAAGACGGTGGACCCATTCTTAATCATAGAACGGCTCCCTGGACCGTCAGTTGGAAAAACAGCCTGAAGTTACCCGTTGGCCGGGAGATGGAATACCTCTATGAATTCGTGAATCAATTCGACTGGTGGGAACTACAGCCAGACAGATCGCTGCTGCTCACGCAACCTGGAGACGAAGACTATGATCATTTTGTAGGTGTACTTTCCAATCGCGATAAGAGCCTTGTCATGGCCTACGTGCCGAAGAACGACTCCATCAGCCTGAGAAACCCTCTCGGCATTTCCTACGACGCGAAGTGGTTCAACCCGAAGGCAAACACCTATTCACCAGCCTCAATCGGTGAATCACCAGCTGTGCTAATGGCTAACCATAAGGAAGATACCGGATTGGTTTTGGTGCTGTCCGCCAAAAGACGCCCTTAGACGTTTTTCCCAAATTTAAACAATTTCCGAAAAACCGTTATTCAAATTTTCCGGGAACAGATAGGGTTGATTTTCCTCCTACAATCCTGCACAACACCCACAATGCGTCTACTCTTAGTCATGATTCTTGCCCTTTCGACCACCGTTTACGGTTGGTCTGGGGTATTAGCAAATCATGTAGATGAGGAGTGCCACCTGGACAATGGGAAGCATCATGATCAAGAAGTCGCCTATCACAAAGATGCGTGCGAGGATGCCTGTTCCGCAAGGTCCCACGAGACGGACAGTGACTGCCAGCCAGAGCATTGCGCAACCCATTGTAGCAACTGTCTGATACCGGTTGCACAGAATGCTTCTTTCGTGGCGTCAATCACGGACCTCAACCGGCCAGCAGCATTGGAAAAACTTCCAATTCCGGATCGTGAGGCATTGAGCTCAATCGCGGAACGTCCCGATACCCCTCCTCCCAAAGCATAGGAAAGAGAACACGTCATATCTGCGCTCCGGTTCTAACACAGGCCAGCGATCGACGTAAACCGAGTATCGTCCCACCGATACCAGTCTCAAAAAATTCGCGAGCAACAAAGAGCTCCCGAACACCTGTAATGAATCTTCACTTTGATCGTTCAACTACCTATGCAATTTCGTCTAAGACATCATTTAAGCTGTTTAATCGTAATTACTTTGGGAATTACTCCCTTAGCCCACGGGCAAAGTACGAATTCACCCGCTTTGAGTTTCACAAAAGCAGAGGCTGTGGCATTCGCGCTTCGAAACAACAAATCCCTGATCGCGGCCAGAACGACTATCGAACAGGCTCAAGCGAGACACCGCCAAAGCGGTAGACGGAGCAATCCAGAGCTGATGGTTGGTTATACGACGGACCAGACCTTCAGCAACGAAGGAGAGTACACCTTTGAAATCGGCTTCGAACAACGTTTTCCGGTCACCAATCGTCTGCGTCTCCTTAAAAATCTGGCCAAAATTGAAATCGAACTGGCCGAAACGGAAATCGTGAACCAAGAACGCCTGCTCACCCAGCAGGTTGAAACTCTCATACTGAATATCGCACAATCATTGGAAGAACAACGATTAAGAGAGGCACAGATTCGATTGAATCAGGAATTCGCAAGCTTTGTGGAGTCGAGAGTCAAAGCCGGTGAAGCTTCGAGTATCGAGGTGAATCAGGTAAAACTCGAACTATTCTCGGTCACTCAAGAGATTCAAAAGCTTAGAAACCAGCTCAACGAACAGCAGAGCGCTTTAAAACAGCTTCTCGGCGTGGAAGTAGATACCGAGGTAGAGATACTTTACGAGTTCTCGATTCCTCAAGAACCGTTGATCTTACCACTCGTTACTGAGAATACATTGGAAAACCACCCGGAGTACCAACTCAAAAAGCTATTGTTTGAAATCGCGGATAAACGAACCTCCCTCGCTTTGGCAAACCGGTGGGACGATTTGGCGGTCGGATTGTTCTTCGAAAATGAGCGCATCTTAGACCTACCAGTCGGCCGGAGAACCGATAACTTTTTCGGAGTCAGCTTTTCCATTCCTCTACCTTTCAACAACAAAAACTCCGGCAACCTGGAAGAGAGCCTGGCCTATCGTAAGCAAGTAGAATTGGAACTCGAAGCGCTATCCCTCGCAAAGAGAATCACCGCAAAGACTCTAAAACAAAAAGTCTCCAGTCTTTACCAGCAGGTCTACGAATACGACACCGGAGTAACTACTCTGGTAGAACGAAACCTGAGAGACATGAATATAGCCTACGAGTCAGGCCTCATTAATTTGACTGATCTTTTCAGGTCTCAAGAGCAAAGGCTCAGAATCGAGTTCTTCCAGCTCTCCATGCTGCACGACTACGAGCAAGCGCTGGTCGACTGGAAAGCAGCGACCCATTTGATAGTTAACCCCTCCTGAACTCCATGAGACTCATTTTAAAACTCACAATCGTTTTCGCGATAATCCTCGGAATTGAAAACGCACAAGCTCAAGAGGACCGTGCAAACACCATCATCTTAGATGAAAATGGTGTAAGTAATCTACAAATACAACTCGTCGAGGCTGAGAAACGGGATTTCGAAACAACGGTGTTCGCCATTGGACGCGTGGAAGAAATACCTGCCAATCGTTCTGTCGTTTCCTCACGTATCGCGGGTCGTGTAACAAAAATCAACGTTTTCGAAGGAGACCTCGTAAAGGAGGGAGAAGTACTTGCCACGGTGGAAAGCCGCCTACTCGGAGACCCACCCCCGTCGATAGAAATTCAGGCCAGTCAATCCGGTCTGGTCATATCGTCCCACGTCCGCCTGGGTCAACCCGTCGAGCCGGCCGTGGAGCTCATGGATATCTCCGATCGTTCCAAAATGTGGGCCGTAGCCAAGATCCCCGAACAAGAGGCCGCTCAGGTTCAGGTAGGCTCGTTCGCTCACATACGGATTCCCGCTCTCGGCAACAACGTGATCGACGCTAAACTCGTGAGGTTCGGCGTCGATGCTGACCGACAAGCTGGGACCATCGAGGGTATTTTCGAACTCGATAACAGCTCAGGACGTTTACTACCCGGCATGCGCGCTGAATTCTCGATCGTTTTGAGTCAACGTAGCAACGTCCTTTCAGTACCGCGAGAATCGATACAAGGAGATCCGGCAAGGCGTATGGTTTTCATAAAAGACTTCGAATTACCCAACGCCTTTATCCGCTCGCCCGTTATTCTCGGTGAGCAAAACGACGACTACGTGGAGGTCTTGAGTGGATTATTTCCTGGTGACCTTGTCGTTACTAGAGGGTCTTACCTGCTCGGCTTTGTAATCGAGGGCAGCGGGATATCTTTAAAGGAAGCTCTGGATGCCGCACACGGTCATGAACACAATGAAGATGGCTCAGAAATCACCGAGAATCAGAATCGGGAAAACCAAAGCCATACAACCGAGATTCATAACCATGGACACACTAGCAGCGTGGGTATAGCGCTTTCCATCTATGCCGGCATCATAACCTTGCTATTTCTGGTTGTAGTTCAGCGTCTCTGGAAACAGACCCTTCCGCTCAAGGGTTAATAAATATGCTCAATCAACTGATAAGATTTTCATTGGCCCAGCGGCCGCTCATCCTCGTATGTGCCGCGGTGATAATCGTATTGGGTATAAAGACAACAACGGAGTTGCCCGTCGAGGTGCTACCTGACCTCACGAAACCGACGGTTACTATCCTGACCGAGTCCCCAGGTTTCGCCCCTGAAGAAGTCGAAACGCTTGTAACGATACCACTGGAAAACGCTCTCATGGGAGTAACCGGGGTGTCACGCCTGCGATCTATCAATGACATCGGACTCTCTTTAATTTTCGTCGAATTCGATTGGGGTACAGACATTTACCAAGCTAGACAGTTTGTCCAGGAACGACTCTCCGGAGCCATTGATTCACTTCCCGAAGGCATCAGTCCCTACATGACACCGGTCGCCTCATTAATGGGAAACATCATGCTGATCGGCCTAACCGATCCTCAAGGGAATACTGACCCCAAAGAGCTGCGTGTCATAGCCGATTGGAATGTAGCCCGGAAGCTCCAATCAATTCCTGGTATTGCAGAAGTCCTTTCCATGGGAGGGGGCGTAAAACAAGTCCAGGTGCAGCCTGATCCGAATCGTATGCTTGCCCTGGGCGTATCCTACGAGCAGATACACGACGCAGCAGCGGAGGCAGTCCGGAACAGCACAGGTGGATTCCTGACCGAATCAGCTCAGGAGATTATGGTGCGAAACCTCGCAATGACGACTGACTTGAACGAGATCGCTGATACGGTCGTCAATTACGAGAACGACCGCCCGATCCGCCTGAAAGATGTCGCGAGTGTAGTATGGGATATTGAACCCATGCGAGGGGATGCCGGTATCGGCACGAAATTATTAAACCACGGTGCCAACCAGGGTTCAACCAAGGGCCACCCGGGCATTATTTTGAGCGTCACCAAGTCACCAGGCTTTGATACCCTGGCACTCACTGATCGGGTGGAAGAGGCCATGGAACAATTAGCGTCATCCCTGCCCGAAGGCGTGCATATAATCACCATCTACCGACAGTCCGATTTCATAGACCTAGCAATCGGAAACCTGGAAGAGGCATTGCGAGACGGTGCGATCATGGTGGCAGCGGTGTTGTTTCTCTTCTTACTGAACATACGGATCACGCTGATAACACTCACAGCGATTCCTCTCTCATTGGGAATCACCGTTCTGGTATTTAGTCTCTTTGATCTCAGCGTCAATTCCATGACTCTTGGAGGACTGGCAGTCGCGATTGGGATGGTGGTGGACGATGCGATCGTCGATGTCGAGAATGTCTATCGAAGGCTCCGCGAAAACGCCGCGCATCCCACACCAAAGCCGCCAATTGAAGTCATCGCCCGAGCGTCGGCAGAAGTCAGGTCATCGATACTCTACGCAACCGTATTGATCATTCTGGTATTTCTCCCACTGCTCGCCTTAAGCGGTGTCGAAGGTCGATTATTTTCCCCTATTGCAATCGCAACCATCGTGAGTATGGCGGCCTCATTTTTCGTATCCTTAACTGTGATACCAGTATTGAGTTCTTATCTATTAAAACCGAAGGCCGGAAAGCCACACACGGACAGTTTTCTCGTCAGGGGCATGAAGTGGCTCTTCAGTAAGACATGGCTCAACTTCTCCCTATCCCAACCTTTGATCGTAATTCTCATAACCGGTGTGCTTTTATATTTTGCCTATGGCATGGTTAAGACGATGGGCGGAAACTTCCTTCCTCCCTTCAAAGAACCAACCGCAGTCGTAGCGACCACCACCGCACCCGGAACCTCACTTAAACAAACAACCGAAATTTCAGCGATCGCCCAGGATTTACTTCTGCAAATCCCAGAAGTGGAAACCGTCGGGTTCCGAGTCGGGCGGGCAGAACGTGGAGATCATGTAGTACCCGTTTCAACCGTAGAGTTTGACGTCGAGTTCGCGAAGCAAAGTGAACGCAGTCGCGCTGAGATTCTCGACGATGTCCGACAAACCATGAAAAGTATTCCCGGGACTTTCAGTGCGATTAGCGGCCCGCTCGCTGATCGTATCGGACATATGCTGAGTGGTGTTTCCGCCAAAATTGCGATCAAAATCTACGGAGCCGAGCTTGATGAACTCCGAAGGATAGGAACCAAGATAGTTGGGATTGCCCGCGATATACCCGGTCTGGAAGAAGCCCGCGGGGAACAGCAAGCGCCCATTCCGCAACTGCGAATTGAGGTAGATCGCAAACGAGCCCTCGCCTACGGAATTACGCCCGGAGCACTCAATGACCAGCTGGCAGCGCTAATGGGAGGCGACACCGTCGCTGAGATCTACGAGGACCAGCAGGTGTATGATCTGGTTATCAGGCTGCCAAAAGAATGGAGAGAATCTCAGAACAAACTGGCAAATCTCTATATCGACACCCAGAGCGGGCAGCGCATACCGCTCAGTTACGTTGCCGACATAAGGCAGGGTACAGGCCCCAATACCATACTGAGAGAAAACACCATCCGAAGATTCGTAGTCTCTATCAATCCAACGACCAGTGACCTTAATTCGGTGGTTGAAAAACTTCAGGCCGCAGTTTCTGACCAGATAACCCTCCCTCAAGGTTACACCATATCCTTCGAAGGTGAATACGAAGCCCAACAACAGGCACGGAAGACGATACTGACAATGTCTCTTATTGTCGCTCTGGTAATCGTCGTCTTACTCTACAGCTATTTTCGCAGTTTCAGTTTTGTGCTACTTGTGCTGACCACCATTCCCATCTCCTTGATAGGAAGTATCCTGTACACTCGCTACACGCTGGACAACATCAGTATCGCAACCTTGGTGGGCTTTATCGCAGTCACAGGCATCGCCGCCAGAAATAATATCATGATGATCTCTCACTACTTGCATCTGATGCGACATGAAGGAGAACAATTTTCCAGAGCGATGGTCGAACGAGGAACCCTGGAGCGACTCGTTCCAGTTCTTATGACAGCGATATCGGCCGGGCTGGCACTCCTACCGCTTGTTCTGGCAGCCGACAAACCGGGCAAAGAAATACTCAACCCGGTTGCGATTGTAATCATTGGCGGCTTGGTTAGCTCTACTTTGCTGGGTCTAGCGGTTACGCCCGCATTGTTTTTCGCCTTTTGCCGTAAGGCAGCAGACAAATCGATACACCTAAGATCCGCCGCCTCGGAATAAATCTCATTCTTCACGTCCTTTAAACCCTTAACGAAACCACTGTAAATCAATTCCCACAATGAAGCCGACCACCACCTTAAAACTAGCCACCATCCTCCTGACTCTTGCTTATTCAAAATCCTTTTCGTCAGCCGCTGAAACAGGTCACGATCATGCGCATCCTAACAACAGCGAGTCTGAACACGCCAAAAAAGAAGCGGGACCCAATGGCGGGCGCGTTGTCGATGCAGACGGCGCAGAGCTTGAATTTCTTGTTAGAGAAGACGGAAAAATACAGATAACTTTTCTGGATCACGGTTACGCCATCGCTCCCCCAAAGGAGCAAAGCGTCTCACTCATCGGGGGAGATCGCTCAGCACCTTCCATTTTTAATTTTCCGACTGGCAGGCCAATACTCGTTTCTGATGAGCCGATACCGGACATCAAAAATATGCCGGTGATACTCAGTATCAAGAACTCTCTTACGGACAGAACCGTACGTGAGAGATTCAATCTGAACCTCAGCACCTGTCCGGAGTGTGACTACAAGGAATACGCTTGCGTGTGCGAACACGGAGAAGGTCACCACGATGAGCACAAAGATGACCCACACGGTCACGATCATTAAAGCCTATACCGTCGTCATCGCAGCCTCAGCCCGGCTCCGAGAATGTAGGCATGCTCCCAATTTCGGTCCACACCCAGCCGTCGGGAACGCACTTGAAAGAACAGGTTTGTTGAAGCCTTGTCACTAATTTTGAAAAACAGGTTGATCGGACGGAAGCGGTTTTCATTAAACCCTTCCCCACTGTAGTCCAAAAATATTTCGTTGGAAACTTCGAATCGTTCCATGCTTCCAAACCAGTTCGCCTGACGGGATATCCGAAAACGATGCCGGGAAACGAACTCAGTTTGATCGCCCCGGCTTTTCCACCAACGGGTTTCCAGACGATTCCTCAAAGCAAAGTTGGTGATCTCTGAAAGCTTCCAACGGCGGTTCAGTTCCAATTCGAATCGGGCCAATCGGTTCCACGAACCGTCACCGCGCTTCGCCTCGATCCATGCCCCTCCGCCGCCTAACTGGAAGTTCTGACCGAGCCTATAATAAGCTTTTTGCTGAACAACCCATGTCCCCAACTCTGAGGCATCCTCTGTCCACCGGAGCTCACTCCACAAATAAGTAGTCCAAAGTTCATCACTGTACTGACGCCACATGAATTCATTCCAAACTCTGAAATCCTCATCGAAACTTTGAGCTCGAAGCACCTGAGCGATAAGCCCAAGGGCGGATAATCCGAGTATCAATATCAGCCTTCTGCTGGCACCCGTTCGTTGGAGAATAAACTTCACCCGATAAATCTACTCACACCCTTGTCATTGTCGCTATTAAAGCAACATTAGAAGGCTTTATTTCTAACTCTTATAGCCTTTATTCACGTAACGAATCATCGCATAAAAAGCGGAAGGACCGTCGAAATTGCTTGAATCGAACCCAAGAAAATACAACTTCACCTTCGCCTTGAAGAACCTCGCAAAACAACTCGCGGTATCGATCGCTTTGTTAACAGTCGCCTTGTCTAATGGCTGGCACCTGCCGCTAATCCAAGGCTTTGCATGGGTTCAGATGTACAATATCTACACTGAGACCATCTCATCGGCGGAAGCGATTAACATTATTCTCAGCGGCGAGGAACCTTGTTGTCTTTGCCAATTCGTACAAGGTTGTAAGAAAGAGAACCAAAAAAGCTGGACTCACTGGCAGTCCCAGAAGCTGGTACTCATTCTTAAGATGAGCAACCCTCCCAGTCTATCGCCCGCACCCCGATCAACTCCTTGGCAGACATTAGAAGAAACACCCGTTCTCACTTTTTACGAAGACCAGGACACCCCTCCTCCTAAAGAATTATTGAGCTAGATTACAGTTACGATTCGATTCCTTCGGATCTCGCAGCAGATCTTTGTCACACCGTTGCGATCGGTTAGACACCCTCAAAACACAACGAACATCAATAATTCTCATGAAACTTTTAAATAATCTTATAATACTCTCTTCAGCCCTCGTAGGCACTGTATCCGCCCACGAATACCAATCTTCACGACCTGACAGTCACGCCCCCATCAGCGTGATGGGGGATCATACTCACGCAAAAGGCGACTGGATGGCCTCTTACCGATTCATGCTCATGGATATGGACGGTATGCGCTCGGGAACTGATAGCGTAGAAGCCAGCGACGTGTTTGCTGCTAACTACACAGTCACTCCCACGAACATGAGCATGAACATGCATATGTTGGGCGTTATGCATGCACCGACTAACAAGTTAACACTCATGGCCATGCTGCCGTACTTGGATACAAGGATGGATCACGCTATTTTTCCGATGGCTGCTCCGTTAATCGCACTCAATGACGGTGCAACAACTTTCACTACTCGGTCCAAAGGATTTGGTGATCTGAAGCTATCCTCACTTATCAAGCTACACACTGGGGAAAACGATCGTGCACACCTTACCCTCGGTATCAGCGTCCCTACCGGATCAATCAGCAAAAAAGACAAAATCCCCGGACCCGGTGGACGGATTGACAGACAACTACCTGCACCGATGCAGCTAGGCTCTGGAACCACGGATTTTCTGGGTGCGTTTACTTACGGACAACAGCGGGAGGCCTGGTCCTACGGAATGCAAGGCAACACGGTAATTCGCCTCGAAGACAATAACAACGGTTACCAACTCGGAGACAAGTTCGAAGCACTTGGCTGGCTGAGTTGGCTCGCCACCCCCAGTACGAGCTTGAGCGCAGCGGCTTACGCAAAAACCGAAGGAGAACTGTCAGGCACACAAAAGGATGTTGGGTTAAACCCACCGTTCGCCCCAGCACGACGAACCGTTACCACCGCATTCGGCGAAAACTATGGCGGTGATCAGGCCGGCCTGCGTTTCGGAGTTAATTTCCTCGGCAAGGATGCTGGAGCTCGCGGTCACCGTTTCGCCCTTGAAATCGATCTTCCTTTATACCGTGATCTGAACGGTTACCAATTGGAGACGGATATGATAACGACACTCGGTTGGCAAAAGGCTTGGTAGGAAAAGACCATCAATAAGCTGTGAATTTTTAGAAACGGAGGACTTCGGTCCTCCGTTTCCGTCTTGATTCCGACTAGTTTTAAGGAAACGTTAGAATCTCCCTTAAGCCACTCTCCCGTCTGTCTTTTCGAACTCACAACGCTGTAATGATTGTATGCCTCCTATTGGGAGGTCTCAGTACTTTACCTGCTCAGGTAGATTCGACAACGGACAAACAAGAGGCCAATGCCACAGCCACCAAACCAAACACAACACCAACAGACGACGGTACCCAGAGCCTCGAGGAAGCACTCGACAACAAACCGGGTATCAATTTCAGCTCCGTGCAAATCGGAGGTCAGAGCTCAGGGATCAATTTGAGTTCCATAAGGGCGGACTCCGTGGAATCCCTGGAAGCCCTGAAACTGGCCACGCCAGATATGGACGCCGATATCGTGGGCGGGACTTTAAATCTGAAGTTTCGTCCTGCATTTGCTCAATCCAAGCCCACTCGCCAACTCCGCGCCTACCTCACCTACTATGAGCTTTCTGGTAAGGTAGGTCCTTCACTCTATATCACTGAAGGCCAAGCGTTCGGAACTGAGCATCGGTGGGGCTATTTGTTAAACGGAAGAACCTACATGTCCTACCTCGCTGAGGAAAACCTGAATCGAGATTGGCAGGTCAGACGGAATTCTGAATGGCCCGACGTCTATCGGTTTCAGGATGTGCAAATCGAAAAGGAGTCGTTTCGATCCGACAGCGTGTCGGCAAATATCCTCGTGGATTATGAGTTTACCAAAGAACTCAGGATTTTCAGTCGCGCTATCGTGACCGATATCAACCGCGACGAAATCAATCGGCATCTAGAATACGAGTGGGATGACGGTACTTTCACTGCTCTGGATCAGGATTCCGCTACGGTAGAAGGCATGACGTTATTCAAGGGGATTGAAGAAAGGCGCAACGAACGGCGTACCCGGGAGATCACGCTGGGGACCCAATACAAAGGCACTGACTGGCGCTGGGAAGCCCAGGTCAAATACGACTACTCAAATTCAGAATACCCTCTTCGATGGGACTCATTCTTCTCGCTCA
Source organism: uncultured Opitutaceae bacterium (assembly GCA_964352065.1). Taxonomy (GTDB): domain Bacteria; phylum Verrucomicrobiota; class Verrucomicrobiia; order Opitutales; family UBA2995; genus UBA2995. The sequence goes on from CAYGQM010000010.1 coordinate 86,036, forward strand.
AAGATATCGATGCCTCTTACGAAAATGCCAGCGGTGAATATCCGGTATTCACCATACACGGTGACTCCCGGACACGGGTTGACAATCCAGACCTATATGAATTTGAGGAAGTACGAATCGTCACCTCACAGGATCTGTATATCGACGAGATCGCATCCTTGGATGTGGAACGCTTTTTCACACCCACAAAGGGTAAACTCAAAATAAAGTCTGGACTCAAATTTCTGAACCGCGACTTGGATAGCGGGGATGATATCAATGTATACGATGGAGCCTCGGAAAACTTAACAATCGGACAATTCGAGAGCTCCTGGCGCAACGATGACATACTCTTCGGTAACTACAGTCTGGCAGGCTTTCATGATCCCGTCGCTTTCCGCGAATTTTTTCTGGCTAACCCGGATATTTTTGAGTTCAACGAAACCAGAACCAGATCCCAGACCGACCCGGCAAATTACACGGTGAATGAAGTCATCACCTCGGCCTACGTGATGGGAGACTACAATCTGAACAAATGGCGTATCCTTGCCGGCGTTCGCATTGAGGAAACCGAAGATGAATTCACCGGGAAAGAAGTTACCTTCGATACAACCGGAGCCTACAAACAAACGATAGATACGGAAGGTACACGCAGCTACTCCAATTTGTTTCCAGGGATCCAGGCCGTATACAGCCCGACGAAAAAGCTAACTTTATACACCTCTTGGTCGAAGGCTTTGGAACGTCCCCGCTACAACTATCTCGCACCCTTCAGGCGGATCATCCAAAGATCTCAGGTCATCAGTGCGGGAAACTCCAACCTCCAACCCACCGTCTTTACCAGCCTGCTTGCAGCAGCCGACTGGGCCTACGATGACTCGGGATTCTTGAGCTTGGAACTGCTCAAGCGCGACAATGAAGATATTGTTGTTCAAAGCCAGACCACCATCACCGAGGGTCAATTCGCCGGCTTTGAACTCTACACTTGGGAGAATGTAGCAAATGGTCTACAGAATCAGATCCAGGTCGTCTGGAACCAAGACCTCGATCCCTTATGGTACGAACTGGACGGGTTCTCCTTCGAAATGCGATACCGCTACAATGATACAGAAACCGACGTGCGTGGTCCCGAATTTCCCAAGCTACCTATTGCACTGGTTCCCGAGAACGATATCCGTGCGTCCCTTATCTTTCAAAACCAAAGCTGGTTAGTACGACTGCGGGCAGATCACGATTCCGAGCTCTTACGTCGCGTAGGATCAAATCCCGAAAGAGACACCTACTCATTAGGAAGAACCTCCTACAGTTTCTCAGTTGAGTACCGAACCATCGGTGGCTGGACAGGGAATATTGGTGTCTACAATCTAACTCAAGATGAACCGGAGCAATACTTTGGAGATCCATTGAGACCCACCGATATTGCAGCCCGTGGGCGCTACTGGAGAACGACGCTCCGCTACACTTTCTAAGCTCCCTCAGGAACTGGAACATCAAGCCCGAGCAGGCCCTCTTCTTTGAGTTCACTCCAAAGATCCGACGGGATACCGACCTGAAACCATTCCAGGTTTTTCTTTACGATTTCAGGCGAATTCATCCCTGGAATGACAGCCTTTACAGACGGATGCCCCAATGGGAATTGAAGCGCAACGGCCCCCAGGGGAACATTATAACGGTTGCAAATCTGTTCAATAGATCGAACACGGGTGATGATTTTATCTTCCGCTGACCTGTATCCATACAATGGATTGTTATCGACCCCCGTTGCCAATATTCCGGATGCGAACACAGCTCCACTTATAACTGAAATTCCATTCTTTTCGCATAGAGGAAGGGCCCCTTGCAATGCAGGTTGATCCAAAAGCGTGTAAGGCATCGCTATCAGGAAGAAATCGATATCGCAGTATTCCATAAAGCGAGGCATGAGCTCTGCAAAGTTAACGCCGACTCCGATCGCCTTAATTTCTCCCCTGGCTTTAAGTGATTTCAGATAAGCGAACCCACCACCTTCCAGTAGTTCTCGAAAACGCTTCTCTACCCCACCTTCTTCAGGGTGAAATTTATGATCCAGATCGTGAATAACCAACGAGTCGACACGAGTCATACTAAGTCGCAAGAGACTCTCACGGTACGAACGTTCAAACCCAGCCTCAGTATAATCGAAATTCAATTCGAACTGAAAACCCCCAATCCACCGATCCTGATGGAAGGTCTCAGTATCTTTCGGACGGGTATAGTATTTGCCCACTTTCGTATTTAGTACAAATGAATCGCGCGGTTGATTGCGTAAGTAAGTGCCCAGTCTGTGCTCACTCTTTCCGTTTCCGTACCAGGGCGCGGTGTCATAAAACCTGACTCCAGATGAATGAGCGCTATCCAGCGTATCCAACGACTGATACTCACTGATTACTTCGTTGGGGTCACCGAGTGTCCCTCCACCGAAGCCAAATTGGGAAACGTACATTTCTGTATCAGCGATCTGGTTTTGTTTCAGAGGATCCATGTTTGAAATATGCTAAGAAAAATTAAAAAGAACGACTGAAATCTATCCTGTATCGGGTACTCGACCGCGTGCCGATGATTTCCGTCGCCGGCGAAATCCTTCCCGTAACCCTCCAGGTATCCGTAAACGTGTAGTCAGCGCGGATATCATGAACGATCACATTACTCTTCTGCAACCAGCCAAAGCTCGTAGTAGCATAAGAAGAAAATGCGGCTAATTCCTCTACCCGAGCATATACATATCGAAACCGCCAATCGCCACGCTTCTTGTTCTGCCCCAGGTTAAATGCAAAAGCATAACCTGTTGTTTCATCTCGGGATCCACTGCTAATCAGATCTGGATCAACCAGTGAATAACCTTCTATATTCTCAAATAGATCCACTCCCAAATAAACAGGGATATGAGCAAACTGCCCCGTGAGCCTCGCAGAAAACTGGGCAATCAGATAATCTCTTTCCCCCTCGTTATTAAGGAGGTATCTAGCTCCCGACTCTCCCTTCCGACTGAACACAGATAGGGCCCACTGCCAGTTCCATTCATTCCCACGTTGACTCCAGCTAACTTGGGCAGCATGCATCCAAGTATGAAAGTGCTTCATCCCGTCGGGTAGATGGAAACTTCCTGCGACCAAATTCAATGGGTTATTAGAACGATTAAGCTGAGTTTGATAAAAGCCTCCGACCGGACTCAAATCCTGATCCCATAGTTTCTCTGTATTCGCCCAAAAGGGCATCGTCGATCTCCCCACCGTTACCGCTGAAACATCGCTCAATCGATAGGTGCCAAAATACTGGTCCAAAAATATTCCACGGCGGCCCAGTGAATAATCATTGTCAACCAATACGGTCGAGTCGAGGATCCGCGGGTCTCTGCGATCCCCAGTCTTGGCTCGAGTAACGAATAGCCATTGCTCATTCGGCGAAAAACGGACTCCTGCATAATTACCAACTCGAATACGGTTTCTCTCAGCCCTCTGAGGATTGTCATCGTTGTCCTGCTCAAACCGTATTCGGAACCGCCCGAACAGGTTCCATTTCCCGTCTTGATCCAGAGCGATATCTGCTCCAGCAAAGCTAGGAATCAAGCCAAAGAGGTAAAGAAAAACGTAAAAGACTTTAAGACGGAAAACGAGCATTCAAATCGGCGATCTGAGCACCATTCAAGAAACTTGTCTTATGCCCTTCGAGTATAAAGTAAAGTTTGGCGGTTTCTTCCAATTCCTCGGCAGCATAAACCGCACTCTCCAGCGTAGAACCCGCAATCACCGGACCATGATTGGCCAATAGAACTGAGCGCGTTTCTTTCGCCGCAACTCCCACTGCCTGTGCCAACGTCTGATCCCCCGGCGCATAATAGGGGATAAGCTTCAGTTGCCCAACCTTCATTACGTAGTAGGCAGTAATCGGCGGAAGCACATTTTCCGGATCGACATGCTGCAAACAAGAAGCCGCAACGGAATAGGTAGAATGCAAGTGCACAACCGCTTTCTCATTCGGCCGACTCTTATACATTTCTAGATGGAGAAATGACTCCTTGGACGGTTTGCCGCCCGATAGGTGTTTCCCGGAAAAATCGACCTTTGAAATCTGCTCGGGATCGAGAAATCCCATGCATGAATTGGTGGGAGTCACCAGGATGCCATCATCCAATTTACAAGAGATATTTCCCGAGCTACCAACACCATACCCCCGTTGGTGTAAAGATCGGGCCAGTTCGGCCATGCGGTCGCGAGTCTGTGTTTCAGTCATGGTATCTAACTCTCCAATACAGAGAAGGCTTTCTCAAAAAACGATTCCTCCCCGAAGTTTCCAGATTTCAATGCCAATGCCAATGGCCTGTCTCCTAAAGATTCCACCCAGGGAACACCAGGATCAATCTGCGGGCCGATCCGAATGGCTTCGACTCCCAACGCACTTACGACCGCACCGGATGTTTCCCCTCCCGCTACGACAAGCTTTCGAACGCCCTTGTCGACCAGTCCTCGGGCTATAGCAGCCAGAGCTTGCTCAAATTTTCCTCCGATATCCAACGCGCCTCCTTCGCGTTGGGCAGCCTTCACAGATTCAGGGTCTGAAGAGCTATAAATCAATACGGGACCATTATTCAGTAGGGGTTCGGCCCAATTCAGCACATCCGCAACAAGATGTGGGTTCGCCAGCACGTCCTTAAGGAGCAGTTGGCAACTCGGACAACGATCCTGCATGTAGGCGATCTGTCTCAACGTCATGGAAGAACAACTTCCAGCAATGATCGCTTCCATACCTTCAATCTCCGGGAAGTCTACCGAACTCCTTAGTCCCGGAAGTAATCCTGAAATGCGATACGCCTCCGGTAAGCCCAGACCGATACCAGAACCTCCAGTCAGAAGCGGGAGATCCCTAAGCGCAGTACCTAGATTCCGTAAATGAGCATTGTTCAAAGTATCAACTACAATGATACGTCGAACTCCATCAGTAGGTCGCTCGACGATTGCTTCCCATATCGCAGCAGATCCTTTTTCCAACTCCAAAAATGGTAGGAGTTCGACCTGATCATCTGTCTGCTGTTGTAACCAGCGCACCAGATTGGAATCCGTCATAGGGTTTAACGGGTGTTTTTGCATTCCCGATTCCGAAAGCAATGTGTCATAGACAAACAAATGCCCTTGAAAAACAGTCCGGCCGTTATCCGGAAATGCAGGACAAGCGATCGTACGATCCGTATCCAAAGCTCTCATCAAAGCTGAGGTCACTGGACCAATGTTTCCTTCGGGCGTGGAATCAAAGGTGGAGCAATACTTAAACAAAAATCGTTTACACCCTTGCTCCTGCAACCACCCCAAGCATTTCAGGGCCAGATCGATCGCATCCTGGCTCGGAATCGACCTTGATTTCAAAGCCACAATAATCGCATCCGCATCTGGAAGATCCGCTGTTTCCGACGGAATACCGAAGACCTGAACCACTCTCATACCTTCCGAGACGAGTGTATTCGCCAAGTCAGTGGCTCCAGTAAAGTCATCTGCGATACAACCTAGTAATGGCATTTCGGAGCAGAGTAATTACAGCATAACAGTCAGCGCAATAGGATTTCTCTTTCCAAAGTTAACCCATCAGTATTCCACACGATCTTCAAAGGCGAGATCACCTCGATCCATGGACTCATCCACGGCGTAACCAGCCGCCATCGGGTTGTCACAGATCGCCCGCCGCTCTTCCAATACCTCAGGATCAATGACAGATGCATACTCCACGATATCCATGAAATCTTCTTCCGCAGGCCTGAAGCTTTTGACTAATTCCGCCTCTACACGATCACTGACCCGTTCGTTGTTTTCTAGATTCTGAATCCACATCCAAGTTTTACCTGCATTGATCTCCATACCTGCAACCGGGTAATAATGAATCCCCGCATTAACGGCGATCTCGAGCTCGGCCTCGTACACCAATATTTCCCCGTTTCTATTGTAGGAGCATTGTAAAGTAATGTGCCGGGGACCTTCGGGAATTAGTATCTCCCTATTCTTTTGAGTAGCCTTTCCGAATAACGGCGCCTGAATAACCGTCTCATCTACCTTCTGAATCTTAACGATCCCACCCATCTCAACCGACTCTCCATCAAGAACAGCAGCCGGATTAAACTTCTTAATAAATCCATTCTGAGCGGTATCTGTTGAGGTGTAATCAGGAGAGGTCTCACAGCCCACCAGTAGCAATGCGATGGCACCAAAGATCAATATCCGACTCTCCGTCTTACTCACATCCAAACTTATTCAAATTCGAGGTGGGATCAAGTTGCACCTTCATTCAACTTCGAAATCTCGTTATACAAACCTTGCTTCCGCATACTCTTCCGAAGGGCGAGGGACTTTCACTTCCATCCAGGGCAACTGCATTCAAAACTTCCGTACGGTTGTCAGATATACCGCCTGAATCCGCCATCCTTCTCCTTCACAGTCAGATTTTGCTTTGAACTACCACATCCCACCGATACTAACTAAGTCATGCGACATTTACACATCCTGATCCCTTTGTTCTTCCTAATCACACTCTCGCACCTCAAAGGATCTGCGACGAACATAAGCAACTTGGAGTTTGCGAAGGTCGGAGATATGACCCTCACGCTGGATCTTTACCTCCCTGAAAGCCCAAAAGATGCGATACTCATCGTGTGGGTTCACGGCGGAGCCTGGAGAAGCGGATCCAAAAACAACCCTTCGATCAAACCACTCGTCGAAAAAGGGTATGCCGTTGCCAGCGTGGATTACCGTTTAACTCCCGTAGCTCCTTTTCCAGCAAATATACACGACATTAAAGCAGCGATTCGCTTCCTTCGTGCCCATGCGGAAGACTATGGATATGATAAAGACCGTTTCGTGATATCGGGGTCTTCTGCCGGAGGCCATTTGGCAGCCCTCGTGGGAGTCAGTAATCGGCAACCTGTATTAGAAGGTGTCGTAGGCAACTATCTGGAAGAGTCTTCCGATATCGCTGCGATCGTTGATTTTTACGGTGCCAGTAACCTGACAACTATACTGAATCAATCGACCCCCCACGGTCTCAGTGTTCGCGAACCCGCCTTGGATTTACTTATAGGTGGACGCCCTGACGATGTTCCAGAGATGGCTAAACTCGCGAGTCCTGTTTTTCACATTGATAAAAACGACCCCCCGCTATTATTGATCCACGGAGATCAGGATCCACAGATGCCGATCAACCAAGCACACGAAATACATGGCACCTACAAACGACATGGCCTCCCGGTATTATTTGAAGTGATTCACGGTGGGGCCCACGGCGGCCCAGCATTTTTTGATGAAGAACGACTGGCCTTAATCGACTGGTTCCTTAAGAAACACCTGTAACACTTTAACAGGAATCACCGCTTTATGAGCGGTCCGATTCTTTTCAGCAGATCGTCCAAATTCGCTCTTACGAATTCTGCGTCTTCGAATACCGGGACAATTCCCAGCGAGGTAAACTCCTCTTTTATCTCTGGTTTTGTCATCGCTCCCACCAGAGCTTCACGCAGTATCTCCAATCGATCGGCTGGAGTATTCTTCGGAGCTATCCAAAATCGCGGCTCCGTAAGCGTCACGTCAACTCCTCCTTCTTTTGCAGTAACGACTTCCGGCAACAGATGGTTTCTTTGATCCGAAAATACCAAGAGTGGCCTCAACCCCGCTTCCGCAAAGGTGAGCATCGCCAGAGTTGAAAACAGACTCACTTCAGTATGGCCTCCCATGATAGATGCCAGCCTCTGAGATCCACCCCCTGTTTGAACGAATCGAAATTCTATGTCCGCCTCACTCGCGAACATAAGAGGAATGAAATGAACCGGAGTTCCAATATCTGTCGAAAACTTCAGAGATCCCGGGTTATCCTTAGCCTTCGAGACCAAGTCGGCCACTGTCCTGATCGGAGAGTCAGCTTTCACCGCCAAGCCTAGCTCGGTAAAGCCGGTCATTCCGATAATCTCAAAATCGTTGTGATCAAATTTTGAAATGCCCATTACTTTGGAAGTCACAAGACCGGCGTTCCACAAGCCAATCGTATATCCATCGGCATCAGCACTCTTCACTTTCCCCGTACCAATCACTCCCCCTCCCCCCGGGATATTGACCACTACCGCCTTTTCGGGAAGCAACTTGTAATCGGCGATTGCCCGCTGAAGGATTCTGGCCTGCGCATCCACACCTCCCCCAGCATTGGTTGGAACTATAAACTTTATGGGTTTCTCGGGGAAACCGGCAAACGCAGTGAGCGCAGAGACCAGTACTGCCAAAATGAGGAGGTATTTCATAGGGGAGATCACGATACAGTTTGGTCAGTTATACGCCATAGCAACCGAAATCCCAGTCGCTATGAGTCCATGGAGATCAGTTTACCAACTCATTTTTCATTTGGTTGAACCTTTTCCTCAACCATAGCACTGCTCCACCTACCAACGACAGCGGTAAACACGTCAGGAGAACCGTTGTTGCATAAAATGCCCAACGCGACTCTTCACCATTCGATTGGAAACATACGGGACATGCCTCAAGACTGCCACCCATCATAAAGAAGAAGAGCATGATGGATCCGCATAGAGATTTTAGCTTCATGACAAATAGACCAAGTAGTAAAGGATCGGCCAAACACCGACTACAAAATACCAGAACACCTGAATGCCCCAAAAACTGGAGGCCTTAAAATCTGGCTTCGAAAATTTGAGAAAAACAATTATCAGGGCCGCGACTGCTCCACATACATGAAGCGCATGGCACCCAATAATCATAAAGAAGAAACTGCCATAAGTACTCGAGGTCATGGTCAGACCATGTCCCAACATTCGTACCCATTCATAGCCTTGAACTCCCACAAAAACGAACGCCAATAGTATGGCTATGCCGAGTTGCTTTTTCGCACCCTCTTTGTCGCCGGAAGCAAGCGACTTATTCGAAAGATAAACTAACACACCACTGGCAATTAGAAACAGCGTATTGAAAGCGGTTAGCGTGACCGGAAGACGGGGTTGATCCGGCGGTGGCCACATAATGTGCCCCGCTTTCACAATCATGAAAGCACTGATGAGCGCTCCGAAAAACATGATTTCGGACAACACGAACATCATCATCCCAAGCACACTGCTGGGGACAAGATTCTTACGTTCTTTCAGGCTGGAATCGCCTGTGGGACTGACCGTTGCTGTTTCCATTAATTATCTTAGTGACCCCCTTCACTGTGGGTGTCTTCGGTATGCCCAGCACCATGGGAGTCATCATGCCCATGGGCTTGCTGCTCACTCCATTCTTCTGCTGTCGGCTCGTGATACATATTTTTCCAATTTTGCCCGGTAGGCTTCATGATATCAGGCGCTAGCCCTGTAAACATAACCAATAACAGAAGCAGCGTTGCAGTGAGAATATACCAAACGTATTTTTTCTCAATGTTCATGTGCATAAAATACGCACAAACCATTCCCGCTTTTACCAAAGCGATTCCGAAAGCGGTAATGAGCGTGAGCCACTTGATTCCCAGCTCAGGACCCACAAGACTAATAACAAGGAGAATTAAGAGGAATCCCCATATTTTAACGTAATACTTGGGTGGGTGCGAGTCGTGATGATGTTCGGCTGTGTCTGACATGGTAAAAAGTGGCTCGAATTACTTGGCGATATAAAGAAGTGGGAATAGGAAAATCCAGACAACATCAACAAAGTGCCAATAAATACCGATACACTCAACGCGGTGAAGATTCTTTCCTTTTTTCACATCAAATGAGATAATGCCCATGATCACCATTCCTGCCAACACATGAAAGCCATGGAGTCCAGTCGCGGTGTAATAGAATGACCAAAATACAGACTTCGTGAGCGTGAAACCGTGAGAAATCTCAGATGTATACTCATAGGCCTTAACGAGCATGAAAATGAGACCTCCACCAATGGTATACCAAATATACTTAAACGCCCTATCCGTGTTTTTGTTCTCCGCAGCTTGGTGAGCAAGCACGATAAACAGACTAGACGTCAGCAGCACGAACGTATTTAAACCACCAGCCCACGCTTTCGTGTAAGCCGCTTCATAACCCCAGGCCTCGTGGTGGAGACGAAAAAGCAGGTAGCAGGTAATCAAGCCGCCAAAAATTACTACTTCAGAGGCAAGGATCCACCACACGGCTAGTCGTGCCGTCGGTATGCCGGTGGCGCTGCGAGTGGTTGCGATTGGTACGGAGTGCGACATATCTAATGTGGAGGTTCTTAAACGTTATGACTTGGAGGATTCGTAATCTGGATCGGTAGGATCTGGGCCTGGTTCATCTTGTGGCCAATAGTCAGACTCACGGTCTGGATGACTGTACTCATATGGGCCACGATACACCGTCGGGAGAACCGGCCAATTCCCGTGAGGAGGAGGTGACTCTGCGGTCCACTCCAAGGTATTGGAATTGTAGGGGTTTTTGGGAGCCTTCTTTTTGCTCCTCAATGAAATGATCATGTTGATTACAAACACCAACTGGAAGGCGATCATTATTACTAACGAGATTGTGGCGACCACCCGCAAATTATAGAATTCGGGAGAAGCCAAGTCTCTAAAGTTCTCGAAGTTGTAGATGCGGCGATGCTGCCCTGCGGCTCCAAGAAGGAAAAGCGGAATAAAGATAAAGTTGAACGGAATAACGGTCCCCCAGAAGTGAATTTTTCCCAGTGTCTCGTTAAGCATCTTCCCAAAAATCTTTGGAAACCAAAACGTGATTCCCGCAAAGAAACCAATAATCGCTATAGGCACAAACGTGTAGTGAAAGTGAGCGACTACAAAGTAGGTATCGTGGAAATAAATATCAGCGCCACTCGCCCCAAGAAATATTCCGGTCACCCCACCAATCAAGAATTCGACGAGGAATGAGATGGCCCAAAGCATCGGAGTGTTGAACGTGATCGATCCTCCATAAAGCGTCGCAATGTAAACAAAACACAGCTCCGCAATCGGCACCGAAATCAGCAGCGTCGTAACCGTAAATAGGTTGGCCATCCTTGGATCAATTCCTGCAATAAACTGGTGGTGAGCCCATACCACGAAACTAAGAATTCCGGTAGCAATGACAGAATAGAGAATCGTCTTATAACCAAACAGCTTCTTCCGGGCCATTACGGCCATGATCTCAGCAACGATGCCCATTGCCGGTAGAAGTACCACGTATACCTCAGGGTGACCAAAGAACCAGAATAAATGCTGCCAAAGGAGTGGATCTCCACCCCCGGCGGCATCGTAGAAATGCGTGCCCATCGTCTGGTCAAACAGCAGCATCACTGCACCAGCGATCAGAGGTCCCACAGAGGCCATAAAAAGAATAGATGCGATGACGATCATCCACAGGACGATCGGAATTTTATACATCGTCATCCCCGGAGCACGAGCATTCATCAACGTGGTGATGAAATTTATACCACCGAGTAGGAAGGCGACAAACTCAAGCGCAACCGCTATCAACCACATGGGAGCCCCCAGCGGCGTAGCATTGTACTCAGCATTCGCCGAAAGCGGGGGATACGATGTCCACGCACCTCCAAAACCTCCGTTTGGCACGAAGAACGAGGCGATCAGAATAATAGCACTCAACAAAAAGATCTGGTAAGACAGCCGATTGATACGGGGAAATACCATATCATCACAGCCAATCATCAGCGGAATCAGGATGTTCCCAAAAGCCGCGATCAATACTGGCATCGCAAACCAGAAAATCATGATCGTTCCATGATTGGTAACCAAGGAGTTGTAGGCCAAGGGCGTTACTACTCCATAGCCTGGAACTTCGATTCCGGGGAAAGCCAGCTGCATACGAAATACGTATACAAAGAATCCACCGATTAAGGCCATGAACATGCCAGTAAACATGTACTGGAGGCCGATTACTTTATGGTCTGTGGAAAAGACATACTTTTCCCAAAAACTCATTTCGTGCGCGTGAGACATATTTTGAAAAGAAAGGAGACGATCGAGTAATTAAGGTTGAGTGACAGAAACGTAGGCTTGCCCACTACCGTTGGGGTCCATTTTGGCTAACCATTGATTATGGTCATAGGCAGATGTGATGTGAATTCTGGCAGGCATCATCCCGTGTCCGATTCCACAAATCTCTGTGCACTGAATATCCCATTCACCAGTCTTGGTAGCTTTGAACCATCCCGTGATGCGACGACCAGGGATAGCATCTTGCTTCAGTCTAAATACCGGGATCGAAAACGAATGAAGAACATCCTTGGATTCCAATTCAAAATGGTAAGTCGTATTCTCCATGATATGGAGTTCATCGACCGTCACGATATCGTCATCGGTCCGCAATATCCTATCCGGACCAGGATGTGTGAATGTCCAAGCCCACTGTTGCGCGAGAACGCCAACCACCAAATCCGGCTCAGGCTGCCGTTGCTTCACGTTATACCAAACAGCAATCGCGCCTGCTACTATGAATACATCACAGAAAAGAACTAAATAGTGGGGAATCGATATCCATTTTTTGTGATGTTTCTTTTCTCCATTGATATATTCCGCTTTCACACCTTCGACTTTGCGGTACCGAAAACAAAAATAGAAAAGGATTGCTTCAGCAGCAATGAACCACACCGCAACGATCCAAAAGATCATCGAGAAAAGGTTATCAATATCTCCAGCAAAAGTGGAGGCGCGTTCGACGTAAGCTTCGATCATGGTGAATTAAGCAAAGAGCTATATCTATAGTTAGAGAATAAAGATAAACACGGCCGCCGCATAAAGAAGGCAAACCGCAGTCAGAACGATAAAGGTTTTCTTGGCGATAATGTCAGAAATATCTTTTTTCATAAATTCGTCGGGATTGTGCCTACTATTCTTTCGGGCTAATAGTGCGGATGTGGGCAATCACATCTTTCATGGCTTGTTCGTCTGCAAGAGTCATGGACATCGGACGCATTTGCATACCGCCAATATCTTTCGGGTTCGTACCACGAATGCCTTCTTTGAACTTTTTGAGCTGAGCGAGCATATACCAGTCGTTCTGATATTGAAGCGATGGAGCTTTCAATGCTGCGTTACCTTCACCAGCCATACCGTGACAGGCCAAACATACAGCGTAGGCTGCCGCGCCTTTCGCAGCGTCGCCACCTTCCAGTGTCACTTCAGGAACCACGGGTTTCAAGGTAGCGACAAACGCGGCCACATCCTTGATCGCCGCTTCGTCTGCTAGCAACATCGTCATCGGTCTCATAAGAAGGCCGGTCTCGTCCTGCGCAACTCCACCCCGGACTCCATGTTTAAAATTATGCAACTGCGTCTCCAGGTAAGCCGCATCCAGTCCAGCGATCGCAGGCGCACGCAACAGTTGATTGCCCTGACCTTCGGAGCCGTGACACGCGGTACAACTTTGATAGAGCTTTTTACCCCTATCAATATCCTGCGCCGAAAGCGAAGTTCCAAGGAGTGTGATTGATGTCGTACATGCCAGCGCAAGAACACGAAAAAGCATAGTGGTGGGAAAGAATCGATAAAACATTACTTCTTTTTAAAGTAGGATTTCAAAAATGTGGTCATGGAATTTCCATTTTACAATGCATTTTTCCGACCGAATTTTTTATGAACAACTGAAACAGGGGATTTATAAGCTAAGGTAATGCCTAGTATTTCATTCCTTAACTCAAATCGGTTAATGACCCTCTTTTCAGCGTTTTGGCCCCTCATATTTCATAATTCTTGAAGCCGTACTTATTCAAAGTAACTCAAGCCGCCCACAAATGCTTGATCAAATTTAAGTCGTTATCAGGATCTCGATCCAATGGTAAGAAAATCCATCCTGATAACTGGCGTTTACGGCCTCGTAGGAAGTGTAATCTATAAACAACTACAAAAATCTCCTGACAAGTTTGAGATTTTCGGAATGGATCAGTCTAGCGAGATGTCCGATCGTGTATCCTCAGAGGAAGCCATCAAGATCCCGGATACTCACTTTCACCAGTCCGATTTGTCAGACATCATCCGCCTCACTCAACTGTTTAAAGGAATACACACTATCGTACATTTGGCAGCCGATCCGAATACCGATGCTTCCTGGGCGAGCGTTCTCGAAAATAACATCTGCGGCACCTACAACGTTTTGGAAGCTGCCAAACGAGCCCAAGTCGCACGGGTAGTCGTCGCCAGCACGATTCAAGTTAGCACCGGCCACTTTAGGCTCACGAAGCCGTATAAACACATCGCAACCGGAGATTTTGATAAGCTTCCTGACGACTTTGAACCCCTCAAAACAACGGAAGCCTCCTGGCCGATCAACCTCTACGCAGCGAGCAAGGTCTTCGCTGAGACTTTGGCTCGGGTTTACAGCAGTAGCTCTGACCTTTCCTGCCTGTGCATCCGTATCGGCGCGGTCAATGCGCGCGATGAACATCCCGAACACCTGAATTCCATCTACTGCTCAAGAAACGACATGGGACGGTTGGCCGAATACTGTATTGAGGCACCCACATCTCTGAAATTTGAGACTTATTACGCCATGTCAGACAACAAATACCTGTGGACGGATATGGAGAACGCCAGGAATAGTCTCGGTTTTATTCCAGAGGACAGGTCAGGATATTATCCGTAGAGCAGGCCCCGTCACCGGCATAGGCTGGATTCAGTTAAAGCGTTTGTGCATCGCCGACGTAGGGAAATTCCTCCCGGGACAGAGGGTTGCATTAACTTCACGGTGAACCAGAAACTTGTAATTTCCACCCAGCAATCCGTTTCCAAGGAAATCGACCAACTCCGTAAATGCGGCTATCTGGCGACCTGTCGGTTTCGTTTTTTCGAAATTTCCAACCAGACAAATCCCGATTCCGTGGTTATTGTAACTCCACTTGCTCACGTGGCCCCCATGCAGTTGTTTCGTCCAACGGGAGCCAATTTCGATCTCTCCATCCTTCGAGTCCCGCCCACTGCCGATCACAAAGTGATAGGCTAATCCGTTTTCCATGCCGTGCTGACGGTCTACGCTGTCATAGGATTTTGCATTCCCATAAGGCGTCGCGCTATGGTGCGCTATGATATACTTCCACTTGGCTCGATCCAACTTCACCTTATCGGTGTGTTCCTGTACCTGCCTGAGGAAACGCTGTCCCGATGGGATTTTCAACTTCTGTCCGACAACGATCAGGTCTTTCGTAAGTCCGTTGTAACTCTTGAGCTGCTTCAGAGTAACGCCCTGACGTCGGGCTATTTGGCCCAAAGTATCTCCTTTTTTCACAACATAGATGAATTCAGACGAAGCCCCGCGCACAATCGCTGGCCCAGCTAGCAGCATTGCAAAACTGTTAAGAAGGAATCGCTGCCTATTCATGTTTTGTAAGGGTCAAGGTATAATCTGCTTCCAGGGCATATCCGAAGCCCTGATAATTAAAACACTGTTTCGAGGTATAAAGTTCCCTATAGACAACCGTCAAGAATCGACACCTACAATTTTGCCTGCTTACCAACTCCTCCAGAAACCCCAGATTGAGGCGCTCAGATGAATGACGACTAGCAATGCGATACGGAGACTGTTCCTGGCATCTTATAACCTAGGAAAATTCGTAGTTGATACCAAGAGCCTAACACTATTCAGTGGCAGGCTTTTTCAAATTCCCAAAACCTCTTGATTCGAAGAATGCACGACACTTTACCCGAGGCACAAATAACTTGCCGAAATAACCTTGATTACTCGAAACAATCGAGGATGGACTTTGTCCGTAAGGTTATCGCTGCCCGGGTCCGAATAAACAGGGAAGTGGCCCCGAAAACAAAGACTTTACTTAATGCTCACGCCAGCAACTGATACCGACTTGATCACGGGTATCAACTATGCTAGCAACCAAGATTACCCATTTATATGAAGCGCTTTATCTCCTGTGT
Source organism: uncultured Opitutaceae bacterium (assembly GCA_964352065.1). Taxonomy (GTDB): domain Bacteria; phylum Verrucomicrobiota; class Verrucomicrobiia; order Opitutales; family UBA2995; genus UBA2995. Next base: position 101,873 of record CAYGQM010000010.1, read on the forward strand.
CTGCCTGCTCTTAACTACCGTACATACGCTACCAGCTTTTACGCCTGAGAGTGACGGCATTTACGGCGTAATCACGGTCACCTACCGGAACCCTGACCCCGGAGACCAGGAGATTGTGACTGAAGAGATCGCGATTCAGCTGTTCTACAGCCTGGCTCCAGTTACTTCAGCCAACTTCATCGGACTCGCTGAAGGAACTCTTGAATGGTATGATTTCGAGACTCAGGAAGTTAGAGGCGGCATGGACAACCCGGAACCTTTCTACGATGGTTTGATATTCCATCGCGTGGTTCCAAATTTTGTCATTCAAACCGGATCCAGAAACGGTTTGGGCTCCGACGGCCCGGGCTGGCAAATTCCTAACGAGATTCATCCTGAGCTCAATCACATTGGGGGGGGCGTTGTTTCCATGGCTAATTCCTCAAGTGGCGCTCAACGCCTTAATTCAGGCGGCAGTCAGTTTTTTATAACCATGGCCCAGTTCCCCGAAGGCCAAGCAGGCTTGGACGCCTTAAATGGCCGTCATTCCATTTTCGCACAGGTCGTTGAAGGCCAATTGATCGCCCAGGAGATTGCACGAGCCCCTACCAGCGGTAGCACTCCCATCGAAAATTGGACCGCAACCGTGGATTCCATAGAGATCATCAGAGTCGGTGCGGTGGCCAATGCCTGGGATCCTGCAGCCTACTGGGAAGGTCCGGTTTTCAGCAATCCGACTTTGACGGCCTCAAATAGGTTCGAAGATAGAGATGGTGATCCGGATACCGCCCCGATTCGCACCTTGAAGGTAGCATGGGAAAGAAACCGGGATAGCCAGTATTTCCTGGAAGACTCCAACGATTTAGAAAACTGGAGAGTGAACACAATTGACCGCGGAGTAACCCCCTACTCCACAGAAGAAAATCCTGTTTTGGTAGAACGGGCTGCAGCTGGAGACGTTATCGACAGACGGCATTTCTATAGATTGCTGGAAGCGAATTTCCCACCCCACCCAACCCGCGAAGGCGAGCGGCAAGAACACAACAATGCTC
>CAYGQM010000011.1:0-100467 GCA_964352065.1 uncultured Opitutaceae bacterium
TACCTCGTAACCCCCTATGCTATTTACTTCGTTTTTCATAAGGGGTTACCACTATATGCGTTTGGCTGTTGATACCCCCTCTTGTATTCCTGAGATTTCCCTTCAGTTATGAATGAACTCTTCCAAGTAGGTCTCCTTGCATTCCTCGCTGGCGTTACCATTCCTCTCGGAGGGTATTTAGCCAGTGTCGAACATATCCGACCCGATTGGTTTGAGACCGAATTTCGTCATTCTATTATTTCATTTGGCGGTGGTGCTCTTTTTGCAGCGGTTGCTCTTGTGCTTGTCCCCCATGGAATTAAGCAATTTGAGCCCTGGGTTGCCGGATTGATCTTTATGAGCGGTGGAGCGATTATGGCGGTAATTGATCGTCAGTTGAACGAAAGCGGTAGACCTGCTTCAAACCTGGTTGCAATGTTGGCAGATTATCTGCCGGAAGCGCTGGCTTTGGGTGCAGTTCTTAGCTCTGACAGCAAAGGGGCCATTCTGTTGGCTGTTCTTATTGCGCTTCAAAATTTACCCGAAGGGTTCAACGCATATCGCGAAATGATCAGTTCTAAGACTTTATCATCGCGGAGTATTCTGCTGGTATTTCTGGGCGCGGCGTTCCTAGGCCCGGTGGCTGCTTTAATTGGTTTAAATTTTCTCGATGCTGAGAAGGGAATCCTTGGCGGCATTATGCTTTTTGCTTCAGGCTCTATCTTATATTTAGTATTTCAAGACGTCGCGCCACAAGCCAAGTTGGAGCGGCATTGGGCGCCTGCCTTGGGGGCAGTTCTAGGGTTTGCGTTTGGTATGGTAGGCAAGATGCTTATCGCATAAGAATACTCTGGATTTAAGGCATCTGCGTAGACGCCATTTTAGATTCCATATCAGCGATTTCAGGGACAAGGGTAGATCGACTCGTGATTACAGCTTATGGGACTTTTCGGACAGGGGGTAGAAGCTGGCTTGCCTTTTTCCTGACGCGCCTAATTCTTTGGCGCTCTGATATTTTTGCATGAGTGGACTAGAAACATTTTCGAAGTTGGAGCCTGGAATGCCAGTTTTTGTGGGGGGCGATCAATGGGTGCGGGTTAGCAAATCCCTTGCGGAGGCTTTCAAGCCGGGCGATTCGTTAGCAGTCTCTCCTAAAACAGGGGACCTATTGCATATCCCTGCGGCTGAGCAAGCGATTGCAACGGATGCTGTGAGCTCGGCTCTGGATGCGTTTCAAAAGATGGGTTCCGTTTCTGATGCCCAGATTGCTCGGTTTTTCGAGAGCTTTGCCGCAAACCTGGAAAATGATGCGACCTGGCATCTGATCCAAGACATCAACGAAAAGGATGTTGCTGCGGCTAAGGCCCGTGGCCGTTCGACGACCCGTTTGGAGGCAACGGAAAGACTGCGGGCGGGTATGATTGAGGGACTGCGGGGTTGGGTTGCCGCGACCTCCCGACGAGGGCAGATACTTGAAACCGTCCAACATGAGGGGTTTCGAGTCGAGCTTGTGGGCGCTGCGCTAGGCGTCGTGGCTTTTGTCTTTGAAGGGCGGCCTAATGTGCTAGCGGATGCCTGTGGCGTATTAAGAGGTGGTAATACTGTCGTGTTTCGGATCGGGAGTGATGCGTTGGCGACGGCGAAGGCCATCATGGAGTGGGCGCTGAAACCTGCCCTTGAGTCGGCAGAGCTTCCGAAGGGTGCTGCTACGCTGGTTGAGAGTGCCTCGCATGCTGCGGGTTGGGCGATGTTTAGTGATGACCGTTTGGCGCTCGCCGTGGCCCGTGGGTCAGGGAAAGCCGTTGATACCTTGGGCAGTCTCGCACGTCGGGCCGGTGTTTCGACCAGTTTACATGGAACCGGTGGCGCGTGGATCGTTGCTTCCTCCAAGGCTTCGGCTACTCAGTTTGAAGAAGCTGTATTCAACTCGCTCGATCGTAAGGTCTGTAATACATTGAACACCTGTTGTATCGAGCAATCGCGGGCAGCGGAATTCGTATCTGTGTTTTTGGCTGCGCTGGAAAGAGCCGGTGAGCGTCGGTCCAGTCAGTTTAAACTGCACGTGGCTGTGGGAAGCGAATATGCCGTACCGGCGGAGTTGTTTCGAAAAGTCGTACCCATCGGACGGGCCGATGGAGCGGTTGACGAGCCCCAGGCTGAACTGATCGATATCTCGTTACTTGGACAGGAATGGGAGTGGGAAGACTCCCCAGAGGTAACCCTCATACTAGTCGATTCTGTGAACGACGCTGTGTCATTATTCAACGAATACAGTCCTCAGTTCGTAGGTTCTTTGGTGAGTGATGACGCTGCTGAGCAAGCTGCGTTTTACGATGCATTGAACGCACCGTTTGTGGGTAATGACATGACTCGTTGGGTCGATGGGCAATTTGCTCTCAAAAAACCAGAACTCGGACTCTCCAACTGGGAGGGCGGGCGTTTATTCGGTCGCGGTTCGATTTTGAGTGGCGACAGTGTTTTTACCGTGCGGACCCGTTATGTAAGGGAGTAGTTAGTGGCTCCTTATACCACGCTTGAGTCGGGGCGTAGTAGGCGGAGCCTTCTGGCCACTCTGACTCTAGAGTAGTTTCCTTTTCGGAAGAGCTCATGTCCGATGAGAGATCGCTCGAACCCTCAGTCGAGAACGGTATGATCTCTGCATAAAAACTGTCACCGATATCACTTGCGGTGCCGATAACCAATAATCGGTAGTTACTTCCCTCCGTTGCGATGAACTCGTAATTTCGATCTTCGCACCTCGCTCTTTCATAGTATAAGGTTTTCTGGGCGGTAAGATCGAGGATAGCGAAATAAGGAGTAAAACCGTCGTAGCCACTTACTCTTACGGTATTGGGGGTTATGGTATCCAGATCGGTGAGGGTAATTCTCGTAATGTAAAACGTATTTGTGCCCTGAGTATCCGGATTGTCGGAGGGATCCACAATGTGCAGTATCTTTTCTCCAGGGGCCAGTTGGTTGGTTTCTTCAAATTCCCTCAAACTGAGATCATAGGAACCTACATCATCCGGATACCAGCTGCTTACGATGACCTCCAGATCCATAGACTCTTCAGGGCGAAACAAGAATCGTTCTGTGACTCCTGGAGTTTCATTATCTATTTCATTAATCGGGATAGCCTTGCCTCGATTTCTGAGGAAGAATACCGGGTCTAAATCATCGGATGCCATTTCGATGATATAGTTCACATCCTTGGCAAGGGTATAAGTGTGGGCGTCGGCGTAGTGGCTCTGTCTTTTGTAAGAGGAATTGGTTTGATCGAGTGTCCCGTTGAACGTGGTACCGGGATTAACGGCAGCATTGTTTATAAATAGTCCGGTGGAAATGGCGAATGGCTGAGTAATTCTTGATTGGGTAGATTCGATTCTCATGACTACGGATTTACCTTCCGAAACTGTAAATCCGGATATCAAGGGTTCGTCCTCGGTCGCGGTTCTGGTTTCGTCGATGATGACTGCGTCGGTTTCGAATTCAATGACCTGAAGTCTGACGCCTACCGGATGCCCCGTTCTTACTGCAATTCTAATAGGGAGCTCGGTTTCGAGATCCTCGATCAGGTAATCGTAACGGGTCAATCCCTCTGCTTCAGTCCCGGAGTTGAAGATACCGTATACCGTGTCACCGACACTCAGAGGTATCGGGCCGCGTATCAATCCGTCATACGCTTCGTGGCGCAAACGGAAAAACCCTGCATCGTCTGACGATGATACTACGGGGAGAAGGTAGAAGTCATTTTCGCTCTCAGAAAACGTGTCTTCCTTTACCGAATCCCAGAGCAGGGGAAGTTTCTGCCAATTGGTCAGGTCTGTAGATCTCTCGTAGTATAAACCAAACTTCGGCTTTCCGACTCTATGGAACACAGGTAGGTTAATCGGCTTTAATGGATCATTGAGATCCAGGTAACTGCCATTTAACCAGCTGGGTTCATCGGCGATTTTCGGATCCATACCCAGCAAAAATTCCATGAGAGGAGGGTAGAGGTCTCCGTCGGACTCCGCTAATGTTTCGATTCCTTGTTCGGTCGTCCAGTGGAGGAAATCGCTATTGATTATGGTTCGTATCCACTCCAAGTGAGTGGACACTTTGGTGAAAACGGATATGGGATTGTCCGGTTTGCTGCATCCGGCTCCGAAGCTATCGATTCCTATTTGCTCCCACCGCCCCATTTCCGGATGGTATGCCAGCAGGGGCCCCCCGCTATCGCCACTGCCTGTTGAGGTGTAGGGGTCGAATACACCAGCTGAGATCATGCCTTCGGTGACTCTTCCATTAAAAAATTCGGGCAAATTGGCGAAATCCATCGATAGGATCGAGACATTGGCCTGCTGCAGAATGTCAGAACTGATTCGATTCCGGAAGTCCGTATTGGTAAGCCCCCAGCCGAGTATTCGGGCTTCCAGACCTGGAATTTCGATAGTGGTAGAAGACACTAAGTGAACAAGGTCTATGTCGGGTGAAAGGGGTGTTTTGAGTTGAATAAGTGCGATGTCATTATCTCTGCTAAAAAGGCCTACATGATCGGGATGTCTGACCATCATCGCAGGTTCAAAAACCCGGGCAGCTTCAAAGTCGTTGAGATCGGCAACGCCAAATACGATCTTGAAGTCACTGAGTTCCCGATCCTCATCTAGGCAATGAGCGGCTGTCATTACCCAGTAGGGATCGATTGCCGTGCAGGCGCAAAATTGGCGGGTATTGTCATTCTCCTCATTGAAAACAAGGGCTCCCATCCATGAGTAGTCGGAGATGTCAGCGTTGATTCCATTAACGATCTGGAGTTCTGAGTCGGGAATATCTAAGGGGTCGCTCAGGCTAAATAGAGGGAGGAGAAAGACCAATTCTCCGATAAGCCAGACTAAGAGAGGGCGTTTTTTCATAGGCTTCAGGTGCAGTAAGTAACGAGATCGTGCGGGGCAGATCAAGTTAAATGAAGGAGCCTGAATTATCGTACCAGCAATGATGGTACATCGCTGAGAGAATTACCGGGACAGCAAAAGGCATTTTGACTTTTGCTATTGAGCTCTTCAGAACGTATTGATGCTAAATCGCCCCATGCTTTTTTGTTGTATTGCTTTATTTTCCCTGACCGCGTCCCTCCTCTGTGGGGCTGACGACTATACCCTCGGTCCGGATTCAATGCCTCACCCGGGCGTTCCGGAGGGAAGTATCGAAAAGTTGTTCTTCAAAGACAGTAAGATCTTCCCGGGAACGGAACGCGACTGGTGGATCTATGTGCCGGCTCAGTATGATCCCTCCGAGGCGGCGTGCCTGATGGTGTTTCAAGACGGTGGTGGGCGGGTGAGCCGCGATGGACAATGGCGGGTGCCTGTGGTGTTTGATAATTTGATACACAAAGGTGAGATGCCTGTGACGATTGGGGTCTTTATCAATCCCGGGGTTGTTCCGGCGGCGAACGAACATGCCGAGGCCCGTTACAACCGCAGTTTCGAATACGACGGTATGGGCGACAACTATGTCCGCTTTTTGATAGAAGAGATGCTTCCTCAGGTTCAGGCCCGCTATAATATCAGTGATGATCCGAACGCCAGGGCGATTGGTGGTTCGAGTTCAGGAGCGATTGCTGCTTTTACGGTGGCTTGGAATCGGCCCGATGCATTCAGGCGGGTATTCAGTACGGTTGGAACCTACGTCGGGCTGCGCGGTGGAAATGACTATCCTGCCCTGATTCGGAAGACAGAACCAAAGCCCCTGCGGGTCTTTCTCCAGGATGGGTCCAATGATCTGTCCTTATATGCCGGAGGATGGTGGGAAGCCAATCAGGACATGTTGGCCTCGCTAAGATTTTCAGGCTATGAAGTCTCCCATGTCTGGGGTGATGGTGGTCATAATTCGAAACACGGAGGAGCCATTTTTCCAGATGCCATGCGATGGTTGTGGGATGGTTACCCGAATCCTATCAAAGCAGGTACCACCGAAAATCGTCGGAACCACATATTGATCGAAGGTGAAGATTGGGAGTTGGTCAGCGAAGGGCATCAATTTACAGAAGGCCCTGCTACGAATACCAAGGGCGAGGTATTCTTTACGGATTTGAGAACGAGTGAGATTTTCAAAGTCGATCTGGACGGAAAGGTTAGTCTGTTTGCGAGTAATACGGGCAAAGCGAATGGATTGATGTTTGGTCCGGATGGAAGGTTGTATGCCTGTGCCAATGGTAAACAAGAGATCGTTGCCTACGATATGGATGGAAAGGCAACGACGATCGTCAGCGGCTATCCGAGTAACGACATCGTCGTGCTCAAGAATGGGGGGTATTTTACCTCCCCCGGTGAGAAGAAGATCTATCACTTTACTTTCGATGGAAAAGTCACCCTGGTGGACGAAGGAATCGAACAGCCCAATGGGATTATGGTTACTTCGGACCACACGTTTCTCATTATTTGTGATACGGCCGGCCGCTTCGGTTATTCGTTTCAGATTCAACCGGACGGGACGTTGGCCTATAAGCAAAAGTATTACCACCTGCACCGGGACGATCACCAATCCAAGAGTGGAGGAGATGGCCTCACGGTTGACTTAGAAGGCCGCGTGTATTTTACGACGCATGCCGGGTTGCAGATGTCGGATCAGCCGGGGCGGGTACACCTCATACTTGAGAAGCCTCAAAAAGCGTGGCTTTCGAATGTGGTGTTCGGAGGACCAGATATGAATTACCTCTACATTACGATTTCCGACAAAGTATACCGGCGCAAAACGTCGACCCGAGGATTTCTGCCGTTTCAGGATCCGATCAAGCCACCGAAGCCAAGGCTCTAACAAAATTGTTTTTGGATACTCTGGTCGTTTCAGCGCTCGACTCGATCAACAGACCGGCATTTTCTTAATCTATGGAAAAAAGAATTCTACGAGGTACTGGTCAACAGGTGTCGAGAGTATGTCTCGGGACGATGACCTTCGGGCAGCAAGTAGATGCGCCGGAAGCAGACCGGATTCTGGGATCTGCCTTCGATGCTGGAGTCAATTTTGTCGATACGGCAGATGTGTATGTCAACGGTGAGTCCGAACGAATCGTGGGTAAGCTCCTGAAGGGCAGGCGCGCAAACACAGTACTTGCCAGTAAGGTCGGTTCTCCCAGCGAAGATGGAAACCCACGCACAAGCGGACTGAACAAATGGCATATTATCAAAGGTGTGGAAGCCTCTTTGGAGAGACTCCAAACGGATTGTCTGGATATCTTGTATTTGCACCGCCCCGACAGAACTGCACCGGTCGAAGAAACCCTGGAAGCTTGCGATTTGCTCATCCGACAAGGCAAGGCTCATTACATCGCAACTTCGAACCATTCTTCCTGGAAGATGATGGAGCTGGAGTTAAAGAGCGAACACAGGGGCTATGCCCGACCTTCTGCAATGCAGGTACCCTACAATTTAATTACCCGAAGCATCGAAGATGAATGCCTTGAGTATTCAGAATCCCATGATGTGGGGGTAGTCGTTTACAATGCTTTAGCTGGTGGACTTCTGACCGGGAAACACTCGGCAGAAAGGCCGATCGAGGGTACTCGCTTTGATTACTCGCGTATGTATTATGATCGGTATTGGAATGAAGCAAATTTCCAGGCCGTGGAAATGCTTAAGCAGGTTGCAGTACATGCAGGTGTCTCATTACCGGAACTTGCATTTCAATGGCTGCTCGCACAACCGCTGGTTGATTCAATACTTGTAGGTGCTAGTAGTTTGGAGCAATGGAACCAGAATGTTAACTTGTTGCGGGGTGCTGAATTAAGAAACGAGGTTCTCGAGGCCTGTGATCACGTTTGGAATCAGGTTCGCGGGGGCCACTTTCTCTACTATCGGTGATAACCGTTATTTCTAATCAATAGTAGATATTCGATCGTTTGCATGGATGTATTGATAGCAACGCACGACCGGCCAGTCTATCTGGAAGAGACATTACGGCAGATGGTTCAACAGGGCCAAGCTCATGGAATTAGCCGCATCGTGGTTATCGAAAACGGAGAGAAATCTGGAGCGGAGTTGATTTGTGGCAAAATCAGCTCCGAGATTCCGATCTTGTATCATTTCTATCCGGTTGCGAACAAGAGTGCAGCGCTGAACTATGGTCTACGATTCTGTGGAGATGGCCTGGTGTTTATGACTGACGACGATGTGATCCTCAGTGATGCGCTATTCTCGGAATACCGTCGCGTGGAAACGCTTCAGACTCATGGCCGATTCTACGCCGGACCGACTTGTCCGATTTACGATCAAGAGCCTGAATCGTGGATCGTTTCTGTCCTGCCGGGCTCCGCAAAAGGGTGGACTCTGGAGCCCGGAAAATTTGGCCCCGACGATGTTGCCATGGGTTTTAATTGGGCGGCCTATAAACGGGACTTGGTGGAGATTGGAGGGTTTAATCCCGACTTTGGTCCCGGTAGTAATACTGGCGCTACGGGCCAGGAGTCGAATATGCAGAGACGTCTCGTCGAAAAGGGTGTTGAAGCGGTTTATTTGCCTCAGGCCAACGTAGGCCATCGGGTGCCTTACAATCGTTGTAATTACGAATGGTTATTGGCCAGAGCGAACCGTCAGGGGATAGAGTATGGGATTCGGCGGACTGTGAATAATCCCAACAAAATAACGAAACTGATGTTGGGACAATATTTCCTGACCTTGAGGCTGGGCTTCACGGCCTTGCTACTTCCGACTCGTGAGAACCGGTTTCGTTGGAAGAGTATTCTAAGTATGAATACCGGTGTTCGTAAGGGAGTTCGTCTATTCCGGAGTGGCCGATTATTGAGCCCTCCGTTTCCAGGACTCGAGAAAGATGATAACCCATCGTGCTAGGGCTTTGGTGGTTGCAGTAATCGCAAATATGCGTCGGCGGTATGTTTCCAGGTCCACCTGGATAACCTGTGCGGGATACGGTCCGGCTCGATTCTTGGGATCGGGTGTTGTATGAAGTTGCTTAGGATGGTCGTGAGCTGCTCAACATTTTCGGATTCAAAATAGCGCACCCAATCCTCGAACTGATAACGTGTTGCCTGTTCTCTGAATACCGCGATGTCGGTGCAAATTACGGGGGAGCCTCGGGAAATTCCTTCTGTGAGGGGGAGTCCGAACCCTTCGTAGATACTTGGCAGCACGATAGCGTGGCAGTTTCGGTAGAGGGACTCGACGGCTTCCCGGCTTGTAAAACCCAGTACAACGATGTGGTCAGCTAGGAGCGATCTGTTGTTGGAGTAAATAAGGCGACAGGCTTCCAGTTGCTGGTTATCAATAGGGCTGTCGGCGACGATTTTTTCGGTGTCCTGACCAGTAAAGGTTATTTTAAACTCCAGACCCATCCTGGCCATCTTCAATGCGGCTTCGAGCAGGTCGATATGGCGTTTGTTCGCTTTAAACTGTGCTGGATAATAAAAGTGGGTGATGCCAGAATCGTTCGAAGGTTTGGCTATGGCTTTGGAAGGAGCCGGAATGGTGAGGCCAAGGGGTATGGATACGACTTTTTCAGCGCTCTCGGGATGCAAGGTCAAAACCTCCTCCCGGGTATTATCGGAAATGCAGATCAAGTGAGTTGCCGCTTTGATCCATGTTTTAAGGCAGTAGTCTTCACGGTCGATGAGAGTCTCTGAGGCGGGCATCGTATGCCACCACAAATCATGAATCACGCCGAACAGTGGAATAGAGATCTGGGGCGGCTTTTGAAATCGTGTAAAGAAGTACAAACAATGGGTTGCTCCGAAGTTATCTATGATCGCCCGGAGTTCTTGGGTATCGGACAGATTCCAATAGAGTTTTCTGGATCGAAATTTCTCCCGTTTCCAACGGTGCCATCTTCTGAGAACTCTGGCAATCAGAGTGGGGGCCCTATTGGAAAAGTAGACGATGGAAACCTTGGGGTGACTTTGCAGTTTCTGCAAAAGCGATGAATCGAAGTTGGAGTCCCGAACGAGGATCAACGCATCCAGATTGGGTAACATCGAATTAAGCATTTCGAATGTGGCTTGTTCGATTCCGCCTTTCATCGATATTTCGATGTAGTGGTAGGGGACCAGGAGTCTCATGCTTTTAAAAGCTTAAGTTTTTTTTCTTTAGACAATTGGAAACGTGTTCGCGAATCTGGTCGACAAACGTTTCTGCGGAAAAAGCGGACGCCTGTTTCAGCAGGCCTTGTCTTAGCGATGTCTGAGTTGTTTCATCCTTCAATACCGCGACGATCTTCTGACAAGCTTCTTCATCGTTTTTGAACATGAGAGCTTCCTCGCAGCCAATGACTTCCCGTTGTCCACCGACTTCATAAACAAAAGGTGTACAGCCCACCTTCAAGAGTTCGGCAATGGTGATTCCAAAGCCTTCTATCCTGAAGTGAATTGCGAACTTCGATTGGGTTAGGAGTTTCACATAATCATCTCTGGTGCGTCCGACGTGCAAATGCACCCAGTCGTGGTTGTCCTCTCGGAGGGCTTCCAGACGGGCCAGGTAATCTTTGTTGGTATTGGTACCGACGATGTGGAGCTGTACTGGGTAGCCTTGATTTCGAACTGCCTTCAGCACGTCGATAGCACGGTGTTGTTCTTTATCCGGATGAATTCTACCACAACAGATGAAAGAATAATCTTTTGCCTCCCAATTCACCAGAGGGTACTTCGAGGGTACGGGTGGAAAAACAACCTGGGCCTTTATCCCATGGAGTTCATAGACATTTTTGGCAACAAACGCCGAGCAGGTTAGAGTCAGGTTTTGCCTCATATTCTGGACATTAAATCCGGATACTCTTTCCTGGCGCCTTCTACCCAGAGCGAAACCCGGAGCGTGTATGTATTGGATTCCTGGATTGTTTAAGTCCATCTCATTGTAGGCACTGATCGCGAGGTCATATTGCTTGTATCGCTTTTTGAAAAAACGCATCAGAAGGTGCTGCCTCCAGGGATAAAGAGGGGACAGGTTTCCGAGGAGATAGGTGATGAGTGGGGTAAGGAAATGGGGAAGGGCGGTGATCGTTTTTACTGACTCGTTGGATAGATGGGTGCCATAGATGCGGTTGGTTTTTTCCCAATCGACGGCGGTAAACGTAATCAAGTGCAAATCAAAGTCCTTTTTTAGAGCTTCTATCATCCAAAGACAAACGGCTTCAGCTCCTCCCGACATGAAGGCGGCGTACAGGATCGCAATCTTGGGTTTTTTCCTAGAAGTATTCAAGTTTTGGACTACGGTTTTGGGAGAATTGTATCTTCTGGCTGAACCAAAGCGCTGAAGCAATATGATAATTTCCCTGCAGTTTAGGGAAAACAGCGGATGGCTTTTTCAAGGCTGCTACGGCGTCTCAAAAAATGTTTCTTAGCTTATATCAAACGCGTGCAAATGGCGTTGGTGAACTCGATCGTAGTCGAGCTTCCTCCGAGATCTCCCGTTTTCTCATTGCCCTGTTTGAAAGTGTTCGCAATCGCTTGACGAATGGCTTGGGCGCTTCGTTTCAGTCGTGGATCGTTGTGCTTAAGGCCTAGCCACTCCAATAAGCTCGCCCCTGAAAGAATGGTTGCGGTGGGGTTGGCGATACCTTTACCTGCGATATCCGGTGCCGATCCATGAGAACCTTGAAAAAGCCCGTGGGTATCGCCCAATTCTGATGAATCGGCCAATCCCAGTCCACCAATGGTTGCGGCACCCAGATCGGATAGGATATCGCCCAGCAGATTTTCGCTGACTATAACGTCGTAGTAACTCGGCTTGGTTATCAAGTACATACTGAGCGCGTCCACCAGAGCGTAGTCCACTTCAATTTCTGGGTAATCAGAGAGTACTTCGTCGGCGACGGTCCTGAAGAAAGCGTATGAACGAAGGACATTCGCTTTATCGCAGATGGTTACCCGATGTTTGCCATCCAGGGGTGCTCCTGATCGCTGCATACAAATATGGGCTGCTTTACGGACGATTCGATCCACGCCCTTACGAGTTATCTCCATCGTATCAAGTGCTCGGATACCCGCTTCTACGATTCCTTTACCCCGGGATGCATAGAGGCCCTCTGTATTTTCTCTAACGATGACGTAGTCGATCGAGGGATCTCCCTTGAGCGGTCCTTCGATGCCTTCATAGAGTTTTATCGGACGGACGTTGGCGTAGAGGTCTAACTCGTGCCGAAGCCTAAGCGTGGTATCCTGACCGGCCTCAGTCCCGTCTTTATAGACCACACCGGGCAGTCCGGACGCTCCCAAGAGAATTGCATCTGCGCTACGGCAACCCCCGATGGTGGTGTCCGGGAGCGCTACACCTGTAGCGAGGAAGTGAGATGCTCCTGCGGGGTAGTTGGTGAATGTGATATCCAGATCGGATGGAACGGCCTTCTCAATTATCTGGATAGTCGCATCACATACCTCAGGTCCGATTCCATCGCCGGGAATTACTGCAACTTTATAGGGATTCATCTAACTCAGACGGTAGAAACGGTTGGCGTTCTTAGAAAAAAGCAGGTGGCGTTGAGTATCAGAGAATCCTGTAGTCGCTTCAAAGAACTTGGACCAGATCTCGAGATAGCTGCAGCCGGTGCGGTCCACTGGAAAATTGGTGGCAAACATACAACGTTCGATCCCGAAACATTCCAGTGTATCCATGATAAAAGGACGAATAGAATCTGCAGTCCAATCGCGTTCGAACATGCTGAAGCCTGAGAGCTTTACATGCAGGTGTGGCCATTCGCTTAATCGGGTCATGGTTTCCCGCCATCCTCGAATAGCTGCTTCACTGCGCCCAGCCGGGCAACCGGTATGGGTCAAAATGATAGGGAGGTCAGGGTGTGTTTTGATTAGTTCTACCGCTTCTTCTACCTGTTGGTAGTAAATCTGCAATTCGAAGTGTAGTCCGTATTTCTGGCAGAGGCCAACGCTCTCGCGCCAGCGGGGGTCTTGAAGTTTGGTTGGCTGAGGGTTTTGTGGGTCGATCCAGCCTTCGTGTACGACGTCACGAATTCCTCGAATATTCGAATACTCGTTATGACCTTCGAGGGTTTCTTCAATGGTATCCTGAGAAAAATCAGCCTGAGCCACGATTCCGGAAGCGATGCCCCGGTCTTGGTATCGGTCTGCAATGCCTTGCACCCAAGCGGTTTCTTCGACCGCCAGTGGAGGATCAATAACCGCCTCAATGTGGACGGTTTTTGTGACCTGAAGATCGCCGATATCGTTCAGGAGGTCCTCGACGAGGTAATTCTTTCGAATCGCCGAATAGTCGCCGCAAACACGGGGTTTAAAGGAGTCAGTCAGCCATGGATAGTATAGGTTCTCTAGATCCCACAGGTGATGGTGGGGGTCGGTTATTTCGAAGTCGTGCACGGATTCAATCATCGGGGATGGGTTGAATGTTGGGCGGTGTGATTGTCGAACTAATGGTTTTTGCTAGAGTTTTTGCATCATAGCCGTTTAAACAATGGTTTTCTTCAAACTACCCATATAAAGAATACGCTATGATACTTCGATTGATTGCCTTTTTCCTTCTCGCTCTGATGCCGGGATTCGCTTTTGCACAAATCTTTCCATCCTCGATCGAGGTGAAAAAGAAGCCGGGACAGAAACCACGGAATGTCATCTTTATTCTAACGGATGACCATCGTTACGATGCGATGGGTTTCATGGGGCATCCGTTTCTTGAAACGCCAGGGCTGGATTCAATGGCTGAGCAGGGTGTGCATCTCAAAAATGCATTCGTCACGACCTCACTGTGCTCACCCAGTCGCGCATCAATCCTGACGGGCCTCTACACTCACAAGCATCTGGTGATTGATAATCAACGCGATGCTCCGAGCAACATCGTCTATTTTTCTCAATACCTTCAAGATGCAGGTTATGCGACTGCTTACCTCGGAAAATGGCACATGGGTGGTGGAAACGACGAACCACGGGCAGGGTTTGACCATTGGATCAGTTTTAAAGGGCAGGGCCACTATTTGCCGCCGAGTCCCGACTATACGCTCAATGTTAATGGCAAGCGGGTAAAGCAGAAGGGGTACATAACCGACGAATTGAACGACTATGCCATCGATTGGTTGAAGGAGCAAAAGCCCGATGAAAAACCATTTTTCATGTATCTGTCGCACAAGGCGGTTCATGCCAACTTTACTCCTGCAGAACGGCATGAGGGGTCTTACCGGAATGAGCCATGGGAAGTTCCCAGTAGCGGAAACTTGTCGCGTGAGTTAGCTGAGAAAACGCCTCGTTGGGTACGCGATCAGCGCAACAGCTGGCATGGCATCGATTTCCCTTACCACAGTGAACTGGACGTGGAGCTTTATTACAAAAAGTATTGCGAAGCGTTTCGTGCAGTCGATGAAGGGGTTATCCGGATTATGGATCAGCTGAAGAAAATGGGGATCTATGAGGAGACCCTGGTGGTTTACATGGGAGACAACGGGTTTATGTTTGGAGAACATGGTCTGATTGATAAGCGGGTGGCCTACGAGACGTCGATTCGGGTGCCTATGTTGATGCAGTGTCCTGAGCTCTTCAAAGGAGGAACGGTCGTTGAAGAAGTCGTGGCTAACATCGATATTGGTCCAACTGTTTTAGATGCAATGGGTTTGGAGACGCCTCCCCACATGGATGGTAAGAGCTTCATCGCACTGGGGCAGAAAAAAGAAATCAAGTGGCGGGACTATTTTCTCTACGTTTATTATTGGGAGAAGGCGTATCCTCAGTCTCCCACGGTTTTTTCACTGCGTGGAGACCGTTACAAATACATCACGTACTATGGTCTTTGGGATACCGATGAGTTTTTCGATCTGCATGAAGATCCGGGTGAAACAAACAATTTGATCAACGATCCGAAATACAAAGATATTATCAAAGAGATGGATGACCGACTGTATGCTATGCTTGATGATGCGGGTGCGATGGCGATTCCATTAAACCAGCCAGGACGCTCAAGCAATCTGCGCTACAGTCGCCGAGGTGGATGGAATGCTGCCGATTTCCCCTCCTCGATGGTAGTTGATGAACCGCCCAATAAGAACGCCCATTAACGCACAGCCGAGGACGGCGTTATGAAGTATCACGACGCCAACCGCATTGCTTGGGATGCCAGCGAAAAATACCATCGGGAGGCGGTATTTGATATGGTACTACACAAGCTTAAAACACCGGGATTATACTGTCTGGATGAGGTTGCACTGAGCGCGCTTGAGAGTATCGGAGTTGCAGGCAAGTCAGTGGCTCAGCTTTGTTGTAATAACGGACGGGAACTCATGTCCGTCGTGAAGCTGGGGGCGGTGCATGGAGTTGGATTCGATATATCCGGTGCGTTTATCGAACAAGGCAAAGAGCTCGCTGCGAAAAGCGAGATTGCCTGTGAGTTGGTCGCCTGTGACGTGGGAGAGATTCCATCGGGTTATCACAGGCAATTCGATGTCGTGATGATCACCGTCGGTGCGCTCGGTTGGTTTGAAGATATGACTGCATTTTTTGGTGTGGTTTCAGACTTATTGAGCCCCAAAGGTGAGTTATATATCTACGAACAACACCCTTTTACAGAGATGTTGGACCTGAAGTTGGCGGTCGAGGCTCCCCGGCTGACCTGTGACTATTTTCGCGATCAACCGTATCGTGACACGGATGGCCTGGATTACTACTCTGGAGTGGTCTACGACTCACCCCCGTGTTATTGGTTTGTCCATACATTTTCGACGATACTTCAGGCCTGTATCGACCAAGGTCTTCAGATCACCTCAATTGAGGAGTTCGAGCATGACATCAGTAATAATTGGCTGGAATTGTCGAAGTCTGAACTCCGGCTGCCTCTATGCTTTCAGCTTCGGGCACTCAAGGTGCCAGACTCAATGGGTCGGAATTACTGAGCCACTTCCATGACTTTTTTAAAGAGCTCTGCTGAGCGGCCGGTCGGGTTTTGACGAAACAGTTTTTCCTGATTGGCCATGACATCGAAGAATTTCCCCATGATTTCGTCACTCAAATAGCTTTCCACGTCGAAATTAGTAGGAAGTTGCACGCCCGTTGCGGCGGATACCTTGCCCAGTAGGCCTCCGGTATCTTCAGGTAGCGCACCTTTGATTTTATCGATCCAATCCTGAGCCCCGTATTCTTTGGCCGCTTCCTTGATGTAGGGAACGAGGCCTTCCTTGATCTGTGAGCTCGCTGTGGATTCCAGAAACTGGGTGATCGACGTATCGCCGCCTTTCATGACCGTTTCAATAGCAGGGATATTGAGGTTACCGATGGTTTTTTCTAGTTTCTCTTTGTAATCGCCGATAGCACCCATGGCCGAACTGTTGAGGGAACTTGAGAGTCCGGTGAACAGCTCTGATTGACCAGCGCTCGCGAGAGCACTTTGGACCTTTTCGAATGATTCTGGAATCTCGATAGCTTTCTGGTCCTTGGCTAACTGGGTGATTTCAGCCACGGTGTTGGTGGAAATCGTCTGAATCGCATCCACGACAGCCGTTTTCATATTCTCCATAGTCGGGGCTGAGCTGGCCACTTCTTTCACCTCTGCAGGTGCAGAGGGAGCTGAAGGCGCGTCTGAGGCACTTGGGGCAGAGCTTGTTTCTTTGGAACCGCCACAAGCTTGTAGGAGCAGAGCCGTGGCTGTCAGGAGTGAGAGAGGAATAAACTTTTTTACCGTATTCATAAGTAGCAGGATTTTGGATTAGAGTACAAGGGATAGATGAGGTTCCCTCTAAAGTCAAAGCTTCGAAATAGAGTTTACAGTTGGGTGCTGGATTGTTCTTCGCATCGCTTTAGCCACAATTTATGCATTTTAGATAGTCGTTGGACCACCTCCGGGTTTTGCGCAGCCAAGTTATTCGTTTCGGTGCGGTTTTTATACATGTCATGGAGCTCTAAGGTTTTACCACCATCGGAGGTTACGAGCTTCCATTGTTTATCCGCGACTGCCCAGCCCTGTTTCCATTTCCAAAAAATCGGCTTTTCACGCTCGTCGATTGTGGCATCAAAAACCGGCAATAGTGAGACGCCTTCGTAAGGTATGATATTTTTCCCATGGTAGGTTTTCGGATAGGTGGCTCCTGCTGCATCCATGAGAGTCGGCAGAATATCGATAAAATGGCCGCGAAAGGAGGTGATACGTCCAGGCTTTTGGATTCCTGATGGCCAGTATGCGATCAGTGGAGTGGCGATACCACCTTCGTGAGTGTTGTTCTTGAACAGGCGATAGGGCGTGTTGGAGACATTAGCCCAATCTTTGCCGAGAGAGGCCCAGTAACCAAATGAGCCGAGTGGTCCGGATTGAATTTGCGCACCGCGTTCTGCGTCTTCACCCGAAGAACCATTGTCGGACGCGAATAGAATCAGTGTATTATCTTTTTCTCCCATGGCTTCGATCTTTTCGATAAGACGGCCGATACTCTGGTCAACCCGGTCAATCATCGCCGCATAGATGGCCATGCGCTGAATTTCCTTTTCTTTTTCGACCGGGTCGACATCGCTCCAAGCAACATGGTTGGGTACTGATCGAGGGAAGCTGTCGTCAATCAGACCAATCTGCTTTTGTTTTTCGTAGCGGGCTTCTGCTATAGCTTCATAGCCGCCGCGGTAGTGGTCTGTATATTTTTCAATGTCTTGTGGCCAGGCGTGGAGAGGATCGTGTGGTGCCTGATAGGAGAGGTACATGA
The DNA here is from genome assembly GCA_964352065.1 of uncultured Opitutaceae bacterium. GTDB lineage: Bacteria > Verrucomicrobiota > Verrucomicrobiia > Opitutales > UBA2995 > UBA2995. Next base: position 17,596 of record CAYGQM010000011.1, read on the forward strand.
AATACGGTTTCTCCTCATCGCGGTAGCGCTCCAGGAATCCGAGGGCCCACTCGGTGTAGGCATCGGTAGAGTAGTAATCGTCATGGGGCGGTGTGTAGGGTTTCAGCACCTTGTCATCAAAGGCAAAGACTCGCCACGGCTTGCTTTCAGACTTGTTTCCAGGGCGTGGTTCTCCCTTGCGTTGATGACCGGGATTCCAGTGATTGCTCGCTCCGTCCAAAAGTCCGTAATAGTGATCAAATCCCCGCTCGAACGCGTTTTCGGTGCTATGGTGTTTTCCTACCCAGAACGTACGGTATCCGGCTTCTCTCAAAACCTCCCCGATTGTGACGGCATTCGTGTAAGGGCCAAAGTTTTCCGCATTTCCATTTTGTTGCGCGTAAAGCCCGGTTATTAAACAGGCCCTCGATGGAAAGCATTTGGAGGTATTATGAAATTGGGTAAAACGAAGCCCATTTTTAGCCAGCGAGTCAAGGTGGGGAGTGTCAACTTCGCCACCATAGCATCCGATGTCGGACCATCCCATGTCATCGACAAGGATCATAAGCACATTGGGTCGCTTGGCACCATAGCTTGAAAGCGTCAGGAGCACGGTGGTTGCAAGGAGTATGGTGAGTTGGGTTTTCATGTGGCAATAGTTGGATGGCAGTGTAATCGGATTCACTGGGTGTTCCTGCGATTGTTTCTCTAATTGAGGATGGAATTCAGTCTTCGATTTAGAGCTGAAAACGAATTTGCGGGCAAATGTTTATGGCCACTCCAGCCGGCTGATATTGCGACCGTTTGATAGCCATCGCTACCCACGTAAATTTAACCGTTTCTCTGCATATTTGATCGAAAGCTGATTGTGGAACTCCTCGTACTCGATTGATTGATCGAGGGTTTTACCTGCCATACTTGGCAAATGTGTCGGGCGTTCATCGCGGATCCAAGCGAGTGTATCTTTCAGTCGCCGGCTATCTTTGCGTTCGAAGGTAGACCAGTAACCGTCGGTCTTGCAGGGAATGTTCAGAGGGTTGCGGGTTATCATTTCAAGGGAGAAGTGGATTTCTGAGTTATGAGATTTTAAGGTTTTCAGGACCTCATTCAAATTCAGGAGCCCATAGCCCAGCGGTACCTCTGACAGTTGGAAACCGTCCTCGGTTTCTTTCACGGCCATATCTTTGATGTGGGTGCTAAATGCGTATGGCGCAAGAGCGGCGATTGTTTCATGCGGGTGTTCAAGCAGGGAGATCGAATTGCCCGTATCTACCGTGGTGCCGATGTATTCGCTCCCGAAATTTTTCATGATTTCGAGGAGGTCGCTGAACTGCCAGTCTTTGTGATTTTCTACCGCTAGTTGAATGCGGTGTTTTTTAGCAATCGGTGCTGCGAGTTTAATGCGTTCCCATGAGCGTTTTCTGAATGCCTCCCATTCCAAACGGCTACTGAAATCCTCATAGCGGCGCCCACCCATTGCCGTCCGGAATACTCTGACGCCAGCCTCCTTGGCGGTCTTTATTTCTTTTTCGAAACGGTCGACATCCTCAGCGTTTTGGGGAGTACTGATGGAGCCTTCGATGAACATTCCGAGTGACTCAGAGGTCGCTCTGAGCTTCTTCGCCAGACCCGGGGTCCATCCTCTAGTTACGGTCTGAATTCCGCCAGCACCATAAGTGTGAACGTGTTCCAGTAATTCGAGAGCATCCTTAAAGGGTGGATACTTTTTGCTCGTTTGCGATTGTTTACCTCGGAAAGCGTAGGAATGAACGACGACTCCCATGCGTTTTCCGCGACTGGCCACGTGATGCATGGCTGGAAGGTGAGGTGCTATCCCAAGGAACATGGCTGTCGCTGCCATGCGCTTAATAAGGTCGCGTCGGTTCATTTGCTCGCAAGGCTGGGGCATCTTAGGGTGTTTGTTTGAAGTTGGGGAATTCAGTTAATGAGAAAGTTTAGTGGAAAGTAGGGATTTTGCTTTTTCTTCTCAAGTTCATTATGCCAAGGTGCCCGTTACACCTTACCCGCCAAAAGTTTATGCCACAGTTTACCCCAAAGTTCGTATGTTTTGCTCTGTTTATCGGTTTATCGAGCGTCCTATCATTGATCGCCCGACCAACGAGTGATCGCCCCAATGTAGTGCTTATCATGGCCGATGACCTGGGCTTTGAGTGCCTGGGGGCGTATGGAGGAGTCTCTTATGCAACACCGCATCTGGATCGCATGGCAGAGCAGGGTGTTTTGTTTACCGATGCGCATGCCGTGCCGCTTTGCACGCCGACCCGGGTATCTTTGATGACCGGTAAGTATAATTTTAGAAACTGGTTGGCCTTTGGGATTCTCGATCCCCATGCAAAAACGTTCGGGCACTGGATGCAGGATGCCGGGTACAAAACCTGTATCGTAGGAAAGTGGCAGCTGCACAGTTATAATCCCATGGATTATCAACCTGAATGGCGTTCGAAGGGGATGCGGGCTGAAGATGCAGGATTCGATGAATATGCGCTGTTTCACACGGGACAGGACGAAGACAAAGGTTCTCGTTACCCGGATCCGGTCATCGACGTCAATGGAAAGCTCTTGAAGAACAACCAAGGGCTATATGGCCCCGATTTTTCGGTAGACTATATGAACGATTTCATGGAACGGCATAAGGACGAGCCGTTTTTCGTATACTATCCGATGGCTTTGGTTCACGACCCGATTCAACCGACACCTGATAGTCCTGAATGGAAGACGGATCGGTTTGAAAATAATCGCAAATTTTTCGGGGATATGGTCGAGTACATGGATAAGTTGGTCGGAAAGATACTGACTAAGATCGATTCATTGGGAATTGCAGAGAACACCCTCGTCTTGTTTTACGGTGATAACGGTACGGTGAGGGGTATACCTACAAAGATGGCGGATGGCACGACCATAATAGGTGGAAAAGGCGATCCGAATATTTATGGATCCCATGTTCCCCTGGTCGTGTGGTGGCCAGGCATGGCGAAAGCGGGCCATGTGGTTGAGGACCTGGTTGATTCAAATGATTTTATTCCGACTATGTTTGAGGCGGCGGGCGTTCCACTTCCGGCGGATGAAATCTTTGATGGCATTTCTTTCCTGCCGCAGGTGAAAGGCAAGGTGGGAACTCCGCGGGAGTGGGTCTTCATGCACTACAATCCGCTTCCGGGGGACAGAAAAGAACGCTTTCGAAAATGGCGCTGGGCTTTTGACAAGCGGTGGAAGCTTTCAGAGGAAACGGGTTACCTTTTCGACTACACGGTGGATCCGCTTGAGACCTCGCCAATAATGGCCGGAGAGGGAAGCGACGCGGCCGAGGCAGCGCGCATTAAGTTGCAGGCGGTGATTGACTCGATGCCGGATCAGGAAAGCTGAAGATAAGTGCTAAAAGCCGGTTGATTTGAGTGTCTGACTGGTCACACTGCTTTGGTTTTATGTTTCGTATCTCAGGTAGATTCAAAGAATTTTTGTTACAGGTATGCCTCGTCAGTCTGTGTGTGTTCTGGATCGGCTGTAAGCCTGAGCTCGAGCCTATCACACCCCTACTGAAGAAGCCGACTCCGACACAAGAGTCCGTCAATCTCTATGAATACCTGCCGATTGGGAACGATTTCGAGGACAAGCCGTGGGTGGCGCATATTGATTTGGTGGATCTTGATCAGGATGGTCTCCTCGATGTAATTGGCTGCGAAGCACAGAAGGGTACTATCTTTTGGGTGAAGCAAGGTCCGGGAATAACGTTCACAGAACAAACTTTGGCTGAAAACATGAACGCGCCGGTGCACGTTCAGGCTGTCGATATGGATGAGGATGGCGACTTGGACCTCTTGGTCGCGAGTATGAGCGTCATATTCCCCAACAACGACCACATTGGTTTTGTTTACATTCTCGAGAATAACGGCGCTCAGCGTTTTACACGGCGGACGGTTCTGGAAAATGTCATGCGTGTGTCGGATGTGCGGGCGGGTGATTTCAACGGAGACGGTCAGTTGGATCTAGCCGTGGGGCAATTTGGCTACGACCAAGGTATGGTTCAATGGTTGGAGCGAACCGGATCGTGGTCCTTCAAAAGCCACGTGTTGCTGGAGTTATCAGGAACGGTGCACGTTTGTGTAGCCGACTATGACGGGGATGGTAGCGATGATATTGCTGCTCAGGTTTCACAGCAATGGGAGGAGATTCATTACTTTCAGAATGATGGACAGGGAAGGTTTAGTGGAAAGGTGATATTCGGTTCCACGAATGAAGATTTTGCGAGTAGCGGAATGACCTTGTCAGATTTAAATCAGGATGGTCGGCCAGATCTTTTGTTCAGCAACGGTGATGGCTTTGGTCCGACACCATTGCCAGGTGCCCGCCCATGGCATGGTGTTCAATGGTTGGAAAATCTTGGGTCGGGAAACTTTGAATACCACCGAATCGGCGGACTTCCGGGAGCCTACAGTCCGATTGAATGCGATCTCGATGGCGACGGACACAAAGACGTCGTCGCTGCGAGTTGTTTTAATGATTGGTTTCAGTCTTCGCATGAATCGCTGATGTGGTTTCGAAACGATGGAAACATGGGGTTTACCCCTCACATTCTGGCCTATGAACCCACCCATTTGCTGACCCTTGGAGTAGCCGACTTTGATGGATCAGGGAAGCCGTGGATTGTGTCCGGTGCATTTCATGCGTGGCCCCCCTACGACAAACTCAGCCGTTTACTAATTTGGAAACCGAAGGAGGCGTTATGAGACAGATAACGCCGCATGTTGTTTTGTTTGTTCTCTTGGCTGGACTCCTGTTGTTCGCCGGTTGCGGGGGCTCAGAGCGGGAGTATGTCCTCCAAGCGGTTCCTGAAAGACCCGATCTGAGCGGGTGGCCAGATCGTTTTTTTCAACGCTTGGAAAACGCTGAAGCGCAGGCGATCAACGGCACGGACCCTGTCAGCTCATTGGGTGATTTGGCCCGCCTCTACCATGCGAACGGTTTCTATGACGAAGCGAGCAGGTGTTACCAGGCTTTGATGGCGCTTGAGCCCAGGAATCCAAAATGGCCCCATTATCTGGCTTCAATACTGAGTGGCTACGGACAGCTGGACGATGCCGTACCACTGAGAGCCCGTGTGACTGAATTGGCTCCTGATTTTGTGCCGGGTCTTATTCGTTATGGAGACGTCTTGTTGAAACAGAACCGTTTCGATAAGGCGGCGGTTTACTATGAGAGAGCTTTGGTATCAGATGCTGCTAATCCATATGCTCTTCTGGGATTGGCTAGAATTGACGTCGCAAACGGAGATCTCTCGCCGGCTGAGGCTAAGTTACGCGTGGCCACACAGAATAGCGAATATCGAATCGGAGCGGATCTGTTAGTGACAGTCTACGAACGCCAGGGAAATAGCCGTTCAGCATCAGCCATCCGGGGACAAAATAAGGGATCGGGGTCTTTTAGTGATATTCCTGATCCGTGGTTGTTTGAGCTGTATTCAGATTGTTTCGACACCTACCAGCTTGCAGTTGCAGCCGGTTTGGCAAATCATCGTGGAGATTCTGCTTCAGCCATTCGGATTCTCAAACGGGCAATTCAGATGTCTTCCCGGGATGCTTCTCTGCATTTCCAGTTGGGATTGATTTATATGAACCAGGGGAATGCAACTGATGCGATTGGTTCTTTCAGAGACTGTGTGACGCTCGATCCTACGTTTTCCGATGGTTGGTTCCACCTCGCCGGAATTTACGAATCTTTAGGCAATGCAAATGATCAGGCGAAGGCCCTGGCAGAGGGCTTGTTCTATAACCCAGATTCACCAGGTCTGCATTTGGTAAACGGGAGGCGACTCAAAGTAATGGGAGATACAGATGCGGCTATTCGAGAGATGGAAAAGGCTGTCGATCTGCGACCGGAGGAAGCAGATCCTATTGCAGATTTGGCGGCGCTTTACATCTCTGTTGGTCAGACAGAAAAAGGCATTGATACGATGAAGCGGGTTTTGGCAATCGAGTCTCTACATCCGGTAGCATTGTCTACGATGGCTTTTTACAACATTTCTGTGGCCAACGAAGCTGAGGCCAGGGTTTATATAGACAAGATCCGCATGCAACCTCGTATCGCTCCAGTACAGCTGGAAAACTTGATTGCAAAATACCGAACCCAGTTTGGTTCGGCACCTTAGATTATTTCTTCGATCAGTTTCCCTTCCAGGAAAGTAAGGCGTTCGTCACGCCCTAAATGAGGATAGGTAAGTCGGTTCTGATCTATGCCAAGCTGATGTAAGATCGTATTGTGAATGTCGCGGAAGTGATAGGGGCTTTCTACAGCTCGGAGACCGATCTCATCGGTAGCGCCAACGATTTGTCCGCCCTTGATACCGCCACCAGCCATCCACATAGAGAAACCGAGATTGTGGTGGTCGCGGCCTTTGCCGGATTGGGCCTCGGGGGATCTTCCGAATTCGCCGCCCCACACAACCAGCGTATCATAAAGCAGGCCACGGCGTTTCAAGTCTTTTAACAAGGCTGCTACCGGTTGGTCTGTTTGTAAGGCCATGCGTTGGTGGTTTTCTTCGATGTCGTTGTGGGCGTCCCAGGTCAGTGTCCCGGAGCCTCCGCCGGATACGACGGTGACAAACCGTACGCCGTTTTCCACCAGCTTACGGGCCATGAGGCAACGGCGACCGTAGTCGTTCGTGGGTTCTTTGCCGACTCCATAAAGATCCAGCGTTTCCTGAGGCTCATTTGATAGGTCTAATACTTCCGGAGCCTCGGTCTGCATTTTGAAGGCGAGGTCGTAGGTATTGATGCGCGCAGAAAATTCGTGATCTTCCTCGGTGAGATTCGCTTTGTTAAGATCGTCAATCAGATCGAGGGTGCGTTTTCGTTCTTTTATTGAAACCCCTTTCGGCAAGTCGAGGTTCAAAACCGGATTGTCTCCCGGACGAAACATGGTGGGCTGATAGTTCGCGGGCAGAAATCCTTGGGTATACATCGGCTGCCCGGCAGGAAGTGCTCCATCCGGATCCGGCATAACCACATAACCAGGCAATGACTCGGACTCTGACCCTAAGCCATAGGTCAGCCAGGAACCCATGCTAGGAGCGCCCGGAGTAAGGCGCCCCGTAAAAAGTTCATATTGAGCAGCAGAGTGAACGACGCTGTCTCCGTAGCAGGACCGAATAACCGCAAGATCATCCACACAGGTAGCAATGTGCGGAAACAAATCGGAGACTTCGATACCGCTCTCGCCGTATTTCTTAAAAGTGCGGTGAGTACCCATTAACTTGGCGTCATCCTGAACAAACTGATATTCGGCTTTGCCAAATTCCATAGGGCGAGGTTGGCCATCCAGTTTGTTGAGCAAGGGTTTGGGGTCGAAAGATTCCAGGTGGCTGGGACCGCCCGCCATGTAAATAAAAATGACTGATTTCGCCTTGGGCTGGAAGTGAGGGGAACGGGGTGCAAGCGGATTCTTTGAGCTGGGATTGCGCAGTTCTTCCGCATGAAGTATTGAAGCAAACGCGAGACCACCAAATCCGCAAAATGTGTCCTTGATAAATTCCCGTCGAGTGCGGGTCGGACGACTGTGAGGCAGGTGAAAGTTAGCGGACATACAAAAAGTCGTTGAGGTTGAATAGGGCCAAGGTGAATTCCTGAAGCGGTTGTTCTCTAAGAAACTCCAAAGCCAGTTTCGCTTCATCGCTGTGTGGTGAGCGCCCGGTCGTCAATTGCCAGGCCCGTTCGATTTGCTTCTGAGGATTGTCACCGACCTCCTGTTTCAGGCGCTCCGCAAAAGCGATGGCCAGCTGATTGGTGGTAGCTCCATTCATAAGTTCTAGGGCTTGAGGCGCGTGGGTACTTGACTCCCGTTTCGCGCAACTGATCTGGAGAGTTGGTTGATCAAAGGCTTCCATGAATGGCAATCGAAGGTTGCGCTTCGCTACCAGGTAGACGGATCGGCGGTCGTGCTCTGCGGTATCTTCGGTTACAGTCCACTGTTTCGGATCATAGAGCAGGTCCACCATTTCCTTCTCAACCGGAAGCATAATACTTTCTCCGAACATTTTCTTATTGAGCCTGCCAGAGACAGCCAAAAGTGCATCCCTTAGCTCCTCAGCCTGAAGCCTTCTGTGGCTGTATTTCCAGAGCAGACGGTTTGCCGGGTCTAGTTTGCTGGCGAGTTCAGAAGTCGGTGTTCTGGACGACTGCTGATAAGCCTCACTCATCATGATAAGTTTATGAAGTGGTTTCAGTTGCCACTCATATTTGAGCAATTCCAGTGCAAGGAAATCCAATAAGCCAGGGTGGCTGGGTCGTTCTCCATGGGTGCCAAAATCATTGGGCGTATTCACGATGCCAGTACCGAAATGACTCAACCAAACTCTGTTTACCAAGACTCGGGCGGTTAAGGGGTTTTCAGGGGAGGTGAGCCATCGAGCCAATTCCGTTCTTGGTTTCGGGTGATCCTGTTGGAAACGTTGTTGGCTGTCTTGTGCCAGGATCTCAGGGAATCGCATGTCGACCTTGTCGCCCTTGAATTCCCACACACCACGGTTCAGGATATGCACCTCAGTGCGGTGTTCGTCGTCATTCTTGATTGAGAGTATACTGGGTAAAGGTTGGGGTAATGTTTTCTTGATCTCAGCTATGCGCTTGTTGATGGCCGTTTTTTCTTCGGACGTAACGCCTTCCTTTTCGCGTTCGGTTTCCATCGATTTGATCGTTTTTCTGATAGAATCGGTGGTAACGTTCCACGCTTCTATCTCGTCTGGAGGTGCCAAAGGATGATCATGTTCGGCAGTAGCTCCTAAAAATGCTTGAAGAGAATAGTAATCAGCCTGACTGAAAGGGTCGAGTTTGTGATCATGACAGCGGGCACATCCCATGGTGACACCTAAGAACGCAGACCCTATGATATCCGTCCGTTCTGTAAGTACTTCATTGCGACTGAGTGCGATCTTGGGATTTCCCATGTTACGGCGGACGGGCCCGAATCGGTGAAATCCTGCCGCAATCAAAGCATCCTCCGTGGGAGATTCCATTTCATCTCCTGCGACTTGCTCGAAAATAAACTGATCAAACGGTTTATCTTCGTTGAAAGAACGGATGACGTAGTCACGAAATCGCCAGGCGTAAGGAAGCTGTCGGTCATATTCGAAGCCTTCCGACTCAGAGTATCGAATAACGTCCAACCAAAATTGCCCCCACTTTTCGCCGTAATGGGGGCTGGCGAGAAGGCGGTCTACCAACTCGGAATAGGCTTCAGGAGAATCGTTCGAAATAAAGCCTTCGACTTCTTCCGGTGTGGGAGGTAGTCCGGTGAGATCGAAGGTTGCCCGCCGAATAAGGTCTGCTTTAGTCGCACGGGGTGATGGGGTGAGTTCCACCGCTTCCAAGGCGGCAAGGAGGAATCGATCTACAGGGTTTTCCGACCATCCGGTATTTCGTACGGCTGGGAGTTTGATGGGTTTAGGAGGAGTTGCTGCCCAAAAGTTACGTTGCTCAGGAGTACCTTGGGAAAACTCGTTGCCATGGGGATTCGTGTCGATTGCGCTTGTAGGCAAACAGGCACCGATGAGCAGGATAAGAGTCAAAGGCAGCCTGGGCAAACCAATGGGGTGTTGTTGGGGCATGGATAAAATATTGGAGTAGGCGTCAGCTATTTATAGAACTGACAGAGTTTTGATAGGGGGTAAGCTTGGGCGGAGCAATAACAAATACAAACCGTCTATATTCATCAAGGAGATCTATGGTGGATCCGGCTTAGGTCCCCGGTTTGTTTTCGGTATTGATTGGGAGTTAGGTCCATCATTTTTTTGAAAACGACAGAGAGGTTTTCAGGATGCTCAAATCCGGTCAGGCTGTCGATATGCGTCCCGCTAGATTAAGTGTCACTCTGAAACCCTTTTCCCGATCTCGTGCTCAGTCTTCTGAGATGAATTCCGGTGCTTCATACCTGCAGGTTAGCTCAGTTGAGATGGATTGTAGCGCTGGTTTTAAAACTTTTGATTCCCGATTTCAGAGATTTTGGTAAATTAATTGTTGGCAAACGGATTATGCCTCCACATCGTATTTGATAATTATCAATTTTGGATAGTTGATCACCCCCACATGCATCTCCTCTGCGTAAGCATCCAAATTATCAATTTAGGGGTATCTAGTATCTTTTGATACTTAGATTCAAGTGCCGGTTAGTTAGGGGACTAACCGGCATTCTTGTATCTGGAATTAGGAACTTATCTTCCCTTGAGGTCATTCAATTGTTTAGCCAGATACGTGACAGTCGCATGGTACCTCGGATCGTAGGCGAGATTTGTGTTCTCATCGGGATCAGTCCTGTGATCGTAGAGCATCTGCGGTAATTCGGATCCGGCCCGGGTTGCGGGAAGGGTCTCATACTGGGTGTATCGCCATCGATCAGTGCGGATAGTGTCTCCGTTGCGAAACCGGCCTACGGCGTATCCTTTCCCTTGATCGGATGGACTTGTGAATAGCGGGACCAAGCTTTGTCCTTGCAGGTGCTGAGGCAATGGAAGGCCGGCCAGTTCACTGAGAGTCGGATAAATATCTATAAACTCTGCCAGAGCGGATGTGGTAATGCCTGCTTTGGGGATCGTCTGGTTTGGCATTCGAAAGATTAGGGGTGCCCGCATCGCGGTTTCGAAAGTGCAGTGTTTGCACCACAGTGTGTGTTCACCCAAATTCCAGCCGTGATCCCCCCAAAGCACGACGATCGTGTTGTTGGACAGTCCTAGCCGATCCAATTCATCCAGTACTCTTCCTATCTGGGCGTCGGTGTAGGACACGCAGGCATAGTAACCGTGTATGAGGGCCCGCGCCATATCGTCGGAGACTTTACCTTGTTTGGGAACCGCTGTGTAGTTCCTCAATTCTCCGAAATTGTGGATAGCCTCTTCAGGCGCATCGGTCGGAGGATAGTAATTCTCGGGAATCTTTATGTCCCTGTGGTCGTATAGGCCCCAATATTTTTTGGGTGCATTAAAGGGGAGGTGGGGTTTGAAAAAACCGACTGCGAGGAAGAACGGCTGGTTCTGTTCGGACAGTGTCTGTAGCCGTCGGATTGCTTCCTGGGCGACCTGACCGTCCGGGAGAACGTCGTCATCCACGTCAAGGTATCCGAAAGGCAGTTGTTGGTTCCTGGATCGTTCGTTGAGTTCTTCAAAGTCACTGGGGATGTTCCATCCGGGGATCATTTCTGATTCAGGGCGAACTTTGCGGTCAGGCCTCCAGGCGGGCTCGCTCCATCCTTCCGGTGTGTCTTCGGGAAAATGGAGGATTTTACCCAGACTCAAGGTGGTATAGCCATGGTTCTTAAAATGTTCATGCAATGCCGTAATGTGGGGAGCTTCTTTATCAATGCGTGCAGTGAAACTCACGAATCGATCTGGTGTCGGGCGGATACCACTCATCAAACTCGCTCGGGAAGCGCCGCACGTTGGGACCATACAGTAGGCGCGATCGAATCGGATACCGGTTTCAGCGAGTCGGTCGATATTCGGCGAAACGATATGTGCTTCACCATAGCAGCCGAGTTCGGGTCTCAAATCGTCGACTGCGATAAATAGGATGTTCGGGCGGTTATTCTGAGCGAGCGCTGCAGCGCTCATGACAAGAAGTATTAGTAAGACTTTGAAGTGGGGCATGATCGGATTGATATACCGTCGGTGGTTCTTGGGAAAGCGAATAGTTGGATGTTTTTCCGGAGGGATCAAAGCAGGGGATTTTTAAATATGGGATGGCTGGCTTGCTCAGGTTGAGCAGGCTCGACTCCCACCGGTATTTGGTTCTTTGTTACGTGGTATAGTATCCTGAACAACTCCGAATGCCTCTATCTTCTTACCCAGACGACAGATCTGATTCCGAACCTATTTCTATCAAAGAGAAAATCGGTTACGGGTTGGGGGATACTGCGTCGGTCTTGTACTGGCACACTTTCGCGCAGTTTCTGATTTTATTCTATTCCGATGAAGTGGGACTTTCTCCTACCGCCATCGGAAGCCTCTTTCTTCTCACCCGAGTTTTTGATGCTTTGAATGACCCCATCATGGGGCTCATCGCAGATAGGACCCAGTCCAGGTACGGACGTTTCAGACCGTGGCTTATCTGGATGGTGGTTCCTTATATGGCGCTGGGGGTGTTGACTTTTACGGCGCCTGATTTTTCCGATGCGGGAAAACTCATTTACGCCTATATTACCTACACGTTGTTCGGTTTGGTCTATACGGCAATTAACATACCGTATGGAGCATTGATGGGGGTGATGACCTCAAACTCCATTGTCAGGACTCAATTGTCGAAGTTTCGTTTCTACGGAGCCTATTTGGCGGTCAATATCGTGAATGTCAGCATGCTGTATTTGATATCCAAATTGGGTGGCGGCGATAGCGCAGCAGGTTACCAAAAGAGTATCATGCTTTATTCGCTTTTGGCCGGCTTGTGTTTTGTGGTCTGCTTCAAGTTGACGAAGGAGCGGGTCACTTTGCCTCGTTACGAGAACGCAGCGATCAAGGCAGATCTTGCCGATCTATTTCGTAACCGACCTTGGATTATTTTGTGTATTTTAGGTATTCTCAGTCTTGTGTGGATATCCTTAAAGGGGGCCTCCATACTTTATTTTATGAAATATTTCGTCGAAGCGTCAGACGGAATAGTTACTTCCTTTTTGTTTTGGGGCGGTGTAGCCACTATGGCTGGTGTCTATTTTACAGGCCATGTAGAAAAGTGTTTTGGGGGCAAGAAGATGGCGTTCATTGGGTTAACTGTAATGGTCGGTACAGTGCTTACGGCTAACTTTTTTGTGAGCGCTGATGATATTATACTCATCTTCTCAATACAGTTGATTAGTTCTTTTTTGTCTGGCCCGTTGATGCCGCTTTTCTGGGCAATGATTGCTGATACAGCAGATTTTGCTGAATGGAAGTTTGGCCGGCGTTTTACCGGACTTATTTTTTCTGTGGGTACTACCTCAAACAAAGCAGGCTGGGCACTGGGATCTGCTGGCACGGCGTATACTCTAGCCTATTTCGGATATGAAGCGAATGCAGTACAAAGCACCGAATCTATGTTTGGAATTCGGATGTTGATGAGTTTCGGCCCCGCTGCGATCGCAGTACTAGCTGCGTTTACCGGTCTATTCTATGGCATTACCCCAGTCCTCAGTAGAAAGATTGAAGCGGAGCTCTCAGCCCGTCGGAGAAAGGCTCTGGATGATTATTTTACTGACGGTTGATGTACCAGACCGCGTTATTGGTTTTCCGTCCGGCCAGAAGGAGGTCGAGGCGTCCGTCCTTGTTTAGGTCAACCGCCTTGAGGTCGTAAGCTTCTTGTCCATTGCCAGTATCGATGTCATGAGGAGTGAAGACGCCTTTCCCATCGTTTTCATACCAACGGACAATTTTTTCGCTGAACGACGCGGTCGCTACATCCACATCGCCATCCTTGTCGAAATCCCCGATAGCGAGTGTATGGCAATCCTTTAGCATCTCGTCGATCGGCGATTGTTTCCAGTTGGTCGGTCCGCGATACCAATAGACACCGGTTCCGTGTCCGTTACTGGCGATCACATCGAGACGTTTGTCCCCATTGATGTCAGCTACGAGTGCATTGGTAACGCCTTCTACTTCTGCAATATTTTGCCTTTTCCAGCGACCATGCAAAGTGGGTGGGCTCTCATACCAATCCAGGGAATTTCCACCGGAGTGGCCGACTATCACGTCAAGTTTTCCGTCACCATTGATATCGGCCGTATCCATGTAGTGAGGACGAACAGGTGCATTCTTCTGGCTGATCATGTGGCGTACGAATTTACCTTGGAAGTTGTCAAACCAGGCTACCGAGTCTTTGTAGGTCCCTTTGATACTATTGCCCACGATGTCGAGTGATCCGTCGCCATTAAGATCGGCAATCGCCAGTCCATGCGATCCGTGCAAGTCCTTGTCGACTACGTGGATTTTCGCTTTTCTTTCGATACGGCCGGTATTTTCGATCCAGGCAATTGAAAAATCGGGAACGCGCTTCGGCTTTTTCGCCTTCTCGCGGTTCGCCCGTTTTTCACGGTATTCGATCCATGGAGAAGTTTCACGGGCAATCACGAAGTCCTGATCGCCATCCATGTCGATATCGCCACTGGCACCGTAAAGTAGTTTTCCATCGACGGTATCGTAGACGACTTCGGCTTGATTATTCGTGAGCGGATTGAGTATAGCGTAGACTCGCAGGTCTCCGGTTGCGACGATATCGAGGATTCCGTCCCCATTGAGATCGGCTGCATCAATGCCGCGTGTTTGTTCTCCCAAGTCGCTTGAGGACTTTTGCCAGGATATATCAGCGGAGAGACTCGAATACAGAAAAGTAAGGAAAATGGTGGGTAAAAAAGACTTCATGCGATGGGACAAGGTATTGGTAGTTGGGGCGGTAGTCTACGAAAGGATGGCTGTAGGGCTAGAATAATCTGCTGCCATCATGCTAACTGGCCAAAAATGGTTTCGGGTCGGATCAATCTCTTAGAAATTTCTCCCTTCTCAGGACGTTCACCTGACTTACCCAGGCTACAACACTGTAGTTTTCGAAATAATCTTTATCTAGATCGTTAAGAATACTCTCCGCCACTTTCTGGGATACAAGACTCTCAAAACGTAAATTGGGACCCTCCCAGTCGGTTGCTCGGTTTCCACGGGAGCCATGACCTTCTGCCCGGGAGTAGGTATAGCCAGTTGCACCGTGTTTGAGTATGATCGCTATGATCTCGTCTCTTAAAATGCCTTCAGTGATGATCGTTAATAGTGTGATGGAGCTAGTCATGATAACAATTGGTTCAGGTATTCAGAATACTTGATCAGCATGGGGATTCCGATCGTGAGGTTGAAAGGGAAGGTGACTCCGAGCGATAAGGTCAGGTAGATACCTGGGCTCGCTTTGGGCAGGGCTATCCGGACGGCTGCTGGTGCTGCTATGTAGGAGGCGCTACCGCTCATGGCGCCCAGAACCGCGGCTCCACCCGGGGTCATCCCGGCAAATGTGCCTGCCGTGCACCCGAGGAGACCATTGATGACCGGAAGGACACAACCGATAATAATAAGTCTCCAGCCCGCCTGCCTCATATCGCTCAGTCGGGATGCCGCCACGATGCCAAGCTCGAGTAAAAAGAGGCAAAGCACGCCTTTGAAGGGAACGATGAAGAAAGGAGCTACGGTATCTATTTTCTCGGCACCGCAGAGGGCTCCTATGGCCATGCCCCCGATTAGGAGGAAAATGCTCTTCCCGGTTAACACTTCGTGGAGGGCCGATTTAATACCTCCTGCCCGGTTTTGCCGGGCCAGCAAAAGGCCGACGATGATTCCGGGAATTTCCAACAAAGCGACGAGAGCCGGCAGGAAACCGTCTCCGGTGAATCCTGCAATTTTAATGGCTTCCAGGGCTGCAAGGAAGGTGACGGCTGAAACGGAGCCGTAGTGCGCGGCCGTCGCAGCCGCATCGATACGGCTGATCTTGCCAAATCCCCTGAGTAGATAAAACGCGATCATCGGAGTGATGAGGCCCAACAGGATGGTTGCCAGAACTGGTTTGGCCAGTTCTACAACCGAGGTATTCGAAAGCGCCACTCCGCCTTTGAGTCCGATCGCAAAAAGCAGGTAAATGGAGAGCGCCTGATAGACCGCGCTCGGTATCTCGAGGTCACTTCGGACGGCTCGTGCGATCATACCCAGAGCAAATGAAAGTACAACGGGTGATATTAAGTTGTTAAGTACAAGATCCATTACAGCGGTGAGAGTTTAAGCAGTTGGCAGACAGCGAAACGGTATTTTCTCACACCATCAATGGTTAACTTCATCTGGAAAATATTCTCCATGTTTTTGGCGATGGACACCCGATACCAGATCGGAATCATGAGATGGGTTGAAATATATTCTCGGGTTATGTTTCATGAAGCTTGTCTTCTGAAATCAGGTATGCGCTTGCTTGAGCGCTCGAGGACCTATCAAATCTGAGACGTTACCCCATTTTCTATGACTACTGCTGACGAAGCTCTGGCCCGGTTGCTCGAAGGAAACGAGCGGTTTGTATCAGACGAACACTACTCCGAATCGTACTCCTTCGAAAGCCAACGTATGGAATCGGTAGAGAGTCAGGCACCATTCGCAATCATCCTTGGTTGTTCGGACTCTCGCGTGCCGGCGGAGATCGTCTTTGATCAGGGGTTGGGAGACTTATTTGTCATACGGGTTGCGGGTAACGTCGCCGGGTTTTCGCAAATCGGAAGCGTTGAATATGCTGTGAGCAGATTGGGGGCCCGCCTGGTGGTTGTGATGGGGCATTCTCGTTGCGGAGCGATTCTTGCAAGTCTCAACGAATATTTGAAATCCACCGATCGACTTTCTCCCGGGATACGGAGTTTGGTCGAGCGCATCCAGCCTTCAGTTGAAAGAGTATTGTCTGATACGGAAGAGCAGGATACTGATGAATTGGTAAACCAGATTATGAAAGCGAACGTCAAGGCCACCGTGGAGACCTTACGGACCACTTCACCGATCCTGGCAAAGTATGAGGCGAAAGAAGGTTTATCGATTGTGGGTGCTGAATACTCGTTACGAACGGGTAGGGTGTCGTTTTACGAACCGACTCAACGATAAGCTGAGCGCCTCTTCGATTCCTCTGCAAGGCGATCTTAACCGAGTTCTGCAACCACCCGATCTATCAGGTCCTTTGTCTTGTTGATGCCGACTACGGGATCCATGCCGTGACCTTCGAATTCGATGCCTATGTAGCCTCGGAAACCACTGTCTTTTACAATTTTCAGCATGCGACGGTAGTCGACATTTACTTCGTCGCCGCTGGCATCGAAATCTTTTGACTTGGCGCAAACGATCTTTGCCCAGGGCATCATTTCTGCGACACCTTGGTAAGGATCGTAGTCTTTGAAGTTTTGAAAGTCCGGCAGGGTTCCGCAGTTGTCGAGGTCGACCGCCTTCATGACCTCTGCCACCCAGGCGCCATTACTTGAGTGACCTCCGTGGTTCTCCACGACGATATCAAGTCCATAGTCGCTGCGTGCGAGCGCACAGAGTGCACGCAGTCCGTCTATGGCATGTTTCTTTTGTTCTTCCGGATCTCCGTCTGATCGAACATCCACCCGAATACAGGTTCCACCCAGTATTTTCGTCGCATCGAGCCAGGGCCGGTAGCCTTTGATTGCAGCGGCACGGATCGTTGCGTCTGGCGAATCGAGGGCGGGCTTGCTTCGGCAAAGCATCAAAGTATTTACTGCACCTAAGTCATCGGTGCGTTTGCGCAGTTCTCGGAAATAGTTTCGATCACCGACCTTATCTTCTATGTGTCCATTAAAGTATTCGAGGGCCTTAATTCCGGTGCCATCGACCACCGTCTTCGGGTAGTCCAATAGGTTCAGTTTACCGCTCTTCAGTTGCTGATTGAAACTGTATTGTTGGACTGCAAATTTCAGCCAGGGTTTCGTGTGGGATGCGGCGTTGAGGGACCCGGGACGAAGGGGTGAGAGTGCGGCAACGGCCGCGCAGAGTGAAAGGTCTTTGAGTGCTTGGCGTCTGTTCATCTCTTCCAGTCGATCTTTGATCGATTCTGGGGTCAAGGCGGCTTTTTCGCTGGTCGTGTTTATTTCAATACCGTTGCTTGGCGTCCACATTTTTAATGGCGGCAACAGGCATCGAGAGCGCTGTAACAGAAATGCAAACGGATGTGTCTAGTTAATGTGATGTCCATGCAGAGGATTCCCTGTCCGGAGGCTTTTCTAAAGACCTTTTTCCTTTTGAGACGGGAACGTGTATTCGTAAGCGACACTGCCATCGACGCGGTGGTGCCTGAAGGTCAGTTTGGAATTGTCGTTGGCCGGATCGATCTCTGCGCTTAAAAATCCCCCGATAATTGCGAGGTATTGGTGCTCCGCAGTTCTCTGCTCCAGGGTGTAGCCGTCTGCATGCGCATCAGAGGTGGCGCCGGATGAGAATTCATGCACCCCCGTCTCGTCATCGATGCTGTGGTATTGCCAGTGGCGGTCGCCTGAGACAACGATCACATTGTTTTCCGCGCAAAATTGACGAAGCTCGTTTCCTTCGTGACTCCAATTTGCATTTGCGTGATTGTCGCGTTTGTTGGGCTTGTCGGGTCCGACAATGGGCGTAGGTGAAAATAAGACTTTGAATGGAGCATCCGATGCCAGGACTCCCTCCTTGAACCAAGCCTTCTGTTCCGCACCCCAAATACTCTTGTCCGGACCGTCTGGCATGTTGTTGGAACTACGATAGTCACGACCCTCGACGATCCAGAATTCCAGGTCCTTGCTCCAGCGACGGCTGCGATATGTGGGCTGCCCGATGGGGACTTGCTCACGAAAGATAGAGAGCCCCTTGACCCAGCTGAGCTCTCCAACCTGCATGCCCGGCTCGCTGTCGTTGGTGATCGTATCGTGGTCATCTTTGATGAAGAAGCTCGGTACGTGCCGGTGGAAATCTACGATGTCTGAGCAGCCGTACCAGCGGTTCCAATGGAATCGTGCGAGGGCAGGGGTGCGGGCATCAACATCTCCTCCCGTGCTTCGTTTGTCGTAATAGACGATGTCACCGAGGTGCACAAAGAACGCGGGATCAAGCGCCTGCATGCTGTCATAAATCTTGAGGCCAGCTGTGCCCTTGTCGCGCGTTCTCCAGCTTTGGCAGGTCGCTACGACGAAGCGGAGGGACTCACTCTCTTCAGCACCGAGAGCGGTATGAAACGAGGCGGATAGCGTTTGACCGGGTTTGCCGATAACGGAGCGGCTTTCGATGCTCAGTTCATAGGGGTGGTCTGCATCCAGATCCTCGAGGGTGACCTGACGGGTAAAGTCACGATTCGGATCGACCGCTAGCCAATCGGTCTGTGCTTTGGCTGCCGGTCGATTCTTTGGCCACCAGCTTAGCCGGACGCTTCCAGTTACTCCTGATAGGTTTCCTTCCATGTCCCGAAGCTCAGCACCTTCGGGGAATTGCTGTTCTCCAAGTTCACCGACGTCAAAATCGCGATCATTAACACCGAGCCAATTCAGACCGTCCCACTTGGGCTGACCTTGTTCCGTCAATCGCATCCACACGATTGTTGAATCGGTTGTTGTTTCACCGATTTTGATGCCGTTTCCGAAGTAGGGTTGGCCATGAACTGCGGAGATCGACGTAATTAGCAGGAGAAGGATTTTCAGGGAGCGGGATATCATGGATTTAGTTTCTTTGCTTCTAAGAGAAACTGCAACTCTTGAACTTTCCCAAGGTGTCGTCCGCGGCGATTGTGATCGATCGAGGCAGTGTTCAGGCTTGAAAGAAGGTTTGTGCTCAGAAAGGGTAGCAGCCGTTTATGAAGCGGAGTTTTTTATATTTTGTGTATTAATGATTTGAAATGGTGGATCCCAGAGTGGTCGAATGGGAACCATATCCAATCACCGCAGGTGTATGTAGTTGGATGAAGGAAAAGTAACGCACTAAAAATAAGAATTTGAATTTCCTTTCATCAGAGGATGGTTAGTCCGCCGTGAGTCAGTTACAGATTGGAAACACATACATACTGGAAACCTCATTATACAGATTATCTATGAGCTTTAGAACAAACTCTTTTCTTATAAGTGTCTTACTATTAGTGACGGGAACTTTCGCTTTGGCCCAATCGACTGAGCCGTGGATGGATACCTATAAGCCACACACCCACAAGGACATGCCCTACCGATTGATTTCTCCCATGGAGTTGAAGGCAGATACCCAGTATCCGGTTATTCTTTCTCTGCATGGCGGAGGTGGAAGGGGAACCGACAATAGTAAGCAGTTGCGCGGTTGGAATCGTCTGCTGGCGGAAACCGAGTGCCGTGCCGCCTTTCCCTGTTACGTGCTTGCTCCGCAGTCCGAGCGATTGTGGGACGGAGAACATCTCAAACTGATTAAGGAGATCATCAGTACGCTGCCGGCAGCCGACTTGAACCGGATCTACGTCATGGGGCATTCGATGGGAGGCCATGGGTCCTATATCCTGATTCAACTCGATACGACTTATTTTGCGGCAGCGGCTCCTTCGGCGGGTGCCGGGCTTCCGGATACGGAACCCTTTATCGATGCCACCCTGATCAAGGACATTCCGATATGGACGTTTCATGGCGATCAAGACCCCACCTGTCCTTACGAGCGCACCCGCGAACTGTTCGAGGAGTTGGAAACACTGGGTGGAAATATGAAGTTCACGACCTGGGCCGGTGACAAGCACGGGGGACGCGTTGCCGATAAAATGATAACGGGCGGTGACAACGGGAGTACTGAGCTCAGTAGTAGCCGTTGCGATCCTGAGCCTGAATTTATGAAATGGCTGTTCTCCCAATCGCTTGCGAATCGGTAAAAACCGAGCATACAATGCGAACGAGATCTGGTAATTAGGGCTTCATGCAGTTCGATTGATTAATTTCAAAAAATGAGGGAGAATTTGCTGATGATCAAATACCTAATCGTAGTAGCGTTTTTCCTGGGACTGAGCCTCAGCGCAAAGGACCGGCCTAATATATTACTTATCCTCTCCGATGATCATAGTGTACCGCATGTGGGGGCTTATGGAGATATTAACTGTATTCGCTTCGGCATTACCCCGAATCTGGATGCGATGGCGGCAGAGGGTATGCTCTTTAATCGGGCTTACACCGCGGCTCCGCAATGCGCTCCGTCACGCATCTCAATCTTTGCAGGACGTTCACCGGTGGGATTGGGTACGAGTCGCTTTGCCCAACCGGCTCGCTCGGACACGGTTCTTTTCACCGATGTGTTGAAGAATCATGGCTATTGGGTCGGTTTGGACGGACGACACCAACACCTGGATGGCCGGTCGAGGGACTTGGATCACGTGACGAATACCTTGGTCGAACTAGGTATGCGGGACGACGCCTTTGAGAGCCGCTTCGATCATTTCGTCAGAGGTGCGAAAACAAAGGGTGAGGCTATCCATGAGGTGGATAATATGATCGAGATTGCCTTGGATAAAGTGGGGGAGGGGCAACCGTTTTTTCTCTATTTCGGATTTAACCAGCCGCACCGGAAATGGGGAGACGATCATGAGAAGATCGATCCGGAAACATTGATCCTGCCGCCTGATTGGCCCGATTTACCTGAGGTGCGCCTGGACTATGCCAAGTATCTGGCAGAGGTGCGTGATTTGGATACTGGAATGGGTATCGTCGATGCTGTATTGGAAAAACGGCGACTGAAGGAAAATACACTCGTGATCTTCATGGGCGACAACGGGGAAGCGCTTTTAAGAGGCAAGGGTACGTTGGCCACCCGTGGCACGCATGTTCCTCTAATTGTTCGCTGGCCGGGAATGGTGAAGCCTGGCTCCGTAAGCAATTCTCTGATTAGCGGTGTTGATCTGGCTGCAACGATTCTTGAAGTGGTTGGTCTTGATAAGGCTCCTGGCATGACAGGGGTGAGCTTCTTGAACGAATTGCAGGGGAAGCCCTTCAAAGCGCGAGAGTTCGTATTCGCCGAACGTGGCTGGCACTTTGGTCCGATCATGCAAACCGACGGGTTCGATCTATCGCGTTCGATCACTACCCGGAAGTATCTCTACATTTACAACGCGATTCCGGAACGCCGATTCTCGCCGGTTGATATGGGGAGCAACCCGGCGTGGTTGGCTATGCAGGAGCTCCACAAAGCGGGAAAGCTGTCAGAGTTCCATGAGCGACTCTACTTTCAAACCCCCCGACCCATCTTTGAGCTGTATAATTTGGAAACCGATCCTTTTCAGCTCAAGAATCTGGCAGGAAAAAAGGCTATGGAAGCTATCGAAGAAAGGATTCGCTATGAGATGGACAAGTGGATGATTCGCGAAAGTGACTTTCTTCCTTTGCCCAGTCACGTTCAAGCGCTTGAAAATCGACAATGAGCGCAGGTAGGGCCGGTTTTATTGCAGAGCGCTAACTAGCAACGCTTTCAACTCCTGAACTTTCTCGGGGTGTTTTCCATATAGATCAATCGACTGGGTAGGATCGGTCTTCAGGTTATATAAATGGCCCGGATAATCATGTGACTTCACCTTGTGAAGTTCTCGAAACCATTCCGGCTCATTTGACTCGGGAGGCCCATGATCAATAAATGCAAGCCGGGCGACCGTCCCTATCCTCAGAGTTAATGGCAATCGGTGGCGCGAAGGGCTTGGCCCCGAGTTTCTTTGCTCCGCGGGCCAATACCTGCCCATGCCAGTTTATAGCATGGGGAGCTCGTAGGCTTCCGATGAATAGGGACCACACTCACCGGCGACACCGAACTCGCGTTCAACTTTGGCGTAGTGGATACGCAGGTCATCATATCCGATAGGCCAATCAGCCCCGACTCCCTCTTTCGAGTAGGTTCGAAAATCATCCGGATGAAAGCGGGGCATTACGCCCAGCCACGGAAGTGTGCCACCTCCCACGCCAACGCCGGTCTTAGGAACTATAAAATCTTTACCGTCATACTTACGCGGCGCTGACCACATGATCTTGCCCGCATTCGCTTCAGAGTTTTCCAAAGCATTGGCTCCTCCAAATCGCTGCCCGGCCTCCACAACTACAACCGATAAGCCACTCGCCGCCAATTCATAGGCCATAAGGGATTCCGTTGGCCCTGCGCCCACAACAATAACATCTGGAGAAGATGAACTCATTGATTATGAAAATGATCTTGGCACATTGCGTAATCCTAATTGATCAAATGAAATCACATCGTGAATGAGGAGGAAAGAATGAATGATGCTCCCTGGGGAAACCACGTTGTGCGTGATACAGCAAGCAACAGTAGAACGGTCGTTATACGACTTGGCGTTTTCGATTTCCTGCTCAAATAGGAGCGCGGCTGTTAAACCATCTCAAGACCCGACATCGTTCCATTTCCTGATGAGAAGGAGTCGGTCTCGATTCCGAGTCGTTGCAGCATGGATACGTAGAGATTAGTTAGTGGGTAATTATTGTCCTTATCGAAGACCAAGTGCTGGCCGTGCTTAAAGCCTCCGCCGACCAAGAAGGTGGGTAGATTCACATTGGAATGGGAGTTAGCCGAACCCATGTTGGAACCGAACATTACCATCGTATTGTCAAGCAAGCTGCCGGATTGCTCTTTGACGTCGTTTAGTCCGTTCAGAAACTGATTGATCTCCTTGAGCTGCAATTCCTCGACGATGCGCAATTGCTCCATCTTCTCCGCATCATTGCCGTGATGGGACAATGGATGCGTGCCGCCATTAACCCCCTCAATATTTTGGGGTAAGGATCCCATATGTATACCCAAAGAAATGATCCTCGTGGAATCGGTGCTCAGCGCCAGCTTCATGACGTCGAGTATGGGCCGGTGCTGCTTAATACCATCGGCAGTGGTCGTAATATCTTCGGGCATCGGGGCATTGACTTCTGGTTTGGGCTTTCTTTCCCAAGCTTGCCTCTCCACCAGGCGCTGCTCCAATTCACGCACGGAGGTGAAATACTGTTCGAGCTTATCTTTGTCTGCCGAGCTTACCTTGCCTTTGAGCTGCTTAACCCGCCCCGTAAGCATATCCAAAATACTACGTTCTTCTTGAAGACGAACGATCTGAGCATCGACCTCGGTCTTGTTGCCTTGCAAAAACATCTGCTGAAACAATCGGGCCGCTTTCGTTTCCCCAGGAATCGGCACTCCAGCTGAGGTAAAGGACATGGGCTCCCCGCGTTCAGGCCCGCTATCGCAAGGAGCGATCATGATGGGTAGAAACGGGAAACGCGTCTTGTGCCCGATCGCTTCGGCCGCCAACACGTCTAACGAAATCGTATTGTGGAATCCCGGGCTGCCTGGGTGAGGGGCACCTGTCATAAAACAGGGCAAAGCTCCATGACCACTATCCACGCCTGGGAGAGACACCCCGGACATGACCGTCATTCGGCTGCGGTGGTCGGAAAGCAGATCCAAATAGGGGGTGGATTCATAGTTGGGTCCAGGCGTTGTCGGGAAGAAATGCTGCGGCAACAGGCTTAGGCTATTCATGAGAATAACCATCCGGCGAGGGGACGCCACTTCAGCGACTCGCTTTTCAGTCGCGAAAATGCTGGGCTTCATTACGTCCAGAAAGGGAAGCCCCACGGCCACACCGGACGCTTTCAAGAATGCCCGCCTATCCATAACCTTCCGCAAATGCGGCATTTGCAGTGGGGTCGACTCAGTCGAGTCTGGGGTATCGGAGTTATTTGGAGGCCTTACCATGGAACTTCATCAGCTATTTACGCAAAAACATGGGAGTTTCAAGAATATTTAGAATCAAAGCTCTCAAGCCATAGCCATTTCCTTCGTTCGCATCTAGCAGCTGCTCAATGACTTGCCGATCACTGTATGTGGCCACGGCACCCGTGGAATGAACGAGTAGACGATTGAGGATATTCCGGGCAATCTTGCGGTCCTCATTCTCCAGCAAATGCTTAAAATCGTGGATATCCGAGAACGAAGCGTCCAGGACCTCCCCAGAAGGATCGACCGGCTGGCCTTCGATAATCTTGTACTGAAATGGACCACGTTGGAGGACTCCCTTATCGCCATTCTCCAGGCTGCGATACCGGGTCCGGAATCCCCCCATTACATCGAAGGATTCCAAAGCGAATCCCGGAGGATCGATTCCTTGATGGCAACTGGCGCAGGATTCATTGCGACGGTGCTTATCCAACTGTTCCCTAACTGTAGTCGCGCCCCTCGTATCCGGCTCGATTCCACCCGCATCGGGTGGCGGAGCGGCAGGCGGGGTGCCCAAAATGCGTTCAAGCACCCAAACACCTCGTTTCACGGGAGAGGTAGTGAATCCATCCGCGGAGACTTTCAAGATGCTAGCTTGGGTGAGGATGCCTCCTCGAGGACTATTCGGCGGCAAAGCCACTTTCTGTAGGTCGCCTCCCGATACGCCATCGATTCCATAGTGGCGAGCCAGTCGCTGGTTTAGAAATGCGAAGTCGGAATCGACCACGTTAGCGATAGGCAAATCACTACGGATCATTTCGCGAACGAATGTGCGCGTTTCTCCAACCATGGATTCCACTAGAAAACTTTCGTCCTCGTATTCTGGATACAATCGTAAGTCTGGTGTAGTCGAATAGATATCACCGAGCCCTAACCACTGATCCGTAAAGTCATCGATAAACCGATCCGCTTTCGGGTCTTCGAGCATACGTTCGGCTTCCGCTCGCAACACAGACGGCCTGGTCAAGGCGCCGGAACGCCCGAGTTTCATCAAACGCTCATCCGGCAATGATCGCCATAGGTACAGAGATAGCCGTGTCGCCAACTCCAGTCCCGAAAGCTTGCCCGGCTTTTCCCGAACGAAGAGGAAATCGGGCGAGCATAGAATTGCCTTGTAGGCGATGAGCATCGCGTCTTGGAAACAGAGCCCTTGATCCATCGCTTCAAGAGCTCGCTTCTGCATAACCGTAACTTCACGATTGCTTAAAGGACGCCGATAGGCCCGTTCCATAAAGTCTCGCAATAGTCGCTTGCTGTCTCGAGCTGAATTTTTCGATCGCACATAATAAAGGTCCTCAACCGATTCGCTGACTTCGCGAATCTTACCGGTACCCACAAAATTGGTACGTGGGGCCAGGCGGCCGCTTTCCTCGCTCCACATTTCTACCGGCAAGTCACCAAACAGGGCTCGATGTCCTTTTGGTGGCCAAGCCTCAATTAGGGGGCCCTCGATCTCCGCCCACTCGATGACAAGGGCATCCCAGATTTCCGGATTCGAACCTGAGGCAAAGCGAGCACTCCGTATCGGGAGATCCGCGCAATGAAGACGCAGTCGCTCGCTGCCATGCAGCCACACGGTGCTCTCGTAGATGCCGCCTTCAGGGGTGACGTCGAAAGATTCAAAAAACCGCCCCAGAGATACGCCGAGGGCAACGGTTTGATCCTTTTTACCTGGAAGGATTTCCGGAGCCTGGCTGCCGATATGCTCCGCCTCCGCGAATGCGCTGTAAGCCATGCGGCCGGTTCGAGCACGAAAACGTACTTTATAATAGCCCGGCTCCTCAGGCGAGGTAAACAAGCCCCACGGTCCCTGCGATTTGACCGGTTCCTTGATCAATACCAGTTCGTCGTTCACCAAGGTATGGGCATTTCGATAGGCTTTGCGATGGGCTCCCAACTCGCGCGGGGCATAGCGGATGGGCTGCAGATCTGGTTTCGGCCGCAAAGTGACCGCTGCCTGCAGTGAGGCCTCGGCAGCTTCCAGGTACAAGGCGATTTGGCTGTAGGCCAGCTCCTGCTTGTCCGCTACATTGTCAATGCCATGGTAATCGGGATCAGCCGGCGCATACTGAGCCGCCGTTAGTCCTGGAAGATAGAGAAGATCGCGAAGGGCATTCTCATACTCGCTGGAGCTCAGGCGCCGAAAAACCACCCGACCTTCGGATCGTTCCTGCTTGGAGTCGAAGCTTGCCAACTCCTCCCCAAGGAGTTCCGTAAACCGATCCCGTTCCTCTTCCGAAAAGCGACGCTTCTTGGGCGGCATTTCCCCCTTGGACACCCGATCGTAAACGTACAGCCATATCTTGGCAGTGGCCGGATCGCTATGCATGGGAGCCAGGTTGTCCAAACGAAAATTCCCTTTCTGCTCGAGATCGTCGTGACAATCGAGGCAGGAATTCTCAATCAATGACCCTATCGGAGAATCCTTGAACGGCAAATCGTCCACAGCAAAGGAGGATGAGCTCATCATCGAAATAAGCACTAAGCAAGTTGAGGCAAAATGAGTGCGTAAAAAAAGGAATGTGGTTCGTGTAGGTTCCAACATTTTTATTATAAATATTATCACAAGCGTCGTAGAATAATCTCCTTCACCTCCATCGCAGCGTTCCCCGAAATATCCGTAATATGGATACGAGCCCGGGTCTCCCCTGGAGTGAGGGTGACCTCCCCGAGGGAAAGAACTTTCCAATCCTTGTTTTCGTATTTTTCCGCTTCCCCCTCCAGGAGGAAGGGCTGCGGGTTGGGCGGCGGATCAAAAGCCTCGGTGATGTGAATGGGCAAGCGTTCCCCTTGGATCTCCAAAGTGGCCTTCACACCGAGGTCGCTCGCGGGAAGGCAATAGGCGAGTGACACCTCGAAGGATCCTCCGTCGATTACATTCACTTTCCATTCAGGCACCGCGTCCGGATCGGTCCAAGCACTGATCCAGGTGCCATTGATTCCGCCACTGAAATTGTAGTCTATCCCCTTCCCCTTGAAGGCCGCTGGCAACTGGGCCCCATGCCCGTGCATCCTCACTTGCTTCACTCCATTATCGCGCAAGGGATAGGGCTTACTGATTCCCTGAGCCGGCAGCGTAGCTAAAACGCGTTCAAAATGGGTACGCAGTTCCTGAACGACCTTCGGATGATCCTCCGCCACGTCATCGAGCTGACGGTCATCGACGCCCATGTCATAAAGCTCCCAGACTCCCTGCCGCTGAACCGCTGACCAACGCTGGGTATAGACGGCAGCCTCACTCCTTATTCGCTCAGGGTTTCGGTAAGTGAAGGAAATGTATTTTCGGTCGGCCCATGACATTTCCGGGTTCTCTACCAGTTTGGCAAAACTCCTCCCGTCGAGCTTCAACGATTCCACTCCATCCAGTCCACACCAGTCGGCCAACGTAGGGAAAATATCAATGTGAGCCAGGGGATAATTCACTCGGGCCGGTTCCAGCCGATCCGGCCAGCGGATAAAGCAGGGCACCCGAGTACCACCATCATAAATCCGGCCCTTTTTTCCCCGAAGGCCGGCATTGTAGCGAAACGTGGCGGGTCCATTATCGGTCATGAAAATAACAATGGTGTCTTCCAACACGTCCTTTTTCTCGAGAAATTGAAGCATGCGTCCGACCTGCTCATCGATCACCTCAATCATGCCATATATGACCGCTTCCCAGCGTCCGATCTGCTTGTCGTAATAAGGCTTCCAGTATTTGTCTTCCACCAGGCCTGGCGTATGGGGGGCGTTGTAGGAGACATAAGAGAAAAAGGGTTGATCCGACTCAATCTGCCCGTCCATCCAGTCAATGGCGGCATCGGTGAGGATTTCCGTAATATATCCGCGATGCGTTTCCTCCTTCCCATTGTGATTCAGGACCGGGTTGAAGTAGAGTTGCGAGAGCCCCCCAAGTATGCCTATAAATTGATCAAAGCCCTGGCCATTGGGTGTCTCCGGGTAGACGGAACCGAGGTGCCACTTTCCGAACAGACCCGTTGCATATCCGTTTTCCTGAAAGAGTTCCGCCACGGTCACCTCCTCCGGATTGAGCACCTCCTCCCTCCGAGACATGCCGAAGATGCCCGAACGCAGGTGGTAGCGCCCAGTCAACAGGCTAGCCCGAGTGGGTGAGCAGACTGGAGCGACGTAGAAACGGTCCAGCCGTACGCCTTCCCGTCCAATCCGGTCCATCGCTGGGGTTTGCAGTTGCGGGTTCCCGTGCAGGGAAATATCTCCATAGCCCTGGTCATCCGTAAGAATCAGCAGAACGTTGGGCCGGGCAAACAGGTCAGAATGGACTAGGAAAACTAAAACAATGAATAGGGCTTTGAGAATCAGGGATTTCATAGAACGAATTGCCTAGTCTATTTCTTCTTTGGCTCCCAATGGAAGGAGTTTCCGTCGACAATCAGATTGAGGGAATTCTTGGAGGTGGCAAATGGCGCGAATACCCTGGGAGCGGACGTTTGCATACGCTGCTTGATCGGCTCATACTCACTCTTCGCTGCCAGATTGTTCCATTCATGAGGATCATCCTGAACATTATAAAGTTCTTCTGTTCCGTCGCGATAGTGGATGTAACGCCAAGAACTATTGATCATGGCATAAGCTCCGGGTTCATCATCGGGGACCATAACCGTACGGTCCTCGGCCATAGAGGGATCGATGAGAACGGGAACCAATGATTCTCCATCAAACCGTCGGTCCACTCGTACAGGGAGATTACACAGCTCAGACAACGTGGGATAAATATCGATCAAGCTTACCGTGGCATCGACCGTTTCGTTTTTTGCAATACCGGGACCGGCCCAGATAAAAGGCACCCGGGTAGTGCGCTGCCAGAGGGTGTGTTTCCCGTGGTGGCCCTTCTCTCCTCGGTGAAATCCTTGGTCACTCCAGAAGATTACAATGGTATTATCCTTGTAGGAACTGGCCTCCAAGGCATCGAGTACCCGACCCAGCAGGGCATCCGCAAAGGTAATGGAAGCGTACCATGCCTGAAGCATGTCTTTCAGCGCCCCCAGACTTATGAGTTCATCGTGCTGCCTTTTACGACTTGTCATTTGTTTGCGAATTGCCGGAGGCAAATCACTGAGGTCATCCTCATTATAGGGCGGGAGTTCCAGGGTATTCTTGTCGTAGAGATCAAAATACTTTTGCGGGGCGTAGTTCGGGTAATGCGGGATATAAAGTCCAACAGCCATGAAGAAAGGATTGTCCTGTTTTTGGCCAAGCAGATCGCAGATCCAGTTCGCTCGCTTCGTCGCCGCCATATCTTCTTCCTGCTCATTAGCGATAGGTCCCCACTCCAAATGCCGGTTAGGTTCACGACCTGTTTCCGTATAGTAGGGACTGTAGGGGAAGGGCTCAGGAAGCGGCACATCATCCTGGTGATAGCTGTTCATCTCATAGGCCATATCGATGACGTTCTGGCCCCGGGTGAAATACTCTTTCCAACCTCGGAGATCCACATAGCCCGACCGATGATGATAAAGCTTCCCGGCCCCGTAAGCGTCGTACCCGCCAGCCTCGAAGGCCATCTGCAGACTGACCAGGTCCGGGTAGTCATAATAAAAGATTTCCGTATCGTAACAACCGGTAGTAGTGGCATGAAGGCCCGTCCAGATCGCGCTCCGTGAAGGGGCACAAAATATGCCTGGGGCATGGGCGTTATTGAAGAGCACGCCCGATTGAGCCAAACGATCCAGATTCGGAGTGATAGCCTGTTTATCTCCTAAAGGCCCCACCATATCATTCAGGTCGTCCATAACGAACATGATCACGTTGGGTCGGCTGTTTGCGTCTGTATCAGCGACCAAGAGGTTACTTCCACAGAAAATACAAAGTAGCCCTTTTAACGTTAGATAGAAGCGGTAAAAACGTTGGGATAGAAACATGGGTATAGGGATCGGGTAGATGGTTGATGCAGTATGATTACAAAAGACGGACTCGCTAACCGTTATTTTTAGCCTCGAGTAACAAAGACTTTAGTTCACGAACTTTCTCGGGGTGTTTTCCATATAGATCAATCGACTGGGTAGGATCGGTCTTCAGGTTATATAACTGGCCTGGATAATAATGTGACTCTACTTTAAGTTGCTGCCGAAACCATTCCGGTTCGTCGGCCTCGGGAGGCCCATGATCCACAAAGACCCAGTCGTTGTGACGGATGGCAAATTCACCACGTGGCGTATGATGAATGACGCTTGTGCGGTAGGGCTGATCGAGGCTGCCCTTGAGCAAGAGCGGAAGAAAGCTAAGACTGTCCTCACCCGCGTCCTTTGGGATTTTTTGTCCGGTAATCTCTGCGAGGGTGGCAAACCAGTCGGTTAGGGAAACCAATTGGTCATTTGTTTGATTG
The DNA here is from genome assembly GCA_964352065.1 of uncultured Opitutaceae bacterium. Classification (GTDB taxonomy): domain Bacteria; phylum Verrucomicrobiota; class Verrucomicrobiia; order Opitutales; family UBA2995; genus UBA2995. The sequence goes on from CAYGQM010000011.1 coordinate 48,177, forward strand.
GGCTGGATATGGCCGGGCCAGCGAACAACCAACGGCAAGCGATGTCCGCTTTCCAAGACATCGGTTTTGATGCCGCGACGATTACCCATACTGAAGTGATTGTGGCTTCGAATCCGTTCATAGGATGAAACGTCCGGACCGTTATCGGATGCGAAGATGACTAAGGTCTGGTCGGCCAGGTTGAATCGATCGAGTGCATCCAGCATGTCTCCGATATAGTGATCGATTTCGAAAACAAAGTCGCCATAAGCACCGGCACCGGATCTCCCGATAAAGGCTTCGTTAGGCACCACAGGATCGTGCGGACTGGGAGGATCCCAATAAATAAAGAATGGCTGGTCGGCATCGATACCGAACTTTGAGTTTTCCTTTTCCCCGGCATAGACTTCCAGGTATTCGACTACCTTTTCAGCACTGTCGGGTAACCAGCGATACGGATCGGTTGGAGCGAGAGTCGGATCGAGCGGTCGGCCGTTTTCAAACTGAGTTTTAATATTGCTGTCTTCCTTAACGAGATAAGTGATGCACCAGGAATAGTCGAAGCCCACCAACTGAGCACCGAGCAGGCGCTTCGTTTCAAAATCGTAGGCATCGAGATCACCCGGTTCTCTACCTGGACGAACCGCATCGGAATAATTGTGGCGCAGTCCCCATTTTCCAAGCTGGGCCGTGTTGTAACCTCTTTGCTTGAGTAAGGAGGCTATCGTCATGTGGTTGTTCTCGATAAACAGATCACGAAATTTTGCGCCATTGCTGGTACCGCCTTTCCCTCGGCGCCAAGGGTAACGTCCAGTCAGTAGCCCATATCGGCTAGGGCCGCAAACGGCTGCTGGAGCATGCGCATCGGTGAATGAGATCCCTTCATGTGCCAAACGATCAATGTGGGGAGTTGGTATCTTTGAATTGGGGTTAGAAAAGCTGACATCGCCGTATCCAAGGTCATCGAGGTAGATGAACAGGATGTTCGGTGTCTCGCTGGGCGATTGGGATGAAACGGTGCTTACCCCCACCCAAGTTAGCAGCGTGATGACCCATACCGTTGCGACAACGATTCTAAAGTGCGTGAGGCGTTCGTAAGTTTTCACCGGAACTGTTTGTTGTTAGTCATCGCTCGACTTTTTAAAGGTTGGTGATTCGGGTCTACTTATTGTTGTAAGCGTTTTCTGATGCCTGCACGTCCGCCTTCCAAGCATGATGCAACTCGGCCAGTTCCTTGACTTTCTTCGGATACTTGGACGCGAGGTCGGTTGTTTCAGACGGATCGTCTTTCAGGTTGTAGAGCTCGACAACTTCTTTTTGTCCCCAGGCTTTCCAGTCGCCCTGGCGAACCCCCCAGGTGTGTTTGGGAGCGCCGATATCCCAGTAGAGAACGTCATGGTGATTGGTGGTCTCGCCCTTGATGAGGGGTAATATACTTTTACCGTCGAAGGGATTCGTTGCCGGAGCCTCGAGGTCGAGTGCATCGTATACGGTGGGAAGAATATCCAAAGAGATAACCGGCGTATCAATGGTGCGTCCTCCTTTAAACTTGTTGGGCCAGCTCACGATCCAGGGAGTGCGGATACCCCCTTCGTAGACCATTTGTTTGAAACCACGAAGAATACCATTGTTGGCTTCCATCGCTCCTGCGCCGCCATTGTCGGTCAGGAAGATCAGGAGGGTGTTATCCCATACGTCCTCGTCTTTCAGTTTTTTGACAACGGCGCCGACTCCTTCGTCCAGGTGATGGAGCATAGCCATCAGTATGGCCCGCGTTTCGCTCAAGCCGGGGTAAAGCTTCTTGTAGTGATCAATGTCTTTTTGAGGAGCCTGTGCCGGTGTATGGACGGCATTGTAAGCTAAGTATAGAAAGAAGGGATTGTCTTTCTCGCGCTCTATAAAGGCGACGGCTTCCTCGGTAAACCGGGTGGTCAGGTAGCCCTCGTATTCATCGGCTGGTATCCGGTTCTTATTCCGGTATATCGGCGCGTAGTCATCATCGTTTACACCCTTGGATTCAAAGTAATCGTGTCCGCCACGCCCCATAAAATTGTAGCTTTCGTCGAAACCCCGATTCAGTGGATGCCATTTCAGTTCCGGATAGTCCTCGTCCAATCCCAGATGCCATTTACCGATCGCCATGCTGGTGTATTCGTCGGGCAGGTGAGAGGGAAAGATCGGGAGCTTGGGATCGAACCCTCTCCCGCCGTCACCAGCAGTGTAGATACCTACACGTTGCTGGTAGCGGCCTAGCATGATCCCCGCACGCGTGGGGGAGCATACGACCCCACTGGTGTAAGCTTGCTTGAAGAATACGCCTTCTCGAGCCAAACTATCCATGTGGGGTGTGGATACTTCTTTGGGAGAATCAGGATTAAAGCTGATATCTGCGTAGCCTTGGTCGTCAGTTAGGATGACCACAATATGGGGTCGGTTGGAGCTGGCACCGAAAGCGAAGGTGCAGCAGAATAAATACATACTCAGGGTAGAGAGAAGAAACTTTGTCATAATGAAGTGGATACTCAAAGCCGGTATCTGCGGAGACGGTTTATGGTAGGGTATGGGCAATTTCGACCAGATGGATCGAAGCATACAGTTGTCGGATGTTCTGGCCTGATAAAGCATGGTTGAAGATAGCTAACTCATCAATCCGACCATCCCAGTAGCCTCGGGTGCCCGTATCTTTCTTTATCAGTTTATCGTGTAACTTGGCGCCGATACCCAGGGATGAAAATGTAGGGATTGCAAGTGACTCATACGGTGCCTTGGCAGTCTCTTCGCCGTTACGATACAGTCTGAGGAATTCACCGTCTGCCACGAATGCCACATGCTGCCAGGAGCCGATGGGCAGGGCTTCATTTTCCTGGACGGAAATTGTCGATCCATCTCGCTGGCGTATTTGAACTTCGAGTGTACCCTCATCGTGGAAGAGTCCAAAGTGGAATTGCCCGACTTCGTTGTAGTACCAGTTTTTTGCGATACTGGCCCAACGGGGTCTGGCGTCTGCAAACACCCATGCGACGACGGATAACTGGTTATTCTCGGCTTTGGGATAGTCATCTATAATGCCATATGCCTCTCCCTTGGGTCCATTGAGTCGAAGCGAAGCGCCTAGGCGGCCGGATGCGAACATGCTGCGCTTAATCTTGCCGGGCTTGATGCGTCCGTGGTGGTCGTTTCCTGATTTGTCGAGCAAGGCAAGCCCATCATCGCTGATCGGCATACGATAGTAGGCGACGGGGTCCAGATCTCGAATTTGTCTCGAATAGGGACGTGTCGGTTCGTTAAAGCTCCGAAGAAAACGGTCGGGCGCGACGGTGATTCCGATCGGATCGCCCGCTACCGTATCGACTCGGGTTGCCTGGTCGCTTACCAACCGGACGGGTTCTTCGGTCGAGTTCTGAGACTTCACCTCGACGATGCCATTAAATACGTGAACCTCGCTTTGGTTATCGGATCCGACTTCCACGCCAAATTCGGTTCCGAAATCAACGATCTCTGCGGTGGGTGTTTCTACAGTAAAACCAATGCCTTGTGGTGGTACGTTTGCCGATAACCTTCCTGACGTTAGCGCTATCAGGATAGATGACTTGAGGTTAAACTCGGCTGGTGCCTCTACGAGTACCTCGACGCCATTGTCCAGAAGCATCTGCACCAGACCTTCTTCTAAAAGGTAGGTGCCCGCACGCAGCTTATCTCCCTGATCGAGTTGGCGGTCTATACTTTCAATGCTGAATGCGGCGCCTGATTTGCGGAGCACGGTTCCAATGACCTCACCCGATTCCCAAGCGTACTTTCTGAGTGCTGGAACAGCCGAGACCCACAATAGACTTACGATGAGTAGGAGGCTGGCAACCAGCGCAAGGGGACGGCCCCATCGTTCAAAAAAGGAAAGTTCCAAGGTGGTTGTGGTATCCTCGCCCTCGGAAAAGCTGATGCCTCCGAGCACGCCGTGTTCCCAGGCCAGGGTGGCATGCATACGACAATGGTCCAGGTACAGAGCGCGCGCCTCGGGATCCGTTTGAATAAGTTCAGCAAGACGCCGGGATTGGTCGGGAGTCAGAGAGTCGTCGAGGAAGCCGGACAAAAGTTCCTCGAGTTCCGGAGAAATCGGAGATCTTGAATCGCTCATGTCAGTTGCTCCTTCATCCGGTGTTGCACGCATGCGATCAGATTGGTGCGGGCACGAAAGAGGGTCTGTTTGACGGCGTTGGCCGCGCTGCCAATCTTTTCGGCGACGGCCTTCAAGGAAGCGCCCTCAGAATAACGGAGTCGAACAAGATTCCGTTGGCGGACGGGTAACTTGTCCAGGCAGATCAGCAAGGCCTCCTGTTGCCGTTCAGTGAGCTCGGTGGAAAACGCCGCTTCTTCGGCCAACTCGGCCAGGAAATTCTCGTCGTCGACGAAAAGGGCCGATTTGTTCCGTTTCCGGCGATGGTCCATGACCTGATAATAGGCCACTTTCAACATCCAGGCGCCGAAGTTGGTCCCGAGTTCAAACTGATCTTGTTTCCGCCAGAGTATCATATTGGTCTCCTGCATTACATCCTCAGCTTGTTGCCGATTCCCCAGTAGGGACAGAGTGTAGGCAAATAACCGACTTTGATGAGTGGTCAGTAATTGGATGAATTCTGGTGATGGATCTTTAGACGGCACGCGTTCGTAGGTATGTATAACTCCTAATTTACGTATCAACTCCTAAAAAGGTAACGCCTAAATTCTGAATTATTAGTATGTCGGGTCTCTATCACTCAATTATCTTTTCAATCCTTCCGGATCGGGCGGTCAGGCTTGCTGCTGAAATGCGCAGCCTTCAAATCGAATGAGTCATACGTTGAATCAATACGATTAATCCGAGCAAAATTACGCCCAGAGCTCCGTAGGTAGGTGGTTCCGGCACGGAGGCGCCTTGAGGGATTCCAAAGATTCGATAAGCGCGGGGAGTGGCTGATTCGGATGAGGGTGCCAACCAGTTCCAGTCACTGTGCAAAGGGGTGGGGTCGGTGAGTTCTGTGTGGGAAATGATCGTGTCTGCCGGTGCGTCACCATTCCACCAAAGCGAAGATCCCCAGTCGTTCGAGGCGGTTGCTATTCCCAAGAAATAACTGTCTCCAGCGGTCAATAATGTCGTATTTGAGAATAACACCTCCGTAAATGGCAGGTAATCGAATCCCCGTTCGCTAAAGGACCCTGTCTCCCAATCGAAAATATTAAGATCATTCCAATTAAAGGTCTTTTGAACATCAACTTCAGCTTTCTCCAGTAACGTTCCAACGTGCCCTTCGTTATTCGTAAAGAGGCCGACTTCGTAGGTGTTGGCATTTAAATGTTGGTATTCGTCACCAAACGGCCAAAGCGGATCCGGATAAACGGGATTGGTTTTATAGGTATATAAGATTTGAGTTAAGGGCAATGATACGCTGCTTAAGTAGGCCGTTGTATCCGGTGAAATGGAGGTGGCAATCTTCTGCCCTGAAACCGCCAGGGTTTCATAGCCGGCATACAGGCTGTTTCCTACCTGATAGTAGTTACTGAGCGGATAGTTCAGGTCCTCCATATTACTGGCGATCAACAGTTGGGCGCCGGAACGGTTGGTTACAAAAAAACCGATGCTTAAAATAACGGGATAAATAAGGTATGCTTTCATCTTTGGGTGTGGATGAATGTTTAGGGGCGGAGGGGATGTTTGAAAAAAGGGTATCAAGAATATAGTCTGAGCCGCAGCGTTCGTCAACGAAGTTTGGAAGTATCCGTATCTTCATTACGTGTAGTAACTCACCTGACAAGGGAGCCTTATTTCGGACGATTGTTTGCCTGTTATTGAGGTTGCTGATTGAACCTATTAAAAACTCTCGTCAGTGGCAAAGACCCCATCTGGGGCACAGTCTTTAGTTTAGAGATTTAGGTAACGCGAGCAGGGTGTATGACCTGTGATACTCATTAACAAAGCGTAAGGATGCCTGGGCCAAAATCTGACGAATATGCAGGGGAATTCGGTCGCAGGAAATAGGGTGAGACTCCTGGAGAAGGTAGGTTTCTCAGCCAGCAGAATTACCGGAGTGATCCTCGCCGGTATTCTTGTTACGCTGGCCAAACGTTTCAAGAAACAGGTTATAGGTGGCGACGGTTGCCGGAAATAAGTTTGAGAGGATTCCTACACTATCATTCTTCCCCCAGATGAAATATGATAGTAAAAATGCACTACCACAAAGTGACATGATCCAGAACATCTTTGGCATGGTTACTCGCTTGGCCTTCTGAGAGGCATACATCTGTATAAACCATCGACTGGTAAACATCAACATCCCCATATAGCCGATACATTTCCAAGGCGTAATCATCCACCCGTTAATTTCAAAAAGTACTGAATTCATTATTTCATTTCTGTTTTGGAAAAATCACTTTCCCGTTAAGAGACCTACCAACTCCCGGTGGATTGTAGATATCCCTTTTTAGAACTTGTAGAAAGTGAGCCCAGCAGTTTTAAAAATGGCAGGCAAGTACCGATGTATTGGACAGAAGATTGCCCGCCTATCGGCAGATTGTTGTGATGTATTCGGGTGGAACAGTCGCTGAAACCTCAGTTGAAAAACTCCTCTCCGAAAGGTTTTTATTTCATTTTCAGGTGAAGTCATTCGTGGTTGATGGAATTACCCTGCTGTTTCCTAAATGAATGACCCGCAATCTGCGGAAATGGTGCAGGTATAGATAGGTGATTATTTTATCCGTTTTAATGCATATTTAAGTTTAATAGTTTATGAAAAAAGGGTTTGTGGTTCAGTCGATTTCATACCCGAGGGTTTCGAAGTAGATTAAGGTGGTCAGGGTGTTGCGTATGAAAAGGCTCGGGCAGAAAGCGCTATGAGGAGCGAATCGTATGCTCTCCTCGTAAAGATCCTTCTTTTTCCGGAAGCTTTACCAGGTGTTCTCGAGGCCTTCGCAGATCTCTCGTGCATTACGTTGAGCCAATCGAACGAAAGAAAAAAGAAGGGAGTTAAAGATACTGCGTTACTTTTTCGGTATGGATAACATAGTTTTATGAAAATTAATCAAAAACTCCATTACCCTATGCTCATCGTAAGATTCTCAATCCTGGTTGTAGGCCTGTTCTTTTTCGCAGGCTGCACGGAGAAACCCAATACCCTCAGTTCTGAGGAAAAAGCGGAAGGCTTCAAATGGCTCTTCGATGGAGAGAGTCTCAATGGTTGGCGGGCCTATATGGAAGATCCGATCGAAGGTGCCTGGAGTGTCCAGGACGGTATGATGGTTCTCAAGGAGGGTTCTGCAAAAGAGAAACACGCCAATATCATGACCGTGGATGAATTTGATGACTTTGAGCTGCGCTTTGAGTGGAAAATAGGAGCGGGGGCGAATACCGGTTTGATATTTCATGTGAAGGAGGGCCCGGCGAAACCTTATCTGACAGGTCCTGAATATCAGCTTCTTGATAATGAAGGGTTTCGCAGTGGCAAGGGAGAGCCTGTCGCACCCAATGAGTATACCGCGTCTCACTACGCGATTGAGCCTGCTCTGGAAGATGCAACCAAGCCACTCGGTGAATGGAACAGTAGTCGTATTGTCGTTCAAGGCAATGCAGTCCAGTACTGGCTCAACGGTGTCAAAACCGCCGAGTATGAAATGCACAGTGACAAATGGAATGATCAGGTCGCGAATGCCAAGTTCGCCAAATGGAAGGATTATGGGACCACGGGCATGGGGCACATCGTATTGCAGGATCACGGACACGGTGCCTGGTTTCGGAATATAAGAATCAAAGAGATTTCCGCTGAATAAATTTAGTTCGCCTAATCCGGAAACCGGAAAATTCCCTTGAGCCTATGTATAGTCCAAACCGCCGCGACTTTTTAAAAGCATCCATAGTCGGAGCTCTCGGCTCAGGCTTGAGCCCCACACTCAGCCTGGGTCGAGAATTCGTCCGCAAAAAGCCAAACGTCGTTATCTTGTTTATCGACGATCTCGGTTATGGTGATATCGCTTGCTTCGGCAACGAGCGGATACCAACTCCGCACATCGATTCCTTGGCAGAACGAGGCGCCAAGTGTACGATGTCCTACATTACCAATCCGCCCTGTTCACCCAGCCGGTGCAGTTTAATGACGGGTATGTATGCGCAACGTTTCGGAAAGTCCGGAATGGCTCGAGGTCTACCTATTCCGGAAGATCATCCGACGCTCGCTGAATTCATGCGCGATGCGGGTTATGTCACTGGACAAGTGGGGAAGTGGGATATCGGGGCGAATGGACAAGGGCCGCATCAACGTGGGTTTATGGAAGTGGCCCGAAATGCGCCCGGGAATCAATACGATCGGGAGCGGGAAGATGGCAGCTATGTCTATCTGACGGATCTTGATGGCGACCACATGGCGGAGTTTGTGGACCGCAATGCCGACAATCCCTTCTTTCTGTATTTCTCACCGTTCGCCGTGCATTCTAAGGTGGCGAATACGCCGCAGCATTATCGAGATCGCATTCCAGGCGGAAATGGCACTGCCTACGAAGGCGCGGTGCTGGCGGTGGACGATGCGGTCGGGAAGTTACTTGCTATGCTGAAGAAGCATGGGCTTGAGGACGATACGTTGATTCTATTCACCGGAGACAACGGGGCCAATAGAACCGAAGGCGGTTCGTCCGAGCCCTATCGCGGCGGAAAGAATAAGGATACCCAACAAGAAGGCTGGGTGCATACGCCCACCATCGTTACCTGGCCCGGTACTGTACCTGCCGATATTACATTCGAAGGCATGATCGGGACGATCGATTTTTATGCCACGGTCGCCGCGGCTGCCGGTAAACCCTTGCCCGAACGTTGTGACGGAAAGAGTCTGTTGCCTTATCTGAAAGGGGAGAAGAGAGGAGATGTGCATGACTACCTATTCTGGCATAACGCAGATCCAACGGATGAACCGCGGCGCAACCTGTATGCAGTCCGCTGGAAAGACTGGCGACTGATCAAGCACCCGGACGGCTGGCACCTCTACGACCTAAAAAAGGATCCCAAAGAATTGGTTGACCAGGCCGCCAAGTATCCCGCTGTCGTCGCCAACATGCGTGAACACTACGATGCTTTTGTTGCTTCCCTTCCGCCGCTAAAACCCAGCGCCGATTACAAAGGCGGCGGTCAGGTGCCCAAAGGCTGGGGCTGGCAGATCGGTGATGGTAAGTCGTAAGGGTGGACCATGCAATCCCTGATTTCATTCGTCGGCCTTCTGTAAAGGAAATTTCTCATCAATCAGCTGAATCAGTAGCGACCACTTTGAAAGTGGAAACATTATGGACCATCGCGTCTCTAAACGATATTTCAGTGGGTAGATAGGCTCTAGGTAAATGCTTCGGATTTTTGCGTTAAACAACGGAGTTAACAGTCAACTCGTTGAAGTCTTGTCTAGAGGTAAACGGTTCAAAAGGTTTTCTTCGGTAAAGGTTTTTGTTCACATTTCTCCGTTACCTCCTAGAGGTGGCTAACGTATTCTTAGGTTGTTCATTTGAGCCCAATCGTGATTATCCACCCTAAAATGATTGTCCCTATTAATAGTTATCCGAGTCGTACTTCCAAACTGCTCGAAGTTGATGCAGGGACTGCCGGAGGCGGGTTGGAACATAAATGGGCACTTTACGGCTTATCCGCTTTCTTAAACTTCGAGATTAATCCGCTAAGGAAAGGATTTCCTGCTTGGTGGTTCCTGATAGTGCTGTGTGGCTTGAATTCTACGGCAGTGTCTCAAGTGGTTGATGATGGCAGTAGTCGTATGCTGGTTAATAGCTCTCCATTGAAACCCTATGCGGGTCCATCCATAGCAGGTGTGGATTCTACCACTTTGGATAAAAAAGTGATGGCGGGATATCAGGGCTGGTTTAACGCCGAGGGAGACGGTGCAGGCCTCGGTTGGACTCACTGGTCGCGAAACAAAAGCGAACTCTTTGCACCTGGAAATGTTACGGTTGATTTGTGGCCGGATGTTTCCGGGTATGACGAGGACGAACTCTTTGATACGGGATTTCATTTCAAAGATGGAAGCGTCGCTCAGGTCTTTAGTTCTCATAATCGTAAAACGGTAGTTCGCCATTTTAAGTGGATGAAGGATTACGGTATCGACGGGGTTTTTGTGCAGCGTTTTGCAAATGGTCTGAGAAGGGAGTCGTTGAAATATCATAAGGATGTAGTGCTTTCCCACGCCCGTGAGGGAGCGAACCGATATGGACGCACCTACGCTGTGATGTATGACCTGAGCGGATTGCCGAAGGGAGGCACCCGTACGGTGCGTGATGACTGGAAGGAACTCCGCAGTAAGATGAAGATTACGGAAGATGCGGCTTACCTGCATCACGATGATAAACCGGTGGTCACCGTTTGGGGTATCGGATTCAATGATAAAAGCAAACCCAGAGAATACACCCTCGCCGAGTGCCGTGATCTTGTAAAGTTTCTCAAGGATGACGGCTGCACCGTGATGCTGGGCGTGCCGACTGGATGGCGCAGCTTGGAGCGCGATGCTTTACCCGATCCGGAACTGCATAAAATCATAGAAATGGCGGATATTGTCAGTCCCTGGACGCCTGGTCGGTATCGAGATCTGAAGGGAGTGGCCAACCATGCAGAGACGTATTGGTCTCCTGACACTACCTGGTGCCATGACAATGGACTGGATTACCTACCAGTTGTATTTCCCGGATTCAGTTGGCATAATTTAAAAGGTGCTGAGCTGGGAGCGATTCCCCGGTTGAAAGGTCAGTTCCTTTGGTCCCAAATCGCAGCTACAAAGCGTGCGGGAGCCCATATGATCTACATTGCAATGTTCGACGAAGTGGATGAGGGAACGGCTATCTTTAAATGTACTAACAACCCGCCTCGAGCAGACGGCACACCATTTCTTGACTATGAGGGTTTGCCGAGCGACTACTATCTGCAACTAGCCGGACATGCTGGAATGCTTCTTCGGGGTGAGATTCCTTTAAGGGACGACATTCCTGAATCCGTTAAGGATCATTAAAATACCATCGAACGCTTATATCTTTTAATAAAAACAAACACCATTTATGCCTACGATTTCTGTTTCACAATCCAAACCTGAGTATGACGTCGCGATCGTTGGCTCCGGTGCAGGCGGTGGCCAGATGGCCTATACGCTTACTCTGGCAGGTCTCAAATGCGTCATGCTGGAAGCCGGACGCTCTTACGATCCAACCACAGAAACCCCCATGTTTCAGACGGCAGATCAGGCGCCACTCGGCGGCGTATCCACACCGGATAAGGACATGGGGTTTTGGGACTCCACGATTGACGGTGGATGGGAGGTTCCCGGCGAGCCCTACACGCAGGCCAGCACAAACAAGGATCAGGAATTCACCTGGTGGCGTGCCCGTATGATGGGAGGACGAACGAATCACTGGGGGCGTATCTCACTTCGGAATGGTCCCTATGATTTTAAGGGCCGCAGTCGGGATGGACTAGGGTTCGATTGGCCGATAACCTACGACGAAATTAAGCCGTACTATGACAAGGTTGAAATGCTGATCGGTGTCTATGGAACGAATGAAGGCATGGAGAATACACCGGATTCGCCTCCGGGTGTTTTGCAGCCGCCTCCGAAAGGCCGGGTGGGTGATCTGATGACACAAAAGGCGGGTAAGAAAGTGGGCGTACCCGTGGTTCCCATTCATCGGGCAGTTCTTACCCGTCCGCTGGATGCGAACACAATTCCGGCGAAACTGCATCCGGGTAATAAGAAAGCTCAAAAGATCGTGGGTGATTCCATGCGTGCACGTGCTGCCTGTTTTTGGGCGACTCCTTGTGGTCGTGGGTGCAGCATCGCCGCGAATTACCAAAGCACGACCGTTCACCTGCCACCCGCCTTGGCCACCGGTAATCTGGATATAATTCCAAATGCCCATGCCCGTGAAGTGTTAGTTGGAAACAACGGAAAAGCCAGTGGTGTGCTGTTTATCGACAAAACAACCGGTAAAGAGGAGCGCGTAAAAGCAAAAGCCGTGGTTCTGGCAGCCAGCAGTGGAGAGTCGGTTCGCATCTTACTGAATTCGAAAAGTAATCAGTTTCCCGATGGAGTGGCCAATAGCAGCGGTTTAGTAGGTAAGTATATTATGGATACCGTGGGATCGAGTCTCGGAGGACAGATCCCTGCGTTGGAAAACCTGACGCCACATAACGACGATGGGGCAGGGGGTAGTCACTTTTACAGTCCCTGGTGGTTGTATAAAGAGCAACTGGCCGGAAAGCTCGATTTCGGACGGGGTTACCATATCGAAATCGGGGGAACGCGTCGCATGCCGGGTGGTAATAGTCCGGTACCTAGTGAGTACACCCGTGGTCTCTATGGCACCAAGCTCAAAGAGGAGGCGCGGCGCTACTACGGCTCCTTTATCAGTCTGGCTTGTCGCGGTGAAATGTTACCCAATGACAATTCCTTCGCTGAGCTGGATCCGACTGTGAAAGACAAGTGGGGCATCCCGGTGCTTCGCTGGCATTGGAAGTGGACCGATCACGAGCTTAATATGGCGATGCATGCGGAACGCACCTTTGCATCCATCATCGAGGCGATGGGTGGCAAGGTCCGGGGGACACCCGCCAAGACGGGCTTGGATATCATTCGTCCGGGCGGCAACGTGAAGCACGAAGTGGGTGGAGCTCGCATGGGCGAGAATTCGAAGGACTCGGTCTGTAATTCGATGAACCAGACCTGGGACGTGAAGAATCTGTTTCTGACCGACGCTGCACCCTTTGTGACCAATGCTGACAAGAACCCGACGCTCAGTATCATGGCTTTTTCATGGCGTTGTGCAGATCACATTATCGAACAAGCCCGACAAGGAGCTCTCTAATACTTTCATCATGGATACTAACAAATCCCTTCCACGGCTTTCCCGCCGTCAAGTTCTCAAATGGTTTGCTGCAGCCGCCGCTTCGCAGGCGTCGCCCTTCTTCGCTTTCTCGCAAGAGTACGTCCCTGCCACAGCGGGTTATGGCACGGATCCCAAGGTAAACGATATTTATCAACGGGGTGATTTCTGGCCCTTGACGTTATCATCCGAACAACGGAAGACGGTCACCGCTCTGGCGGATGTCATCCTGCCAGCCGATGATCTCGGACCTGCAGCAAGTCAGCTTCGCGTCCCGGATTTTATCGACGAATGGGTGAGCGCACCGTATCCTAAACAACAGAGTGATCGAAAAACGGTCTTCGCTGGGCTCAGATGGATCGACGAGGAATCGAACCGTCTGTTTAAGAAGGACTTTGCGGGGCTGAATCTTGAGCAACAGCAGTCTATCTGTGATGTGCTGAGTAATCAGGACCATTCGGATACCAAACTCCGGCAGGCCGCTTCGTTCTTTCGCACCTTCACGTCGTTGTCGATGGGTGCCTATTACAGCACGCCCGAGGGGTGGAAGGCGATTGGTTACACGGGGAATGTTCCGTCGGCGACGTTCGCGGGACCGCCTCAGGAGGTGTTGGATAAACTAGGTCTCGAGCAAACGGTTAAATCTTAAAGTTAAAACTATGAAAGAGTCATTTCAGGAACCCGGACCAAAACGCAGCACTATCCAGCGCAGAGAATTTTTAAAACTGACAGCCGGATTTGCAGCCGGAATGGCAACTTCCAACGTACTTTCTGCAAAGGCGGCGGACATCTCTTCAATTCCACTGGGGCTTTGTAATCATTCCCTGCGGGCTCTGAAATGGAAGGCGACCCAGTTCATCGAGTACGCGGCGAAGCTTAAGCTGGACGCCGTACTATTAAACGCTCTTAGCAACTTTGAAAACCTTGAGCCTGCTCATTTAAAGGCTCTGAAAAAGAAGGCGGACGCTCACGGAATTCGGTTCTACGTAGGGGCAGGGAGTATCAGTGAAGGCAGTGTGCAGTTTAGTGATACTTATGGGAAACCCGAGCAGATTATTGAAACCGGTCTCCGGGTTGCTAAGGCGGTGGGTTCGCCCGTTGTTAATGTAAGGATCGGAAATATTGATGACCGTCATTCGGATGGTGGAATCGAAGCGCGCATCGATGAATGCATAAAGGTATTGAAAGCATCCCGGAGTCGTATCCTCGATTCAGGGATCAAGATAGGATTTGAAAACCATGCCGGTGACATGAGATCCGAGGAACTACTCGAACTAATTAAGGCGGCGGGCACCGATATGTGCGGGGTCATGTTGGATCCGGGGAATGCGGTTTGGGCGATGGAAGACCCGATGAAGCAAGTACAGATGTTGGGCAAATACACCTTGTGCACGAGCCTGCGCGATTATCAGGTTTGGCCGTCGGAAGACGGAGCGACCTTCCAATGGACGGCACTGGGCGATGGCCTTATGGATGTGCGGGCGTATGCAGAATATCTAGCAGAATTATGCCCTGGAGTCCCGATTCATGTTGAATCCATCTCCAACGAACACCGACCCATTCCTTTTCTGACCGAAAAGCACATGGAGGTATACCCGAATCTCAAGGCTGCGGATTTTCGCGATTTTCTCAAGTTAATGCGCCGGGGCCGTCCGATCCCCATTTTGAAACCGAATGAGGGTCAGGATCCGAAGATTTTTGAGCAGAACCACCAACGATTTGAATTTGAGCAAAGTATCGCCTACCTGCGTGTCGTATGCGGGGTTGGGAAAGCGGTTTCCCTTTGAGGCAGCTATTATGACCACCCTTAAAAAAACTCTGCTTGGAGTCTTGTTGCTATCAGGAGCGTTCTTTCCCGCTTTCCTGGGGGCAGCCGATTCCAAACCGAATGTACTCTTTATCGTCTGCGACGATTTAAATACTCATGTATCCACTTCAGATTATCCGTATATTAGTACTCCTGCCTTCGATCGTTTGGCCGAGACGGGCATGACCTTCAAAAGGGCCTACTGCCAATATCCGGTGTGCGGGCCTTCACGGGCATCCTTTCTAAGTGGCCTTTATCCACAGTCTACGGGGATTACCAATAACAATACAGACATCCGTAACGAAAGACCGGGTACTGTTTCCATGCCACAGGCATTCAGAGAGCAAGGCTACTGGACTGCGGCCACGGGAAAGATTTTTCACAATTCAAAAACGGATCCTGCAGAGGCGGTTTGGGACGAGCAAACGTTCTTTTGGAATGATGAAATGCCTCTGGAGAAGCAGGCCCGTAAGGAGTTTGAAGCTAAACATGGTTCGATTGAAGATCGAAAGAATCGCCAACTCTGGAAGGAGTTCTTACTAAAGTACGCGCCCCAGACAATGAATCAGACCCCTGGTTGGGGTCCATCGGGACTAACCGATGAGCAGCATAGAGATGGTAAGAATGCAGTGCAGGCCCAGGAGTGGATTGAGAATAAACGTTACGGGAGCAAGCCGTTCTTTATCGCAGTAGGCATTCATAAACCCCATGTTCCATTTCTGGCCCCACAAAAATATTTCGATAGGTATCCGCAGGATAAATTGAAATTCAAAAAACCACCGTCCAATTTTTGGGATACCGTTCCCATGGCCGCAATCTCCAAACGCTATGAAGGATTCGGGTTTGAGTTTGCTGTTGAGAATGATGCGCTGCGTCGCGAATACATGCAGGCGTATCACGCATGTATAAGTTTTGTGGATGCGCAAATCGGGCGGATTTTTGAGAGCCTGAAGGAAAACGACTTGTGGGAAGATACGATCGTAGTTCTTACCTCGGATCACGGCTACCATCTTGGTGAACACTTTTTGTGGGGAAAAGTTACCCTGTTTGAAATAGGTAACCGTGTACCGTTGCTGATTCGCGTTCCAGGGAAGACCCCTCCTGGTTCTGTCTCGCAAGGTCTTATTGAGTTGGTGGATCTTTTCCCCACCTTGGCAGAGCTTTGTAAGATCGATACTCCGAGTGATATTCAGGGCCGCAGTGCAGTTGGCATGTTGGAAGATCCGGATCTTCCGGGCAAAGAGGTCGTTTACACCGTGGTGACTCGCGGTAAATCACTCGGCAAAGCGATCAGAACCGCACGTTGGCGCTACGCGCTCTGGCCCGATGGGGGAGAGGAATTGTACGACCTCGAAAATGACATTGAGGAACATAATAATCTCGCCCGCAACTTAGCGTTCCAAGAGCAACTGGAGCTCATGCGAAATCATTTGAAACAAGCCGAAGCGAGGGCTATAGCAGCCGCCCGACCGGTTTAGACAAACAGTTGATTAAGTAACTCATGACTAGAGTCGTTAAGGCTTATGCTTGATTAGATTCGTCTAATAAAAAAGCAACACCGTCTGGCTCTCGCTCGTGGTTCCAACCGTAGAAAAGCAACATACCATCGACTGCTGAGCCGTCAGGACGCAGTACGGGTTGTACGTTATTATAGCGCATGCCGGGATATTTATCAGGATCTGGTGCTATATGGCGGAATTTTCTCCAACTGTAACCCTTATCTTTGGAAACCCACTGTTCGATTTGCCCGCCTCCGTGGGTGTTGTTGACACCGGGAAGATCGAGGTATCCTTCGCCAACTATGACATAGGCATGAATGTGACCCTGTTTATCTCTACGAATGTAGCCGCTGTTCCATTGATGATTGGAGGCGGTAATCGGGGTTTGTGTCCACCTGCCTGTATTGTCTTTCCTGACGTAGTAGTAGCTATGGGTTCTCGTGTCCTGCTCAGACAAAACATGAAGGAGCGCGGGATTGTCATTCTCGTCCAGCATCACTGCGGGTGGAACTCCGGCTCCTCGCCAGTCGGTATCCCAGATCAAACATTTCTCCCTAGCGGTGTAAAAGTCAATCGGCGTATCGAGTACCTCATTACGTTCGTTCAATACCTCCTGGGTTTCGAGATTGATCTTAACGTAAGAGAGATTGTATTTCCACTCGTTGTCGACTTCCTGCTTGTACCGCGGGTTGTAGAAGCGTTTAGGGTCTCTGGCTTTGTTGTCGTCGTAGTCGGTAAAGATAACGTGCAAGAACCGTCCATCGGCGCTGGCAACTTTGCACTGATAGGTAGACCAGTCGGGATGCGATACTAAATCGAGGTCCGTTACATCCTGGTCCCTTGGCGTCCACGTACGACCGTTGTCGGAACTGAGACTATAGGTCCAGGAACTGGTGTGGCCACCGGTTCGGTAATAGATTACCTGACGGTTATCATAGACTTGAAAAAGTGTCGGATAAGATATGCCGGGAGCGATGTCCTGAGCCTTCTCCCAGCCTGACGATTCATTTTGGCCCATTTCACCAGGTACTTTTGAAATGAGGTGAGTCCCTGGAGTTCGGTGGCACCCATGAAGCACATGCAGGTGTCCTTTATTATCGGCCCAAACGATAGGACAATAATGGTGATCCGAAGTAGGTTCTCCCAGATGCACGGGTTCTGAAAATGTGCGGGTCGCGGGATCGTAGCTGATAAGGAGGGTATAGGCGAAACCGCCACCAGAGCGATCACCGTTGTTTGCTTTAACGGCTGATACCGAATTCCCTTTGTAGCCGATGAACACTTTTCCATTGAGGTAAACGGCCTGAGGACGTTGTCGATTGTCATATAGCATCTTCTTTCCACCCCGATGTCCAAAAGCCATGACGCCGTTCGTTTTTTCAGTAGCCCAGGAAATGGCTGGCAATGATATTCCAGTGAAAGGTACCGCGAGTGCCGTTTTTACAAAGTCTCTTCGTTTCATAATAAATTACAAAGGTAGTATCCCAGTCGGTTTTCTATCAGGCGAGTCCAAATATTGGCTTGTTGGTCATCCAGGCGCCATCGGTAAAGTCAGGGAAGGCGATTGGGTTGCTACCGGTTGCGATCGAGGCTTCCGATAAGGGAGCGATAGCCATCCAGGCTGCCGCGTCATAAGCATCGATAGGTGTTATCGTTTGGTTCTTTATACAGGTTACGAATTCCCGCAGTTCAAGGAAATCGGTTCCGCCATGGCCGGCAGTTTCTGCTTCATGCAGATAGCTTTTCCACAAGGGATGTTCGAATGTTTCCTGGAAAGGAGCGAAAGGCTCCCACTGGTGCTTAGGACTCTTTCCATCGAGGTAAATGACTGATTTATCTTTGGAGGATGAATCGCCGTCCTGCATCCACATACCCGCGGTTCCCTGCACTTGATACATAAAACTCATGGGGCGAGGCAGCCGGGTATCAAATGTCATGACAACCGTTTCTCCGTTGTAACACTTTAGGGTCGTCGAAACCACGTCACCCTGATTCCAGTGAATGTTTCGCCGCTTATGACTTGGGTCTAGATTGTCATTTGCCCATTGCTTCAGTCCACGTGCTTTGGAGGCTGTGGAGGTAAGGTGTTGAAAGCGATTTCCCCGTTGAATATTCAAACACTGAGCTATGGGACCAATCCCATGGGTAGGATAAAGCTCTCCATTTCTGAATTCATTGTGAGTGGATCGGTAATCGCCGTCACCTTTAGCAGTTGGCCCAGTTCCTTTTCCGAGGACGATTCTTTCACGTAGGTCATGTCCGTAGCCACAGGTGCAGTGGATTAGTTCTCCAAAGATGCCTTGGCGCACCATATTTAGAACCGCCATATTATAACGGAAGTAGCAATAGTTCTCCAAAAGCATGCAGGGAACCTGGCTCTCCTCGTAGGTGTTAACGAGCTCCCAGCACTCGTCGACGGACGAAGCCGGACCGACCTCGGTGGCGGCGTATTTTCCCGCCTTCATCGCGGCAATCGTCATGGGAATATGCAGTTCCCAAGGGGTGGCAATGACGACGCCATCGAGGTCATCCCTTTCGAGGAGGCTCATATAAGACAATTCGTTATCTCCGTAACCCTCGGGTCGTGAACCCTGTGTGTTTTCAACGAGTTCCTGTGCGGCCCTCAAGTTTCTTGGAAAAGTATCGCAAACGGCTGTTATGCGGACGTTCGGCAAACGCATGGCGATTTTCAATAATCCGGTCCCTCGACCCCCAATACCGATGAACCCCAGAGTCACTTTGCGATCATCTGCGCCTTGCAGGATAGCCGGAGCAGTCGTTAAAGCGATGCTTGCTGCCAATCCGCTTTTTAGGAAGGCGCGTCTTTCTATAGGGTTACTCATGGGGTAGGTTTAAAGTTCGCTTGGCGTCTCAATTCATACTGTTTTAAAAGGTATCACGTTGTATAATCAATCCTGTTCTGATTGGAGAAACCTTTGGGGGAATGTGAGTGCCGGATTATCGACAAACAAGTTTCTATGGTTGGTTCGTTTGTGAATACTTCAGGGGTATACTGTCTTGCGGTCGGTAGTTTACTGTTTTTTCCGCATTTGTTAGATCGACCCACTGATAGTCTGTTTTTGAAAGGCCGTAGATTATTTCGAATCGGATAGTATCGGGTGCCCGAATACAGCAATCGATGATGCGGGTCATGTCGTTTTGAGTGCAAGCGTTAGGAGCAACGGCAGGGGGCACGTTGTCCATGGAATGGACACCCCCGAGACGTATGCACAGGCAGGACATATTTGTTGTGCTGCTAACCATGCGTGCCAGGGACTCGCCGAAGACCTTGCTTGAGCCGTACAGGTTGATGGGCCAGACGGGGTCAGATGTTTTGATTTTGGTTAGGCAGTCCGGGACTACTTCGTAGTTCCCAGCCCAAATGCTCTTGTAAGGTTCACGATTGTAGAAATAGCCAAAGCTAACCTGGATGGTACTCGCAAAAATTACGCGTCGTACACCTGCCTGTTTGGCCGCTTCAAACACATTATAAGTGGCTTCGATATTATTTTTGAGAACGCTCTCCCACGAAGCATCTGCGTTGGGATCTCCGGCCATGTGGATGATCGTGTTTTTATCCTCAAACGCCTGTTGCAGTCCGTTGATATCAGACAGGTCGTTCAGGTATAGGTGGCTATCCGGCACGACGGCTACCTCGTCCTCATGAACCCGTTCCGATTTCTGGTTGCTGCGGTCCAGCCCATACACTTCGTAGTCAGGATTTTCAATCAGTCGTCTATATAGGCAACTCCCTACCAAGCCGTAAACGCCTGTGATCAAGATCGACCGTTTTTCCATACTGGCAGAAAATCCACGTTTTATTGAGTTGTCACTTTATTTGTTAGAGGGTCACTTTTTACTTCTCATGATGACACCTCAAATAGTATATGAAGCAGATCTTTCTGAGGAGCGCATTCACCAGATGCTTCAACTCAAGGGTCTGGTATGGCCTGAGAAATACCATGAAGGTAGTTTCGTGATGCACTGGGAGGAATTTTCCGGTAAGCGGGGGTTTTGTTCAGGCCGTGCTTTTGTGCTCATTTACGATGGCGATCAGCTAGTTGCTCAGGCGGAACAGTTTCCCAGGACGATAAAATCCGAAAAAACATCAATGAAAATTTTGGCCCTGGCGGGAGTGGCGGTACATCCGGATTATCGTGGCCGAGGGTTGGGTCGCCTTGTGCTTCAGCCAATTTTTGATCGGGTCGATGCTGGAGAGTTTCTCTTTAGTTTGTTCCAAACGCCCATCCCGGAATTTTATGCGCGACTCGGGTCGGTCGCTGTCAAAGATAGTTTCTACGATGGTCAGACAACCTCGAAGCGCGAGCAATCGATATGGTGGGAAGATCACGTCATGATATATCCGGCTAACCGACCGTGGCTGGACGGTCCCATTGATCTCAATGGCCCTGCTTATTAGGTACCATGACTGAATCTACACACTTTCGGCGGGCGGAGCTTGAGGATCTTCCAGTCGTATTGAGACTGTTGGAGGATTTGCACCCGTCGGATACCAGTGTGGTTTCCTTAGAATCCTGTGAAGCGGTTTGGGAGGCAATTTGTTCCGACGATAAAATCTATTTCGGTTTACTTGAGGCGGATACTGAATTGGTTGCGAGCTGCCATTTAGTTCTGGTTCCTAACCTGACTCGGGGTGCTTCACCCTATGGTGTGATAGAGAACGTCGTTACAAAAAAGTCTCAAAGAGGAAATGGCTACGGCACTCTCCTCTTGAAATCGATCCTCGCGGTGGCATGGGACGCCGGTTGCTACAAGGTGATGCTCATGACTGGTCGGAAAGATAAGAAAGTCTACGACTTTTATAAACGTGCAGGCTTTGATATGGAAGCGAAACAGGCGTTTGTAGCGCACCGTACCCGTCATGGGTCTCCCTAAGATGAACGTATTCATTAAATGCCTTGTTCGGTTTCGCTTCTTAATTACCAGCAAGAAGAAAACCAGTGACCGGATCCGTTCCATCCTTCAGGAGTACCGAGATATCGGTGAGTTGATGACAAAGGAACAGGGCGAGGAATGTATTCAGGTTCCGAAAATGCGCGGTGTGGATGAAGATATGCGGGCTTGGTCGTTCTATATGATTCTAGAGCACAACGTCATCGTAAATAGAACGATGAGTTTGATTGTAGAGAGTCTTGCCCGGAATGAAGAACCGAAAAACCTTCCGGTCAAAGACCCGAAAAAAGATGTTATGCCCTCGGGTAGTCCGGGACCAGAGCAACTGAAAGCTTTCTGTCAATCGGTTGAGGATCACTTGAAGTTAGTGAGCGGACTTAGTGGTTTACGAGGCACTTTGAAAACGCCCCATCCTATATTCGGGATGCTCAATGCCCACGGATGGCATTGCATGTTTTGTTTGCATCTGGAATTACACCTGTCTCAGGCGAAACGTGTTTTAGACGGGGTCCGCGGGCGCTGATTAGGCTATTAGCTCCTGAATTACCTTGGCGTTTTTTACGCCCGTCAGTCGTTGGTCGAGCCCTTGGAAGGGATAGTTCAACTGCTTGTGGTTGAAGCCTAGTAAATGAAGTAGGGTCGCATGATAGTCTTCCAGAGGCACCGGATTGACAGCGGCTCCATAGCCGACTTCGTCTGTTTCTCCATAACTAATCCCTGGCTTTACACCACCTCCAGCCATCCAGGCCGTGAACGCACCCGGATTATGGTCGCGTCCGATGAGCTTCATCTCACGGCCTCCGCGATTCTCCCGCATCGGCGTGCGGCCAAATTCACCGCTCCAGACCACGAGGGTATCTTCGAGTAGACCCCGTTGTTTGAGGTCTAATAGCAGGGCGGCCATGGGCTTGTCTGTCTCTACACATTTGCCCATGAAACCCGCGTTAAGCGCTTCGTTCTTGTCGGCGCCATGAGAGTCCCAGCCCCAGTCGAAAAGTTGTACGAAACGAACACCCCGTTCAACCAAACGGCGTGCGAGTAAACAATTGTTGGCAAAGCTTTCCTTGCCGGGTTCGGTTCCGTAGAGCTCGTGAATGTGAGCCGGTTCTTTCTCGATATCCATGGCATCGGGTACCGCCATTTGCATGCGGAATGCCATTTCGTATTGGGCAATGCGCGTGAGGGTTTCAGGATCCCCGTATTCGTCGTGCGTCTGCTGGTTTAAAGTTTTCAGGGTGTCCAGGGCCGAGCGGCGGAGGTCACGCGAAATACCGGTGGGGTTGGCAACGTTCAGAACCGGGTCCCCGTGGGAGCGGCATTGTACGCCTTGGTAGACTGACGGCAGGAAACCAGAGCTCCAGAGCGCTTTTCCGACCCGAGGTTGACGGCCCCCTGAAAGCAAAACCACGAAGCCCGGAAGATCCGAATTTTCGGTGCCCATGCCCCAGGTAACCCAGGAACCGATGGATGGGTGGCCGATGCGAGCCTGACCGGAGTGAACCATGAGTTGGGCAGGGCCGTGGTTGAATTGATCTGTCTGAAGCGTCTTAATAAAACTTACATCGTCTACGACTTTCGAGAAGTGGGGGAGTCGATCAGAGACCCATGCACCCGTGTTACCGTGTTGTTGAAATGGAAATTGAGGCCCAAGCATATTGGGCGTTCCCTGAATAAAGGCAAAGTTCTTGCCTTTGAGAAAAGATTGGGGGCAGGGTTGCCCGTCAAGTCGCTCCAGATCGGGTTTATAGTCGAAGAGCTCCAATTGGCTCGGCGCTCCGATCATATGGAGATAGATCACCCGTTTTGCCGTAGCCGGGAAATGAGGCTGAATGGCGTTTAGAGGATTACTGGCATCATGCTGCGGAAGGCCGTGGGTGGTGGATGCTCCCAGTTGGTTTGCGAGAAACAGGGCACCCAGTCCAGTGGTGCATCGGCTCAGAAACTGGCGGCGGGTTTCGCGTTCCAACGATCGGAGTCTAGCTTCGTTAAGGAGTGTTTCGATGTTCATCGCAGTTCAGTAGGTAAGGGTTTCATCGAGATTCAACAGGACTTGCGCGACGACGGTTCCAACGTGCTCAGGGGATTGATCCTTGATCGTTTCAAAGAGTCGATTCAGTTCCTCCAATCGTTCGGAGTCAGCCGGTCTACCCGTGACAAGCCTGTGAGCTTGGGCGAGCTTCTTTTCCAGGGTGTCTGTGTCTTCGACAACGAATTGTTGTCCGAACTTTTTTGCAGAATCGACAAACGTTTCTTCGTTCAAAGTAACAAGTGCTTGAAGGGGGGTGTTCGATGTGAGTCGACGCGGATTGCAAAACTCCCGTGAGGGAGCATCGAAAGTCGCAAATGTGGGAAACGGAATGCTGCGCTTCATATAGGTATAGAGCGATCGGCGATAGCGATTCTCGTCTTCGGGTGGAGGAGTGAGCCACTTATCACGACTATCAAATGGTTGCCAGACACCTTCGGGAAGTGGTGGATGCACTGGAGGGCCACCTACCTTATTCGAAAGAAGCCCACTCACCGCCAAAGCTTGATCCCGAACCATCTCTGCAGTGAGGCGCTGGCGTGGTCCCCGGGCGAGGAGGCGATTGTCGGGATCGCGATCCAGTAGCTCGGCCGTCACGCGGGAAGATTGTTGGTAGCTATGGCTAAGTACGATTTCACGTATGATCGCCTTCATACTCCAATCGTAATCCTCTTGAAAACGAATGGCCAGGTAGTCCAGCAGTTCAGGGTGGGTCGGTTTGTCTCCAGACGAACCAAAATCTTCCAGCGTAGGTACGATTCCGACACCGAACAGCTGCTTCCAGAGCCGGTTCACAAAGACGCGGGAGGTAAGCGGATGATTCTCTGATACCCACCAGCTCGCCATTTCGAGGCGATCGGGCGAGTCGGTAGCAGGGGCTGATTTAGTAAGCGTAGCCGGGAGGCCGGCCACCACAAGGTCGCCTTTTTCCATGGGATTACCACGTTCAAATATGTGGGTGGGTCGCGCAATATGAGCCGGGCGACTTTGCATAATCGGTACCGTAGTGCCTGGTATATCGGATAGCTTACAGAGCATATCAGTAAGCTTCTGTCTGAGCTGGAATTCAGCAGTGCCTTTGGTTTCGAATTGATTCCAGCGCGGATCCGAACTGCTAGCAACGTGACCTCGCTGAATGGCCATCGGGTGACTTCCATGACCCGTTTTATTGCAGTGAATATGGATGGATAGATGATTACCCTCCCGTAAGTTAATCGGAGAGTCAGGGATGAGCACCAAGTGTCTCGCGTAGTGTATGCGTGAATCGGCACCCCAGTTTTTTCCGTTTGGCTCAACCGTTGCCAGAGGATCCGTTGGAATCCAGGGAGCATCTGGGACATTGGCCCGGAATCTGACAGGAATTCTCCCGCCTTCTTTATCGACCACCCAGGCTTCAAGATCATCGATAACGAAGCCCCACTCAGGACTGTGCACTGCGGTTTCAGGAGCATGAGGTAACACCGTGAGTCGCAGTGCGGTAATTGGGTCGTTTGCAAGTTCGGTGCCAGCAATATCTATGAGGGTATGTGTTTCAGTTTCGACCGTTCCTACCGTAAAAAACTCCGTGTATGCCGGCTTTTCAATGACTTCATATTGAGTACTGTTGTTAGAAGATACCGTAATTTCTTTCAGGCCTCTCCAGTCGGTGGTATCGCGTAGATGGATACCGCTTTCCCAGAGGGATTCTTTGGCTTGCAGAGTACTCCGGCGCAATTCTGTGGCCTCCGCGTACCGTTCCTGCTCATCAGGAACTTTGACCAGCGGTTCATCGTCCCATAGATCGGAATCTGCCGAATTGTTGTAGAAATCCATGAAACGATAATACTCGACGTTGCGTATCGGGTCATAGGGATGGTCATGGCATTGTGCGCAGCTAAAGGTGATGGATCCCCAGGCTTGCCAGGTTGTGTTGACGCGATCGACAACGGCTTCCATGCGAAACTGTTCGTCGTCAGTGCCTCCTTCATTGTTAGTCTGTGTGTTGCGTTGAGCGGCCGTAGCCACCAGGTCTTCAATAGTGGGCTGAGGGAGAAGATCTCCCGCAAGTTGCTTAATCGTGAATTGGTCGAAAGGAAGATCGTCATTGAACGCTTTCACAACCCAGTCGCGGTAGGCCCAGATCGTTCGTTTCTGATCAAGCCCCAATCCTCCAGAGTCTGCATAACGAATGAGGTCGAGCCACATGGTTGCCCAGCGTTCACCAAAGGCTGGTCGACTGAGCAGCTCGTCCACGGCAGCTTCAATTGCCTTCTTCGGGGTCTTGGCATAGGCCGCCTCAAACTTGTCGAGTTCCTCGAGCGTTGGGGGCAGGCCGGTGAGTCCTAGATTGATTCGACGGAGCAGTCGGCCCGGGGCTTCTACGGGGGATGGTTGGAGACCCTCTTTCTCGAGGCGGTTAAAAATAAAGGAATCGATGGCGCCTTTAGCCTGCTCGTCATAAATAGTGGTTGGGGTCTTGGGTTTCGAAGGTGGTTCAAAGGCCCAGTGCCCGTTCCATTGGGCTCCTTCTTCGATCCACCGTTTAATGAGGGCCACTTCGTCTGCTGTCAGGCTCTCATGTTCGTCCGGAGGCGGCATACGGTCGTCCTCATCGTCTGTCGTTATACGGAAGTAGATTTCGGATTCCTCCACGTCGCCTGGAGTGACAACGGTGTAGCCTGACTTGCCTTCAAAATTGATCACGCTCTCCTCATAGATAAAAGAGATATTGCCTGCCGCTTTGACTCCTCCATGACACTCGACACAACTCTCATTTAGAATCGGCTGTATGTCCCGAGCGAAATCGACTTCGGCGGAAGCTTGGTGCCCGTGGAGAGACGCGATGGCGAGAAGACAGAGCCTCTGAATATATGGGGAAAATCTCATGAACTCCCCCAAGCTATGTGACGAAGCTTTCTTGTCAAAGGGGATTGAACTTTGAACGCAAGCTCTGATCTGGAAATTCTCAGACTTGTAGGTCAAAAGATATTCTGTATAAATTTAGATTCTCTGGCCGTAGGTTCTTGCTTTGGGGGAAGTCAAGAATAGCTGTAGGTAGCTCAATCCTGGAGGATTAAGATGAGCGGTGCTGAGCTTAATCGGTCGTTCTTTGAATTCGACTTTGAGGCAACTGAATTCAAGAGGTGTTTTAGTTCTTTGGCCCACACGCATCGTCCTTGAAATCGTTTGCCTTATTTCGTAGAATTTAAACGTCCGGCGCGAAGGCTTTTAACCGTTTTGTGGTACGGACGTTTTCGTCGGGAAACTCTCGCTCAAGCCATTCGGAAAATACATCTTCTGCTCCACCTGGAAGCCGGAGGGGAATATAGTGTATCCTACGTGCTCCAGTATCGTTGGCCGCTTCGATGATCGGTGGGAATTCCGTCTCTTTGAGACCTGCGATGATAGGACCCACCATAACACCAGACGGAACGCGCGCGTCGTTGAATTTTTTTAAAACCGTCTCCAGCCGTCTGCGTGGACTAGAGGTTTGCGGTTCCATTTTGGGTGTAATCTCGGAGTCCGATGTTGAAATCGAGCCAGTTACTAGTGCGCAATGTCTCATTGCGAGAGTTGTTGCAGGAGATCGAGGTCTAGCAGGACTTCCAGATATTGGCGAGTGATACCCAATTTCTTCTCTATCGGTTGATACGGATTGGACACTCCGCTCATCGCGAGCGTTTGTGGCACCCACGATTGTTTGGACAGATTATGCTGGCTAGCGATTTGGCAGAGGCCGAGACTTCTCAAAGACTTTAAAAGTACATGGATAACACTGGGGTGATCTTCGACTTAGTTTACGACGAAAACCGAATGCAGGGCATCCGCTTTCTGAGTAAAAAGGCCTGAATCGATTGTGTCGTTGTAGAAACGAGCATGTAAAAGACCGGTGATACGCGGTCAATTCCTCGTGCTTTGCCTCCAAAGCAAATGCTGCAGCAGACTGTATCAGCCTCAATTCGGCTTTGATCAAAGCGGTTTGCAAGAAGTTGCGTGACTCACAGACCCAGAGAGAACCACTACCGGAGGGGCGTTGACGAGGAAAAGATGCGGAAGCGTCTTCTTAAGATACCGGCTTTGCCATAATCAACTTACTAATCGTTCACTGAACAGTTGTATTTCTTGAACGAATTCGTGGTTCAATATGGTGATGTTTTAGGGGTATCTCGGTATCTGATTCCCAGTAAAAACGACATTTTTCCTCGTTTCCTAGTCTTTTGGATCATCTCAGTCGAGATTTAGTCGATCCCCGATTTGAATATTGCCTCCCTCGATTATGCGGCAGTAAATGCCTCGAAGATTGAGAGCTCGAAACTTGGGGATATTGATCCATTTCAAAATGTCCTTGCCGAACTCGCCGGCGAACTTTGCGCAGGCATCGTTGTAGACGTCAGTCACTTCCAGAGTGACTTCACCTACGCGAAATCGTTTTCCTACAGCAAAGTCGGGGGCGCTAAGGTCGTGATCAACCATGATGTTGTCGCCAGGGTGGTAAGGGTTGTTTTTTTCATTTTGTATCAGGTTAATGATACGGGAATTGCAAACAGCTATTTGAACGCGCGGATCGGAGTCACCGTTTTCGAGTTGTTTCCAGGTGCGCCAGATCCAACGGTCGCCAATCGCACCTTTTTGTATGTCCAGCTCGATTGAGTCGGGGTGCTCGCGGATGCCATCGTCTTTGCGAAGGCAGAGTGAGTTGATTTTGCCCGAATAAGGGCTTTCATGGAGTGAGGCGTGGAGTCGGGCGAGGCGGATGTCGTTGCTCATGGATCAGAATTGGGCGGAGTCAAAGACCCAGTCACGATTTCCTTTGTTGAATCGGTGGTAATCTCGTTTTGGAAACGTATTCAGAAATTGGATGCCATACTGTTTGGAAAAGACGCGTGAGTCGAGCAGGGTGATGAAACCCTTGTCGTCCTTCTTGCGGATGAGGCGGCCAATACCCTGTCGGAACTTGATCAGAGCGTCGGGCAAGGTGAGCTCCATAAACGGGCTTTTGCCCTGTTCTTTCATCCAATCACTTTTTGCTTCAGCTACAGGGTGGGAAGGGTTTTCAAAAGGAAGGCGTGTGATGATGACCTGAGACAACGCGGGTCCGGGGACGTCGACACCTGCCCAGAAACTTTCCGTTCCCAAAAGCACACCGTTGCCGGCCTTGGCAAATTCCCGGGTGAGTTCCGAACGCGAGTAGTCACGTCCTTGCTGAAATAGCGAGCGTCCCAGGTTCTCGAGTTCGGGCTCGATACGGCGGGCGATCTGGTTTAGGTCGTAGTAGTTGGTAAAAAGAACCAGAGTACCGCCCTCGACCTGTTCGGCGCAGAAGAGGATCATCTCTTCCATGTAATCGAGGTCTTGGCGTCCGTCTTTAACATTCGGTGCGGGTGCATCTTCGGCGACAAAGATCTGAACATTATGGTCGTAGTCGAAGGGTGAGGTTACCTGGAAGGCCAGTTCCTTTTCAGCACCCACCTGCTTTTGGAAATTTTCCATATTGGGACCGGCTGCCAGAGTCGCACTGGTGAGCAGAACCCCTGTTTCCCGCATAAACAAACTCTCTTTCAAATACTCAGAGATGTCGATGGGGGCGCTACGCAGGTAAATCGTCTTGCCACCACGACCTCCGCGTTCCACCCAGTAGACTTGATCCTCCAATGACTGCGCAATAAACTGCCGGATGGTGTTGTAGAGTTCGGTGAGACGGTCGCGTTGATCTTCCACGATGGATTTCTCTGGACCCTCGTCGAGGTGGATCGCAACCTCCTTGATACGGATAATTAGTCCTCTGAGCTGCGGGAGGAGTGTGGGGTCAAGCCAGTCGGGTTTGTAGATGCGGGCGATTTCTCTTTTTTCCAGAAAGAGCTGCCGTACCTGGCTGAAGAATACATCGGCTTCATTGCGGACCCGCACGACGAGGTTGCAATCTCCCGTAGTACCGTGCCGACGGAGTAGACCTTTCTTGCGTTTCGGGTTATAGAGGAATGACAGCAAGCGGTTGACGCCGTAGGAGCTGACACCCATTCCGTAGTGATCGGTCGCCACAGCAGGCACCGTGTGAGCCTCATCCAGAATGACAAAGTCCTCCGGGTAGAGAACACCACGGCCCTGCGGAACGGGCATGCCGGAACCGAGCAAAGAAAACAAAAGACTGTGATTCAGAATCAGGATGTGTGCATCCCGAATCTTGGTTCGCGCTTTCTGATAGTGGCAGACCTTCGGATCGCAGTGCTTCTTATTACAGGCCGAGGAATCGGCGCTCACCCAATCCCATACTTCGAATGAAGGAGGGGGGACGAGTTCCTGACGAATCCCGACCTTGGTATCGAGCGACCATTGAACGATGCGCTCGAGCTCAGTCTGTTCGTCAGTGGGAATCAGTTCGGTTTTTTGGGCAATCGCCTGGTCGAGGCGGGTAGTACAGAGGTAATTCCCTTTGCCGACGAGAAAGGCGACTTTGAAATTGAGGAACGGTTGGAGCTCGGGGACTTTTGCGAATAAGCTGCGGCAAATTTTCAGGTCGTTGTCTTTGATTTGCTCTTGTAGGGAAATGGTATGAGTGGCGACGATACCCTGTCTCTTTTTGTGGACCGCGACGAGAATGGACGGGATGAGGTAAGCCAGGCTCTTGCCGACTCCGGTTCCCGCTTCGAACAGGAGGGGTTGATCTGTGTTCAATGCGCCCATGACTTCGCGAGCCATCGTCTCTTGCTGTGGCCGGTGTTCCATGCCAAGCACCGACTGGAGCCAGCCGCCTTCAGAGAAGGTCTTCATGATCAGATCGAACAATTGCTCTGGGGCAGACTCCGCTTCGATCTCATTTTGAAAACCTATCATTCAGGGGATGAAAGGTTTGGTCGTGAAAGAGTCGAATCAAAATCTGAATCGCTAACTCTTTGGAATGATTCTAATTTGAGTTTGCTTGTTTGAGATGACCTCTCAGCATTGAGTTAGATGGTCAATTTGGGTAGAAGTGAAGAGCCCGCATGGGTGTTAGAGCTACGTACGTTTTTGCGAGAGCAGAAGGATATTCAGGCGATCAAGATCAGTCCCGAATCTCATACCGTATCGGTGGCCACGTTTTCGAAAAGGACGCCCGCCGAGTTGGAGACGCCTCTTCAGGAACTGCTGGTCAGTCTTGAAGACCAACTGGATAAACGGGCAAAAACAGGGACCCGACTTGCTATGGATGGGCTGTGGGTCCGCTCTGGAAAAAATGAGACCGTAGTAGAAAAGACTCAATGCCCAGCCGTGCGCTCCTTGTGGACCTGGCGCCAGTATGAATGGCCTTCTGCCGATACGGTGGTAGAGGAGTCTGAAGAGGAATGGAAATTCATGGCTTTGCTAGCGGGGATATGTGGTACCTCGCTGGTTGCGGCCTTCATGTTGGGTTTTATCTCTGGAACACCGGTTTGGCTGATTTACATGCTTTATGGTGCAGCCCTCATAAGCGGTGGGTGGGATGCTGCGATTGATGCCTTTGAGAAACTGAAACAGGCGCAGCTGGATATCCACTTCCTGATGCTGGCGGTCGCTTTGGGAGCGGTGGCGATTGGTTCGTGGGCGGAGGGTGCTTTGTTATTATTTTTGTTTTCACTTTCTGGCGCTCTGGAACACTATGCTGAGCACCGAACGCATCGCGAAATCGATTCTCTGACCAAGGCGGCGCCCAAGACGGCGAATGTGATCCTAGAAGATGGAAGCGTCGAAGTCAGGCCAGCCTTGAGCGTCCTACCAGGGGATTTGTTGCGTGTGAAGCCCGATGAGCTCTTCCCGGTCGATGGCGATATTGTTACGGGCAAAACGGCGTCAGATGAATCGAACCTTACCGGAGAGGCCACTCCGGTCGAAAAAGTGATAGGGGATACGGTTTTCAGTGGAACGTTAAATCTCTGGGGAGTCGTGGATGTACGGGTTGTCCGGCAGGCAGCTGAGAGCTCGTTGCAGAAGATTATCCGACTGATCCATGACGCGCAACGACTCCGTGCGCCCAGTCAAAGGTTCACTGATAAGTTTGGCACCCAGTATACCTATTTGATTTTGGGAATCACGGCTACGTATTTCTTGTTCTCCTGGTTGGTCTTAAAGCTACCCGCTTTCGAGCAAAGTGAGGGCAGTTTTTCTGCATTCTATCGAGCTATGACTTTTCTTGTGGTGGCGAGTCCTTGCGCGTTGGTGCTTTCCATACCCTCTGCGATTCTTGCTGCCATAGCCTGGGGAGCCCGAAACGGAATTTTGTTTCGGGGAGGAGCGGCCATCGAAAAGCTGTCCGAGATCGATGTGGTTGCATTGGACAAGACAGGAACGTTGACCAAGGGAGACCTGTCGGTGACAGGTGTTGAGAGTTTCCCGGAAGGGCGCAGCGAGGAAGTGCTTCAACTCGCTTTTAGTCTCGAGATGCATTCGAACCATCCATTGGCGCGCGCTATCGTAAGCCATGGTAAGAAACAAGGGCTGACAGCCAGTGAAGTCGGAGAGTTTCAGTCATTTAGTGGGAAAGGGCTGCGGGGTCGGGTGGCAGACGAGTCGATCTTTTTGGGGCGACGGGAATTGATGGAATCGGGACCGTTGGCAGAATGGATCAATAAAGTAGAGGAGCCTCCACCCTCGGTTACCGAAGTTTGGGTATTTCAAAAAGACCTAATCGGGCGAATCCTACTGGAGGACAATATCCGGGAACGTTCCAAAGAGACATTGGCTCGGCTAAAGGACCTGGGAATCAAGACACTTATGTTAACGGGGGACCGGCGAAGTGCCGCCGATGCGGTCGGAGAAAAGATCGGGATTCAGGAAATTCGTAGCGGCCTGATGCCGGAGGATAAGGTGCAGGTAATTAAGGAGCTTACTGAGCAAGGGAAGAAGGTGGCGATGGTAGGGGATGGCGTGAACGATGCTCCGAGCCTGGCAGCTGCCTATGTGGCGGTCTCTATGGGGGCTCGAGGAAGTGATGCGGCTCTCGAGCAAAGCGAAGTGGTGCTCATGAACGACAAGATCGAGAAGTTTTTGACCGCCTTTATGCTGAGTCGGAAGGCAAAAGCGATCATCCGCCAAAATCTCGTTATTTCCTTGGGTACGGTCATTCTGATGGCCGGTGCGGCATTGTTCGGACTGATTCCACTGACAGTCGGGGTCTTCGCTCACGAAGGCAGCACTGTGGTCGTGTGCCTCAATAGCTTGCGTCTGTTGATGGTGAAAGAGTGAGTGAGGCTGGGGGCTGAGGATGGTAGATAATTAAGTTGTCAGAAAGGATTTAGGTCTTTTTATGACTAACTTACCTTAGATACCTAAAAAAGAAGTGAGTGAATCCATAACAGAGGATAAAGTAAAAGCTGTCACCGATGTACATCCGGTGAGCGCAAAGCTTGAAAATGCCAGTGCGCAGGATCGAATCCTTTGGGGATTAGAGACGTTTGGTGAACATTTGGTGGCGAGTTCCAGCTTTGGGGCACAGTCGGCGGTCATGTTGCACATGGTGTCCCACCTGGCTCCTCAAGTGCCGATTATCCTTGTCGACACTGGGTATCTGTTTCCGGAGACTTATCAGTTTATTGAGGATATGCGTGAGCGCATGGATCTGAATCTTCATGTTTATCAGTCGAAAATGTCCAACGAACGTCAGGAAGCGCTCTACGGAAGGCTTTGGGAGCAAGGCAAAGAAGGGCTCGAAAAATACAACCTGATGAACAAGGTTGAGCCGATGAACCGTGCGTTGGTGGAGTGGCAGGCCAGGGGGTGGTTGGCCGGATTGCGTCGTGAGCAAGCCTCTTCGCGTAAACACCTGGATGTTGTGATGAAGCAAGGCAATATCACCAAGATTCACCCTATTATCGATTGGACCGATCGTGAGATTTATCAGTACCTGACTAATAACAACCTGCCGTATCACCCACTTTGGGAGCAAGGGTATGTATCGATCGGGGACACTCATAGTACGACCCGTTTATTGGATGGTATGACTGCGGAGGAAACCCGATTCAATGGCCTGAAGCGTGAATGTGGCCTTCACGAACTTTCCGGTCAGGCGGACTTTATGATCTAGCGAGCCTAGACTCAGTATTCGCAGCGGTATTTCAGCAACAGAGTGGAAGGGCTCAGGCTTGTGGATTCTATGAGAGACAATTTAGTTTGTGTTTTCGTCTTCAGTAGGGGAGTGCCAAAACCAAACAGTAGTGGTTCGAGGGTTATCCAGAATTCGGTAATCAATCCGGCGTCAAGAAACGCGCTGTAAATAGTGCTTCCTCCGAGGATAACGATTTTGGGAGTGTCGATGCTTGAGTCTTGGATGTCCCGGACGATTTCCAACGGGTGTTTGTCAGTGAACTCCAGTCTACCCGGCACCTCAAACGCCTTCGACTGCTCGGGATAGCGTGTCATCACGATCCGTTTATCCTTCGCCTGATTTT
Source organism: uncultured Opitutaceae bacterium (assembly GCA_964352065.1). Classification (GTDB taxonomy): domain Bacteria; phylum Verrucomicrobiota; class Verrucomicrobiia; order Opitutales; family UBA2995; genus UBA2995. The sequence continues at coordinate 81,651 of CAYGQM010000011.1, forward strand.
GAGTGAGAGGGAGTATGTAATCCTTGGAAACTTCAAAAGTCTTACGTCCCATGATCTTGAAATCGAAAGTGCTGACTGCGTTTGGAAACCAGGCTTTGTCCGCTTTTGAAGTGAAGGCAGTGCCCGGTTTATCCCCCTGAGTGATGAAGCCGTCGAGGGAGGTTGCTGCAATTGCGATGATTTGCATGGGAGAAAAAGTGGTCAACGAATAGAATCCTGCAAGGTAAAGAATTGGCGTTCATGCTTGCAAAAGGGAAACAGATTTTTTCCTTTCAGTGGCTTATGATTACTCCTGAAACTCGTTCCAGAATAGAAGAGATCAACAAACGTGGTGGATATCTCTGGAGGTATCTTTGACGTCGATAACAAACAGACTAAAATAGCTTCGATGGAAGCGACCATGTCTGTGCAAAGCTTTTGGGATGATCAGCAGAAGGCTCAGAAAATTGTGACGGAGATGAATCACCTTAAGCGTTCGGTAAGTCTGATGACGACGTTCCACGCCAAACTGGATGACCTGAATACGTTAACGGAGTTGGTCGAAGAGGAGGAAGCGGAAACGGACGGTGAGTTCTCTGAGGAATTGAGAACGGTGGTGGATGGCTTGTATGCTGAGCTTGAGGAACTTGAGATCGCTTCCTTTTTAAGTGGACCGCATGACAACGCGAATGCGTTTCTTACCATACACTCGGGTGCGGGCGGTACGGAATCCTGCGATTGGGCTGAGATGCTCTACCGGATGTATACGCGTTGGGCTGAGCGCAATGGGTTTTCCGTCGAAGTTCAGGACATGCAGCAGGGGGAGGAGGCCGGACTTAGCCGTGTAACTATGCTGATTAGCGGAGTAAACGCCTATGGCTATGCAAAGGCTGAACGGGGGGTGCATCGGCTTGTGCGTATCTCGCCGTTCGATTCCAACAAACGGCGCCATACGTCGTTTTGTTCAGTGGATGTAGTAGCCGAAATTGTGGACGATGTGGATATCGAAATAAAAGAGGAGGATCTTCGAATCGATACCTACCGATCCAGCGGTGCGGGCGGTCAGCATGTAAACAAAACAGAAAGCGCAATCAGACTCACTCATATTCCTTCAGGAATCGTTGTGGCCTGCCAGAACCAACGCTCACAGCATAAAAATCGGGCTACCGCGATGAGTATGCTCAAATCTCGTCTCTTTGAAAAGATGGAAGACGAGAAACGGGCCGAGATGGACCAGTTTTATGGTGAAAAAGGAGAAATCGGATGGGGTAACCAAATTCGAAGTTATGTATTTCAGCCCTACCAGATGGCAAAGGATTTGAGGACCGGTACTGATACGTCCGACATCCAAGGCGTAATGGACGGTGATATAAACCGTTTTATACACAGTTGGCTGCGGGCGGGTTGTCCGGTTACAAGGAAAGACTCTAACTTAGAGGAATAGGATGAGTGATTTACTAGAGAAACCGGGTCACTCCTACGGGCATCTGCAGGAGACCTTCAAGGCGACACCTCTTTTTGAAGATAAAACCTGGAAGTTGTCGCCTCATGCCTGGCCGATTACTCATGCGGAGCTTGAGGAGATAAAAGTATTGGGACAGGCTTGTCTCGATTTCTACAAAGCACTGGAAACACTCTACATCCGTTCGTCCGAAGGGAAAAAGCTGTTACGTAACAGGGATCTTTTTGCCCCTTGGGTAGCTGATTACCTTGATCGTGGAAAACCGCATCACCTGATCAAACACGGACGTTGTAAAGTGACTCGCGGGCAGTTACCGGCAGTTATACGCCCGGATCTGTTAATCACAGGTGATGGATTTGCGGTATCAGAGATTGATTCTGTTCCTGGAGGGATAGGGCTGACGGCGTTTCTCAATCGCTTGTATTCAACTGTCAATGACGCGGTGATAGGCGATGGTGACTTGATGCTGGAATACTTCTACAAGGCCTTAGCTGCAAAGGCTCCCGACAAGCATGCACCCTTGATCGCTATCGTCGTCAGCGAAGAGGCTGCCACTTACCGTCCAGAGATGCAATGGTTGAGTGAGGAGCTTCAGAAGACAGGCAAACGCGTTTTTAGCGTAAAGCCGGATGAGGTCTATCCTCTCGGAGATATTCTACATATTTCAATAGACGGGAACCCTGAGAAAGTGGATGTCGTATACCGGTTTTTTGAGTTGTTTGACCTGCCCAACCTGAAGACTTTGCCTTATGTATTTGAGGCTTTGGAGAACGAAACCGTCGAGTTGAGCCCTCCCATGCGTGCGTTTCAGGAAGAAAAGCTGAGTCTTGGACTATTTCATCATGGTATGCTTACCGATTTCTGGCGCGAGAATCTGCCAAAAAGTTCCTTTAGGGCACTCTCTAAGGCAATTCCACAGAGCTGGGTGATGGATCATACGCCATTGCCTCCAACCGCTGTCCTCGATGGACCCCTTGTAGGAGGAAAGCCAATACGTGAATGGACTGACTTGTCTCAAGCGTCTCAGAAGGAGCGGAATTTGATAATTAAGATCAGTGGATTTCACGAGACAGCCTGGGGCGCCCGTAGTGTTACGCTCGGTAGTGACTCGTCCAAGGAGGTCTGGATGGAGGGTATTCAACAAGCGGTTGATATGAGCGAAAACCACCTCCACGTACTCCAGGAATATCGTAAGCCCAAACGTCTGATCCACCCCGTGTATGCAGACTCCGATACGCTGTTTCCGATGCAGGGACGTAATCGCTTGTGCCCGTATTTTTTCGTAAATGGTGACCGCGCTGAGCTGGCAGGAATCCTGGCCACTTTCTGTCCTGCAGATAAGAAGATCATCCACGGTATGAGGGACGCGGCCATGTTACCGTGTCAGTTAGTGGATTAATAAAAACAACGCCTTAAAGTCCAAGCTTCGCCATCGCATTGTGAAATAGCGCTTTATAATAATCGATACGAAATCGAGATTTTCTGTGCCTGCTTGTTTTTTTAATAAAGTCTTTGGAAATATGGATATCGCTGCCCATGGACTTGGTTAGGTGGCTAATCGCTTCTCGTAAAGAAGTTCCAAGTTTTTTCGGGTGAAAATATTCTTCATACACCTTTCTTGCACATTCTCCGAGTTGTTTACTTTCCCCTTCTTTCGACTTCAAAATGTGTCGCAGGTGTTGGACGTCTTTTTCCTTTATCGTCAGCGAGCAACTATCCCAATCAATGAATGAAGGAGGTAACCAACTATCGGAGATAATGACCGGTGCCACTCCTAGTTGCATGGACTCGAATAAACGAATGGACGATGGGCCCCTCCCTCTGGGGCATAGGCTGAACTTACTTTCGTAGATAGTGTCGAGATAAGCCTTCTGCGCTTGGATAGCGGCCGACTCGTCAGCTTCAGCGAAGTGGTGATATTTCTTGGTTACCTTAATATACATGTCCGGAGAAGCGTCCCAGAGTTTTGCGAGTCTATCTCGAAAAATGTGAGACGGATATCCGATGAATGATGCGAGGTACTTTTTCTCCGGCGGTGAAACTTCCGTGAAGTTTGCCAAGGTGGGATTGGGAAACCGTACTCTAAAGTATGGGTAATACCAGCCATGAATAAAGGAACGGTTCACGTGATCTTTAAGACCACTCGTGTAAAGCCCTGGCCATAATTCTATCGGCTGGTCACTCTCTGAGATGATCAGTGTTTTTTCCGGGTACTTTTTTATAAACGGGTTTTCAATAATTTGATCAAACTGAGGGACATTAAAAACATCGGTAATGATTATCCTATCAGCAGACTCCGGATCATCGGTTAACACTATTCCAGAGGGTTCCTGGCTAAGGACCTTGAGATAATAGTCTCGCTCCAAACGGTCATCGTAATTGAGGGATTGGATGTGTAGTTTCAGCGTCTCTGGCATGGGCTGAATGGGAACTTGAAGCGTGAGGGCATCTATTCGTACTTGGTAGATTTAGAGAATTACTGTGGTTTGATTATTAAACCTCACTAAATTCGGTTAGTGTGTTGATGTTATTCAATGGGCCTTGGTTCTAGATGTCTAATTTTTCAGATTTTTCGCAATTTAGCTGATTAAAATCTAACTTGGACAGGCTGATCTGACCTTTTGAGAACGTCTCGAAGTCGGATGGGAGTCCTGTCGGGGACGATTTCAAAGTATCCTCTCGGTAGGTAAACGTGAATTCTCCAGGATCGGATTCCTGAAATAAACTACCCATTTTGATGTGACCGGGCTGCGTGTTGATCCACGGAGTATCTTTCTGAGGCGAAAGTGGAAAGTTGATATTATATACGATAGAGCCGGAGTTTCTTTCCCCGACTTTTCGGTTGGCGAATTCAGCGCCCAGTAGAGCCGCTTGGTCCACCCGTTTCTGAATCGTAAGAGGTGGATTCACCGCGTTTTCTTTGACGGCTTCAAAGTCCTCTTCTTTGAGGTGAATGGAAAGCGCAATGGAGGGTAATCCCCAACTGGCCCCTTCAAGTGCGGCCGCTACAGTACCTGAACTGTAGATGAGTGGGAGCATGGCGTTCCACCCGATGTTTATTCCGGAGACTACCACATCGGGCATCTGAGGAAGCAGGTGACCAAGGGCTATATTTACGGAATCGCTTGGGGTTCCGGTGACCTCCCAAGCCTCGATACCGTCGAGGCCTGGATAAGGTTTTATGGCTACTTTACTGGTCCTGGATACTCGTCTGCCCACCCAGCTCTGTTCTTCAGAAGGCGCTACTACGTAAACTTTGCCATAATGGGTCAGCGCTTTCGCAACGGCGTGAATAAAATAGACATGTATGCTGTCATCGTTGGTAACTAGAAAAGTCGGCTCGGTCATACTATTGGCGCCTATAAAAGAGGGTTCCAGCATTTCTACTGCAATGATTTATGCCGTGTTTGGTGTTTTTTTCCGTCCCACCCTGATGAACAGCATAGGGGATAAGCCTAAATTGGGTCTAGGGGTGGCTTAATCCGTTGATTAAATGCGCGCCTGCGCATTGATTTTAACCATAGATGGTGACAAGGTTAACAAATTTCTTTCGCTTGCTGGTTGTGGCAACTCTTACGTGTTTGCCATTTGCTTCACCGTCATCCACTCGTCCGTTGGCTGAATCCGCTATAGATGACTTCGAATTTCATCTTTTGGTGGGATCCAAAGACGAATTGTTAGAGACCATTTTCGAAGAAGAAAAGTCGGACCGCCTTTGCCGTTTTATAAAAAGCAGAAAGCTCAAGGTCTGAGCTCAGCTGTAATAGAATTTCTGTAGCTCCTCTATAAACTAAAAGCCCGCTGAATGAGACAGCGGGCTTTTTCTTATTAAAAGTATGGGGTCTGTATCTAGGACTCTTCTTCGTCAGAAGATGCTTCTGAATTCCCTGACTCAGCTTCCCGTTCAGCCATAGCGGCTTTCCGACTAAGCTTTACGCGACCTTTGTCATCGATTCCGATACACTTGACCCAGATTTCGTCACCCAGCTTGGCAACGTCCTCTGTTTTCTTAACACGAAAATCAGCCAGTTCGGAAATGTGAACCAGACCTTCCTTACCGGGAAGAGCCTCAACAAATGCGCCAAAGTCCTTAACAGACTTTACCGTTCCGCGATAGATTTCACCCACTTCGATCTCTGCTGTGAGCATTTTGATCTCGTTGTGTGCGATTTCCAGGGATTGCCTGTTGTTGCTATAGATATAGACCTTTCCGCTATTGTCATCGTCGATTTCAATGTTGGCACCGGATACTTCGGTCATGCGGCGAATGTTCTTTCCACCGGGACCGATGAGGAGACCAATCTTCTCAGGATCGATTTGGACCGTTTGAATGCGTGGAGCATTCTCCTTAACATCTGAACGGGCTTCAGGCATGGTTTCGGCCATTACATCGAGAATCTTCATCCGTGCATCGAAAGACTCTTTGATTGCTTCGAGCATGGTGTCATGAGGCAAGCCGTTGATCTTCAGATCAAGCTGGAAACCTGTTATGCCTTCGCGAGTTCCGCATATTTTGAAGTCCATGTCTCCGAAGTGATCTTCGTCACCAATGATGTCTACGAGAACGATCTTTTTGGTGTAATTGCCACTGGCATCTTTTTCGGTCACGAGGCCGGTTGAGATTCCAGCAACAGGAGCGATGATTGGAACACCGGCATCCATTAAAGCCAAGCAACCAGCGCAAACAGAAGCCATCGAAGTAGATCCGTTTGATTCCATGATTTCGGATACGATACGCATCGAATAGGGAAACTCGTCTTCGGCCGGGATTACGGGTAGCAGTGAGCGTTCAGCCAAAGCACCGTGGCCAATCTCCCTGCGCCCAGGAACGCCGAATCTTCCGGTTTCACCTACGGAGTAGGGGGGGAAGTTGTAGTGGAGAATGAAAGACTTTTCTTTGCTGCCACCGGTGATGGCGTCCAGTGATTGTGCATCGCTCATACCTCCGAGAGTGAGCATGCCCAACGATTGGGTTTCACCACGTGAGAAGACAGAGGATCCGTGAACCGTGGGGAGGATATCAGTGGCGCAACTGATCTTACGGAGATCAAGAGGAGCTCTACCATCGGCCCGTTTGTTATCATTGAGGATACCTCCACGATAGACTTCTTCCTGAAGAACTTCCATCGCCATACGAAGTTGATTCGGATCGTAAACTTCTTCTCCTTGAGAGGCAATCAAAGCGGCTTCCGCCTCTTCTTTGAGCCCTTTGATCGCTGCGCGACGCTCTGACTTTTTCGCTGTGTAGACAGCAGCTTTCATGCGATCGCCAATAAGATCTCTTACGAACTGTAAGTTCTCATCGGTAACATTGTAGAGATCGAATTCGCGTTTGGGTTTTCCGGCCATTGCTGCCAGCTCTTTTTGTGCTGCAATGATGGGCTGGATCGCTTTCTGCGCATACTCTAATGCTTCGATGAATCTGGCTTCCGGGATTTGGTCGGCAGAACCTTCGATCATGAGCATCTCAGTTTCGGTCCCAACATAGATGAGATCGAGATCAGAGTCGCATTGCTGTTCGTTGGTTGGGTTAACCACGAATTCTCCGTCAATTTGACCCAGGCGAATACAGCCTACCGGGCCGTTCCAGGGAATATCAGAGATCAAGACGGCTGCAGATGCACCGTTTACCATCAGGATATCAGCATCATTTACCAAGTCGGTTGAGAGCAAGATTCCAACCACCTGGATTTCGTTCAAAAAGCCCTTTGGAAACAGAGGGCGCAGAGGACGGTCACAAAGGCGTGAGGTCAGAATTTCTTTTTCACTAGGACGACCCTCGCGTTTGAAATAGCCGCCGGGGAAACGTCCCGCTGCTGAGTATTTTTCACGATAATCTACTGTGAGGGGAAACCAGTTCTGATCCGGCCGGAGCTCTTCAGCAACGGTTGCGGCTACGAACAGATTGGTTTCTCCGAGACCAACGGTGACTGCACCACTGGCTTGTTTTGCGATATCGCCGGTCGAAAATGTAATTCCGAGTCCGTCGACTGTAACTGAATGTTTTTGATTCATTATATGAGTATTATTTCTCTGTGTTACAGGCGGGGACTTCCAAGAATGAGTGATATGAGGCTAACTAGCCTACGATCACTGAACCCGCCTTTCTTCTTTTAGCGGTACAGGCACAACGAGTATCTCGAAGGAGATTCAAGGAGTGTTGGGGTACCATATAGGTCGGTCTGTTTACGGTTTAGCGGCGGAGCTTAAGCTCTTCCAACATCAACTTGTATTTATTCAGATCGTGGCGCTTTACGTAATCGAGTAATTTGCGTCTCCGGCTAGCCAAGGCGATCAGTCCACGACGGGAGTGATAGTCTTTGCGGTGAACGCGAAGGTGATCGGTCAGTTGGGTGATTCTCGCTGTTAATAAGGCGATTTGCACCTCTGAGGATCCAGTATCAGCATCGCTTTTGCGAAACTTCTCAATGATAGGTTGTTTATCAATTTTGCTATTCTTCGACATAATGTTCGTTTAAGTATTCACGACGATTGGCAGTGGTGCCTGGACTCAGCCGTAGCCAAATCCACCGTTATCCCAGATGGGTGTCGTGGAGAGAAGTCCTTGTCGGAGGCTTCTACCCTAACGGTAAGCGCGTAAAAATGGGTACCCGCAAATTCGTTGGCAAGGTTTTTCTAACGTGTTTTAAGATCCGAAATATCCAGCAATTTCGGGGAATACAGCTGGTTGATGGGGCCGTTGGACTTGAATTAAATAGTCCAGGTATTTGCGCCTTGTACGAGCTCCTGAAGACTGGGCTTTTTCTCGAGTTTGCTGATCGCTTCGTCTACCTGGTTGTTGATCTGGGTTTCGTAGGTAGGCTTGTTGGTTTTGCGCAGAACTCCGACAGGGGTTGGGAAGTCCGGGTAGTTCATTTCTGCCAACATCGCAGTATAAAGGGTTCCAGCGTTTTGAGGTTTGTGAATGAGAACATTTTTCTCAATCGGATCAGCATCGCCCAGCGAAATCACCTCGGGTTGGGAGCCATTCCAGACGATACCGTTTTTCTCCTCTTTTCCGAATACCATCGGCTGTCCTTCTTCTAGGAATAGCATATTGTCGTCACGACTTTCCTTACCATAGACCGGATCCCAGGTCTTGTTATTGAATATTACACAGTTCTGGAAGATTTCGATGAAAGAGACGCCCTGATGTTCGTGAGCAGCCTTGAATGTCTGCATCATGTGCTTCGGGTTGGTATCCACGGTTCTGGCAATAAACGTAGCCTCTGCACCCAGTGCGAAAAGTATAGGGTTAAGAGGATTGTCGATCGAACCCATCGGGGTTGTCTTCGTCTTCGTTCCTACCGGTGAGGTCGGGCTGTATTGTCCCTTGGTCAATCCGTAAACACGATTGTTAAACAAAAGAATGTTGATGTTCACATTCCTGCGCAACGTGTGCATCATGTGATTGCCTCCGATACTCAGGCCATCACCATCGCCGGTAATCATCCAAACTGACAGGTCGGGATTGGCTACCTTAACGCCGGTCGCGACTGTTGGAGCCCGGCCGTGAATCGTGTGAAAACCATAGGTGTTCATATAGTAGGGGAACCGGCTTGAACAACCAATGCCACTTACAACGACGTATTTCTCCTTGGGAATCCCTAGCTCTGGCAGGGTTCTTTGCAGAGAATTGAGTATCGCGTAGTCACCACAACCGGGGCACCAGCGAACATCATTGGGGGTAACGAAATCTTTTTTAGTCTGTTTTTCTTCTAGGATATCAGTGGGCATGACGGGAAATCGGTTGGGATAGTTTTACTCTTGGATTAACTCGTGAATCTTCTTGGTTAGTTCTTTCACCTTAAATGGTTGTCCTTGAACTTTATTGTAGGAGATCGTGTCGACAAGCAACTGAGATCTTATCAGCACACTCAACTGTCCCATATTCAATTCGGGAATCAGAACCTTGTCGAATCGGCTCATAATGTCTTTCAGGTCATTGGGTAAAGGATGTAAGTGGGTCAGGTGAGCGCTACTAACTGAAAACCCTTCGGCCTGCATTGCTCCCACGGTTGCGGTGATGGATCCATAGGTTCCTCCCCACCCGAGGACCAAAATTTTACCGGATGATTCACCAAATACCTTTGTCGGAGGTATCGAATTGGCGATGCGCTTGATTTTTTCTGCGCGCAAGTGAGTCATTTGCTCATGATTTTCGGGGTCATAGCTGACGCTTCCCGTCTCATCCTTTTCCAATCCACCGATGCGGTGTTCGAGACCCTTCTGTCCTGGTATGGCCAATGTGCGCGCCAAAGTTTCATTGTTTCGTGCGAACGTCGTGTAAGGCTCACCCTCGGTCGCGAGTGGGACACTAATTCTCGGATAACTGGCGATCGATGGGATTTTCCAGGGTTCGGCGCCATTCGCCAAGTAAAGATCGCTCAATACGATAACCGGTGTCGAGTAGGTCAATGCTATGCGAACGGCTTCGATGGCCGTATCGAAGCAATTGGAAGGACTGTTGGCGGCAATGACAGGTATGGTTGCATCTCCATGGCGTCCGTAGATGGCTTGTAGCAAGTCACTTTGCTCGGTCTTGGTGGGAAGACCTGTGCTGGGGCCGCCGCGCTGGATATTGAGGATGACCAGTGGTAGTTCGGTTGAGGTAGCCAAACCAATGAATTCGGCTTTGAGGCACATGCCTGGCCCACTCGTTCCAGTCATCCCAAGGCTCCCTGCGAAACTGGCCCCGATAGCGACCCCAATCGCGGCAATTTCGTCCTCCGCCTGAACGGTCTTGACTCCGAAATGTTTGTAGGCCGAAAGCATTTCAAGAATGGAAGATGCTGGAGTGATCGGATAACCCGAATAAAACAATTTCCGGTCAGCTTTTTCGGCACCAGCGATCAGGCCAAGCACGAGGGCTTCATTTCCGGAGATTTTGCGGTAGGTGCCGGATTCGACTTCCGCTTTGGCCACCATGTAGCGGTTGCGGGAAGTTTCCGTGGTCTCTCCGAAAAAGTATCCGGCTTTGAGGACTGTGATATTTGCCTCTGCGAGCACGGGTGAGCGCTTGCTCCATTTTGCCCGTATAAAATCAATCGTACTATCAATCGGCCGGCTATAGATCCAATACATGAAACCTAAGGCAAAAAAGTTTTTACAGCGGAGCTTATCCTTATTGGTAAGATCGACCTCATTGAGGGATTCCAGTGTGAAATGATTGATATCCACCTGGATTAGCTCGTATTTGTCTTTCAGAGCCTCGTCGTCGAGTGGGTTGGTTTCGTAGCCCGCCATTTTCAGGTTGGCATCAGAGAATGCAGCTGAGTTAACGACAAGCATTCCGCCGTCGACCAGGTCTCGAAGATGGACCGCTAATGCGGCGGGGTTCATCGCGACCAAGGCATCTGGGGAGTCTCCTGGAGTGAGAATCTCTGTGCTACCAAATTGTATTTGAAAAGCAGATACTCCAGGGATCGTTCCGGCCGGTGCACGAATCTCAGCGGGGAAGTCAGGGAAAGTAGCGAGGTCGTTCCCAAAGGCTGCGCTGCTGTCGGTGAAACGTTCTCCGATGGTCTGCATGCCATCTCCTGAGTCACCAGCGAATCGGATTACGACAGATTTAAGTTCTTTGAATTCTTCAGCGAAAGTGGACTCAGTGCCCATAGTGAGTAGAAATAGCGGGGTTTGAAAAGGATCTATAAAACGCGCCAATCCAAAATTATATTCGGCGTGAGTCAACTCCTATGGACTATAAGATTCGTTAACGTTGTGACTTCCCGAGGTTAGCAGATTGGCTGACCCGTTTTTTCCCACGATTGAGTGGATTCTGTGACGGTGACTCAACCCGCTCGAAAGACCAGCTCGCGTATCCCCTCGCACCCGGGGACTTGGCTTAGACGTTTGAGAATGAGCTTCTTATGAAACTGCATCTCCTGTTTAACCACCGGGTTATTCACAAGGACGAAAAGCCGATAACCGCGATCCAGGCGATGGGGGTGGGCGAATTTTGCATTCTTATGACCGACAATGGATGTCCATTGCGCCATAATTGCTTCTTCCGGTCGGCCCTCTTCGATCTGAAATCGCATAATCACCTTATCCATGACCGATTCCAGATTCTGCTCATCCCTGAAATATGCCCGTGAGCGGTCTTTCGGAAGGCCTCTGAAGGTTGCTATCAGGTTGTTGGTCTTTCGACTGAATGAATGTGGATTCGCCATGGTTAAATTTCCGGGGAAACGTAACCATGCTTTAGGAGCGATAACAGGATCTGTCCAGAGAAACCGAGTCATTCGCAGGCACATCCATTCAAGAGGATGTCGTGAGGTGGATCAGCGTATGACTGCTTGTTCAGTCATTAGAATCTCAGGCAGTTGGTCCAGTGATCCGAGAACGTTACCGGGTTCCAATCCATGGGGGATTCGGTTATGGAGAAGTAAGGCATTCCATCCGGCCCGGAGGGCTGGTTTTAGATCGTTGCTCGGACTGTTTCCGAGATGAAGAAAAGAGGTACTATCGCTGTCCAATTCACTGGCAACCTTTCGGTAAATGTCCTCCGAAGGCTTTTCAACTCCGAGTTCCGTCGAGATAAAGATCTGGTCGAAATATTTCGTAATGTTGAGGTTGGCCAAGATGCGGTGGAGTCTTTGATCCCAGTTGGAAACCACGATCAGTTTGAATCCCAGCTCTTTAAGGTGATGCAGGGTTGTCTTCAGTTTTGGCTTCGTCTTCCAGCGGTAACCTTCCCCGAGTGAGTTCCAGAGTGAATTAAAAACGGCCTCAGTGTATTCCTCACGCAGTATGCCCTCGACTACCCGTTTCCACCTCTCCCTTTCGGTCACCTCATTGATTAGAGACAAAGTTTGGGCACGCGATTTGTGAAACTCAGACATGAAACGCATTTCAAGTTCGGGTTCTGATAGGAAAATACCATTCTCCTGAAGAACTTCTGCGTAAATGGCTCCTATTGACGGTAACGGGTCGAATAAGGTCCCGGTCGCGTCGAAGCTGATGGTTGTGATATTTTGGAAACTCATAAATGGATGATCTTGATTGGCCTCTAAAAGACTGTCGTGGTGGGAGAACAGCAAGCGGAGGCTCGCAGATGATAAAGATTTGAATCTTTACGCCCTTATATGGAGTGTTTTTTACGACTTATGTTTAAGAAGATTAAATTAAATGTTCAGAAGCTTATCGGGGTCTATCTTTGCAGCGTTTTATTACCGGTTTCGCTTTTTGGCTATTCAAGTCGTTCGGAAGCCTTTGAACAATCTTTTGATCTGGTTTGGAATACCGTAAATGAATCTCATTGGGACCCTTCTTTTGCGGGCCTCGACTGGGAACAGGTTCGAAAAGATTATCGTCCCCGGCTCAGGAAAGTTCGGGATCGAGGAGACTTGGTTCAACTATTGCAGGCTATGTTGAACGAGCTGGCGCTCTCCCATTTCAGGATTTTGAGTAACTCGGTAGATCCGATCGATCGTTTTCCTCGGGGAGGTTATTCCGGTCTTAGCCTCAAATATATGGATAAACAGGCTTACGTGGTGCGGGTCGCACCGGAGTCGCCCGCAGAAGAGGCGGGTATCGAAGTGGGATGGAAACTGAAGTCGATCCACCGAAAATCTGTCAAACGATTGATCGCTCCTTTTTTGGGATCTGCGCTTGAGGAGAGGCGGATGAATTTTCACATCGAGCTTTACTTAAACGAACTGATTCAAGGGGGAGCAGCGCGGAAGATTCGCACCGACTGGTATCCGCCGGAAGGACGAGCTGTTAAAAAGTATCTGGTTCCCGCGTATGATTTCCGGGAGTTATCCGATTCGGTCGGCATGTTGCCGCCACAAAGAATCGAATATGAGGAAACGGTTCTGAAGGACGATATTCATTACATGCGATTCAATTTCTTTGTTCCTGATCTGATGGAGCCTATCCGCGAAACGATACTTGCTGCGGCGGATGATGGCCGTGGTTTGGTTATTGATTTACGTTCGAATGCGGGAGGGCTGGCAATCATGGCTTCTGCTATCACCGGGCTTCTCGTAGAAGAGAAGACGACACTCGGCAAACTGGTTCTTAGGAATGGTTATATTACCTACCAGGGATATCCTCAGAGGAAGCGATATAAAGGGCCAGTCGCCCTATTGATCGATGGGGGATCCGTTTCGACGTCTGAAATGTTGGCCGCGGGGCTTCAGGAATCTGGGCGAGCCAGAGTGTTTGGTGAAACGTCTCTCGGCGAGTCGTTGCCCTCGGTGGCAATACGTTTGCCAAGTGGAGATCTCTTTCAGTTCGCTGTCGGTGACTATTTCACTCCAAGAAAATTTCGTATCGAGAAGCATGGAGTAGTTCCTGACGAACGGGTATCTCCAGACCCGGAACAAATCCGTGCGGGGCGGGACATTCCACTGGAGCGGGCGGTAGAGTGGTTGCGAGAGCAAATGGGGAAAGTGAACGATGCAGCTTAGTCGATCCTGTCTTATCGTGCTAGTTGTTGTTGGGCATTTCCTGGAAATCAGGCTGTTTGCCGAATCTCAACCGACGGTAGGCTCTGTAATTGCGCGCTACATCTATCTACAGGGAGGTGAGGAGAAATTGAGCACACTCTCCACATTGAAGATCGAAGGTGAGATTACCATTGAATCGCAGGGGCTTAAATTTCCAGTGACCCAAATGATTCAATCGCCGGATAAATCGTACACGGTGCAGGATTTTCCTAGCTTGGGGATTATTCGTGAGGTCCTCAACGGTGAAGCGGGTTGGGAATGGCATCCCATAACCGGTGAGCGCCCTCTGGATCCGGGTGAAATCAGGGACAAACTGAAAGAAGCAGACCTTCAACGAGACCTGAAACTATTCAAGTACTACAAAGAGATCAAATTCGGACAGCCCGAACAAATAGAAGGTCACGAGACTATACATCTGATTCTGCTAGATGAAGAGGGGCGCAAAGAGCATTGGTATTTTTTGGAAAATGGGGACCTCTTTCAGAAGATCCATACGGTGTCATCCGGGCCGGAAAGCGAGTTCGAAACTACGGACCGCTACTATGACTTTGAGACGATTGATGGATTTCGTTTCCCGACCCGTGTTCATTTTATAAACCCTGTCTACCTGGCAGAGTTTAGGATCACAGATTGCGAGATCAACGTGCCTATCGATCCTGAGGTTTTTGGCTTGCCTGAGCCGATCCTTGAGTGAATCGCCTTTCTAAAGCCTTTCCAGGACAACAGCAGATTGGTCCGCTTTAATTCGTGCTTTATAAAATGCCTCTAACGTCGGGTAGTCTTCTAGCGGAACTCTGACCGGATGCACTTGTATACTCCGGTTCACAGTCATCGTGTTTTCGGAAAGTGTGATCTTTAGGTCGTAGCTCGCAAATGTTTCGCGCAGACTTACGTCTTCGGGCAGTTCACTTATTTCAAAACCCACGGGAAGATGAATTGTCGTTGTCTCCTGGAGGTTGTAACTAAAGAGATCCACCGCTTGTTCCCGTTCTTCGTCGCCGAAGGGGTGGTTGTTTACGCGGTTAATCACAACCGGCTTGAATATCAGCAAGACATTGCGCATGTTTTTGGCAAAACTTGGAGCGCCAAATTCGACTCTCAAAGAAAAGTTTCCGGTAGACATGTCATCGTTTCTGTCGGGCTCTCCTATTTCGGCACCAGGATGGTAGCTAGCGATCCAGTCTTTGGTCATTTGAGTGTAATCAGAGTCACTTGTGAATGCATATTGGCGTTCCCGTTTACCGGCTTGGCCAGAAGAGTTTTCATTGATGACACCGAAAGCTTTTCCGTTGGACATGAGCTCCAGTTCGATCTCTCGTTTAACCAGACTTTTGTCCAAAGGAAGTCTGGGTATATTTACGAGGCCGCCAGCGACTCCAGCCAGAATAATGCCTTTAGAATCTTGAATAGAGTAGGGGATATCGCCAAATGGAGTGAATGTGGAGGTTGGATCGAAGATTAATAGTTTACCTAACTTGTGGTGTTCAATCGTGGCAGGCAAGTTGGTGTTCTCCGCCACTTTGATGGCAGCAACACAGTGGTTGAACTGGCTCACCGAAGGCCAGTTTTCGAAGATTTTAGCCTGTCCGCTGTGTACGATTAACGGATACAGTTCTATTCCCTTAACTTTTAGTAAGCCCTGTAGTAAATTGGTTTTGTCCTTACAGTCGCCATATTTGGTATCAAATACTTCATTAGCTGGTCGCGGCTTATAGCCTCCGCCTTTTCCAAGATCGAGAGCCACCGATATGTAATTGATCGATTGGGCGAATTCCGACAGCGTTTTGATGGTGGTCAACTGATCAGGAGATTCTTTGGTTAATTCATTCACTTTTTCCTCCATTGCGGGAGTGACGACGGCAAGGGACTCGTAGATGGGGGTATGTTTCAAAGAGATCTCGTCCCACGAATGATGGAGCTGCCGGTTACTGTTTTCAGAAGGAAGTATATTGAAAGCGGCCCAACGTATTAATTCGTTCGCTGCTGGAGAAAGTGGTTGTCGTTCAACTCCGGGAATGGATGTGGCGGTCCAGGTTAAGATCTTTGATCGCTTTCCTGAGGATTCTACTGAGGGGATGGGGGCCATGTTGAAGAATTTCGCTTCCACATCCCATCCGGCACCGAATTCGTAGGAAATACTGCTTTTTAGGATTGGATACGGCGTTTGGAAGAACCAAACCTCCTGTGAGGAAATACCCTTATCCTCAACCACTGCTTCGTAGGCGAAAATAGTATCATCCTTCATATCCCCCCGCGCGTAAATAGAACGAACTCGAGCAGAGGTGGCTATGCTCTTGTAGTCAGATGAAACAGAATCCACGAAATCCTTTTTTTCGTAAACGATCGGTTTTCCTTTCTTGGGTAGTGTCCAGGCCTGAAAAGAAATGACTTTGTCGGTATCATTCGAATAAGGAACTGCAATGCGAGCGGCTGAATATCCTTCTACTCTGCGCACGAGTATCGCTCCAGTAATAGTTGTTCTGAAGACACCACTGGCGCTGATAACTGTTTCTTTTCCTTCCCTGAGAACTACCGCATCTGGGTCTTCGTCCAATACGAACTGGGGTAACTCAGCGGGGCGAATGTTTTTAACCCAATCGGGTGTGCCGCGACCAAGCAGGCTTGTCGTTGCGACTATGAAAAACAATAAAACGGGAAGCTGGCAGTGGAGGTTCATGAAGGGTTCCTGACAGTCTTTAGCTATCTTCTTGCTCGGTCTCGATTCGTTTGAATGTCAGAGTGTGTTGATCCAGCTGATTTACGATCGTGAATACTTTCATGATCGGGTCATAAAACTTCTTCTCTGCAATCCTTAGGTTGAAGGCGAATGTCCGGTTATATTTTACCTTGTTCGACTTGGTCATACCTAGCTTTGCCTCATAGGTTCCGATGCCACCTAGATCGATCGGTTGGGGGGCGCTACCTTCTTCCAGTGCAAAGTTTTCAGGTATTTGAATCGATATAGAGTCCTTCTCAGTCCATGGGTAGGGAAAGAGTAAATCTCCCACACGTTTCTCTTCCGTAAATATAGGGTCGGCATTTTTTTGAAATACGGCGGGTTGGAGAAAAATACGTTTCCCGGTGACGTCTGCGTATTCAGGTATTTCCAGATCGTAGCTGATCGTGATGGTGTTTCTTGAACTGCGATTCTTGAATGTGAAATTGCTAGCCTCTACGTTGGCTAAGTTTTGCTTGAGTTCCTTAATGATAAACCCCTGTTCGTCTTCTTCCGTATGTCTCGAGGCTAGACTCTCTTTCATATCCAGATCTTTGAAACCGAACATATCCAAGGTTACGGTTCCGGACAACGTGCCATTTTCGTCAATTGTGAACACTCCTTTACGTTCTTCGATCGAATAGCTTGCTGGCGGCATTGGAACGGGGATCAAAGTTTTTTCTTTTGAGTTTCCAACGAGTGCCGATGAGGCGCACGCCCACCAGGGAAGCGAGTCGAAGGCTAGAAACGGACTCTCGCCAGGATTATAGAAGTGCCATTCATCGTCAAACTTGATGGCCACACAGGGATCATCGAGTGCGAAAAATGCTTTCATGCCTTCGTTGAAAAACATGTCACGAATATCGTTGGTAGAAGCGAGTTGTACTTCCAGACCAAGGCTCTTGGCCATCGCTCCGAAAAGGCCGTTGATGTCCTCGGGTGTTCCGTACTTTCTGGAAAAAGTGTGCTGGGGAGAATAGTTTTCTGCCAGTGCCTCGCGTTCTGTGTCAGTGTATACGCCATAGGAGTAACTGAGGTTTGTCGGTTCGCTCTGGCACCATTCATAGAGCAATTTAAGTTTTCCCACGCTGGTGGATGCCTTTGCTGTGTATTCTTGGACGAAGTTTGCTATATCTTTCGAAGGCTTGAGATCGCTTCGTCCTTCTTTATACAGTTCTTTGGATCTATCTTGCCAATACTGTTTAATCTTAGGTTCGAAACCGGTATTGTAGTAGTATAATACGACGTAGGGTCCTGCATTCAACTCAGGCATTGAATAGGGTTCATCTGTCTTTGCGGGCAGGTTCGTCAGCTCAAATTCATAAGCCCCGCGTCGGTCCTGTTTGAGTTCAACGCCCGGTAGCTGAAACGTGAGAATTTTGCTTCCGATCCCGTATTCCGTAAATGGTTGCAGTTTTCTGTAAACCCGCTGGGAGGGAAACTCGCTTAAGAAATCCATTTCAACGACCCACGCATTTTTACCAGCTCGTTGGGAGTATTGAAGTTCTACTATATCTCCGGCTTCCAGATTCGGAAATGCGAAGGTGACGGCTCTTACGTTCGTTCTTCCTTTGCGGACTACCTCTTGGTCAAATATGGATTCATTTTCCAGCTTGATTACGGTTCCGTCAGGTTTCACAGTCCTTCCTTCCACTCGACGAATTTCCCGTCCTTTACTATAAACAAGTTCCATCTTGGTCATTTGTTCGACCCCCTGTTCATTAAAGACCTTTATTCGGTTATAGTATTGGAATGAACCAGAGGTGCCGGATTCTCCGAGAGATTGTTCCAAAGTAGCCTCACTAAAGATTACTTCAGCACCGAAATCCGGATCTATCTTGGGTTCCTTTTGTGAGAACTCTTCAGGGGTGATTTCTCTCCACCGGGCGGAGAACAGCGATGAGAAGGCTAAGAAAGATACCAAACAAACCATGAATGGTGTGCCCTTTGAGAACGGGGATTTATGATGCATAGAGTTGAGGGTGAGAGTTCCAAGAGGTTGAGGAAATGTCCGAGATTTTGGGGTACTGAAGTCTTAGTTTTGAGGTTCTAGTTCACGATTTCAAGCATCAAAAGGCTGCTGTTCAAGGCTTACTGATCTCGGGATCCGGTGTTAACAAACAATTTATATCGTGTTATAAAGATGGAGTTCTAAGAGGGTGTCTAAAAATACCCTTTATATATAAAAAGCTGTACATGCGTTCA
>CAYGQM010000012.1:0-100311 GCA_964352065.1 uncultured Opitutaceae bacterium
GTCGCGGGCTCTACCTTTCTCGCCAGTAAGTTAGAAGACGTCGATGTCAGCCAACAAGTAACGCCTATTGTTTCCAAAGTGATGGGAACGATGGCTGGAGGTGCCATCCCTGGTTTTGCCACAGCTTCCAGTATGCTGACCAACATGGTTTTCGAAGGCACCGTAAACGCGTTCCTCACATTACGAGTAGGAGCCATTACCCGACTCTACTGCGACCCCCTCAACCGCGAAACGAAATCCGGTGCTCGAAAGATGGCTATCAAGGAAGCTGCCATACACTTGGGAAGTATCGTGGTGGAAGGCTCTCAGAAGGTATCGAGCACTTTCTGGTCTGCCTCACGTGGCGTTGCAGGCAATGCGATTGGCAAAGCAGGAGGCGCCGTAAGGGGTGTCGGTCAATCGGTCAAAAGTACGATCTCAAAAGTCAGCAAACCTTTCCGCTGATATTAAGGTTGGGAAGCTCGTGCACGCGATGGAGGCCGCAAAACATCATTCGTATCCATCCAGTCCTTGAGTTTCGCATACAACCGGTCCCTTACCTCGGGTCTGCTTGCTGACAGGTCATTCGCTTCGGACAGGTCGGCAGTCAGATCGTAAAGCTCCAGTTTCCCGGATTCATGGGTACGGATCAACTTGAGGTTGTCCTGAATAAACACCCCATTCTCTTTACGACTGAAGTAGATTCCCTCACCTGGACGTTTAACCGTTCCTTGCCCGCGGTTCAGAAGAACCGGCTTCAAAGAGCCACCCTCGATTTCCGGCGGCAACGGATTCGACGACTCAACCAATGCATGGAAAGTCGGAAGCAGATCGTACCCTACAATGGGTACATTTGAATACGTCCCCGAGGCAATACCCGGTCCCGCTACAAAAAACGGCACCCGTATTCCACCTTCGTAATAAGATCCTTTTCCTGCTCGCAGCGGCTTGTTGAAATCTGGAAACTGCCTGGCCGTGCCACCATTATCAGAGGTGAAAAAAATGTAGGTCTTTTCCTGAATACCCAGTTCCTCAACCACATCGATGATTCGGCCCACCGCCTGATCCAGATCGTCCAACATAGCAGCATACCAATAGGCGGTGTGCACTTTCCCCGGCTCCCGCTGCTTATGTTTTTCCAGGGTGGCCTGTCTTGCTTCTGCTGAGAGGTGGATAAAATAATGCGAGACCTGAAGGTAGAACGGCTTCCCCGCATGAGTCTGATGCCTTATGAACTCTACCGAATCATCTGTTATTGAAATCGCCCGCTTCGGATCGTCATGCGGCCAGAACTTTGTCTGGTCGGTTGTCAGCTGCCGCCCCGTGCGGTTATTCGTTTCCCCATCGGAAGCGTCGTAGCCCCGCTCAGCCGGATGGCCATACATGTGCCATTTCCCAAAGTGAGCAGCCACATACTCCGGGTGCGCAGCTTTCAGCACCTCCGGTATCATGGGCGAATCGATTGCCTCTGGGAAATTAACTCCCTGGTTCGTCGTTTTCTTTAATTTTGCGGGCGATATTCCAAGCTGTATGGAATGACGGGAAGGACCACAAACCGGATGCGGCGCATAGGCTTGAGAAAAGGTCATTCCGGCATCCGCCAGCCGCTGCATGTTCGGCGTCAAATAAAAGTCCGACTTCGTATCCTCCCGCCCGGGAATCATTGCCACCTGCGTATTGTTCCATCCTTGGTCGTCGGTCAGGATAAGAATAATGTTCGGAGCCTGCTCGGCCGCGGCCAACCCACAGGTCAAGCACAACGCAAGACTCATACGGGTGAGGAAATTTAGCATAATACGATTCTAAATAATTTACCTCTGACTTTACCTCTCGAAACACCCGCGAGGCAACAATCTTCACAACACGTCAACGAGACAAAAACTCCTCAAATAAACCTGGCGATCATAGTTTGACAGAGGTGAATTAAATGGGAGTTAATGTGAAAATAACACACCCAACCCCTTACCCTCCGCACATGGCTGATACAGACGAACCCAGCGAGATTCGCGCACTTAGAGAAGCGCTGTCATTTAGCCCCGACAACATAGCGCTCATTAAACATCTGAGCGAAGTCCTCATGAAATATGGTCGATACGAAGCTGCCGAGCAGGAGTATCGCAATGGCTTAGCCCAAGTACCCGATAACCTCGAGTTAAACCTGGGACTGGCAGAAGCTTATTATCAGCAGGAGAAACACTCCGAAGCATTTGTCATCCTCGAAACCATTGAAGCGCGGAATCTCCTCAACCCTCCGGGCAAACTGCTCTTTGCAAAGCTTCTTTCCAACACCACGGAGCTCGTTAAGGCCGCCCGCTATTATAAACAGGCCAAAGAAGAAGACTCTAACCTGGTAGATGATACCCTCGAAGAAGAGCTTCAGCCTTTCCTAATCGACTTTGCGGACAACGACCCGAACGACCCGAGAAAAGTATTGGTCACAGACCAACCCGGCGAATTCGAAACGGACCTCGAAAAACCCGAGATCAAGTTTGAGAACGTGGGGGGCATGGATAGCGTCAAAGAGCAGATCCGGATGAAGATCATTCACCCACTTGCCAACGCCGATCTCTTCAAAGCTTATGGAAAAAAAATCGGTGGCGGATTACTACTATACGGTCCACCAGGGTGCGGAAAAACCTTGATCGCCAGAGCGACGGCCGGAGAAGTAAGTTCCAACTTTCTCTCTGTTGGTTTGCACGATATTCTCAGTATGTGGATCGGTGAGAGTGAAAAAAATCTGCACGGCTTGTTTGACCAAGCGAGACGCAGCCAACCAGCCGTCCTCTTTTTTGACGAAGTCGATGCCCTGGCAGCAAAGCGATCGGACATGAAGCAAAGTGGCGGGAAGCAAATGATTAACCATTTTCTTTCGGAGCTTGATGGCGTGGAGTATTCCAACGAAGGAGTTCTTATACTCGCCGCGACCAATGCTCCCTGGCACTTGGACTCCGCCTTTAGAAGACCTGGCAGGTTCGACCGTATCGTATTCGTTCCCCCTCCAGATATGGAAGCGCGGGCCACTATTTTCCGTATCATGCTCAAAGACAAGCCCGTCGAAAATATTGACTTCGAACTCCTGGGGAAAAAGTCAGACGGCTTCACAGGAGCAGATATCAAGTCTGTGGTCGATATCGCCATCGAAGCAAAACTCGAGCAATCCATGAAAACCGGGACCATCGAGAAACTAACGACCAAGGACCTTCAGAAAGCTGCCAAAAAAGTTAAACCCAGTTCGCTCGACTGGTTTGCCACCGCCAAAAACCATGCGCTGTTTGCCAACCAATCGGGACTTTATGATGAGATTCTCGACTACCTGAAAATCAAACGCTAAGACATGGACGGACTTCTCGAACGCGCCCGACTGCTCCTCGCCCAGCAGCGACCACTGGATGCTGAAAAATTCGCCAAAAAGTCGTTGGAAGAAGAAGGAGAGTCTTCCGAAGCATTTCTTATAATCACCGAAGCACTCATACAAACAGGGAAACCCAAGGATGCTATTGAAGCGGCCAAGGAAACCCTGCGACTTGAACCGGATGATTACCTGTCGCACTTCATGCTTGGTTGGGCATACATGGCGGATGGCCAATACAAAAAAGCCGAGAAACATATTCTGACTGCCCGCGAGATCTATCCGGACGACGCTGACGCCTGGGGATTTTTAGCTTTGTTGGAAATCCAAAAGAAGCACTGGGAAAAAGCACTGAAACTGGCTGAGCATGGCCTGTCACTGGACTCCGAAAACACAAACTGCGTGAATGCACGCGCACGCGCGCTGGTAAATCTCAAGCGGGGGAGCGAGGCGACAGACACCATCGATTCTGCACTCAGCCGGGATCCCGAAAACGCACAACTCCACTACAACAAAGGCTACACACTCCTGCAAAAGGGAGACTTCGACGCAGCCATACAAGCATTCGGTGAAGCGCTTCGGCTCGAGCCTAACTTCGACGCAGCCAAAGAAGCCCTCGTCGAAGCCCTCAAGGGGCGCTACAAAATTTATGCCCTGTTTTTGAAATACGTCTTCTTTATGTCCCGCCTGACCAGTGGTCAGCAGTTCGGCATATTCATAGGTGGCTACATTGCGCAAAGATTCGGAAACGCGACCCTCACAAACGCAGGCTACCCATTATTCGGCGGGCTCGTAACAGGGATTTACCTCATACTCATTATCTTTACCTGGGGAGCCAGCAGTATCTTTAACGCCCTCCTCTTCTTGCACCCTATCGGCCGGTATGCGTTGGATAAAAAAGAAAAACGTATTTCCCTGGCGGTAAATATCAACCTGTTGGTCGCCATTATTCTGGCCATCACAGGCATCGCACTCGGATCTCTTGCCATTGCAGTTCCCGCAATCGGGTTTATGGTTTGTATCATCCCGTATGCTTCTTTGAGCAGTTTCTACACCCCCTGGAAGCTGTGGGTAGTCGCCCTATTTTCAGCAGGTGTTAATCTGGTTAGCTTATCAGCCGTCTACCTTGCTTTTATAGGCCAGCACGACCAAGCGTTTAACCTATCCATAGGCGCTTTCATTGCCTGCATGATCTATTCCTGGCTCCCAGGGTTTATGGCAGACGGATAAGCCATTCAGGTAAACTAAACAGAGCTCCATCGACTTATTATCAAAAAAAGCTTGAGGTTAGATAGTGATCATATGATCACTATATAACTGTGAACAAATCCACTCTCCATTTCACTGATCGCAAGACCCTCCTGCAATCGCTCTGTCGCGAAGTGGGAGCCTGCTTTGCATCGGAGATCGATAGTGACCTCGTTTCACCTTTTAAGACAGAGATTCCTGCCATCGATAGACTCTCTTCGGGCGGGTTCCCCAAGAACACCCTATCGGAGATCATAGAATCTTCGCCGAGTTCAGGCGGAAACCTCCTCCTGTACAAACTACTCGAGCAAGTTAAACAAAAGCGCGGTTACGTAGCTCTCGTCGATGGAAACGACAGCTTTGCTCCGGATTCTGTGAGAGACAATGAGACCTTGCGACACCTGTACTGGGTACGCTGCCGCAATACCAAAGAGGCTATCCGGGTGAGCGATATCCTGGCTGGGGATGGTAATTTCTCGCTGCTGCTCATCGACCTGCGTCGAAACGATCTGA
Source organism: uncultured Opitutaceae bacterium (assembly GCA_964352065.1). Classification (GTDB taxonomy): domain Bacteria; phylum Verrucomicrobiota; class Verrucomicrobiia; order Opitutales; family UBA2995; genus UBA2995. The sequence continues at coordinate 5,090 of CAYGQM010000012.1, forward strand.
ACAGCCTGCGCCGTATCCCCGGAAACCAGTGGTACCGACTGCAGAGAGCTGTTCAAAAATCTACCTGCACCTGTGTCGCATTAACACCTCAGGTCCTCATCCCCGCTGCCAAACTGCGTTTGCGCCTGATCAACTCATTCGACCTTTCAGCGCTCGGCGAGGATACCACCTTTTTATACGACCGACTCTCTGCCGAATCTTTAAGTGATAGCGCGATTGAGCGCATCGGGTAACCCCATGCAACTATCATGTATGCCGTTATCCAGATTCCCGTCTTCCCGCTTCAGGCTCTACTGCGTCAGCTGCCACGGCGCCCGAAGGGTCCGATCGCAGTGTTGGACGAATACGGCGAACAATCCTACATACTAACCGCCAACAAAGTGGCCCGACAGTTTGAGGTCAGCGAAGGCATGCATCCGGCGAGGGCCCTTGCCCGGTGTGCCAACTTACAACTTATCCCACGCTCCGGGATCGCAGAAAAAGCGACGACGCGCATCCTTCATCTGCTAGCCCAAACGGTGTCACCCCGAATCGAGGAAACTGACGCAGGGCTGGTCACCATCGACCTGCGTGGAGCCGCCGAACAAAGCCGGCAGACAGAGCTGGAGCATCTGGTTGAGCGATTCCGATCCGTGGGGCTTTTCGTTCGTATCGGTGTAGCCGGTACACCAGATCATGCTCTCTGGGCCGCATACCTGGCGAAGTGGATCAAGCGGGTTCGCTGGGTCGATCCCTTTTTAAATCAATTACCGGTAGCAGTAACAGGCATCCCTCAGGAAGTCATAGAAATCTTCGCCGGCTGGGGGATTCATTCATTGGGCGCCATCAAACGCCTCCCCCGCGAGGAAGTAGGCGCACGCCTGGGAAAAAGCGGACTCGATTTGTGGGACGCTGTATCAGGCACAAGAAGCCGACTGCTCAAGCCCTTCAAAACAGACCCTCAATTCTTCCGCAAGCTGGAGCTGGATTACCGGATTGAAAGCCTCGAAGCTCTCTTGTTCATCCTCAAACGATTCATTGATGAGCTCGCACTGGAACTGCGAATCGCTCACCAGGCAGCTTTTGGATTTAACCTCTATCTGAAACTGGAAAATAAGCGTATACAGGAAACGCACATCGAAGTGCCCATACCCAGTGGCCGCGCATCCACTTTGTTTAGAATCCTGGAGACAGCACTTGAGAACATGCAAACCCAGGACGCCATTGTAGGGGTTCATCTGCGTCTGGACACCGCTGAAGCACGGGCACGTCAAAGCGATCTCTTCGCCGTCGCCATGGAGGATGCCGTGGGTTTTGGCGAGACAGCAGACCGCATTGCCGCCTTGGTCGGCCCAAACAGAAGCGGATCTCCACGGGTCAATGATACTTGGCGACCCGATGCTTTTCGTATCGAGAAACTGGACACGGAAATCCAGACCGACATCGACCCTGACCCCCAAAAAACTTCCATCGGCCTACCCTTGGAGCGCATGCGCCCCCCAAAAGCGATCCGGGTATTCATGCAAGACGAACAGCCCGCTGCTCTCGAGAGCGAAGTCATTCAGGGTATTGTGAAACAGGTTCATGGACCGTGGCGATTCTCCAGCGATTGGTGGGACAACAAACCCTGGTCCCGGGAGGAGTGGGATATAGAACTGGAAGCAGGCGGACTTTATCGCATTTTTCGAACCGGCAAGGGCTGGTTCCTGGAGGGCATGTATGGCTGATTACGTCGAACTCCATGCCAATAGCGCCTTCAGCTTTCTACGCGGAGGATCCGATCCCGACGACATGGCTCAGGCCGCTGCCGCTGCAGGTCTGCCAGTCGCGGCACTCCTGGATCGGGATGGCCTATACGGAGCACCCCGTTTTTATAAGGCAGCCCGCGAAAGCGGTATTCGCCCGATTGTAGGCGCAGAGCTGACCTTACAGGATGGAGGCGTCCTACCTGTCCTCGTTGCCTCTCAAATCGGGTACCAAAACCTGTGCCGTCTCATAACGATCGGGCAACTACGCGCGGAAAAGGGAACCGCCGCCTTCGGACTCGACGACGTTGCAGCCTATACCGAAGGATTGGTAGCCCTCAGCGGAGACGCTTTCGAAGGCCCCTTAACGGCTGCTCCCATATCCGACTGGGAACACCGCATTGATGATTTGCGCAATGCATTCCCTCAAAAAGACCAGCTCTACATCGAACTGAACCAACACCACCGACGGGGTGACGGACGACGCCTACGCAGTTTGGTTGACTTGGCAAGCTCCAGTAAATTACCCATCCTCGCAACCAACGCTGTTCGTTATGCGACCCCGCGACATCGTTTGGTTAGCGATGTATTCACTTGCTTGCGACACCATACTCATCTGGATGCCGCAGGACGCCTTCTCAGTCAGAATGCTGAACGACATTTCAAAACCACTGAAGAGATGAATAAGCTCTTCAGCAATCACCCGGAAGCGCTGCTTAATACTTGTCGTTTGGCCGAACGACTCGAGTTTTCCCTGGAGAGCCTGGGTTACGAATTTCCACGTTACAAGGTTCCTCCAGGAGAAGACATGGATAGTTATCTCCGAAAGATCACCCTGTTCGGTGCCGGAAACCGTTACAGCAGTATTACTCCTAAAATTCGTAAGCAGCTGAACCATGAACTGCGCATCATCGCCAGCCTGGGATTCTCCGGTTATTTTCTAATTGTTTGGGACATTGTTAACTTTTGCCGAGAAAATGGCGTCATGGTGCAGGGGCGCGGGAGCGCTGCGAACAGTGCCGTCTGCTACAGCTTGGGGATTACCGCTTTCGATCCCATCGAAAGCAAACTCCTCTTTGAACGCTTCCTGAGTGAAGGGCGTTCGGGTTGGCCGGACATAGACCTGGATCTACCAAGCGGCGAGCGAAGGGAAAGCGTCATCCAGGAAGTCTATCACCGCTACGGCAAACACGGTGCGGCCATGACCGCCAATGTCATTACCTATCGAGGTCGAAGTGCGGTTCGGGAAATAGGTAAAGTACTCAATTTCCCGAGAGCCTTAATCGACCGTTTCTCAAGTCTCTACGCCAGCGGAGACTTTCCCCAGACACTCGGATTGGAAAATCAACTCGAGCAGGCTGGCATTCAGAAAAAGCATCCGCGGGCCGCCGCTTTGGTCGGTCTGTATCAACTCATCTACGGCCTACCGCGCCACCTGGGGCAACACTCCGGCGGCATGATCGTTTGCGAAAATGCACTCGACCAGGTAGTTCCCTTGGAGAATGCCTCCATGCCGGGACGTGTCGTTTGCCAGTGGGACAAGGACGACTGCGAGGACCTGGGAATCGTAAAAGTCGATCTTTTGGGTCTGGGCATGATGGCCGTCATGCAGGATGCTCTCGAGCTTACCCACGAACGGGGTCATCCGGTTGATCTGGCTCACATCCCCAAGGATGATAAAAAGACCTTCGAGTGCATGCAGAAGGCCGACACCATTGGCGTATTCCAAATCGAAAGCCGGGCCCAACAGGCAACTCTCCCCCGCATGAAGCCCGCCTGTTTCTACGATGTCGCGATCGAAGTGGCTATTATTCGACCTGGTCCGATTCAGGGAGACCTGGTCCACCCCTTTCTAGCCCGCCGACAAGGTAAGGCCCCCGTCGAATATATCGATGAACGACTGAGGCCTGTATTGGAGCGTACGCTGGGAGTTCCCCTCTACCAGGAGCAGATGCTCCAGATCGCTATGATCATGGCCGACTTCTCTGGAGCCGAAGCAGACGAGTTACGCCGGGCACTTAATTTCCATCGATCCCCGGAACGGCTCGCCAAGGTTCAGGACAAAATGCGTCGCGCAATGGAAGCCAAAGGGGTCGAGGAAGAAAAGATTCAAGCAATCATGAAGGCAACCGGATCCTTTGCCCTCTATGGGTTCCCGGAGTCCCACGCAATCAGCTTCGGTTTACTGGCCTATGGCAGTACGTATTTAAAAGTCCACTACCCTGCGGAGTTCTACAGCGGACTCCTCAATAACCAGCCCATGGGGTTCTACTCCCCAGCGACCCTGGTCCAGGACGCCAAGCGCAGGGGTATGTGCTTCAAGGCACCCTGTATTGTGAAGTCTGAGCTTCGCTGTACCATCATAGACGACCAGACGATCCAACTCGGACTGAACTGGGTCAAGGGAGTCGCTAGAATCAAGTTGGCCCGCATGGTTGAAGAACGCGAAAAGACTCCTTTCAAAGACCTGAACGACTTCCGCCACCGGACGATCTTTGACGAAGACGAACTCCGCCAATTCGGACTAGCCGGAGCTCTCAACATTTTTAGCGGAGATAGAAGGTCCGCCCTCTGGGAAGTAGCGGAAATCCGGGAAGACGATCTGCTCGCTACGGTTTCAGATCCCGAAAGCCTGGCCTCCACCCCTCCAATAGAAGCCATGACTTATCTGGAGCGTATCCAGGCAGACTATCAAGCTGTAGGACTCACTGTAGGCAAGCACCCTATGAGGCTCGTCCGACGTAAGTTACCCGAACTCTGGCGCGCTACGGATCTGCCCAAGGGGCGCAATGGACAACGGCTAGATATCGGAGGCGCTGTTATCTGCCGACAACGCCCTGGAACCGCCAAAGGCTTTGTCTTCGTAAGCCTGGAAGACGAAACGGGGATCATCAACACCGTGCTCACCGCAGAGTTTTTTGAAACCAATCGCCTGGTCGTAAAACAAGAACCGTTTCTGCGCATGCGAGGGCGCCTGCAAAATATCGATGGCGTTATCCATGTAAGAGCCGAATCTGTTTCCCGCCTCGAAGTCGAAGGTCTCCCCGAAGAAGCCTCTCACGATTTTCACTAGATCAAATCACGCTGCTTTCCTGAAGCAACAGGTTGCGCTTATCACAATCGAGGATCACGAGCGTTCCAAACGGGATCGTAATCTTCGGCTTGATGTGGCCGAAAGGAATGTTGGACAAAACCGGCTTTCCCAGATCTGTCAGGCGATCCTGAAACACCTCTTCCATCGTTTGAAGTCCCTGCTGCCTATCATTCCGTCGCTGGATATCCGAATAACGAAAATCTCCCAACACAATACCCGAGACCTGTTCCAGAACGCCGGCATTTCTTAACTGGGTTAGATGACGATCAATCCGGTAAGGCGATTCCCCCACATCCTCCAAAAACAAAATCGAATTCTTAAAATTGGGAAACCAAGGCGTTCCCATAAGGGAACACAACAGAGACAAGTTTCCTCCCATCAAACGCCCATGACAAGTACCCGGTACCAAGGCCGTGGGATGACTCAGATTAAACGGCTCACAAATGAGATTCCCTTTGATTCGTTCTCCCGTGATCAGGGAAAGTGCGTGATTCCAGGATACAGAATCCGGCTTACCATCCGCGAGATCCGAGGTGAGTACGGGCCCCGCAAAACTGGAGAACCCACACTTTTTCCAAAGCGCGCAGTGCAACGCCGTGATATCGCTAAATCCCATGAATACCTTGGGCTGCTCTATCAAATCCCAGTCAATGAGATCAAGGATTCGCGTAGCCCCATAACCACCCCGCACACAGAGAATCGCATCGGCTCGTTCATCCAAGAAAGCCTGCTCGAAATCCCGCGCTCTTTCCTCATCACTCCCCGCCAGATAGCCCGTATGCCCGAAAATAGCATCCGAATATTTTAAACGGTAACCCAATTGTTTCAACGCCGTTATAGCCAGTTCCAATGAGGAACGATCATTTGGAGGACTTGAGGGGGCAATAAGGCGAATTGTATCTCCAGGCCGCAATGCAGGAGGTTTTTCCATGCAGCAAGAGCTAGACGATTAATACCCATTGCACCATCCAAAAAACTTGCCGACTGACAAAGTCTCTCCACAGACTCCTCACCTATGGCTAGAAACTATTGGCTCATGAAGTCTGAACCCGACACATTCTCATTCGAGGATTTGAAAAACTGCCCGAACAAGACCGAACCCTGGGACGGTATTCGCAACTATCAGGCGCGCAACCTGATGCGGGACGAAATGAAACAAGGAGATTGGGTTTTATTCTACCATTCCAATGCAGGCGCTGACACCGGCGTGGTAGGACTCGCCGAAATTGCTTCCAAGGAAGCCTACCCCGATCCCACCGCCTTCGATAAAACATCTAAATATTACGATGAAAAATCCTCGAAGAAGAACCCACGCTGGTTGATGGTGGACGTAAAATACAGGCGCGCACTCAAACGCCCTGTCACCTTACAGGACCTGAAAGCCGAAAAAGCCCTTGACGACATGCTTGTTGTCAAACGTGGACAACGCCTCTCAATCCAGCCTGTCGATAAAAAGCATTTCGATAAAGTATGCGAGATGGGCGGTCTCAAGCTGTAGACTTCTTAGTATGTCGGCTATCCATCGTATACTTCTTATCGTAGGTTTCCTTCTGCAAGTCGTAGGAAATCATTTTGCGCGTCACGGAAGCGTACTCATCGGAGGTCTTCAACCACTTCATATGATGATCGTTGGCATCGTTCTGTTTACGATCGGCAGTATCCAATACGCCCGCTCTAAAGGTCGCCTCTGGACTTGGGGATTGTTTGGAATCATCCTACCCTTTTTCCTGATCGTTGTTTTGATTCCGCGTCGACTGCCTCCCGAGGAGTAACGGCAAGTGCACACGAAAGCCAACCCACCCTGCTATTGCGCCCAATATTCAACACTTGGCAGGTGCCGTATATATATCTTAAGATTCTATGTTAATACTTCTGTTATGATCCCTAAATTCGTTTCCCCGTTTCTATACCTGTTAGCACTATTTGCACTCCCGTTGTCGACGGCCACTGGCCAGGACCGGCCCAATGTCATCGTCATCAATGTCGATGAACTACGTTGGGACGGATTGGGCATCACTGGACATCCCTTCGTCAAGACACCTCATATAGACCGCATAGCCCAAGAAGGTATGTTGATGGAAAACTCCTTTGTGACGACTCCCCTATGTGGGCCGAGCCGCGGGTGCCTCATGACAGGCCAGTACGCTCACACCAACGGCAGCTACAAAAACACCGCTCCCAAGGGGCACACCAAACTTCTCAAGACCTATCCGCAGCTATTTCAAAAAGCAGGCTACAAAACAGCCTTTATCGGAAAGTGGACTACCGGACGAAACGCCGACAAAACGCCTCACCCCGGATTTGACCGTTGGTTTTGCTCTGGTGTGAACCGGGACTACAAAATGAATCCGGTGGTTAACGTAGATGGCGAATGGATACCCTATGAAGGACATGCGACCGACATTGATTCTGCAGAAACCGTCCGTTTCATTCGGGAAAACAAAGACCAGCCATTTAATATTTCACTCTGGCACCGCTCCGTCCACACAAGCTATGGCGACGAGCACCTACTGGCTGCCGAGCGGAATCGTACGCTCTATAAAGACCAGCCAATCGAGCGCCGTCTCAGCGCCCAACCAGGATTCACCGTACAACCTTCTCTCGAGGGCTTTGCCCAAAAACCGCCAACTGACGAAGACATACGCAACATCGCACGGATGACCGTGGATATAGACGATGGAGTCGGCGAAATCTACCGGACACTCGAAGAAGAAGGCATACTCGATCAAACCATGATTATCTTTATCGGTGACAACGGTTTCTTCTTTGGAGAGCACGGCCTTACCGAGAAACGACTCGCCTACGAAGAATCAATAAGAGTTCCCTTCCTTGTCCGCTACCCACCACTTATACAAGCGGGCAGCCGCTCAGAGGTCGACGTTCTCAACATAGACATAGCTCCAACCTTACTTTCGTTAGCGGGTATTCCGATCCCCCAAGAGATGCAAGGCCAGGATCTCCTCCCGGTATTTCAAGGTGGTCAGCTCGACGATCCACGTTCCGCACTTTTGTTCGAATTTTGGTCTGAAACCGATCTTCCCGGTCAAAAGTCCTGGTGGAAAGCCGTTCGGACAGATCGCTGGAAATACGTCCACTACTACAAAGAACCGTTTTACGACGAACTCTATGACTTGCACAAAGATCCGTACGAGATGAAGAACCTGATCGAAAGCAAGCCCCATACGGATACTCTGCGTCACATGAAATCAGAGCTGAAGCGACTGATGATCAAATATGACGACCCGGGGCAAGACTACCAGTTTTGGGCCGGCATGTAAGGTCGAACGAAAAGCCTATATTTAGGCTAGGATGTCTTTCACGACGTGAGCCTTCTCCACTCCGGTAAGCTTGTGGTCAAGTCCCTGAAATGGAAATATCAATCGGTTGTGGTCGATACCCAGTTGGTAAAGCATGGTCGCATGAAGATCGCGAACGTGCACTGGATCTTTCGTTACATTGTAGCAGAACTCATCAGTCTCGCCATAACTGATCCCTCCCTTAATACCGCCACCCGCCATCCAAGTGGTAAAACAGCGTGGATGGTGATCGCGACCATAATCAGTACGGTCACCTGGAGTCAGATTTTGAGCAAAAGTCGTGCGACCGAATTCACCCGCAAATACCACCAGCGTATCGTCCAGCAAACCGCGTTGTTTCAGGTCAGTTAGCAAACCGGATATTGGCTGATCCACATCTCGGGCCTGCCCTCGAATATGGGTAGGTAATTCTCTATGATGATCCCACCCCCGATGAAAGAGTTGAACGAAACGAACATCGCGTTCTGCCATACGACGCGCCAACAAACAATTGCGCGCAAAGGACCCTGACTCCGTCACTTCGGGGCCATAAAGATCCAGAGTGCTTTGGCTCTCCTGGCTGAGGTCTGTCAATTCAGGCACCGACATTTGCATACGGAAAGCCATCTCCTGCTGAGCGATGGAGGTTTTAATCTCCGGGTCTCCCGTTTGAATCTCTTGCTCGGAATTTATCTTCGCCACGAAATCCAACATCTTCCTCCGGGCTGTGCGATCCACACCCTTGGGATTAGAAAGAAAAAGCACAGGATCTCCAACCGACTGGAATGCAATACCCTGATGTTTTCCGGGCAAAAACCCACTCCCCCATAGTCGGCTGTACAGGGCCTGGACATTGACTTTTCCAGACCAGAAAGCAGAGCTCAACACCACGAAATCCGGCAGATCCCGATTCAAGGTTCCCAGCCCGTAACTCAACCAAGAACCCATGCTTGCACGCCCCGGCATTTCGGACCCGGTGCAAAAGAAGGTCTTCGCAGGATCATGATTAATCGCCTCCGTGTGAGTGGATTTGATGAGACAAAGATCATCCGCATGCTTGGACAAATGCGGGAGTAACTCACTCATCATCAATCCACTTTCGCCGTGGGGGGCAAATTTGAAGATCGAAGCACAGATGTCCTTTTTCTTCCCCTTGGTCATCGCCGTTACGCGCTGCCCTTGAGTAATCTCGGGAGGCAATTCAATACCATGCAGTTTTTCCAGATTCGGCTTGTAATCAAACAAGTCCAGTTGGCTGGGTCCACCGGCCATAAAGAGAAAAATGACCCGCTTTGCCTTCGGTGTAAAATGAAGTCCATTGGGAACCGCACCTGCGCCTGACAAAGAATTATTTATGAGGCCACTCAAGGCGGCTGCACCCAATCCCATGGAAGCCTTCTTGATAAACTGACGTCGATTGAGCGTGTCACAAAATGATTGAAACGGTTCCATAATTATCTCCTGACCTTGGCAAGTTCGAGATTGAGCAGGCTGTGAGTGACCATCGTCCAGGCCGCAAGATCAACCCGTTTTTCTAACGGCGCATCCTTAAGTTCAGGGGTCATGGATTCAGCTAGCGAAGTCTCCTCACCGTAGTAATCCTTAAACCCTTCCAAAGCTTCCACCATGAGCGCCAAACGATCAGCTTCTGGAACATGAGAGGTAACCAACTCGTACACACGTCCCAACCCCTCCGCCACACTATCAGACTGGGCCAAAACATTTTTTGCAGTTTCTTTGGCCGCATTAAAATATTCTGCCTCGTTCATTAACAATAGTGCTTGCAACGGTGTATTCGTTCTCTCACGACGAGTAACGCAAAACTCCCGGGACGGCGCATTGAGTATAGTCATCTGCGGAGGGGGCATACCGCGCCTCCAATAGGTATAAAAACTTCGACGATAAATATTGTCGTCGGTATCCGCGACATAGGTGAAAGGAGCATCCATACTCACCATCTCCCAAAGCCCTGGCGGCTGGGGTGGCTTAACACTCTTCCCATACATGGTCGGGTTTAGCTGACCACTGACCGCAAGAATCTGGTCGCGAATCATCTCAGCATCCATTCGATACCGGGAGCCACGAGCCAATAGCCGGTTTTCGGGATCAGCAATGTACTCCGCAGGATTCGCATTCGAAGACTGCTTGTAGGTATTGGAAAGCACAATCGTTCGGATCAGGCGCTTCACATCCCAACCCGATTTCACAAAGTCCAAAGCCAGGTCGTCGAGCAACTGGGGATGACTCGGCCATTCACCTTGAGCGCCAAAGTCCTCCGAGGTTTTTACCAGACCTACGCCCATCAACTGTTGCCAAAAACGATTTACCGTGACACGCGCCGTCAGTGGGTGATCGGGTCTCACCAACCACTCGGCTAAATCCATGCGGGAGTACATGCCCTCCCTCTCTTTCATTGGAGGCAAAAAACCTGGGGTATTCCTTTCCACAGGTTCTCCGAGTGATTCGTAATCACCACCTTCGAGTATGAAAGTCTGACGCGGCGGAACCTTTTCACTCATGAACATCGCGCCAGGAATTCCTTCCAGATAAGCAATCCGGTCTTTCTCGAGTTGATCCTTCTCTTTCGAGATTTCAAGCGCTTCGTAAGATCGAACTTTGGAAGTCCACTCATTTTTGCCACTCAACTCATGAACGATGGACGCTGCCGTCCTTGAAGCATCACTCTTCCCCTTGAACATCCAATGCTCATCAGAAATCAGAGTACGATCCTGCCCCGCTTCCCGGTACTCGAGAATAAATGCAAAACCCGCATTTCCAGAAACGTTCGCGGAAATCACGTTGTTTCCGACCTGAAGTATACCGCTCAATTCAGCGGCAATGCCTTCATTCAGCGAACGACCTTTGCCAATAGATTCGCCGTTAACGAAGACTTCGAAAGCACCCATGCCAACGAAACGAGCCATCGCGACTTCAGGGACTTGTTTCAACTTGAGTTCGGTCTCAAATTCAAGCGACTTGGGCTCGAGCTCCGAGTTGTCCCAAATCCAGGGCACCTCGACTTCTTCAAACTGCTTAGGCCATTTATCAGACAGGCCCAGCACACGGTTTACTGCATTCAGATCAAACTCCAAACGCCGTTTATTCGCATCGAAGCTCGCTATATCCCGATCCTGACCCGGCGTTGTCAGATTGATAAACGGGGGTTGCAACCCACGCTGCGGACGACGAGTCGTCTCTGCTGCCCCACTGAAATTATTGAAAAACGCATAGAGCTGGAAGTAGTCCTTTTGAGTAATGGGATCATACTTATGATCGTGACACTGTGCACATTGAACCGTGAGCCCCAGAAACGCAGTACCGAAAGCTTCCACCCGATCCGCCACATTCTTGTGCAGGCTTTCCTCTGGCAGGGCCGTACCCACATCGATAATCATGTGCATCCGGTTGAACCCCGACGCGATCAACTGCTCCCGTGTAGGTTCCTCATACAGGTCTCCAGCCAGCTGATATTTTACGAATTCGTCGAACGGAAGATTTTCGTTGAATGAGCGGATTAACCAATCGCGGTAAGTCGAAAAATCGCGGTGGAAATCTTTGTGCATACCATTCGTATCACTCAAACGCACCAAGTCTGCCCAATACCGGGCGAGGTGCTCACCATAGGCTGGTTTCGCCAGGATGCGGTCCACCAATCTTTCGTAGGCGCCAGAACTGTCGTCTTTGAGAAAGACATCTATTTCCTCCAAAGTGGGCGGTAATCCCGTCAAGTCGAAGGTGAGTCTTCGAATAAGCGTCCGCTTATCGGCTTCCGGTTTCGGCTGAAGTCCCTTTCCCTCAAGCATCGCCAATACGCGGTTGTCTACACCATTCGCAACCCAGTCTTCGTCCTTTACTTTGGCGGGTTCCGTGGCAACCGGAGGAGCGAATGCCCAGAAGTCTTCATATTTCGCACCTTCTGTAATCCACTGCTTCACCAACTCAACTTCGTCCTCTGTGAGCGGAGACTTGTGTGAGTCTCCCGGCGGCATTCTCTCTTCCTCGTATTCTTCAATGATACGCCAGTAGATTTCACTTTCTTCTGGTTCACCGGGCTTAATAATGAAGTAATCATCCCGCGGCGTAAGCGCCCCCAGAGGACCATCCGGAATATCCATGCGAAGCTCTTCTTTCCGATCGGCTTCATCCGGACCGTGACAATGAAAACACTTATTCGAAAGGATCGGACGGATATCCCGGTTGAAATTAATCGCATCCTTCGCCGCGAGGCTGAGGAATGAACCTGCCAGAAATGACAGAGTTATAAACAGATTAGGGTAACGACGACTCATTAGAGACTGGATTTATTAAACACATGATGTGCCTATGCGAAGAAACAAGCCTAAGCCTACAAAAAAGTCAAAGCGACTTCAGCAACTATGATTCAACGGAAACTGTGAATTAGGATTCAGCTCTTCAATCAAATCCCACGATCAACTACCCTTTTGCGTACGGGTGTGTCTCAACGTGAACAGCTTGCATACCTGCCGAGTGAGCTGCCTGAATACCGAGGGCTGCATCTTCGAAAACCAGACATTTGCCCGGATCCACATTCAGGAGTTGTGCGGCTTTCAAAAAGATATCGGGAGCGGGTTTTCCATTTTGAACGTCCTCAGCAGTAACCAATGCATCGATATCATCCGCGACACCAATAATACTCAAAGTCCTGCTCACACAGTGGCGAGTCCCGCCGGAAGCCACTGCAATCGGCACCTTACCAACCATAGATTTCAGGAGGTCGACGACCACTGCAACCGGCTGAATACAATCCAGAGACTCACGATAAAACCTGTTCTTCCACTCATCGACCTCGTGACTATCGATCTGGGTATTAAACCGGTGATTCAAATTGGCGACGAACTCATGAATGGGAACCCCCGCAAGTCCGTAATAAATCTCTTCCGTCAGATCGAACTCGACTCCCATTTGTGCAAACGTTTTCAGGAATGCATCGTAGTGCACGGGCATCGAATCTGCCAAGGTGCCATCGCAGTCGAAGATGTAAGCTTCAAAGGGTCCTTCAGGAATGTCCAGTTTCATAAGTAGCCCAGAAGCAACGTTAATACCCGAATCAGTGCAATCCGCAATTGAGCAGTTTAGGTTACGTTTTTGTCAAAGCGTGAGACGAGCCCGTTCAGTCTCTGAACAAGTCATCAACCGTCACTTCCTTGAGCGTTCCCAACTTCGCGATACTTTTCAGGTCCAGACGATCTCTGGGGCCCACAATCGAAATCAACTTTGGCCGCCCTGCGATTCTCTCCTTGTGGAAGTCAGTCATGTCCTCGAAGGAAGCATTCTTCAGCTCGGCAAATCGCTCGGGACGCGGATCTGAGGAAAATCCGAGTTGCTCCCAGGATTTTACCGCTCCCGGAATCTGCCGGAACTTCAGTTTCCCAACCCGAAATTGATTCTCCAAGGAGCCCAAGGTGTTCTCGAATCGTCCTTCAGATTCAGGCAGGTTGTCGAAGAGCTCCAAGAAAACCTCCAGGGCTTCCACTGCTTTATCCGGCTGAGTACCAATCGCCGCCAGCATCAGGTTTTCGGACTTTCGATTGGAAGCAGACAAGTAGCGCGCACCCACCGAATAGGCCAATGCACGGGCCTCGCGTAACTCTTGAAACACGATGCTGGACATGCCTCCCCCGAAATAATCGTTGTACAGTTCGATCTCCAACTCGTTGCTTTCGTCGTATTTACCATCGGCGAATTCGATCCGGACCTGCGCCTGGGCAGTTTCCCAATCGAAAAAAAGAATCTCCGTTTCGGAGGGTTCCCGAATATCTTCCACTTGATACGGGAGCGGATCGCGAAGCTCTGCCTTAGCGTCTATCAATGAAGCAATCTTTGACTGAACGACCTCAACCGGCAGCGAACCCACATAGAAGTAGTCTCTCTTATAATTCAACATACCACTGATTTCGGCCAACAAGTCGCCCACCGTAAGCGCCATAATTTCTTCAGTACTTAAACGGGTTAGAAACGGAGATTCATCTCCATAACGGTTATAGTTTCTCAATGCAAGGAACAGAGACTGGATATCTTCCTTGGAGTCTTTTCGCTGTTTCAATATGATTTGCTTCAGCGTATCCAATACTTCCTGACTACTTTGCGGATGACTCACAAACTCCTGCATTAATTCGATCGTGCTATCGAAGTTTTCGTCCAAACCGCTGATGGAAAACGACGACTCATGGTCACCCACCGAAAACGAAAAATCGGACCCCTTTGCATACCAGGCCTGCTTCAATTCGTCGGGAGAAAGGTCGTTGGTTCCTGATTTATCCAGCAGCAAACTGGCAGCAGCGAGTCGTTCATTTTCCCGACGGCCAAAATCGAAGTCCATTGTAAGGGAGAACAGGTCGTTAACTGGGTTTCTCGTATAAAATAATCGGACACCGTCCCTTACCTCGACCAGTTGATAGTCTTCCCCTTTTTCCACAAAATCAGGTTCAATCTGCGGCGACTCCATGCGCAACACGGTTTCTCCGAATTCCGAAGATTCGAAGCCGGATACGTCCGGTTTTTCAAATTCAGGTTTATCCACCTTGGGAGGTTCAAATTCACCATTGCGCCGATACGCTGCGACATGAGGCCCACTGAAATACTTGTTCGCTACCGCAACCACATCCGCTTTGGTGAGAGCCGCCAATCGATCGATCTCTGTCACCGTATATTCCCATTCTTCCACTGAATAAAAGGATGAAGCCATCAACCCAGCACGTGCCTGATTGGACTCCAGTCCGAGTTTTTCGGATCGTTTAAAATCTGCCACGATTGCTGGAATCAGCCAGTCGCCAAAATCGCCGTTTTTGATAATCTCCAATTGCTCAAGCAACAATGCTTCCACCTCTTCCAGCGTCTGCCCTTCTTTGGGCGAACCATATAAATACTGGGTTCCTGCATACTTTCTAAGATACGGAAAAGAACCGGCATTCAGCACTTTTTGCTGTTGATTAAGATTGAGGTTGATCAAACCGGCATTCGCATTGTCCAGGATCATATCAACAAGTTTTAGTGCTTCGATATCTTTATGCCCCAGTGGCTGAGTAGAAAATGCCAGGTAAACTTCTTCTTCCCCCGGATAGAATACCTCGGCGGTCCTGGGTTCCGTGATCGGTTTCGCGTCCCCAAATTGAAACTCGGGAACGTCTCCAGATTTCCAAGATGAAAAATGCTGATCGATAAGCTCAATCGCCTCCTCAATTTTGAAATCACCGGATAGGCAGAGCGCCATGTTATTTGCAACGTAGTAGGTGTCGAAAAAGTCGTGAATGGCCTGAATGGATGGATTCTTTAAGTGCTCGACATGCCCGAGCACGGTTTGCGTTCCGTAGGGATGGCCCGGATACCTGAGTCCAAAAATCTGCTCTTGAATGATACGCCCCTTATTATCCATGGAACGGTTCTTTTCTTCGTACACGATTTCCAGTTCAGGCAGGAACAATCGAAAAACAGGATCGATGAAACGGTTCGATTCCAAGACCGCCCATTGTTCGAGACGATTTGAGGGTAGTTCCATGTAATAGACGGTGTAATCGTTACTCGTCCCGGCATTCATTGACGTAAGCCCCAGCTGCTTGACGATACGATCCAGCTCGTTGGGCACTGCATACTGAGAGGCCTTTGCTGACTCATCGACAATTTGCTGGAACAGTGCCTCGCGCTTGCCCGGGTCCGTCTCCTGAAAACGCATTTCGTAAAGCTCATTGATCCTGTCAATGTGAAGCTTTTCCTTTTCCCAATCCAGCGTACCAAGTTTGGTGTTTCCTTTAAATAGCAGGTGCTCCAAGTAGTGAGCGAGCCCGGTGTTGGTTTCAGGATCATTGGCGCCACCGACGCGAACAGAAACCTCCGCAAAGAACTTGGGCTCTTCGTGGTTTTCACTGAGATAGACTGTCAACCCGTTATCCAACTCATAAATATGAACCTGCATAGGATCATTCGGAAGCGGCGGTTGAATCAGCTTGTAACCCGCCGACACAGACAGGCAGGTTACGAGGAGCAACGATGTAACAAAAAGAAATCTCATAATCAAACTGAATTCAGGATTCGGCTAAAGGAGACAGGTTTACTCCACAAAGGTTTCAGTGCAAGGCTGCAGCGTAGTGACTAGCCAGAGTAGGATCGTCGACCGTCCATCGCAGACCTTAGCGTGATTTGATCGGCATACACGATACCTCCCCCACTCGGCAGACCAAACCCGATACGACTCACCTTAATCGGACGGTCCTTTATAATCACTTCGACGATAAAATGGCAAGTCGCTTCCCCTTCGATATCGTTAGAAAGCGCCAGCACGATCTCACTACAATTTTCTTCGCTGAGACGCTCCTGCAACGCAGCAAGATTAAGTTGATCCGGCCCAATACCCTTGATCGGCGAGAGTTTTCCATGAAGCACGTGATACAGACCGCGGAACGATCCGGAACTCTCAATGGCCAGGAGGTCCGGCACCTGTTCCACTACGCACAATACGGAGTTTTCACGCCTTTCATCCTGACAAATGTTGCAGTGGGATTCTTCAGCCAGATTGCCACACTGTTCGCAACGGGTCACTTGCTCCGATGCGGTCGAAAGCGCCTCGATGAGGCCTGCCGTGTTCTCCGGCTGCTCAACCAATAAATGAAGCGCGATTCGCTCGGCAGATCGAAAACCCAGTCCCGGCAACTTCTTTAATTGCTTTACCAAGTGGTCGAAAGACGGAGTCATCTGGAGTATCCGTACCGCTTACATAAACCCGGGCATTTGCATGCCTGCGGTCACTTCACTCATCGCTTCTTCTTTCGCTTTCCGAGCAGCTTCGATTGCGTCCTGGACGCCCGTCACCAAGGTCTCTTCGACAAACGCTTTATCTTCTTTCAGAAAATCCGAATCGAGCTGAATACCCTTAATATCCCCCGAGACGGTCACGGTGACCTGTATCGCGCCACCACCGCTGGAAACATCGAGCGTTTGAGTGGCCAACTCGGCCTCCAACGCCTCAATCTTTTTCTGCATTTTCTGCGCTTGTTTGAGAAGTTTGCCTACACCTGCCATAATGAGTGAATCGTTAAAAAGTTGGAATAATTAGGCCAGACGGTTTCTCATAGATCTGGGCAAGTCAAGCGGTTTGCCAAGCTGGAATACCGACAAGATCCTTGCGCTGGGTAAGCGACTCAGTACACCCTTATTGATTATCCAATGCCTGACACCGCTGAAACCCCAAAATTGAAGGACAAACCCGTCCGTTTGTACGTCTCTGAAAATGCTCTGCGAGAGCAGAGACTCGAGATCTACAAGCTCTGGCTGGAACAGGAAGACCGGAAACAAAGAGCGCTCCACGACTCCCAGAGTTCCGGGATGAAAGTGGTGAAAGCGAGGTCGCATGCGATTGATCAGCTACTGAAACATATGTTCGACTATGACCTGAAGGCATTTGAGTCAGAATATGGGAAACTACCGTTTGCGATCGGAATTCTCGCACTCGGAGGGTACGGGCGTGCAGAGCTTTGCCCCTACAGCGATGTGGATATTATGTTTTTATACCCGGAGAAAATTCGGGCGAAAATACTTCCCAAATTCCAGGAGGTATTCACTGAGCGCATTCTCTACATGCTATGGGACTTGGGCTTCAAAGTCGGTCACTCAACCAGAACCATCAAACAGACGATGGAAGAGGCAAAAACGGATGTACAGTCAAAAAATGCCATGCTGGAATCCAGACTCGTTGCCGGATCAGAAAGCCTCTTCGAAGTATTTTCAAAGGCCTACACCCACTTTTGCAGAAAAGACACTCGCAACTATATAAACGCTCGACTCCAAGACCAGAGAGACCGCCGGGCCAAATTTGGAAATACGGTTCTCATTCAAGAACCTGACATCAAGAACAGCGTCGGTGGCTTGAGAGACTATCAGAACCTCCTTTGGATGGGGAAAATCAAGCTCGGCACGGCCAGCCTTCGAGAAATGGTCGAATTCGGTTACCTTTCAAAAGAGGAACGCAAGAAGCTGAAAAAGGCCTACGATTTCCTGTTAAGAACCCGCAATGAAGTTCATTACAGGAGTGAAAGAGCGATTGATGTGCTGACTTTCGAGATGCAATATGGAGCCGCTGAGTCATTCAACTATCCCCAGGAAGATCCGCTCAAGAAGGTAGAGGAATTTATGCGTGACTACTACCGAAGCGCACAAAACATCCTTCGTCTGTCCATTCTTCTGGAACAACGGCTGGCCATTAACGAACCCGAGAAAGAAAAGATTTCGTTTCGCGAAGTCATCAATTCAAGACGCCAGGAACGACCACGAATTATCGATGGCTTCATGGTTCGGGGCAAGGAATTGACGATGGTCAATCGAAACATATTCAAGGACGATCCGCTAAGGCTCATTCGTGTGTTTCGTCACCGGCAGCAACTCGGGGTTAAATTGGATTTCGATCTTACTAATCTGATCACAAAGTCACTCGACATGATTGACAATTCTATCGTCTACTCTCCTGAGGCTAACGAAACTTTCCGCTCGATTCTATCAGACTTAGGCAACGTCTACTCGACTCTCAACAGCATGCACGATCTAGGTGTTCTGGGAAAGTTTATGCCTGAATTCGAAACCCTTACCTGCCTGGTTCAACACGAGTATTACCACCGTTACACGATCGATTTCCACATCCTGAATACGATCAAGCAATTGGATCAAGTGTTAAGCGAAAGTACCGATGACCTGAAGGCATATCGAGAGGAAGTCCACAAGCTCGATGATCCATCGGAGCTCTACCTCATACTCTTGCTGCATGACATAGGAAAAGGTGTGGGAATCAAGGGACACGATAAGGTCGGGGTGGAAATCTCCCGCCCCATACTTGAGCGGATGGGAATAGACCCGCGCATCCACGAAGAAATTTTATTTATTATCGGCAATCATTTGGAAATGGCACGATTCTGGCAACATCATGACATTGATGATCCCCAGAACATTCAGTCATTTGCCAACAAGGTCGTTAATCAAAAACAGCTCAGCCTATTATTCGTTCATACCTACTGCGACGCTAAGGGAACTTCTTCCTCTCTCTGGAACAGTTACAAAGACATGTTACACAGGCGTTTATTCTCTGCCACCAAAGCTCACCTCGCTGCAGAGCAAAGCCTCGAGAAAGAGTTGGAGAAAAAGAAGGCCATGATCTACGAAAAGCTTCTTTCCCTCGATATCGAAGACGTGTCGCAAGAAGAAATACACGCACACTGTAATCTTTTACCCGAACGCTACTTCGTTCACAACAGTGTCGAAGAAATTGTCACCCATATCAAACTGGTCAACCAACTACTGAGAAACATCAATGAGGCGGAATCATTAGCGGCACTCTCACCCGTTATCGATTGGAGGGATGACTTCAACCGCGGCCATACTGTTGTAACGATCGTGACTTGGGATCGGGCCGGACTCTTCCATAGACTGGCAGGCTCATTCAGCCTGGCGGGGCTAAACATCGTGAGCGCCAAAGCAATCAATCGTATGGACCACATAACGATCGATACGTTTTTTGTCTGCGACACCAAAGGAGGAATCGTGCAAAGTAAATCCGCTCAGGAAAAATTTGAACAGTGCCTCGACCTAGCGGTAGTGAAGAACAAAGACCTCAGCAAAGCGATCATCGAGGAAGCCAAGAAACAACGGCCCAAAAAGCTGTTTGGCTCTGAAAAACACACTCATACACCCTTCCCTCAATCCGTTGACGTCTATAGGGAAGTAGAGCTCAGGAAGAATGTCGTGGAAATTGAAGCCTATGATAAGATTGGGTTACTCTATTTCTTGGGTAAGGTCATGTATGAGAAAGGGTACGATATGACTTTCGCTCGTATCGCAACAGAAAGAAATATCGCTGTTGATACATTCTACATAGAAAACTCCCGCGACAAAACCGATTCTCAAAGCGATACCAATTTAGTTGATCTCAAAAACAGCCTAGCCAAAGTTATCGATTCAGATGAACTTCAGGCCGTAGGCTAGCATGAGCAAAGCAAACGAGCGCGACGCGCTTATAGATCTTCTTTACAGGATTCGCGTAATCGGACATGAAGCCGAGAATCCTCAGGATGCACTGGAATCGATACTTGAGCTGGTTAAGCAGTATTTCGCCGCCTATGCCGCCAGCATCGCACTGATCAACCCAGATACCCGACAACTCGAAATTGAGGTCAATCGTGGACTGCCCGAAAACAGCAAAGATCTGAGTCTCCCCATTGGTATGGGTATTACAGGTTGGGTTGCTCTGCATGGAAAATCATTACGGGTTGACGACGTTACAAACGAACCCCGCTACTACAAAGTATCTGACAACGTTAAAAGCGAACTCGCTTGCCCGATGGAGGAAAATAATCAGATGATTGGTGTTATATCAGTCGGGTCCAACCGTCTGGCAGCATTTTCAAAAAATGGCGAAAGAGCACTCGAGATCATCGCGAAAGAAACCACCCAGATAGTGAACCAAATTTGGTTGATCCAGTCTCTAAAGAATCGATCCCAACAACTGGAGGCGCTCATATCCATGGGACAAGACTTTGTGTCAAAACTGGATCTCGATGAGTTGCTGGAGACGATCAATCGGGAGACACACAAAATAATGCAGTGCCGACTTTCGATGCTGTTAACCGTAAATCCAGACGGTAAGACCTTGAAAATACATTCGATAAAAGGGAACAAGCAGAACTACGATCCTTTGCCTGAGCTCGCCGTCGAGAACACGTCCTTCGGAGTTGCCATGCATCTAAAACGAACCGTGGACGTACTCGACCTTCGAAAATCCGAAGAGGATCATTTCTGGAAAATCGTCAACGGGGAAGAACTCCTTTCCATGGTGTGTTGTCCGATTCTATGGGAGGGAAAAGCCATAGGGATCCTGGCGGCCTACTCAGATAAAATTCACCGGGTAAACAACGATGAAAAGCGAATCCTGGCCACACTCGCCAGCTTCAGCGGTGTCGCGATCCAAAACCTCAGGCTTTATTCACTTATTTTTGAGAATGAGGAGCACCTGCAAAAAAACGAAAAGTTGATAACGCTAGGGCTCCTCGCTGCGGAAATTGCCCACGAAATTCGCAATCCACTCACTGTGATCAAGCTTCTATTCGGAAGTTTAGACCTGGATTTTCGGGATGACGATCCGCGCAAGAAAGACGCCCAAATCATAGACGAAAAGATTGGTCAACTTGAAGGTATCGTTGAGCAGGTTTTGAATTTTGGAAAGTCCTCTCAATCCGTACACTCTCACTGGAACCTACAAAAACTAATCGAAGAGAGTCTACAACTTGTTCGTCTTAAACTTATACAAAACAAAATAGCCATCTACTTTCATCCGGGAAGCGAACAGCTTGTGGTTGAGGTCAACAAAGGCCAAATTCAACAGGTAATCCTGAACCTGATTCTGAACGCCACCGAAGCCATCTCTGAAAGCGGGGCCATTACATTCCGTTGCGGCAGGGAATCTATTAACAATCAAGCATGCGCCTGTATCGAAATCGAGGATACAGGTTCAGGTATCACTTCTGATTTCAAAGATAAGATATTCGACTCCTTTCTGACTGGGAGGCCCGGAGGGACAGGACTGGGACTATCTATCGTAAAACGTATACTCAGAAGTCACCGGGGGGACATCGAAGTAAAGGAAACGAGCCCTGACGGCACCACCATGAAACTCTGGGTACCCCTCTATGAAGGTAATTAATACCCATCTATTGAGGGGATTGAAGCGGTTTTAAGAAGTAATCCCATGATCGGTTCTGATTCAGGTTCTCCGCAACCGTCACAAAAGGGCGCCACTTCGGCTGAACCGGTTTTCGAATCAAATGCATACCTGCTTCATGCGGCAAACGGTCGGCTTTACGGGAATTACAATTAATACAAGAAGCGACGATATTCTCCCATGAAGTTTTACCTCCATGATGCCGGGGAATCACGTGGTCCAGATTCAGCTCAGCTTCCTTAAATCGCTTACCACAATACTGGCATCGATATTCATCCCGCTCAAAAATATTATTTCTATGAAATTTCACCTCTTTGATCGGGAGCCTATCGAAAAACTTGAGGATAATAACCTTTGGCAGACGAATCATGTAGCGAACCGTATGGAGGCATTCGATTTCGGTTTCGTCTGATCCTTCCGATGCATCCAACCACTGATCAAAGTCGTATAATTGGAAATCACCTTCTTTTTGATGAATCACTTCAGCATGACCTTGGACCAACAGACTGAAAGCCCGTTTTATCCCGACCACGTTTACGGCCTGCCAAAAACGGTTGAGCACCAGCACCTGCTTTGTCAAAACGAGCTCCATCCGAGGACCACTTTTAAATTGCGGCCGTTTCAACTGTCAAATTAATCTAAGTTACAGGAAGGTAAAAAGAAATCCAAGGATTAGAAAAACAAAGGGAACTGACATTATCACTACCGTTCTTACCAACGAACCAGTCATGAAAATTTTTATCTTAGCAGCTTTATCAGGAGTATTACTATTAAGTGGATGCGTATCCTCGCCTCAATCCCGTGCGGAAGAAAACCCCGATCTTTTTGATAGTTTTACTGCCGAACAGAAAGAGACGATCCTGAAAGGCGAGGTCGACCTCGAATTCACTCAAGAGATGGTCATGATGGCCGCTGGCATGCCAGACCGAAAGGCTAAGAAACGGTCGGCCAAAGGCACCTCCGAAGTTTGGACTTATTACGAATATACCCCGCGCTCCATTTATGGTTACGGTAGTTATGGAAGGTATTATTCCTACAGCCCCAGATTTGGGGGATGGTATCGGAACGGCTTTTGGGGTGACGACATCGTCGTCGCCAGACACGGGGAGAGAGAAAAAAATCTGGTGGTAGAGTTCTCTGAAGGAAAAGTCGTTTCCTTCGAAATGGTTCAATAGATCACCCCAAACGATTCCTTGGGTGAAATTGATCGTGTTGTTCTATCAGACGTTTCTCTTCCACGGCCGTGTAAATCTGAGTGGTTGAGATATCTGCGTGACCAAGCATCTCCTGGATCGCCCGTAGATCTGCCCCTCCGTTAAGAAGGTGTGTTGCGAACGAGTGCCTTAACAGATGGGGCTTGACGGGTTTTTCGATTCCAGCAATGGACGCACAGTGCTTAATGATTACCCATAGCATCTTCCGACTTATCGCTTTGCCACGTTCACTGAGAAACAAATCGCTACCTGTGTGCGGTTTAACAAAAAAAGAGCGGCCGGATTCGATATAAGAAACGATGGCCTCGGCAGCCTTGGATCCAATCGGCACTAAACGCTCTTTGGAGCCTTTTCCGAAAACCCGCAGATACCCATTCTCAAGGTCCAACTGGTGGAGTTCCAGAGTCGCCAACTCTGATACCCGCAAACCGCTCGAATAAAAAAGCTCAAGCATGGCTTTATCACGAAGCCCATAGGGAGTATTCAGGTCCGGAGCATTCAGCAAACGGTCCACCTCTTCGACATTGAGCGTCTGAGGTATGCGACGAGTCATTCTGGGACCAGACAACAGCTCACTAAAATCATCATTTCTGATATGCTCGCGCACCAAAAACCGGGCCATCAATCGGATACTGGTCAACTTGCGTGCGAGACTGGAAACCGCATAATCGTCTCCGCTCAAGGAACTGATCCATAGCGAAATGTGCTCGGAGCGCACAGCCGTCCAATCATTGACTCCAAGAGACTTCAAGAAACCAGCGCATTGCTCAAGATCGCTAAAGTATCCCGCCACCGAATTCGTGCTCAGGCCCTTCTCCAATTCGACATGAACGGCGAAGGCTTCGATCAACTCAGCAAGTAATTCGGGGATCCGTGATGAACAACGATACATTTTAGTGAGACGATGAACTACCAAGTGCCTTTTTAGAAACTAAAAGAGGAGGCCACCCAGACCTCCTCTTCCTTAGAAATTGTAGAGCGATACTACTTTATGAAGTCTGAAACCGAGAAGAAGCGCTTGATTTCAGCTTCCGCTGCTTCAGGACTGTCTGAAGCATGGACCACATTAATCATGACTGTCTCTCCGTAATCTCCTCGAATAGTACCTGCAGGTGCCTGCGTCGAATCGGTCGGTCCCAGCAACTCACGGACACTGTCGATCACGTTTTCTCCTTCGAGTATCATAGCCACGACCGGCTCAGAAGCCATGAAAGTTTCAATTTCGGGGAAAAAAGGACGATCCGCAATGTGAGCGTAATGCTCGCGCAAAATCGCTGAATCCAACTGCATCATTTTGCAGCCAGCAACGGAAAAGCCCGCGGCTTCAAAGCGACTTAAAACGCTCCCCATGAGCTTCTTCTTCATGCAATCGGGCTTAAATAGTATCAATGTCTTTTCCATAGCAGTCTTTGGGATTGTGACCGACTTCAGGCCTTCCCGAAATCAGATAAAACGCCCAAGCATCCAAACTTCAGGGGCTTTTTCAAGCTCGAATACCCTAAAGACCCAACTGAGACTTGATACGCCCCAAGTCCTTTGCCATCTGTGAACCTGTTGGCGGACTGAGCACATTTTCCGCTTCCATCAAAGCGGATTTGGCATCACCCAATCGCCCCTTTTTGACTAAGTGATTTACAAACGGAACTACCACGTCATCCAAAATCTGAATACCACCTTGAGAGCCCAACTGATGAATGATTCTGCGATAAACATACATTTGAGCCGACCGAGAATCTTCCCTCATAGAAGTTTCCAAGACAGAAACGGCATTATCGATCGCCAAGTCAGAACGGGTATCTTTGTTTTTGTAGGTAATGCGATTCCTCTCAATCTTCGCTGAGTTCTCCCTTCCGGTCTCCTCCAAATATTCGGCGAACTGAGTAAGAAACCGGGCCTCTAGGTCTGAATACGTTTGCAGAGCCGTCAACGCCGCGCGGTAAGAGGAGTCTATTCGCGAGCGGGGCAGTTCCAAGCGTTTGCGAATATCGATAAGAACCGTCCATGCATCCGCATTACGACGATCAATAGCAACCGCAGCAGAACCAGCCTTTTCGGCAAGTTCCAACTCAGCCAGATAGGAATACAAACGGGACCAATAATAGTGCACTTGAGAAGCAAAATAGGTCTTACTATTTCGATACCCTTCACTCAGATAGGCGACGTCATGATCTGAAATGAAGTTCCACGTTTGAGGATTGAATGCATATCCGGTGACAAACCGCTGGTCTGCATACCTTCCTGCATCCATTTTCCATTTTCCACGGGTGTCGAGGTATCCGAACCAGGCATGTCTCCCATCCATTCCCGAACCTAAAAACTCGATCGTTGGGATACCCTGAACCTTTCCCACCTGACTCGCAAAATAGGCCTGATCTACACATATACCCCCTACGCTCAGTATAGCCGGGAGAGAGTAATCGTCATATCCCCAGTGAAACTGCCCGGCTCTTATTCTTCGATGATCGTATTGAACCAAATCGTATACCTTATCATACTCCGTCGGATGCGTGGTTATCGTCTGGCGAACCCAATTGACTTCAGAATCGGTAACTATCAAGTCGACGAGAAAAATGGACTCTGCAAGCGAAAGACGCCTAATCGGGGAATGAAACCACTTTGCGGCCCTGGCATCCGTGAAAAAGGAAAAGACTTGGTCCGCCGATCTCAGAATTCTTGGAAGCACAGTCTTATTGACCTGAGGATGAGGCCATATTGGAGGAGGGGGAACGTCATGCACCAGAGCGATTGCCCAAGCAAGCTCTGGATATTGTTTAAACAAATAGTTATTCTCCGTATACAGCCTATCGAGAATAGAAAACACCTCGGTCAGAAGATCTGAAGGGTCTCTCTGATTATACGTAGAGCGTAGTAAGTCTCCCCTGGAGAATAGGTATTTGAACAAGCTCTGGCTCAACCGATCACCCAATGCTCCCTCGAAATAGGGAATATTTGAAGGCATATTAGAATGCAGGCGGTTTGCCTCACCCATTTTGTCCACCCATTGAGTAACGTAGTCTGACTCCCGTTGATAAAGCAAATCTACCCACAGAAAACAGTAGAGCAACCGCTCAGCTACAGGAAGGCGACTTTCGTAAGCGTGTTTTGCGTCCACATATAGCGATTGCCTCAAAGACGGCCACCCATGCTCCTCCTTGTGATCCCAAAGTTTCTGCGGAAATACCGACGCGTTGGCTAAACCTACCAAAGGGTGCTCTAGATTCGCAGACAGCGAAAAACAACTGCTCACGATCGTAAGCATCCAGATGAAGGCTCTGTTTCTGAAAGCGTAGCGCATTACATTTAAACGACCTAACCTTCTGCCTGGTTTCACAAAAGAAAAAGGGCTCCCTGCTGGAGCCCTTTCTTTTTAAAGTGATTAAACATTTAACCCGACGTAACTTCGGAGGAGGCTTGGTTCTGCTCGAACTTCAGCTCACCATCTTCCATCACGACGACGATAGGATCGACCTTCTTTACGTCTCCTCGCAAAATCGCTTCCGCTAAAGGATCCTCGATGTAGCGCTCAACCGCTCTTCTAAGCGGCCGTGCACCATACTTCTCGTCATACCCCTTATCGATCAAATACTCTTTGGCTTCTTGAGAAACGGTCATGAAAATATCGTGCGATTCCAGACGCTTGATTACGCCTGCCAATTCGATATCGACGATCTTTACCAAATCATCCCTAACCAGAGAGCGGAATACTACCAACTCATTGATACGGTTTAAAAACTCCGGCTTAAATATCCGCTTAGACTCTTCAAGAATTTTTTCCTTGATCCTCTCAAAGTCACTCGCGTCTCCAGTCAGCTTGCCAAACCCAAGTGAGGTTTCTTTCCGAATCAACTGGGCGCCCACGTTCGTGGTCATGATAATGATCGTATTTCTAAAATCGATGACTCTACCCAAACTGTCAGTCAATCGCCCATCTTCCAAGACCTGCAGTAATAATTGTACGACATCCGGGTGGGCTTTTTCGATCTCATCAAATAATACAACCGCATACGGTTTACGCCGAACAGCTTCGGATAGTTGTCCTCCGTCTTCATGGCCTACATAACCAGGGGGCGACCCGATAAGACGGGACACCGTAAATTTCTCCATGTACTCAGACATATCAATCTGAATAATAGCGTCCTTATCTCCGAACATGTTTTCAGCCAGAGATTTGGCGAGGTGTGTTTTGCCCACACCCGTCGGTCCCAAAAACATAAAAGATCCGATCGGTCTGCGAGGATCTTTCAAGTCGGCTCTGGAACGTCTGAGCGCTTTCGCAATCGCTTCAGTTGCTGGCTCCTGTCCGATGACAATTTTCTGTAAGTCTTTCTCCAGGCTGAGCAAACGTTGCGTTTCTTTCTGCTCCATACGAGTGAGCGGAATACCCGTCCATGCTGAAACGATCTGAAGCATGTCATCCGCACCAACGATGATTTCTATCTCTTTCCGACTTTGCTTCCAGTCTTCCATCATCTGCTCGCGCTTCTGGCGCAATTGTTTCTCTTCGTCTCTAAACTTGGCCGCCTCTTCAAAATGTTGCTTACTGATAGCGTCTTCCTTCTGACCGCAAACTTTGTCTATTTCTACTTGGAGATCGTCCAACTCAGGAGGCCTATTTAAACTGGCTATCCGCGCCCGAGATCCCGCTTCGTCTAACACATCGATCGCTTTATCAGGCAAAAACCGGTTCGTAATGTAACGGTCAGACAACTTTACAGCGAGCTCCAGAGCCTCATCCGTAAACGTAACGTTGTGGTGCTCCTCATATTTGGAACGAATGCCATGAAGGATCTTGATCGCATCAGGCAATGAAGGTGCTTCGACCTTTACGCTTTGAAAACGACGATCCAGAGCACTATCCTTTTCGATAAACTTCCGATACTCACCGAGTGTTGTCGCTCCGATGCACTGTAATTCACCCCGGGAAAGAGCAGGCTTAAAAATGTTGGAGGCGTCCATTGCGCCTTCAGCCGCGCCAGCTCCCACAATTGTGTGCAATTCATCGATAAAGAGAATTACGTTTCGGGTGCGTTTTATCTCGTCCATGACGGCTTTGATTCGCTCCTCAAACTGACCGCGATATTTGGTGCCAGCCACCATCAGCGCGAGATCCAGCGTGATAACACGCTTCTCCGCCAAAATCTCGGGAACGATGCCGTTCACTACTTCCTGAGCGAGTCCTTCGACAATAGCCGTTTTTCCAACTCCGGCCTCACCGATCAAAACAGGGTTGTTTTTCGTCCGTCGGCAAAGAATCTGAATGACTCGTTGGATCTCTTTCTTTCGCCCGATTACAGGATCCAATTCACCTTTCCTAGCCAGCTCGGTGAGGTCCCTTCCAAACGCCTTCAAAGCAGGGGTCTTTACTTCTTTCTTGTGGTCTCCGCCCTGCGAACGCGGCTGGGATTCCTGTTCTTCAAGATCTACACCCGCATAATTGGGATCGAGCTCACTCAAAATTTCGTTTCTTGTCCGCTCAATATCAACATCGAGCGATTTCAAGACCTGTGCGGCCACTCCTTCGCCTTCACGGAGTAAGCCGAGTAAGATATGTTCGGTCCCGACGTAACTATGATTGAGGTTTTTTGCCTCTTTACTTGCAAGCGCCAATACCTTTTTGACTCTTGGCGTAAAAGGAATGTTTCCAGATGGTTTCGTTTCCTGTCCCATTCCGACTTGCTTCTCAACGGCACTGCGCACCGTCACAAGATCCAGACCCATTTTCTGCAAAACGTTAACAGCCACGCCTTGTCCCAGATTGATTAGCCCCAAGAGCAGGTGCTCGGTCCCCACGTAATTGTGGTGAAATCTATCCGCTTCTTTTCGCGCTAGGGCCAATACCTGTTGAGCACGCGGTGTAAAATTGTTCATTGGTTCCATTGGTAGATTTGGAAAAGGTTAAATTGCAGTCTTATTGGGTAATATGTTCGAAGGAAGGCCTTGGAAGCTTGGCGAAAGCGTCCCGCATGATAGTAGCTCTTAGCACATCCCGTTGCTTGGGTTCAATTTCTTTATTCGCCGAGAACTGTACGTGCCCTGGCTGACATTCTATAAACAATCGGTCCACCAGCATTCGGTTTTGTTCCTCAATAGCGCCTATGTCGATAGACAGACGAATAAGGGATAAGCGATTCATAGCTTCGGAAGAGCTTAATAAGTACCCATTTTTCAAAACTCCGTAGGCGCGCCCAATTTTATCGAAGACCTTATCAAAATCTTCCTCTAATATCTTTTCTCGGGCATCTTCTTCACGCTCGATGATTGTCGTCATCACACTATTCAACCGCTTTAATATATCCGCTTCTGACTCTCCCAAAGTCTGCTGGTTGGAAATCTGAAAGAAGCTGCCACTGGCATCAGATCCCTCACCAAAAATACCCCTTACCGCGATTCCCAATTGATTCACGGCACGCACGACTTTTTCCATCTGCCCGGAGATTACCAAACCTGGTAGGTGCAGCATCGCTGAAGCTCGCATTCCGGTTCCCACATTCGTGGGACAGGCAGTCAAATACCCAAGGTCCTTGGAATAGGCATAATCGAGTGATTCTTCCAACAAAGAATCTATCTGGGTTATAAAATTCCAGCTCCGCTTAAAGTTGAGACCATTCTTAATAACCTGTATCCTAAGATGATCCTCCTCGTTGATCATAATCGAGCACGCCTGATCTTTGGAAATAATAACACCCGCGCCTTCAGCCTCGTTACTCAATTCACGACTGATCAGGTGCCTTTCAAACAGAATCTGTCGTTCAAGTTCGGAAAGCTCATCGATTCTCAAACCTGTCGGATTTTTTATTTTAGGAATTCGTGCTGCAACTTCCAGACACTTACCAAGGACCTCTTCTTTTTGTGTCTTTTTGGCCCACCCTGGGAAAGGGAACTGCGCCAGATTACGTGCCAGACGAATTCTCGTGCTCATCACAATCGGGCACTTTGTGGACAATCCGTGGGTCAACTCTCCACGGCCGCTTAGCAAAGATCTAATGGACATGAGACTCCTCACTTTCCTGATTTACTCGCAAAAGGTCATCTCTAAGTTTCGCAGCATCTTCATACCGCTCCTCCTCAATGGCTTGCTGCAACTGCGCTTTTATTTCGGCAACTTCGGATTGGATCTGAGCTCTGGCTAATGAATTTTCAGGCACCTTTCCTGAATGCTGCATCCCCTTATGCATGTGAGTAAGCATTGGCGCAATCATAGGGGCTAAATGTTCGTAACAGCTTGGACATCCGAGTCTTCCGAGTTTCTTGTAGTCAGCAGGAGTGAACCCACATTCCCGACAAACCAGATCGCTTGTGCTGGAATCTACGTCTTCAGTCTCCACTCCACTCGCGAGCAAATCCGCCAAGGAGAATCCATTCGGATCCGTAACTCCTTTTTCTTTTGCACAGGTCTCACACAAATCGATTTTGTGAATTTTCCCATTCACTATTTGCGTAAGGTGGACCGTAGCAAGTTTGTCGCAAATGTCGCAATTTATGGATTCAGCCATTTATTAAACCGTTGTTTATTAAAGTAAGGTGCAAATTCTAACTCATCAACTGCAAGCATGAACCATTCCCTTGATTTGCCGGATTGATAGCTTGACGAAGAGCCTGTGAAAACTAAACCACCGTCAACCCAAGTTAACCTCAAAACCCCGGCACATAATTTCTAAGGATTATTTTTACAGCAAAGTACCTTCTTTGGCAACCCTCGAACGGAATTCTACCAGAAAATCACCTGTCACTTTACCCGGCTTGCCATCACCGATTACTCTGCCGTCCACCTCAACAACAGGAATAACTTCAGCAGCCGTTCCGGTGAGAAAACACTCTTCTGCCACCCAGATATCATAGCGAGTAAGATTCTCCTGCTCAACAGGAACGCCCAAGCTCTCAGCGATATCGAGAACTACTCCCCGGGTAACTCCTTTTAGAGCTCCTGCATGAAATGGCGGTGTCCAAAGCTTACCCTTGTGGTAAATAAACACATTATCTCCGGTACATTCCGCTACAAAGCCCTGATCGTTCAACATCAAAGCTTCGATATATCCCAAGCGATCGGCCTCCATTTTCGCCATAATGTTGTTCAGGTAATTCATGGACTTTACTGCCGGACTCAAAGCAGCCGAATTGATCCTGCGAGTCGGTACGGTGATAATTTCCAACCCCTTTTCATAGTACTCTTTGGGATAAAGGGACAGGCTATCAGCGATAATAATGATACTCGGTTTCTTGCAGGACTTGGGAGAAAGGCCGAGACTCCCGACTCCGCGGGTTATGATCAGGCGAATATAGCCATTTTTGAGGTCATTTTGTCGGCAGGTCTCGCAAACCGCATCGGAAAGCTCCTGCCTCGACAAAGGCATATCCAAAAGCACTGCCTTCGCCGAATACTCCAAACGCTCAAGATGCTCGTCTAGTCGGAACACACAACCGTCATAAAGGCGAATACCTTCGAAGATTCCATCCCCATAAAGCAATCCATGGTCAAAGACCGATATTTTTGCCTCCGCTGAATCAACAAATTGACCGTCTAAATATACCTTCATAATGTATGACGTCATCCAAGACGTTTGGAGCTTTCCAGCGCAAGTATTATTTACTGGCTATCAAAGCTTAACAAAAAAGCCGGATCCAAAACTAGACCCGGCTTTTTGGAAAAAATGGTAAGATAACTACCTAATAGCGGTAGTGCTCAGGCTTGAAAGGACCCGCAACAGGCAGACCTAGGTATTCAGCTTGAGTCTCCGTGAGTTTCGTCAGTTTTATCCCCAATTTGTCGAGGTGAAGCACTGCCACTTTTTCATCCAGTGCTTTCGGAAGAACATACACCTTGTTCTCATACTTATCTGAGTTCTGGAAAAGTTCAATCTGAGCCAATACTTGATTGGTAAAGCTAGCACTCATTACAAAACTTGGATGCCCCGTAGCGCAACCTAGATTCAACAGACGACCTTCAGCCAGAATGATGATCCGCTTTCCGTCAGGATATGTCACCTGATCCACCTGAGGTTTGATGTTTAAAACTTTTATTGAAGGGTCGTTGAATACGGATGCCACATCAATTTCGAGATCGAAATGGCCAATATTTCCGACAATCGCCATATCCTTCATTACATCGAGGTGTTCACGGCGAATAATATCCCGACAACCGGTAGTGGTGATAAAAATATCCCCTTGCGGAGCAGCCTCTTCCATCGTGATTACCTGATAGCCTTCCATAGATGCCTGCAGCGCACAAATCGGGTCAATTTCCGTGACGATTACTCGTGCACCCTGACCGGACAAGGCTTGCGCACAGCCTTTACCAACATCTCCATAACCAGCAATGACGGCGACTTTCCCTGCAATCATGACGTCGGTCGCGCGTTTGATACCATCGAGCAGACTCTCGCGACAGCCATACACGTTATCAAATTTAGATTTTGTGCAGGAGTCATTTACGTTGAGAGCCGGACACCCTAATTCTCCACGCTCTTCCATTTGGTAGAGTCTGTGCACCCCGGTTGTAGTCTCCTCAGACAAGCCCTTGATGTCTTTCAACATTTCTGGAAATTCATTGTGAATGATTGCAGTCAAATCACCCCCATCATCCAAAAGGATGTTAGGACCCGATCCATCAGGCCACCGCAGTGTTTGACGAATACACCACTCATATTCTTCATCCGTCTCACCTTTCCAGGCAAAAACAGGTACACCAGCAGCAGCAACAGCTGCAGCAGCCGGATCCTCGGTGGAGAATATATTGCATGAAGACCAGCGCACTGAGGCCCCCAATTCTATGAGCGTCTCAATGAGAACCGCCGTCTGCGTTGTCATATGAAGGCACCCGCAAATGCGTGCTCCTTTAAGCGGTTTATCTTGGCCGAACTCTTCGCGAAGCGCCATCAGGCCGGGCATTTCAGGCTCAGCCATGTCGATGACTCTGCGCCCCAATTCTGCGAGAGAAATATCTTTTACCTTATAGTCAGGTTGTACTTCAGTTTGAGTATTCATAATAAAAATTAAGCTAGGTTGTTCTTCAATTCTTCAATTTTGTTCGTTTGCTCCCAAGGTAGATCCGCTTTCCCGAAATGACCGTAATGGGTTGTTGTCCGGTAAATCGGACGCAATAGATCCAACTGGGAAACGATATCCGCTGGCTTAAAACTGAAGGTCTTCTTCACTGCTTCGATCAAAGCATCATCTGAAACTTTGCCAGTCTCAAACGTTTCCAAAGTGATACTCACTGGATGTGGATATCCGATCGCGTATGCCGTCTGAAGCTCGACGCAAGAAGCCAATCCTGCAGCAACAATGTTCTTTGCAACCCAACGCATCATATAAGCCGCTGATCTGTCCACTTTGGAGGGATCTTTTCCTGAAAATGCTCCACCACCATGACGCCCCCAGCCACCATAAGTATCGACGATGATTTTACGACCAGTCAGTCCGGCGTCACCTTGAGGTCCACCCTCCACAAATCTCCCGGTCGGATTAATTAAATATTGGGTTCGATCGTTGAGGAGTTCTGCTGGAATAACCGGTTTCACGACCTTCTCAGTCACAAATTCCTGAATAAATGCATGGTCGACCGCTTCCGTGTGCTGTGTTGAAACTACAACAGCAGTGATGGAGGAAAGCTTTCCGCTTTTGTACTCAACAGACACCTGGGATTTACAATCGGGCCTCAGCCAACTTCCTTCTGGCGTGCGTCGGATCTCCGCGAGCTTTCGATTAACAAGGTGAGAATACATGATGGCCGCTGGCATGAGTTCATCCGTCTCATCGCATGCATAACCAAACATAATGCCTTGATCACCTGCACCCTGCTCAGCTGTCTCTTTACCTTCTGCCGCTTCGGCGTCCACACCTTGGGCAATATCGGGAGACTGTCTAGTCAGAGCATTCGTAATGAATACTTTGTCGGCATGAAATACATCATCATCGTTCGTGTAACCAATATCGCGAATCGCCTGACGAACCACCTTTTCGTAGTCGAAAATCGCTTTAGTAGTGATTTCGCCTGCAAGAAATACACAGTTGCTCTTCACGAGAGTCTCACAAGCGACACGGCTTGAGGGGTCTTGTTCAAAACAGGCGTCCAGCACGCTGTCTGATATATAATCGGCTACTTTGTCCGGATGTCCTTCGCCGACTGATTCTGAAGAAAAGATAAAATCATTGGTCATAAACTACCTTGTTTGAACGAGCCTACAACCTACCGCAAGACAAATATCAACATATCAGGATATAATGATATGTTGATCAAAAAAGATGCGCCTGCCTACCAGACGCACCTTTTACAATCTCTAGAATATGAACAAATCTTCAGTAGCTTCCGATCAATAGCTCCCGCTGGAAGATGAACTCCTTTGGTAAGTGATCGAAGAGCTGAAGAAATAGCTCTTCGTGGCTAAGGGTTTGAAGCTTCATTTTATTTCTGTCTATAGCCATGAGCTCTTTCCACTCATCCTCAGTAAAATCAATGCCCCGCCAATCAATATCATCATAGTGCGGCATCCACCCAAGTGGCGCTTCAAAAGCGCGAGTTCGACCTTCTGTCCGATCCACGATCCACCGCAGAACGCGCATGTTTTGACCAAAACCAGGCCACAACCATTTGCCGTCTTCGCTCTTACGGAACCAATTGACGTGAAAAATCCTCGGCGGCTCATTGAGCTTCTTACCCATTTTGAGCCAATGGCGGAAATAATCCCCCATATGATAACCTATAAAGGGCAGCATCGCCATAGGGTCTCTTCGAAGTTTGCCAACTGTACCTTCTGCAGCAGCGGTCAGTTCAGAACCCATCGTAGCACCAAGATACACACCATGAACCCAGTTGAAGGCTTGAAAAACAAGAGGCACATCATGCATCCGTCGACCGCCAAAAATGAAAGCCGAAATCTTGACACCCTTTGGATCTTCCCAAGCGGGGTCGATCGTGGGACACAAGCGCGCTGGGGCGGTAAAACGGGCATTCGGGTGCGCCGAAGGCACATCACTCTCCGGAGTCCAATCATTACCTTTCCAATCAATCAGGTGTGAGGGAGGCTCATCCGTCATTCCTTCCCACCAGACATCACCTTCGTCCGTCAAAGCGCAATTCGTAAATATAGAATCGCGGGAGCAGGAAGCCATTGCGTTCTCGTTGGTCAAAACTGAAGTGCCAGGGGCTACTCCAAAAAACCCTGCTTCCGGGTTAATCGCATAGAGATTGCCATCTTCCCCTGGCTTTATCCACGCGATATCATCTCCAATGGTTGTAACTTCGTAATCCTCCATTTCTTCGGGAGGTTGGAGCATCGCAAAATTAGTT
This sequence comes from uncultured Opitutaceae bacterium, assembly GCA_964352065.1. GTDB lineage: Bacteria > Verrucomicrobiota > Verrucomicrobiia > Opitutales > UBA2995 > UBA2995. The sequence goes on from CAYGQM010000012.1 coordinate 40,415, forward strand.
TTTCCACAGGCACTAGGAAAAGCTGCGGCAACATAAGTTTTCTTACCTGCGGGCTCTTTAACTCCGAGAATTAGCATATGCTCAGCCAACCAACCCTCATCCCGGGCCATGACGGATGCTATGCGAAGTGCGAAACACTTTTTACCCAGCAAAGCATTACCACCGTAACCGCTTCCGTACGACCAAATGAGCCGCTCCTCCGGAAAATGGACAATATGAGTATCCTCCGGATTGCAGGGCCAAGCCACGTCATCCTCCGGTTTTAAAATAGGTTGACCGACAGAGTGTAGGCACGGAACAAAAAAACCATCGCTGCCAAGAACCTCGAGAACCTTTGTGCCTATACGGGTCATAATCCGCATGTTACATACGACATAAGCTGAGTCAGAGATCTCTACACCGATTTGCGATATATCCGAACCAATCGGGCCCATACTGAATGGAATCACATACATTGTCCGACCGCGCATACAACCATCATACAAACCCCGCATCTTTTCCTTCATGACCTTCGGGTCTTCCCAGTTGTTTGTTGGGCCCGCATCATCGGGGTTTATCGAACAAATAAAGGTTCTCTTCTCGACCCGAGCGACATCACGAGGATCCGATCGGAACAGGAAACTGTTGGGTCGAAGCTCCTGGTTCAGCTTTATCGCAACCCCGGAATCAACCATCTCCGCCATTAAGCGATCATATTCATCTTGCGAACCATCGGCCCAGTAAACAGAATCCGGTTTACAGAGCTCAATCGTTTCATTTACCCATTTGATCAGTTGTGTGTGTGTAGTTGGAGCAGTCATCTTGATATTAAATAAACTTATATTGTCATGTCCTAGTATTAGCTAATTAGATTCAAAAGCAAGCAAACTTCTTACTTTGTAGGGCACTTTCGATTCACGTCACAGGAAAATTGACAAGATTAACGCCAAAAAAGAGCCCCGGAAGATTTACCTCCGAGGCTACTTAGGGATGGGTTTTGGGAGGAGAAATATTTTAAGCTTAGGACCTATAAGAATCCTTTAACTACCTTATGAACCTAGCAATTGAATCATTTTTGACAAGATTTATTCCCAAATTAGACGGGATTAAGACTCCGCCTTGCTCCTCTCGGGTTGTCACTCTAGACAGTTATCCTGATTTTAAAGACTACAGGATTGCCAAAGCAACTTCCACGCAATTGGTTTTCTCAAAAACAGATGCGCCATCGTAACAGCATTATAGATCAATACCTCCCTGAAATCATAGCATTCCGCCATCACCTTCATGAAAACCCTGAATTAGGTTACGAGGAATTCGAAACGTCCAAAAAAATCTCGAAACGGCTCAAGGATCATGGAGGATTCGACATCCAATCGGGTATCGCAAAGACCGGTATTGTTGCAACGCTCGGAAAAGATAAACTCGGCAAAGGCATCGCACTGCGGGCTGATATGGACTGCCTCCCTATTACTGAAAAATCGGGCAAGCCATGGACTTCCAAAAAACCGGGACTCATGCACGCCTGTGGACATGATGGTCACACAAGTATGCTGCTGGGAACCGCCCTGACATTGTCTCACTTTGCAGATTCCCTGAAAGGCCCCGTCAAATTCATCTTTCAACCCGCGGAAGAAGGAGGCGCAGGCGGCGATAAGATGGTGGCAGAGGGTGTATTAGAAAACCCCGCAGTCGAGATGATCTTCGGACTCCACGGATGGCCCGGTTTAAAGCTGGGAGAGTTTGCAAGCTGTAGTGGTTCCATGATGGCCAACGCAGACGAATTTGAGATCACAATTCTCGGAAGAGGAGGCCATGCGGCATTCCCTCAAAAATGTATTGATCCCATCGTTATCGCCAGCCAAGTAATTTCAGCGATTCAATCGATAAGCTCACGGAGCATAGCTCCAGAAGACGCCGCCGTGGTAACGGTGGCAAAGATCGAAGGAGGAACAGCCTTCAACATCATCCCCGATCGGGTCAATTTATTGGGGACGATCCGAACCCTTTCCGATGAGACACAGGCTCGTATCTTCGAAAGACTTACGGCAATCACAAGCGGCGTTGCTGAGTCTATGGGTGGAAAGGCCGAAATCAAAATCACAAAAGGCTACCCCGTATTAAGAAATGACCCGAAAGCTTACCAATACGTTGCGAGAACCCTCACGTCGGCAGATAATCCTTTGACCGAAGTCACATCCTTGTTTCCGCAATTGGTAGGCGAAGACTTCGCCTATTTCGGCCAAAAGGTTCCAGCCTGCTTCTTCGTATTAGGCCTCAATCCAGAAGGACATACGGGCTACCCACAACTCCATCAGGCCGATTTCGACTTTAACGACGATGCAATTCCTATAGGAATCGACTGTTTCACAAAACTGGCGTTAAACTATTGGGGCTAAAATTTGGCGCAAAAATCTCTTAATCGCTCCAGCCCCTTTTCAATAATTGCGTCCGATGTGGCGTAACTCAGTCGAACGTAATCATCGGCCCCAAAACCACTGCCAGGCACTACCGCCACTTTAGCCTCTTCGAGCAGGCGAGCGGCGAATTCGTTTGATGCCAGACCGAACGACGAGATATTCGGAAACAAGTAAAAAGCGCCCTGCGCTCTCAGGCTTTTTACACCACTAATCCCATTCAAGCCTTCCAACAACATGAGTCTACGACGGTCAAAAGCGACTAACATCTCATCCAATGCAGCTCGAGCGAGATCAGGCTTTTCCAATGCAGCCAAGGCGCCCCATTGAGCGAAAGTCGTAGCATTCGAACTGGTTTGGCTCTGTATACTGCCAATAGCTTTCGCCACAGCTGCTGGGGCATGTAGTGTCCCCAAGCGCCAACCGGTCATTGAAAAGGTCTTACTGAAGCCGCCCACGGTAATCGTCCTATCCGCAGCCTCTTTGCTAAAGGAAGCAGGAGAAGAATGCGACAATCCATCATAATAAAGATACTCATAGATCTCATCTGACATAAGGTAGAGATCATGCTTGATTATGACCTCCATTAACGCCTCCAACTCTTTTCTGGAATACACCGCACCCGTCGGATTCGAGGGGGAATTGATGACCACCATTCTGGTTCGATCGTTAATAGAGGCCTCCAGCTGCTCAGGACTCATTTTGAACTCTTGGTCATCACCTGCTACGATGAACTTAGGAACTGCTCCAGCAAGTTTCACCATCTCAGGATAACTCACCCAATAAGGAGCAGGGATAATCACTTCGTCACCGGGACCGCAAGTAGCCAAAATAGCTAGGTAACACGAAAACTTCCCCCCAGGGGACACGATGACTTCATTGGTCACTGCGGTTTCGATTCCATTGAAAGACCGGTATTTCTCCGCGAGGGCTGACCTCAATGCAGGAACTCCGGATGAGGCGGCATACTTTGTTTTCCCTTGATCGAGCGCTTCCTTGGCCGCGTCTTTTATAAAAGAAGGGGTATCAAAGTCCGGCTCACCCGCTCCAAAACCAGCGATATCCTCACCTGCGGCGATTAGTTCCTTAACGCGAGCATCTACAGCGAGCGTTGGTGAAGGTGATATATTTTTAGCCCAAGGAGAAAGTATCATTACAAATAAGGTTGGAGTTTAGTTAGCCTGATTCTCAGCAGGCGCAATGAGACATCCTTTATTTCTGCCAATCAAGAAAAAGTACACAAAAAAGCGGATGACTCGCAGGGAACCATCCGCCTTGAAATTAATAGCCAGCAAGGCCTACTTTTTCTTCTTTGCCTTCTTCGCTGCTTTCTTGGGAGCCGCTTTCTTTGCCACCTTCTTCGCTGCTTTCTTGGGAGCCGCTTTCTTTGCTGCTTTCTTGGCTGGAGTCTTTTTGACGGGAGCCTTCTTAGCAGCGGCAGCTTTCTTAACCGGAGCTTTCTTGGGAGCTGGAGCAGCAGGTGCAAGTGAACCAGCAGCAATCTTCTTTGGCAGTGATTCCACACTCATTCTGAGCAACTCCCCGACACTCACTTTGAGCTTCTTAGAAGCACGAAGTAATTCGTTCTTTGCTTTCGTTGATAAACGAACTGAAATTTGCTTGCTCGACTTCGCTTCAATTTGAACCGTGCTGAAATCAAACTCAGCGAGAGCGTAACGGATGACTTCACTCTTGGAAGATGCGCCTGATCGTTTTTGAAGGGTTTCTATTTTTTCTAATAGCTTACCTCCAATGTCGAAGGTCAATGGCGCCGTTGCGGATGTCTTTTTAACTGCCATGGTTTATGTGCCTTTTCTTTTTAGATGGTGTGTGTTTTGCGCTAAAGAAAAAATCTATCTCTAGATTTAGAAGCGCGATTCTCGATTAGTATTCTGACTATATTGTCTTTTTCAAGATAGGATTTCTCTTTTATTCATCGAATCTCCCGCAGGTGCAACCAAATTTCAACTACATCTGTTCGATAAGAGAGAATACATTAGGTGAAATCCGTTTTACTACGGTAATTTCTTAAGCCAAAAGGTCATATGCTAATAACCAACATTTCCGTCAACGAACGGGTTTGTAATCGGATAGTGGAATTTCGGGTACGCTTCCCGCAGGAACACCTCGAGTGAAAGACAGGTCACCGAAGTCTTGATTCATTGCCGCTTCCCTTACGATCAACCGTGTTTTGTTTCTTGTTTCTTCATTCAGGAAGTCAACGGTCTTAGGCAACCAGACACCGTCTATTTTCTTTAAATCCAACAATCGAAAGGATTTCAGAATAATATCTTCCTCCGTTACATAGTCAGCCTTCAACATTGCATTAAAACTTTCATCTAAAAAGACGACCACACCATATACCCCCAATGGGTTTGCCTTCAATTCATCTGGCGCGATCATCAGAAAGGCGTGAGCGACGCGTCCACGGACCTTCGTCACCCCTTCGTATTTCCATTCCGGCCAGTATACGAATGGCATCATCAAATCAAACGCCGTGATTGTTACCAATTTATCAATTGGCTCAAACCACCGCTGGAATGCTACATCCAACCACTCATGGCTCAATCCGTCGCGGCGGGAGACAGAGGCCGAAGGACCATTCTTTAGATACAATTGGGTCTCTGAATCTGTATGGAGTTGTATCAGTGAAATTGGACCATTCGGAGAATTTGTTCCCCAAAGGGTTCCTTCAATCTCCAGCCGTTTTCCACGTCTGGGAATATACTGGAGTGCATACTTCAGGCTGAAGTCTCCTTCCAACCACAATTGGCGGAAAGCGTTTAATCGAAGTTTTCCCTCTTCAAGATCTATTTCGCGCAATAGTTCCACCTTGGGACGCCGTAGCGATCCTTGTCCAAGGCCGACACTGGACCCTGCGAAACACAAAAGGGCCACAAGTAACGAAATACGCAGAAGCGAGTTCATGAAGCCATAGGACCTCACAATTCTCAGCATGTTGCAGCAATCCTCTTACTGAGGATTTACGACCTCTTCTGCTTCTGCTTGAATTTCTTCCGCCGCAGTTTCTGCCTGATCGACCACATCTTCCGCAACTTCCTCCGCGTTGGTCGCAGATTCCTGATTAAGATTGAGCACTTGCTGTAGAGCACTATCAGCTGCAGCGGCGTTCGACTGGGCTTCTGCCGAGGTTTCCTCCACTATCTCACTCAGGAGAGTCTCATTATTTTCCTCTTCTTTCGCCTTATTCACGGCAATGTTTCCCAAATAAAGGATGAACGTGAGTACAAAAAAAGCGATTGCAGCGGTCCTCGTTATCTTCGTGAGAAGCGAACCCGTTTCAGCCCCGAGAGCTGCTTCCATGGAACCACCACCAAGCGCGGCGCCCATTCCTCCATCTCCCTTGGGTTTTTGTACCATCACAACAAGGATGGTGAAAAGACAAAGAAGGATCAAAACGAAGCTGAAAATGGCTATTAGAATATTCATGAAAGCGCTCTTACGAAAAAACGTGCTAAATTGCTCACCCAATTACCACAGTGCAAGTCAAATCCTGACTCAGGACTCTACTCCCATTTCTTCCAAGATACGGGCCAAGTCATCGTTTCCAAAATACTCAACTACAATGCGCCCTTTCTTGGGAGCATGCTTGATGGAGGCCCGTGTTTTAAACCGTTTGGATATTTTATCTTCCAATTCCTTTATGGCGGCCTGCTCGCCAGCGGGCCTCGACACCGTGGTTTTGTTCACCGCTTGGCCCCTTGATTCTTTCAACAGTCGAGCCAATCGCTCTGTTTCCCTTACGCTAGACCCCTCTTCAACAATACGACGAGCAAGAATATTTCTCTGGGCGGGGTCTTCTATTCCGAGTAGAACCTTTGCGTGACCTGTGGATAGGTGACCCTTCCGCAGATACCCTTGAATATCTGTCTCCAGTTGCAAAAGGCGAAGCGCATTGGCAATAGTGGCCCTACCCTTGCCAACTCGTTCACCTACTTGTTCCTGAGTTAGGTCAAAATCTCGGAGTAAACTGGCAAAGCCCAGCGCCTCTTCAATCGGATTCAGTCCTTCGCGCTGCAAGTTCTCAATCAAACTCAAAGTCGCTGATGAAGCATCACTCGCTTCGACCAGCCTTACAGGAATTGTCTTCAGCTTAAGCTTCTGACAGGCTCTCCAGCGCCGTTCACCCGCAATAAGTTGATACGCCTCCCCTACTTTCCGAACGACAATCGGCTGAAGCAGTCCCTCTGAGCGAATACTCTCCGCCAACTCTGCCAGGTGTTCTTCGACAAAGTCCCGCCTCGGTTGATAGGGATTCGGCTTGATAGATGAAATAGGAAGTTCGAGAAAACCATTCGCAGCAGGCATCGCTGGAGCTTCAGCTACAGTGGCTTTTTCGGACGTGACTTGCTTGGTGGCAGCCTTCTTGGAAACTTTTTTTACCGGTTCGGATTTCGATACTCCTCCCGAGATGAGACTTCCGAGTCCTCTGCCTAGTCCTGTTTTTCGTTTCGCCATGAAATATTAATTGGGATTGTCTATTGGAATAAAGAGTTCGCGTCCAACCTGAAGGCGATTGGGGTCGGGTATCTTGTTTGCATGAATGATGTAAGAAACCTGAGAACCAACACTCGACGCAATTTTAGAGAGCGTATCCCCTGACTTCACGACGTAAAATATACCGGATTTTGGGTAAATGGTATCGTCGAAAACAATCGGTTTGTCCTGAACTGCCGGTCTGCTCGCAGGAACCGGCTGTCTTTCAATCTCTTTCGCCAGAGCCCGAATTTGCTTGCTAATTTGCTCCAACAACTCCTCCCGTTGCGCCTTATTCAACCGGTTGAATTCTGCTCTCAAAGAAGCCAACTCCTGCCGAAAAACCACATCACTCACGGCAGATGAACTCTGCGCTTCGATTTTATTCATTCTGAGCGTAAGCGCTTCATTTTCCCGAAGCAATCGCTCGACTTCAAATCTCATTTCTCCGAGCTGCTCTTTCAGAAGCGCGACATCTTGGGTTAAACTCGCTCTCTGCGGTCCGGTTCCACCCGGCATTCGTGTAGGCTGAGAAAAGTTTTGTCCAAACATACTCATACCAAAGGCACTGAGCAAAAAAATGAGTAGGCCGATATGTTTTCGTTTCATAAATAGAAATCCTCTAAATGGTCAGATCATTATATTCTTACTATGGTTTCTGATAAAGATGAAAGACTCTTTTATGAGAAACAGGTTTCTTCGAAACGAGTGTATGCATTTCCTGACTTTCAAAACAAGCCCCGACCTCAATCTGAAAACCGCGTAGAAAATCAGCCACAACTAACATTTTACCTCCAGGTTTTTGCAAAGTCAGAAGCCTTAGAATACCAGCTCCGGTCGCGACCTTAACCCCTGAAGCATCGGCTGATAAAATCTCGCCTGGAAATCCGACACCGTCGCCATCACTGTAGGTTGCTGCCCCTACCTTGAGGATGACTCCCTCCAATTTCACAAAACTTCCTGGCCACGGATTCAATCCGTTAATCCTGCATGCCAGCAACCTGGCCGGCTGACTAAAGTCCAACTGCCCATCCTGCTTGACGAGCAAACGACAATAGGTTGCTTCCGCCTCATTCTGGCTTTGAACCTGAATCGACCCATCACACATCGACGGCAAATACGTTTTCAACAAGGCAGGGCTAAGGTCAGCCAATTTCTTACGGTAAGAAGCCCCCGTATCCATAGGTTCGATCGGAGCGACCAACTGCCCACAAATCGGTCCTGCATCCATTCTCATTACCAATTGCATCAAACTCACACCGCTTTTAATATACCCCGAAGCGACAGCAGTCTCGATCGGTGATGCACCGCGGAGCTCCGGCAACAATGAAGTATGGATATTGTAAATACCAAGCGTAGGAATATCCAGAACCATTTGGGGGAGTAGATGCCCGTAGGCCATGACCAAGATCATGTCAGGCTGAAGCGCTTTCAGCGTATCGAGCTCCTTATCCCCAAAGGACTCCGGCTGCACTACCGGTAACGACCGATCCAACGCCCAGGCCTTGATTGCATTCGGCTGAACTTTTTTTCCCCGTCCACGCGCCCGATCAGGTTGGGTGTAAATCCCTTTAAGATGGACCCGTCCAGACTCACTAATCAAGTAATCCAGGCTTGGAATCGCGATCTCATCCGAACCCATAAAAATCATCCGCACTGGAGATATTTCAGACATATAAACGAGTGTTTCCCTAACCTAACCGGCACAGCAACCGAACTAGGAAAATTTTTTAGGAGGCTTTTTCCCTTCCAGATCGAATAATAGCGGACAGCCATGAAGCTGAAATTCGTCCAACAATTTGCCCTGTAGAAATCGCTTATAGGAATCGTCCAGTCGACCTGCCTGGTTACAAAATAGCTTAAACTTAATGGGCCGAGTCGAAATCTGAACGGCATAATAGATTTTAAACCGGATCTTTTTTATAAGGCGCGGCGGACTTTGCTCCATATACCGTCTCATCACCTGGTTCAACTTGCCCGTAGGAATTTGAGTAAACAGCTTTTTATAGATAGATGCTGCTCCCTCGAGGATATCGTCAACACGAAGACTCGTAAGCGCTGAAACAAAGAGTATCGGAGAATCCGGTAAGATAAATATCTCTTTCTTCACTGATTCAGCAAATTTCTTTTTAAAGTCATAAAGATCCTTATATCCCGGCAACGTGTATTGCTCAAAAGTTTCCACAGCGAGGTCCCACTTATTGACAAGTACGATAATCCCTTTGCCCTTGTTCAGGATCTGACCCGCGATTAACTTATCCTGTTTGGTCACCCCTTCCATGGCATCAAGAACCAGAAAAACAACGTCACTGCGTGCTATGGTTTCTTCCACCCGTACCGCTGAAAAATACTCAACCGGATCAATAACCTTGGTCTTCCGTCTGAGCCCCGCTGTATCAATAAGGCTAAATTCCAAAAGATCGCCGGACTTCGATTCAAAGGCCAAATCCTGACTCACAGCATCGCGAGTCGTTCCGGCGATTTCGCTCACGATCATGCGCTCCTCCTGAAGCAGCGAATTACAAAGAGACGATTTTCCCACATTCGGCCGACCTACGAACGAAATTTTGATTCGCGAATCGTCCGAGAAATCAGGACGGGGGGCTTCTCCCAAGGTCTCCACAATAAAGCTCCTTAGTTCACTGATACCTCGCCGATGCTCGGCCGAAGTTAACATAATCCCTTTTAGTCCTAGCTTCTTGAACTCGTGAATCTTGTAGTCATGCTCGGGACCATCGATCTTGTTAACGACCACCCAGGCTGGTTTTCCACTCGAACGCAAGTGAGCGGCGACCATTTCATCCAAAGGCGTCAGTCCATCGAGCCCATCCGTGACGAATAGAATCATATCCGCTGCGTTGATGGCAAAATCGACTTGCTGCTCGGCTGCTGATTGAATCAACGCCGGCGTCATCTCGGGTTTCAATCCGATTCCACCGGTGTCCATGAGGGTATGACCAGAGTCCAGCTCATAGGAAACCACATCACGGGTCACCCCGGGCCGATCGTGTACAATCGATAACCGACGACCTGTAAGGGCATTAAATAAACGGCTTTTGCCGACATTAGGTCTACCGACAAGGGCGACACTTTTTTGCGTGAATTCCATTGGAAAAACGGCTTCTGATAACAACTCACCAGAAATAAACCAACTTAAAATCAAAAACAGCGACTTTAGTTAGGCCGATATTCCTGTTCGATTAACCAAATTGGGCATCAGAGTCCCTGCACAAAAGCATCGATCAAGTCTGTCGCGAGAATCAGATTCTCGTAACTGGTAGAATAACTACAACGTATGAATCCTTCTCCACTTTCTCCGAAAGCGGTTCCAGGCACCGCAGCTACCCGCTGGTTTTCGAACAATTTCAATGAGAAATCCTTGGACTTCATTCCGGTGGATTTGATCGAAGGAAACGCATAAAATGTACCCTTGGGCAAATGACACTTCAGACCAGACTCATTCAATCGCCGAACGATCAGGTCACGCCGACGGTGATACTGTTCCTTCATGCGCTCGACTGCTTCTGTCCCGTTGTCCAAGGCTTCGATCGCGGCCTCCTGACTCAATATGGGTGCACACAACATACTGTACTGGTGCACCTTCATCATCGCTTCTGTTAACTCAGGGGAAGCGCACGCGAAACCGATACGAAAACCGGTCATCGCAAAAGCCTTCGAACACCCGTGGAGTAAAATCGTACGATCCCGCATACCAGGAAGACTGGCGATCGACGTATGTCCTCCCTCAAAAGTCAGCTCCGAGTAAATCTCATCACTGATAACCAGAACATCCTTCTCTTGAGCAAAACGGGCGATCTCGAGTAGCTGCTCACGAGTTACCGTTCCTCCGGTCGGGTTGGTTGGAAAATTCAACATTAGCACCTTAACACCGGGTTCCCAATGCTCCCAAAGGCGCTTGGGATTGAGCGCGAAATTGTCTTCTTCCGAGGTCGGAACCCGTACACCGATGCCATGAGTCATCAGCACCGACGGGTGATAAGAGACATAACAAGGCTCATGATACATGACTTTATCACCGGGATTCACAGTCGCCCGCAGCGCTATGTCCAAAGCTTCTGAAACGCCGACCGCGATCAAGATCTCGTCATCCGGCCTGTATTCTACCTCAAAATGTTGCGCTATGTACCTGGACACTGACTTCCTCAATTTTAACAACCCCAGGTTTGAGGTGTAACTGGTCTTGCCCTTTTCCAACGCATAGATCGCAGCTTCCCGAATATGCCAGGGCGTCACAAAATCAGGCTCCCCGATGCCGAGGGATATGACGTCGTCCGCCGCCTGAACCAATTCAAAAAAATCGCGAATGCCAGACCGGGGCATATCGCGAACATGATCGGCGACAAAAGTCCTTTTTGCTTGAGTTGTATTCACGGGCTGACCTTGGGTTTCTCAGAATCGACACTGACACCGGGCAATAGAAACCCCTGTTCTTTGTAGGCCCTTAAAAGAAAATGAGTCGAAGTGGAAAGAACACCATCGATCGTCGCCAGGCGTTCCGACACGAAGCCTGCAACAGCGCGTAATTGTTTTCCTTTTACAACCACCTGTAAATCGTATCCTCCAGACATCAGGTAACAGCTCTCCACTTCATCAAACTGACTGATTCGTTCAGCAAGTTTATCAAAACCACCTCCACGCTCTGGTTTGAGTTTTACTTCAATCACAGCTCGAACAACCTCATCGACTGGAGCAGACGGATTGAAGACAGGTCGCCAGCCCAGAAGTATGTTTCGCTTCTTAAGCTCAACGAGACAGGCCTCAACCTTTTCTTCAGTATAATTCAATACCTGCGCCATCTGCTTGGTATTGAGAGACTCCCCTTCGACTAATAACTGCAGAACCTTTTCCATAAAAACGGCGAACCTTAGAGAACTTAATTTCTGAGTGCACGCACAATTTCCTGCGGAAGTCGTGATTGATATCTACCTACAAACACGTCAATTTGCTAACGCAGGGGCTGACCTCTTACCACCTTCAGAGCAACTTCCAACTGCTTGTCCTCAATAGGATCAAAACGATACTTCTCAACAAAGGTTTCTTTTCCCAGTCCTTCAAGGTAGCGCCGCTGAAGCATCAGCTTTCGATGGTCTTCGATCTCTATAGGCACTACGATATTAGGTTCGATTCCCTTTTTGTGAATCACTCGCCCGCCCGGGGTAAAAAACATCGCGGTGGTCAATCGCATGGCATCACCGCTCTGATACTGAAAAATCGTCTGCACCGAGCCTTTACCAAACGTCTTCGTTCCAACAAGTTTTGCTCGACCGATATCCTGCAAGGCTCCTGCCACAATCTCAGACGCGCTCGCACTCCCGTTATTTACCAAAACCACAATAGGATATTCTCCACCTCTGAGCGATGAATCAGACCGGTACTGTCTATCGTGGGCATGATCTTTGCCTTTCGTGTAGACGACCGTCTCCCCTTTCTCGAAAAACTCGCCAGCAATCGACACAGCAGCCGACAAAACCCCACCAGGATTACTCCTGAGGTCCAGAATAAGCCCTTCCAAGCCAGCATCCTCCAATTCAGCTAGTGCTTTATTAAATTCATCAAATGTCTGAGTCCCAAACTGCGTGATTCGTATGTAACCGATTCCTGGCTCCATCATCTGAGCGCCACGCACGCTATCTACCTTGATCACTGCACGAACTACTTCTTTGTCCAATATCTCTTGGGTAGATGGTCGAAAGACAGAGAATCTGACCCGACTTCCAGCTGGCCCACGGAGTAAATCGATGACTTCCCGGTAACGCTTTCCTTCCATAAAATCGCCCTCCACCTTTACGATCTGGTCGCCCGGAAGCAGTCCAACGAGTTCACCCGGACTACCTTCAAAAGGAGAAACAATAGTAACCCTCTCATCTGACCATTCAACTTCGACACCGATTCCCCCATATCGCTGTTCTGTTTCTATTTCAAACTCCACCGCTTCTTTCTGGGGTAAATACTCCGAGTTTTCATCCAACGACCGCAACAAGCTATCAATCGCTTCACCGGTCAGTTCCTTGGTATCGATATCTACCCCACCTACAAAGTGATCTGAAACAATATTGAGCGTCTGCTGAAAGAGCCGACCTTCGCTTCGGTGTCCGGGAGTTAGCCAGCCGCCTAAAAAGTCTACCAAAGGACTGAAGGCAGCCACTGGAATCAGAGCCGCCAAAAACACCAAAATAATAAATCCTCGTCTCATTTAAAAAAGCACCGTTTAACAACAGACCTCACTACCCTAAAATTTTGCCGATTTTTCAAGTCTTTCGCAATGGCTGACGTATCCGAACATCCAAACTCGCTCAAACTGATTCAAAAAATGCGAGAAGCAAGTCCGTCAGTAAATATAATCAATTACAAAGACTTCATACAACATGCACTTTACGATTCAGAATGCGGCTATTATACCCGCGACACAGATCGAGTAGGTAGAAATGGTGAAACGGATTTCTATACCTCACAAAGTATAGGACCGATATTTGGCGCATTGGTCCTGAGCGCCATCGAAGCTCTGATCAGTGAAAAACAAGTCACTCCAGTAAATCTAAATCACTGGACATTCGTCGAAATCGGATACGAAAAAGACTCGTACTGGTGGAAACCGGAAGCCTGTCCCTTTAGAGACCATATCAGAATAGGCCCGAAAGACAAAATCCAATTCGACGGACCCTGTGTCGTATTTTCCAACGAGCTGTTCGATGCGCAACCCTTCCACAGGCTCGTTCACATCGGTGGAGAATGGAGAGAAATCGGTGTAGACTTAACTTCCAATACCCTCACGGAAACGATCCTCCCTGAGTTTTCCAACGAAGTTGCCAACTTCCGAAACCAACTCCCACTGCATGCGGAAGAAGGCTACCTCTTAGATCTGCCACTGGCTACGGTGCCACTCATCGAGTCCATCGTAGAGCTCGACTGGTATGGCTTGTTTCTGGCCATTGATTACGGAAAACCATGGGCGCAGCTCGCCTACGATTTCCCACAGGGCACAGCCCGCAGTTACTACCGGCACAAACAATCCGCAGACCTGATCGGACAGCCAGGCATGCAAGACCTCACGTGCCACATATGCTGGGACTGGCTCGAGAATGCACTACACCGTGGCCATTTCAACTCAATCAAACTGGAAAATCAGGAAGCTTTTTTCGTTAAGCACGCAGCGAAACGCATCGAATCTATAATTTCTGCTAAACCAGGACAGTTCGACGAAGATCGCCAGAGTCTCATGCACTTAATTCATCCCGCGACCATGGGGCAGAAGTTCCAAGTCCTGTCCGGATCCCGGTTGGCTGAATTTCGCGTATGATAGCTTGCACACACGTTACAAAAAAGGCCGGCCCGAGGGCCGACCTTTTATAATCCTATCTAGTGTTAATCAAATAGAGACGCTTCGGATCAAGAAAGCTCTCTGTCGCTTAAGATGCGATCCGAAAGCAGGCCAATCAACAAAATTCCGCCGATTAGGCCGACCGCTAATTTGTTATCTCTGATCAAAGCTGAGCCACGGAAATCCAAGCTCAGAGATGCGAGATCAAAAGTCATCAATGACATCGCGAATACCGAAATTACAACGATTGCGAGGAGGGTTTTTAGTAAGGTCATTTTCTTGTTTTGTTAATGTGGTTTACCAATCAAATTTCACACATAATTTACCAAATTTTATCAAATAAATCCATAGGGGTTTCCCCCATTAAGGCCTAGTGTTTTACACATTATTTACCAGAAACTGATCGTTAAAATTATTAATTTATTACTTAATATGCTTTAAACTAACTACTTACACATTTTTGTAGTTTCCCCTACGACCTCTAAGGCTCCTCAATTGTCAATAAAATACTAGAGCTCCACGAAAAAAGCTGCAGCAGCGGTATAGCCATGAACGAAGTTTACACCTCCCACCGGGCCAAATTCACCGTTTCCGAAAAACCCACTGGTTCCAACCGGCCCAATACTGTCTTGAATAGTACTTGCATCGAAATCTGGCACCTTGAAAAAGGCATTTCCCCGGCCAGTGCAGGTCGTTAGCAATGCGCCATAAAGCCGTTTCCCCCTCAACCGGATTGCCATCAACTCCAAACGACTACGCAAATCCTCCATCGCCGAATGACGATCGCGCATTTGAAACTGCAGGGTTTGGCCAACTCTAGGACGGGCTCCGACCAGCAAAGCACCTACTTTGGGATCCGCACCTATAAGGTTTCTCACCAGAAAGTCTCCTCGACCAAACTCATATTGATATTCGTCAATCGCAAAACCAACATGGATGTTTCCACGGGATTTCATCTTCATCGCATCTGAGAGGCTTTCAAATGCATCGCTCAAGACTTCATAGGCACTACGATTTGCGATACCGTTTAGAACGTTGTTCTCAGCTGCGGTCACTATGAGGGGATCCCCAAATGGCAAACAACCCTGCGAAATAGCGGATTCGAGGCCTACTTTTCCCCCTATCGCCAAACCCACCGCCCCGGACTCCAGAATCCTCGAATTATGGAAAAGCGCCGTAGACCGGTCGACCTGAATTCCCGAGGCCAATCCGCCCAATACGGGCTTACCGGGAAATCGACGATTCAACGCGTCCATCATCGTTTCGGAATTTACGGAAAACGGATCTGCAAACACCAGAAAACCATTGGGTTTGAGATTTCCTAAGGCATCAAACGGGTCCCACACATAATTCGGCACCTCACCTCCGGTTTCGTGACCATCCAGTTCAAAAACCTGGATTTCAGCACCGGGTAGATTATGCAGTGCAACCGCTACGCCCTCCCCTTCTTCGTATTCAAACCCATCGCTCACGAGTGAATTTCCGGTACACCCAAGCAAATGCTTTATATGGCAGTGAATTTGAAGAATCTCCAGGATTTCAGTCATCACACTCCCATAGCCAGGTGTAGCAAAAACGAACCCTACATCGACTGAATCCGCCTTGAGGCGATTGCGCAGTTGCTTGGCCCACCGCTCAAACCGATTCTCCTCGAAGTCTCCAGCCCAGTGATCAGCTACCGCATATCGGTGAGTATCAGACATAGGCAAAAATCGGTTTGTGAAATCGAATCATTAGGATCATATAAAAAGCGTTTTATGTTCGCGATTGCTGCCACTTGACGCAAGCGTGCGCAGTACCCTAAAACAAGACCACTTCTTCTCAAGATACGTTCCCCGATTCTTCTGGAATAGTGTCCAACTCCACCCACCACCACCACCTATGTCTACACTCGCCATCGCTCTCGGAGCTCTCGTACTCTACCTGATTGCCTACAACACCTATGGGAAGTGGCTGGCAAAAAAAATCTTCAAGCTCGATCCGAAGGCAATCGTCCCGAGCGTCGCTTTGAATGATGACAAAGATTACGTCCCCACAGACAAAGGGATTATTTTTGGTCATCACTTCACTTCCATAGCCGGCACGGGTCCCATCGTCGGTCCCGCGCTCGCCGTCATCTGGGGTTGGGTACCTGCCCTATTGTGGGTTCTTTTCGGTTCAATCTTGATCGGAGCTGTTCACGACTTTGGTAGCCTTGTTGTATCCATGCGCAATCGCGGCCAAACTGTGGGCGACATAGCCGGTCGCATTCTCACAAGACGTACACGCCTCCTATTTCTCTCGATTCTTTTCATGGCGCTTACGATCGTCCTGGCCATTTTCGGGCTCGTTATCGCCAACGTATTTGATCTTTACCCCTCGGCGATCTTTCCCTGCCTCGTTCAAATCCCGATCGCAGTCGTTATTGGCCTCTCTCTTCACCGCAAAGGCGTTAATATCCTTATCCCCTCAGTCATCGCGCTCGCGGTTATGTATATCTCAATCATCTTTGGCGATTGGGGAATCTTTCACGCGGTCAATTACACCTTGGGCGGAGAACCCGGGATCCTTAATGACGGCCTTAGCTTATTTGCCTGGGTCCTGGTGCTCCTGGTTTACTCCTATATTGCGTCCGTATTGCCAGTTTGGACGCTTCTTCAACCCCGCGATTTCATAAACTCCCTTCAGCTCCTCTCGGCCCTGGCTCTAGTCGTCGTCGGGCTTGCCGTGGCCGCAATAATCGGAGGAGCACCCATCTCGCCGGAAGCAGGTCGCACCTCCCTTGAGATTGTCGCTCCAGCATTTCGATGGGCTCCGGAAGGCGCTCCCTGGATTTTCCCTTTTCTATTTATAACGATTGCTTGCGGAGCCATCAGCGGCTTTCACTGCCTCGTTTCTTCGGGAACTTCGTCCAAACAAATACGCTGTGAATCGGATGCCCAATTTGTGGGTTATGGTTCCATGCTTACCGAAGGCTTTCTGGCCACACTTGTTATTCTCGCCTGCGTAGCCGGTCTGGGCCTCGGAGCAACCTCCGCTGGCGGTGAAATCCTAACGGGAAGCGCTGCTTACGAAGCCCGCTACGCTTCCTGGATAACAGCGCAAGGTCTCGGGGCGAAAATCGGTGCCTTCATTGAAGGCTCGGCCAATTTCCTTCAAGCGATTGGGCTGACCGCTACGTTCTCAGTCGCTCTGATGGGGGTGTTTGTCGCTTCATTTGCCGCCACGACTCTAGACACTGCCTGTCGCCTGCAGCGCTACGTCATTCAGGAACTGGCATCCACCTTCGTTCCCAAATCTGAAGACCGCACAGAATCCTCAAGTCTGAATCCATTTGTCTGGTTAACCAATAAACACGGTGCGACAATCTTTGCCATCATTCTGGCAACCTTCATCGCAGCCATCCCACTGCCCGGATCTCCATGGGGTTGGGACTCTGCAGGCAAAGGTGGACTCATCCTCTGGCCACTGTTTGGGGCTACCAATCAGCTATTGGGCGGGCTGGCGTTTCTTGTCATCACTTTTTGGATGTGGCGGAGAAACCTGCCGGTCTACTTTGTCGCGATCCCAACAGTCTTCATGCTCCTTCTTCCCGGTTTTGCCATGGGGATTGAGCTCTTCAAGCCCAACGGCTGGCTCGCACTCCAACAATGGCACCTCGTTTTTATTGGTCTCGCAACGGTCGCACTGGAAATCTGGATGATTGCAGAAGCCTTGATTGCCTGGCCCAAAGCCAAAGGCGTGTTGGAACCTTCCCTGCCACCTCTCCCCGGTGTGCTAGGAACCGAACCCCAATCCGAAGGTGGGCGCTCCTGCTAGCCAATATAGACGACATTAATTGAGCAAGTTGCCATGGAACCCATCGAATACCCAATCGACGGTGAATTGGATCTCCATCAATTTCGTCCTCAGGACATAAAGACGCTCGTTCCTGATTACCTTGAGCTTTGTCAGGAAAAAGGCATCCACAAAGTGCGTGTAGTCCACGGCAAGGGTATAGGTACTTTAAAAACAACCGTTCATGCGCTGCTGACTAAACTCTCGATCGTCGAGTCATTTCACCTCGCAGATGACCGGACTGGCGGATGGGGTGCCACCTGGGTCCATCTTCATCCGAAGTCCTGAGAAAATGACCGTGACAAAGTGCTGTCGAACCGGAAGCTACTTCGCTTTAACTACCTAAGACTTATAACTCAGATTCAACACCCCTAGATCCCATGATTGAACTTCGTTACGGCGCGAATCCTCACCAAAAAACGAAACCCATCACTTTTGGTTCTGGCAAAGAGCCACTCAGATTGCTCAATGGAGCCCCCTCCTACATCAACCTGCTCGACGGGTTGACAGCTTGGCAGTTGGTAAAGGAGTTGCGCGAGGCGACCGGACTTCCCAGCGCTGCTTCTTACAAACACGTCAGTCCGGCAGGCGCTGCCGTTGCCAAGGAGATCGACGAAGCATTCAGGGGATCTCCATCAATTTCGTCCTCAGGACATAAAGACGCTCGTTCCTGATTACCTTGAGCTTTGTCAGGAAAAAGGCATCCACAAAGTGCGTGTAGTCCACGGCAAGGGTATAGGTACTTTAAAAACAACCGTTCATGCGCTGCTGACTAAACTCTCGATCGTCGAGTCATTTCACCTCGCAGATGACCGGACTGGCGGATGGGGTGCCACCTGGGTCCATCTTCATCCGAAGTCCTGAGAAAATGACCGTGACAAAGTGCTGTCGAACCGGAAGCTACTTCGCTTTAACTACCTAAGACTTATAACTCAGATTCAACACCCCTAGATCCCATGATTGAACTTCGTTACGGCGCGAATCCTCACCAAAAAACGAAACCCATCACTTTTGGTTCTGGCAAAGAGCCACTCAGATTGCTCAATGGAGCCCCCTCCTACATCAACCTGCTCGACGGGTTGACAGCTTGGCAGTTGGTAAAGGAGTTGCGCGAGGCGACCGGACTTCCCAGCGCTGCTTCTTACAAACACGTCAGTCCGGCAGGCGCTGCCGTTGCCAAGGAGATCGACGAAGCATTCAGGGAATCGCAGTTCTTGAAGACTACAGATTTTTCTCCTTTAGCCAGTGCCTATGTTCGGGCTCGCGGCGGAGACCGTATGTGTTCTTTCGGTGACGCAGCAGCCGTCAGCGACGTCGTGGATGTGAGCCTCGCCAATTTCCTGAAAACCGAGGTCTGCGATCTTATCATCGCCCCGGGGTACGAACCGGCGGCCCTTGAAATCTTGAAGCAAAAGAAAAAGGGAAACTTCCTCATATTCGAAATCAATCCCGACTTTGAACCCGATCTATTCGAAACCCGCAAACTTTACGGCATAGAGCTCTCGCAAGAACGTAACGGAAAAGTAATTACCCGAGACGATCTCAAGACTATCGTATCAAGAAACACTGACATGCCTGAGAGCATCTACCAAACGCTTCTCGTCGCCGCCATAACTCTCAAATACACCCAGTCCAACTCCATAGCCCTTGCATACGACGGACAGATCGTCGGACTGGGGGCTGGTCAGCAATCGCGTATTCACTGCACTCGGCTG
This sequence comes from uncultured Opitutaceae bacterium, assembly GCA_964352065.1. GTDB lineage: Bacteria > Verrucomicrobiota > Verrucomicrobiia > Opitutales > UBA2995 > UBA2995. The sequence continues at coordinate 60,175 of CAYGQM010000012.1, forward strand.
GCATGCGATAAAGCCGAAAAATGGTTTCTCCAACGACACCCAAAGGTCCGCGAACTTCAGTTTCAGGATAAGTTACCCAAGGTTGCGAAAACCAATCTGATCGACCAATACCTATTCTGGGATTCCCTTAGCGCCCGAGAAGAAGCCATGATGCTTGAGGGCTTCACAGAACGACCTGACCCAATTTCAAAGCAGGAGAAAGCTCAGTGGATAAACACGTTCACGGGAATTACGTTGGCATCAGATGCTTTCATTCCCTTTCGCGACAATATCGATCGCGCAAGCCGCACCAACGTTCAGTATATCATTGAAACCGGTGGAAGCTTACGTGCGGACGACGTCATTCAGGCCACTGACGAATACGGTATGGTGCACATTCACACCGGCATTCGTAGTTTTCTTCACTAGGCCTATCCGATGAAGCTCACGCAGCATAATGCTCCAGAAGACCTTCTTCGTATTATGGAGCCGCTGCTGCATGCCAAAGAATCAGAGAACAATTTGTTTCTTGGTCTCCTCATCCAATTCACGGATCACCCGGAACAGCAGGAAGACGATCACTTTTGGTTTAGCATCGTAGATCAAGGCAAGATCCTCTTGGCCGGTTGGCGTACGCCCCCCTTCCCTTTCGGAATCTGGGCTCCGGATTCGAACTACGAGCCTGCACTCCAGCACTTCATCGAATACTTAAAAGAAAAGGATAAAGAAGTTCCTGGTATTGTTGCGCGCAAAGACCTGGCAGACAGGTTCAGAGAAATGGCTCAACGCGTGTTCCAACTCGAGACTTTCTTCACAATGAAGCAAGGGCTCTACGAATGTCGTGAAGTGGACACGTCACGACTCGGGGATGGAAGTATACGCCTCGCTGACGAAACTGACCTCGAACTGCTAACCGATTGGAACATCGCATTCTACATCGACGTGCTCAAAACCGAACCGCTCCGATCAGAAACGAAGGCACAACTGACAGAGCAAATTCACGCAGAGGTCTTTTACTTGTATGAGGTTGGTGGTGAAATCGTCTCCATGGCTTTCTGCGCCCGACCCATGATCAACGGAGTTACCGTTAATATGGTATACACGCCAAAGCACTATCGGAATAAGGGCTATGCCACTGCATGCGTCGCACAACTCACGAAGAAGCTTCTTGAAGATGGTTGGGAATTCACCGCCCTCTATACGGATCTGAATAATCCTACCTCAAACAACATCTACAAAAAAATTGGCTACCGTTGGATTGGGGAATCCGCCGAATACCGGTTCAAACCTTTGCCGAGAAATAGGCACTAGCCCCCATCTGCGAGCTTTCGCTGTGGATTATCCGCAAAAAGACTCAAGGCTAGTATCCCAAAAGGAACTACAAGCCCCATCCAGAACATACCGTTGAATCCAGAGCCATAGTCCTTAAAGACGGTGAAAAGCGCCGGGCCAACACCACTACCCAGCACCGTAACCGAGGCATTAAGTCCATGAATCGCTCCCAAGTGAGTTCGCCCAAAGAAACGGGGCCAGATATTTCCACTCAAGTTGGCAAAGGACCCGTTGGTAATACCCATACCCAATACAAAGAACACGAAGCCAAGCTTCGCAGGCATCACCAATAGCCCTATCGGGACCATAAGCATCCCCACACACATCGCCATCAGCACATACTTAATACGGATGTAGTCGCTTACGTAGCCGATAAAAAAGTTTGCCGCCATACTAGCAATGGAAGCGGGGAAAAACAAATACAGGAGGGTTGCCTTTTCCATGCCCAGCTCCTCCGAAATTGCGACGACGTGAAAGGTGTATCCCGTTCCAAACAAGGCCCACCAGATAAAGGCGCTCGCGAAGGCCCAAAATCCAATCGTCCGTACCGCTTCACCACGAGTAAAGTCCCGCACAATCACATTGTCCGGGTGACTCTTCTTGGCCCCGGTTCCTTTCAAGGGGCCGTCCATTTCCAACCCACATTCCTCAGGATTGTCGCGATAGAAGAGATAACAAACAGGTCCTAGACCCAAAACAAGTAACGCAGCCATGAGTTGCCAAGCCCCCCGCCACCCGTAGGATTCTATGATCCAACTAAAAACGAGAGGCGTCATCGAAAAAGCTACGCTCACGAATACACTGCTGATTGCCATGATCAGTCCCCGTCTTTCGTGAAACCACTTACCGATCATGGCTTGTGAAGCCATCGTGATCATCCCTTGAGCCGTAAACCGAAGGGCGAAAAACCCCAGCATGATAACTACGAAAGCGACCCACCAGCGTCTACTTCCAACAATCTCCTGAACACCAGCTGTCACCCGATCGGAAACGCTAAAGAATACCAGAACCAACCCCAGTAGTATCGCCACTACAAACGCCGTCTTCCGACTACCATACCGGTCAAATGCTTTGCCTCCAAATGGCAGCAAGAAACCACTCATTGACGTTCCGGCAAGGTAAGCGATACTCAGCTGCATACGCGATAACCCCAATCGTTCGATGAGGATGTCAGTGAATACACTCACTCCCATCGTTTGACCAGGTATGCTGCAAAGTATACCAATGGTTCCTACGAAAACGATAACCCATCCGTAGTAGAAAGGCCAACGGTCCGGCGTATGCGGAACGTCCGGATGCCAGAGACCTTTCCCAGTGTTCCTACCCATAGAGCTCTTCTAAGCAGTACTCACCCCGGTAACTTGCTTCGCAAGAGACAGAATAGATATAGTAGAATAAAGGGAGCCGCATTAGTATTTTTTCTTAGAAGGCCTGCATAACGCACTTCAGATCTTTTAGAATCAATGAAAAAGTCCGCAAATTACCTACATAGGGAAAAAACACTTACAGTCCGGGGACTATAGGAACCGTTTCCCAAACAACTCCGAGATCATGACCGCTGTCTCAGTCATGGAAATTGAGTCGGTGTTTATACAAAGATCGTAACAAGATGGGTCACCGATATCTTCTTGAAAGTTTTCTTTCACCCAGATTCGCCGGGCCTTATCTTCACGTTCGATAAGACGGAGAGCTTCGACCTCTGTAATCTCATAATTCTTTGCCAGGCGTTCCACTCTTTTTTCAATACTGCCGACAAGACGAACATGGAGGCCTTTTCCCAAACGGCGCGTCACGATATGCGCTCCCCGACCCACTAAAACGACACCACCGATTCGGGCCAGGTTCAACAGGGTCTCAAAAATATGCTGATTCAGCTCCCATAAGGGCGGATGAACTCCGAGCAATTCACGAATGATTGACTTGATTTCCGATACATGGGCTTCGGGTAGGTACTGAGCAAAACGTTTAGGAAGACCATGAAGCTTCATCGCCGTTTCAACTAAGTTGCGATCAAAGACCGTCCATTCGCCCTCTTGGAGTGCGAACGTTTTGTCCAATACCATTTTAAGTGCTTTACCCAATGTTCGCCCACCGGCTCCGGCTTGCCGTGAAATGGTAACAAACGGAAGAACTTTTCGGGTTTCTATGGGGTACTTTTGCTCATCGGAAAGATGGCACACGACGAATGAATGACATTTCGCCAAGTCTGGATGCACGATACTCATAACTTTACGGGGTCGCTTTAATTCTGGGGTACAATCAAAAGTACCCTGGTTCCCGTTTATCGCAATGAACGCGCTTTTTAATTAAGAAATGTATTCCTAATTATCAGATTTGGAAGCTGGTCTACTTTGGACTATTTGCCTGGAGTTAAGCTGTTCCTTTTCGAATCCAGATCGTTCCTTCAGCCACACTCCATTGAAACTTACGGGCGTGCTCCCGGATTAGAAATGGAAGGTCCATCTCTCGTACTTTGGCAAAGTTTTCCGATAGAATCTCTTCAAGACCATCGATCGTCGAAATCGTCTTCCCATCTTTTTTATACCCCCCCAACCAGTTTTTCTTCGGGGTGTATTCTTCCAGCCAAGTATAGGGCGAAGTGATAACCAACTGTCCTCCCGGGTTCATGAGCCCGGGTAAAGACTGTAAAAACGCTTTCGGATCGACCAGTCGATCAACCAGGTTGGCAGCCAACACAACATCATAGGTTCCCAGATCAGATGGAAGCGCGGTCGCATCCCCTTGCTGAAAACTTACCTCAGAAGCGTCGATACCTTCGGGGACTTTTGCTACCAGTTCAGTGGTCAAGCCTCCTTCGTCCACCCGCTGATAACGCACAGGCCCCTTTTTCACCGCATTCGCGGCTTCGATGAAGCGGTGCGAATAATCTATACCAAGAACAGAGCCACAGATCCGGGCTAGTTCAAAACTGGAACGACCCACCGCACACCCGAGGTCCAAAGCCCGTGCATTGTGGGGTAGAAGCCCAGAATCCACACACTCTACGACGCAACGGACTGGGTAATGAAGTGCAGATAGCGGACCGTTTGGATAAGGAAGTATCTCGTCCGACGATCCGTAGTGAAATAACAGGTATTCAGATACTGCTTTGTCGGTTTCGTAAAAGGATGTCTCGGGCATAAAGGCGATTATTACTGTAAGGGTCGATGTTTACGGTATACCCTTTCAGTACTCCAGCTATTTATCCGCGGAATATATTTTTACTGACGGCCGTTTTCAGATTCGGCATTACCAAGATCTCTTCCTTCGATCACGATTACCTTTTAGCCTACACCAGATTTTCTCTGAATGTCTCTTACAAGAAAGATACGACGTAGTAAAGTTGCTCAGAAGCTTACCTACGACGCACTCAACTGGATCACACGTAACGACGACGAGCTCAAGACCCTCAATTGCGGAATTGTACCTCCAAACGGCTTTCAACTCAACGAGCAGTTGCTCAATCAAGCGCTTACCCAACCAGGCATCGAACTCTACAACTACGTTGTTCAAGAGTCTGGAATCGACCTGACTGACAAGGAGTTATTAGAAATTGGGTGCGGTCGAGGTGGCGGAACCGCCCACATAGCCGATATTTATTCCCCTGGACATACCCACGGCATCGACTTCTCCAACCGTTCTATCCAAATTTGCCGCAAGCGTTATCCCTCAAAGACGCTCAGCTTCGAAGTCGGTGAAGCGACTGATCTTCCCTACTCCGATGACACCTTTGACGCTATCCTTTCCATCGAGACGTCCCATATGATTGATGATAAGCATCGCTTTTTTTCCGAGGCAGCGAGAGTCGCGAAACCAGGCGCTGTGTTCATGTATCTGGATTTTTTCTACACAAAACACTCATCCTTCCATTCGATCGACAAAATAGAAGAGGCGATCGACCATTCGAGTTGGGTAATAGAATCTAAATCAGACCTGACGCCTCATGTATTTAAATCGCTAACTCATAGCGCTCCGATGCGGGAAGCCATGATTCACACCAAGTGTCCCAAGATCCTCCAACGACAAGTACACGAATTTTGCATGACGCGGCCAAGCAGCGCTTACCGTGCATTTCAGGATGGGCGGACTCTGTATTTTTTCTACATCCTTAAAAAGGAAGAAGTCATATAGTCCGGACAAATTGGTCGAGCTCGCTCACGAAGGTGTTACGCAATGCATCGGAAATTAATGCCACATCGAATCCATTCCTCGCAATCTGAACAAGCTCGGTTACAGTAAACCCGAGTTGTTGATTCAGCGCATAATATTCTTCCCGTAACGAATTTCCGAAGAAGAAGGGGTCATCGGAATTAATCGTAACCTTCACTCCCGCATCAAATAACTGGCGTATCGGATGAGTCGCCATGGAGGTGACGCCATCCACCGCGAGTTTCACATTACTGATCGGACATACGTCAAGGGCCACCCCTTCGTCCACCAAACGCTTAACCGTAGCTGGGTTTTCTACAGATCGCACACCGTGTTCGATCCGATTAACCTTCAACTCATCCAGACACAGGTCGACAAAATCAGCACCCATAAATTCGCCAGCATGAGCCTTGGTAAACTTTCCCGCCTGCCTCGCCCGTTCCCAAATATCGCTTGTCCAAGGTTCCAGAGGGGTATATTCAGGACCATGCAAGTCGATACCATCCAACCCGTCCCACGAGAGGCATTCTTCTATCAATTCGAGTCCGGCATCCTTGTAGTCATCGTGGCACATGCCCGCGAAGATTCGCAACTCGAGACCCTCGGGAGCGGCTGATCGAATAGCGTCGAGTACCGCAGGGCCGTTATCCTCCATGAACAGAATGACAGGAAGATGGAAACTCGTTTCTATATACCGGCAACCTTGGGCGTAACAGTTGGCTAAAACAATCTCAGCCGCTTCCCCATAACGCTTGGCTGACACGAAGAACGTGGAGCAATACTCCGCATACCAGGTCATGAATTGGTCGAAGCTTTCGTAGCGAAAATTGTCATCCCAAAATGCGGGTGGCTTCGCAAACCTCACCGGATCCATCTTTTGCAGAAGCTCAAATGGACAAGCACCCTCCATATGCAAATGGGTTTCCGTTTTGGGAAGTTCACGAACAAAGGTTTCAAACTGAGAATCAGCGGAATAAGGCATGGCTCATAACTAAGCAGCTAGGCCACCAAACCGGCAAGAATTTTGAAACGGCAACCGATTCAAGAGTTGCCTGGCATATTCCCATCAATGAAACTGGCGCCCATGATACTCCGCATGCTCCTGACACTGGTATTCTCCCTCGCAACCCTAAACGCCCAAGACCTCGTATTCGCCGAAGGCTCCGAGTGGGAGATCGTTTCCGATGGCCACCAGTTTGCCGAAGGAATGGCCTGGGATAGTGACGGGCACTTTTACTTTACCGATGTTCCCAGAAATCAGCTTTTCAAAGTCGATAAAGATACCGGTGAAAAAAACCTTATCGATGGGGCCACAGGCAGAGCCAACGGCATCGCCTTCGGACCTGATGGCCGACTCTATGGTTGTTCGAGTGGCGATAACGCCATCAATGTCTGGGATCCCAAGACCTGGAAGAAGTCCGCTGCCAACGAAGGCACCCTTTCTAACGACATTGCTATCCTGGACGACGGCACCCTCTTTTACACCGATCCGAATTCGCAACTTGTTTGGCGTCTCGCAGCGGGTTCTCATGCGCGGTCTCTGGCGGCTACCCTGCCCTGGAAACCCAACGGGATCACCCTGTCGCTCGATCAAAAGACTCTGCTCGTCGCGGAATTCGACTCAGATACGGTGCATGGTTTTCCGATAAATTCAGAATCGAATCTCACAGGCACCAGTTTTCCTGCCTACAAGCTTGGTATGCCTTCCAACAAATTGGGACGGCTCGATGGCATGATGGTACTCCCCGATGGACGCCTCCTCAGCGGCACTGCACTGGGTACTCAGATCGTTCCACCCGTCCACGCTGGTTCCGGTGCACAACCTCTCATCATTATTCCCTCGCCGAACGGACGCCCTCGTTGCAACTACGCTCGTATCAGTCCGGATGGACAGTGGCTGTATACGGCCTACGCGAAGGACCTGCTTCGGCGACAGCTCGTTGAAGGATTCGGACAACCCTAAGTCAGGTATAGATTTGCCTACAATATCGATGACTTCGCGATTATTCATTATCCTACTCCTGTGCGGGGCAAGTTGGTCATCTGCAAATAGCAACGATCTGGCGGGTCTCGCAAAGCTTAAACCGCTTTTTGACTACTGGATGCGGGACACTTACATAACCTACGTAGAAGCGGACGATACTTATTACATGACAGGCACAACTTCCGATCCGAACCGCGACTTTCCGGGCGATCCGCACGCTCGGGACTTTAACGATGGGATCTACCTCTTCAAATCCAAAGACCTCAGGGACTGGCAACCTCTGGGACTCGTCTGGAGCTTCGAAAAGGACGCCACCTGGCACAATGAGTTCGTACTCTCCGCACCAAGCGAACGAAACTTAGCTGATTTTAGCGGGATGCAAGACAAACGCCGTTCGGTATGGGCTCCGGAAATCCACTTCGTTAACAACAACTTTTACATAATCGCTTGTATGAATTGGCATCCCAGTAATGATGATGAAGAAAATGGACGGGTATTTCTTCTGGAAAGTATCAGTGGAGAACCAGAAGGCCCTTATCGTGATCCAGTCGGCAGGCCACTGGGAAACCGCATAGACCCGTCTCTCTTTGAAGATGACGACGGTAGCATTTATTTCGTGTGGCAGGATAACCGAATCGCAAGATTAAAACCAGACATGAGCGGCTTCGCCGAGGATCCACGCCGATTACTAGAAGAAACGTTTACGGACTCACCCGATGCCCAAGGTATATACATCACAAAAAAGGATGGTCTATACTATCTGCTTCAAGCGATTTGGTGGAAGAGAAGCCAAGACGGCGATGAAGGTTATTTCCGAGATGGCACCCCATTGTATTACGACTGCTTAGTTTCTACCTCTGAAAATATCTACGGACCCTACGGTGAAAAATATACTGCCATTCGCGGTGCCGGACACTGCAATCTGTTTCAAGACCGGGACGGAAACTGGTGGGCCACTTATTTTGGTAATCCAGTCGGTGCGATGCGCCCGTCCTTTATGGCCCGACCGGCCATTATACCACTCAAGTTCGACGCTGAAAACAAATTCTCCGCCGATTGGGATAAGATAAGCGAGTGAGTCTATCTTCCCCTGAATGGGAATTGAACAAGCTTGCCAATACCCTCCATTTGAGTATCTGCCAAAACGGTTTAGCCTCCTCCTATGGATCGACTAAGCTTGGCAATAATTATTTTAACAATGGGCAATATCGTGAGCGGATACGAAAAAGCATTTGAGGAAACACCTGCTGGGGAAATTGAAATAAAAGTAATCCCCGCAGGCAGGCTGCTAGAAAGCAAAGCTGGCGGCTCCTACTTCGACAGTTCGAACAATATGTTTCGACCGCTGTTCAATTACATCCAACAACACAACATCGCCATGACCACCCCTGTCGAGGCACGTATTGAACCCGGTGCAATGTATTTTTGGGTGGCCGCTGAACAACTGGACCGCGCAACTGAAGAAACCGGGCAGGTAAAAATCATCGACATACCAGCACGACAAGTGGCAGCTATCGGAGCCAAGGGATCCTACAACCGAAGCAACTTTGAAAAAGCTAAGCAAGAGCTCTTGGCATGGGTGGAGAAGCAATCGGAATACAACATCAAGGGAGAACCTTTCGGGGTGTATTGGAATGGACCTCTGACACCCTGGTTTTTGAAAAAGTTTGAAGTTCAAGTTGAAATCGAACCTGCGGCACATTCTTCCACAAAAGAAAGTTAGCCGCCCGACTGCGCCCGTTATGTCTATCCTAAACAATGCTTTCCTAGGTTCACTGATTGCAGACGCAGTCGCCATGCCAGTGCACTGGTATTACGACGTTCGGAACTTGGACCGTGACTATCCGACTCTCGAGTTTTACACTGCCCCGAAGAACCCACACACTGGTAGTATTCTTTGGCGTTCTTCTTACACTCCGAAAAACAAAGCGGCTGACATACTTCACAACCAGGCACGCTACTGGGGGAAACGGGACATACATTACCATCAGTTCCTGCCTGCTGGCGAAAACACAGTTAACTACCGCTTGGCAGTCGAACTGTACAACCTCGTGCTCAGACTCGGCAGGTATGACGCAGATACTTGGTTGGATACCTATATCACTTGCATGCGAACTCCAGGTTGGCATCAAGATACTTATGTTGAGGAATATCACCGGGCTTTCTTCGACAGACTCGCAAGTGGTATAGCAGCAGACAAGTGCGGCATTGATGACTTGCATATTGGAGGACTTGCATCGATTCCGGCTTTGGTAGCAGCGCTTGAACAAGTGGGCTTATCAGACGAGGAAACAGTGGTCTCGATCACAAGAACTCATGTCAATTTAACACACCAAAACAGACATGCTTCTGAAGCCGCTGAAGGGCTCACACGGATGTTACTAGCGCTCTCCAAAGGATCATCTTTGACCGAAGCCTTAACTATCCATGGCTCCAAATGGAGCCGTATCGAGGTATTTGATACATGGTCAGTCTTTGACAATCGTAACATTATCGGACGCCATCTAACCCCCGCTTGTTACCTACCGGACTCATTCACAGCCTCACTTTTCCTTGCATGGAAATACTCGTCTGACTTTTCTTCCGGGCTCTTGGAAAACGCCCGTTGCGGAGGAGATAATTGTCACCGAGGAGCCGTCGTGGGATCTTTGCTTGGAGCCATCAACAGCATCCCTGAAGACTACCTAAACAAATTGCACTCGACGAAACGAATCCAAGACAACGAACCGGTCGAATCTATTTTGTGATCTTCAGGTCAGCATAATGCGCTACCGTTGATCCTTCAAACCATAGAGCAACAGCACCTTTCCCATCGGCGCCTGACTTGAGATCATTGACGATTAGAGTCGGTTGATCATTTCCGTGCACATACAGTTTGGCAGTTTCGCCATCGACCACGACTTTAACCTGAGTCCAGGTAGCCGGCTCCAAGTCAACATAGGCTTCATATTTACTCGGAGTTTCCTCCCTCAAACGAAACCACGGATATTCCGGATGAGAAATATATTGAACCGAATGATTGCGGCGTTCCTGGTCGTTGGCCCGGCCATTTGTCGGGCGCAAATAAAAGCAATCATAGGTCGCCAGGTCCTCCTGCACACGGAAAGCCAATCCAACGAATCCCCGTGCACCACCTGTAGACCCCGGAGCGGGTTCTCCGGCAACCTGCAGTTCAATAGTTCCATTCTGAAATCCTTCGCCAACTACAATTAAATGATCCACCCGATTAGCCTCTCCAGCCCCGGGTCCACCTTGATTTCCTGACGCCTCGCGCTGGCGCCTTGCCTCAGCCAGCTTTGCTCGTGCCTCTTCAGAGATTTCAGCTTTGATCGCCGTCTTCCCTTTGTAGTTTACCGATGCAACCGTCGCATTGTGAGGTTTGAGGTTATCCGTAGCCAAGGGGTCAGATTTGTGGTGTCCCGCTGAAAGGGATAGCCATCCAACCGCGGTAAGCAGTGTTGCAGCAAGCTTCAAGCGTGATGAAAAGTTTCTCATATAATTTGGGTATCAGGGTTTAACAAATTTAGTGAAATGAAGAAGGCTCCTTCTTATACACCGTTTAATGCTTTGTTAAGCGCGATCTGCTAAAAACTTATTAATCCCTATAATTTTTGGCAAAACCTTGAAGCCTTAAGGGATCTGGAGCTTTGATCGAATCCCTCTTTAAGAGGGAATAAGCACAAAAGAATCGAAATTCCGATAGTCTATGCTCGAATACTATTCCAACTTCCTGCCCTTGCTCCTGTTTTTTCTTTTGCCGTTTTTACTTTTCGCAAAAAGACGTCAGGATAACGAGAAATGGAATCGTTCGATTAATGATAAGGTTCTCCGTTCCGCGGGCGAAAGTACGCTGGCAGAAATTGAGATACTAAACACCAATCTAATCTACAATCTGAAGTGGATCGGGATTGGGGTGTCTCTTCAGATTATCGCCAAAAGTTTACTTTCAGAATTCACAGACTGGAGGGCCCATGGCATGGCACTCGGCGCAGTCAGTACTGTTTGCGTTGTTTTCCTGCTATGGCACCTGGCGAAGGCCTTATTCGCGGTGGCTTCAAGGAGTCGACTTACAGACCACTATCACGGCGAGCGTATCGTGGGCGAGCACCTCAAAATGCTGATGGTTGATGGCTACCATGTATTTCATGACCTTCAGTTCGAAGAATGCAATGTGGACCATGCCGTAGTCGGCCCGGGCGGCGTATTCGCGATCGAGACCTTTGTCCGGCCACCCAAAAAGTCTGAAGGAGCAAACCCTCGCGTAAGTTATGACGGAGAGTCTCTAAAATGGTTCAACCGAAAACCCCAAAAGGCGCCAGTGGATACCTGTTTCAACAGAGCTAATACGCTTCAAGAATGGTTGGCTGGAAGAATCACACAATCAGTCCCTGTCATACCCGTTCTCGTTCTTCCTGGCTGGAAAATCGAAGGTAGTCGCGACGGGAAAGTAAAGGTGCTCAACCCCAAATTCCTCAGTAATTTTTTCCAGAACGAAGAGAACTACGCTGAAATATTAGAACCCGCATCAATCAAGCGTATCTCACATCAGCTCGTCGAAAGATCCCGCATTGTGCTCACCAATAAGGAAAAAGAAAAGGCCGACTGCGAGCAGTCGGCCTTCGAAATCGAAAAAGAGGAAGCACCTGCGTTAGCTGTTTAAACAGTTCTGCAGGTATTCAGCCGCTTTGAAATTCTGGATCACGACGATGGATTCCCCATTCTTTTGAATCCTTACTTCGGGCACATTGATCATGGGAGTTTTGTGCGGAGCAAACAAGATATCGTCGTGAGTCGCATTCTGACTTTCTGCAAACAAATCGGGTGTCAAATGCCCACCCAAATGGTCGCTTCGGCCAGTGGCAACGTGAACGGTACCTAACACTTTTTCGTCCTGAATATCGCGGCCCGATACTGGTAGATTTTGGGTTCCGAACCCAAGCTCCCCAATTTCTCCTGTTACTGGGTCACGGGACATCTTGGCGTTGTGAGCATCGATCGTCATTTGACTTCCCTTGAACAATTCAGCAGCCTGGATACGTCCTTCAGAAACGTTCATGATTCCAATGGTTCCGTCCTCATAGAGCATAGGAAACTGGCCTTCGGCTCCATCGGGAACGAAGTACACTTCACCGGCTGGAAGATTCGCTATGTCGGGTGTTTTCCCCAAGCAAAGACCATGGCTCTTTTGGGCTTCCTGCCCGTTCAGTATCAACCTTAAGGTGAACGTCTCACCCTCGACTTCAAAATCGATCTCGGCGAAATCAGACTTGGTCATCCCAAGTCGCAGCTTTTCCGCCTGGCGGGACACCTCGTTGTAATCCACCGCTAATCCGGACCGTAGAATAATGTCGTTCATGCCGTGCATGGTGGCGCCACGGAATCCGATTTTCTTAGCCGAAGCGGTCAATGGTGCCGTTGCAGATTCGGTCGAAATACAAAGAATGAGATCGTAGGGTTTGTAAACGTCCTCCTCAAGACTGAGGTGATTTCCTTCGATATCATAACAATCTTCCGGGAGATCTAAATTCGATCCGCCTGTGCGTTTATAAGCGAACATTTCGCCACCTGAAAATCCAAACTCTTCGGCCACGCCATTTTTTAATCCGAGATAGAATTTCTCGTAAGCGTGCCTTTGAATCGTGAGTGACTCGTCTTTCAGAAATGCAAAATCTTTGATTTCCCGAGGATCCTCAAGGTCGATTAGGATACAGACTCTTTCACCTGGCTCAGGATCGAAAACGGTTTTCAGCAGACGCCCGAGATTGAAAGGAGGAAATGTTTTTAGTTCTTCTTCAGTGATTGGTGTTTCTAACATATTGATACAGTTTTGATTACTTAGGACTCCGATGATCGCGTGCTGCAACGCGATCTAGCCAGTTTTAATTCGTGTAATGATTGCACTCTTTGGCTAACTAATGGTCCATATGTCGTCCATAGCTCCGCTTCCTTACAAAAAAATCCTGGTTTTATGCCTATGGCTCGCAAGTTGGATTTTCGTGGGACTAGACACTCCAATTAGAGCGCTCTGGCCCAGCATTCTGGCACTCATATCCGTTCTTCTACTTAGAAAGGTCATCACCGGCCTCCTTATCGGAGGTTCCGCTGGGACGATCCTACTTTCGAACGGAAATCCCTTTGCTGCGTTTACCGCATTTTTCACTGAACACCTGATCCCGGCACTTCAAAGCAGCTGGAATATTTCGGTGCTGATTTTCACGCTGCTCCTGGGCGGTTTTGTTGCCCTTATTGAGAAAGGAGGTGGCATTCAAAGCCTCGTTCAACGATGGCTCAAAAAGCCGGACGCACTCAAAGCGCGCGTCCAATGGTCAGCTTTCGGCTTGGGAATCGTCTGCTTTTTTGACGGGTTGGCAAACAGTCTCCTTGTCGGGAAGTCGCTAACACCGGTCGCCAAACAAGCAGGAGTATCAAAAGAAAAACTGTCTTATATCGTAGATTCTACCAGCGCAGCCGTCGCCTGTGTAGCTGTCATTTCAACCTGGATCGCTTACCAGCTTTCGATGATTCAACAAGGTTACGAGGCCGTCGGAATCACTGACGTAAACGCCTTTGGACTCTTTTTCCGTTCGATTCCCCTGAACTATTACTGCTGGTTCACACTCGCCTTATTGGCAATCGTGATTGCAAGGAATTGGAACCTAGGTCCCATGAGAACTGCAGAAATCGAAAGCCGGGCTTCCGCGGCAGAAATGACCGACACCTCAGAGAATTCGACGGGGGTCTGGCGAGCAATAGTGCCGCTCGTAGTCTTGATCGGCGGGCTTATCGGCGGGCTTTACATGGACGGTATTGAAGGCGGATTCTTTCCACTCAGCCTTACCAGGATAGCAACAGCTTTCGGAGCGGCCGATGCCGCGAAACTACTCGTCACGGTCAGCGCATTGGGCTGTATCATTGCCTACCTAAGCAATTTTACGGCTCTCAAGGATGAAGATCCCGGTCAGATTTTCATGGGAGGAGTGCTGCATCTATTCAACCCCTGCCTCATACTCATTAGTGTCTGGATTTTGAGCAGCACAATCAAGGAACTGGGAGCCGCAGAGGTTCTTTCTCACTTGCTGGAAGGCAATCTCCCAGTCGGACTTTTCCCCGCTACCGTCTTCGTCGTCGGCACGCTTATTTCTTTCACTACGGGCTCATCCTGGGGCACCATGGGTGTATTGATGCCCCTTGCGCTTCCTGTGGCTATCAATCTCGCCGGTGGATCCGGTGAACTGACTTCTGCACTCATTCCCGGAACGATCGCAGCAGTTTTCAGCGGCGCGGTATTTGGTGACCACTGTTCTCCTTTAAGCGACACCACCATTGTGGCTTCTATCGCTTGCGATATAGAGCCCCTTGAACACGTCCGCTCACAGCTTCCCTACGCATTGATTGCAGCCGCAGTTGCGCTGCTGATTGGATTCATCCCAAGCGGTTTCGGGCTGCCGAGCTGGGTGAGTCTTCCCATCGGTTTCGCCCTCCTCCTTTCATTACCCAGGCTTTTCAAGGCCTCATAATCGACCATGTCCACTCCAACGCCACAGGCAATTGCCAAGCGTAACATCAATCTATTCATCGCGTTCAGAACGCTCTTCAATGCGCGCTTCTACTACCCCATTTTCACCGTCATCTACTTAGATTTCGGACTAACCATTGAGCAGTTCTCTATGCTCAACGTTATCTGGGCAATTACCATCATTTTGGCAGAAGTCCCGTCTGGCGCATTGTCTGATCTTTTCGGCCGAAAGAAACTGCTCCTGTTCACGTCTTTCCTTATGGTGGGGGAAATGGCGATTTGGGCCTTCGCTCCCACCAGCGACCCGACCGTTCTTTTTTGGATCTTAGCTATCAACCGAATCCTGAGCGGCTTGGGTGAAGCCTCCGCCAGCGGCTCCGACGAAGCGCTGGTATACGATTCTCTTGAACAAGCAGGCATGAAAAAAGACTGGTCAAATGTCCTCGCGAAGACGCAGCGTTTTCAGTCCTTTGGATTCATGGTCGCGATGATCACCGGAGGCATGATCTACGATGTCGGTGTCGTACAGGCAGCCACCAATCTTCTGGGTATGTCTTTGGAAGTAACTAAAGAAACCATACTACGCTGGCCCGTTTACCTGACCTTGGTTTCATCGATTGTTACGCTTTTTGTAGCATTCCGTTTCACAGAACCAAAATCGTCCTCTGAACTTGAGGATAAAGAAGCCCCAAAAGTAAGCGAGGCATTCAAACAAACCTGGTCTGCAGCAAAATGGATCGGGCGCACCCCCTTCGCTCTGATCGTTATCGTTGCCGGCGCGTTCGCAGATAGCGTTATCCGTATGTTCGTCACCCTCGGTAGCGAATATTACCGTCTTATTGAGTTTTCCCCGGTCTACTTTGGCTTCATAGGGGCAGGTATATCGGCACTCAGTATCGCGACCGCATCCTTCAGTAAGTGGTTGATCGATAAACATTCACCCGGCTTCAATTTCTTCATAATCACAGGTATCGCCGCCACGGGTTTTATCGGAGCCACCTACTTTATACCCTACGTCGGTTTGATTTTCTCAATAATGCTCTTCGCGGCATTCTCAATCACAATGTTCGCGGTGTCGTACTACCTGAATCACATCACGGACAAGTCGATGCGCGCAACGGTCCTCAGCTTTAAAGGACTGGCATTCAACATGGGTTATGGATTTATCGGCTGGTTGTTTGCCCAACTCGGTTACTTCCTGAGAAACAATCCGGAACTGGCCAACGACAAAGACGCCCACTTTATGGCCAGCGTCGGATACTTCCCGGCTTACTTTATCGCCGGAAGTGTGCTGGTCGCCCTCTTTGCGATATGGCGCTGTCCGCGACCCAATAAAACCTTCCGTGAGATGGATGATGCGATCGATGATTAAGTCTATAGCGCCTCTTCGAAGGCAGCGATAATCTCTTCCACCGGTTCAGTCCCGACCGATATCCGCACAAGATCCGGATTGATACCATAGTCACGGAGGTCTTTGCGTCCTGACTCTTCGGATACAAGATCGTAATGAGCCATGTACATAAACGGACTCATGAGCGTCAAATCCATCCCGAAGCTGGGCCCCTTCCGAATACGGCACTGATCGTAAAACTCAGCCAACGGTTTGACGAGATCTACAGTGATCATACTCCCCGGAGAATGAACATCCTTCTCTATTTTTCGATAGCGTTCCGCATTACCAGAGCCATAGGCCCAAAACGTATTGCGCACATAGGGATGAGATTCAAAATACTTTGCAAGTTTCACAGTATTCGCATTCACGAGCGCAGCCACAGCTTCGACCCTGGGTAACTGTTCAGCAAGACGTTGCACATCCGCGTGATAAGGAGGCTCAATGTGCCGCGCGACAATCGCCTTCAAGCGGTCGTAAAAGGGCGAATTCGACTGTAGCGCCAAGGCCCCCATCATTACGTCTCCTTCATGGGATACGTATTTGGTAAGACTGGTAACCAATACGTCCGTAAAGGGAAGCACATCGACATTCACAATGGAGCTCACAGTCGGATCGACTACCAGCGCTACACCGTGTTTTCGGGAGAGCGCCAAAAGACGTTCCACATCCGGAGTCTGCACCAGGGGGTTCGTAGGCATCTCCGAAATGATACCAGCAACCTCATTACCTCGCTCATTCAAAATCGCTTCCAAGGCGTCCAAGTTCGTCGGATCTTGAACAAAAATCTTTTTCTCATCGTCGCCTGCAAACTTGTTGAGGATCTCATAGGTGTCCACGTACATCCACCCAAGCTGAATCCAATAGCTTCGATCCTCCTTCGTCTGAATTTCCTGGATAGCACGAAAAGCTGCATACACCGCACTCATTCCGGAGTTGGCTAAATAGACGTCTTCGTTTGTTCGGGCCCCTACCTTTTCAGTTAAACTATCTTGAACGCGCTCGAAGGCTTTAAAATCTGGTTTACTCGTTCGGTGCGAATCCAATTTACCAACCTCCGCTAAAAGATCTTCGGCCTGACGGGAGGAAATCCGCACTCCCGTATGCTGCAAAAACTTGCGAGTCTTGAGTTCCGCATTCTCCTCTTTTTCGACAACCACCACAGCATAAGCCTCTTCCGCTATAACCTTAACGTATCGAAAGCCCACATAACGCTGTAGATCCTTGGCAGCCTGCGTGGAACAAATACAACGGACATGCTTCTCCTGCACTCCGAATCTTGAACGTAGGTGAGCCTCCCACTCCAGCACGCGGTGATGGGCAACAAACCGTGGATAGGCTACTCGCAACCGTGCGTGAGACTCAGGATCACGCTCCTCATACCGAATAATGTCATCAACCGTCGGAAAGCTCACAGATATAGCATGCGGCTTCTCAGGAATCGGAGTAGCAAACGGAATTTGGTGTGTCGGTATGTTCACTCAAGTGCAAGGTTTGGGAAAGGATGGAAGCCAAGCACCCGTTGACAGGAATTCAATCGTTTTCTCAAAAGGGTTCTGGGTTTATCTTGAATCACCCTTTCAATCGCTCTACGAACATGGCTCTTTTCTTTGGGTTAGACTGCATGATCGACTTACTAAAACACTGGATTACACCGTCTGCGACGGTCATTATCCATATCGGTTCCGGTAAGCATCGTTTTATTAGAAAATCGAAGTTCACCATCGGATACGGTTCCGTGAACACTTGGAATATCGAGGTCGCCAAGCCACCCGCACGCCTTCTTGCATTCAAAAAGAGAAAAACCAACCTGGAAGTAGAACCCGTCAATCCGGGAGACGACTTACTACTCGATGGGAAGCCATGGGCAGCTGACATCCTAGCCATGGAAACCGAGTATACCTTGCAGATACACGACGAACAGTTTATCCTCTGCCACACTTGGGATCCCAAGGCTTGGATCCGGCGTATCCGTTTGGAAAAATGGTTGGTTTTTGAACCGGAAACTGGAGCGATATTTGGCCCTCTCGATAAGCTTCAACTCAAACCCTGGGTGATCGCTGAACGCAAGGATCCCGAGAAACTGATCTACTATCCTGAAGGTTCGGCCAAAGGGTTCTATATCAGTCAGGTTATTGAAATGGAACTTCCCGCAGCCAAGCCTCAGCAGGAGATCATCAAAGAGAAAATCAAAGAGCACCGTCCTTACTCAACTCATCAGCCAGATCGCCTCAGGCACCAAGCTCAATGCCCCCATTGCTGGAGTCCATACCACGATGGTGATCTACTTGCCGTCGCTACACACGAATCGTTGCGAGGAGATCCCTTGCTGGGAGAGGATGAGATGCTCCGCTTTGAAGCCGATTCGTTCAATGACAAGGGTGTGCCACTTGATGCCACCGGAACCCCTTGCCTCGAACGAGCTTGCCCGCAGTGCCGGTTAAAGATACCTCACGGACTTAGCGACATCCCTCAGGCATTTATTTCTATCCTGGGCTCTCCTGGAGCCGGCAAGAGCTACTTTCTGGCCGTATTGATCGATGAACTACAGAAGAAGTCATTCGGAAAATGGAACTTTCTGTGGAAAGATGCTGACCCCACCGCCAACGCACCATTGAATAGTATGAGACACCGTTTGTTCAGTGCTCGGAACGCACCGGAGGCCTATTTGGCGAAAACCAGTTTGGATGGGCATTTGTATTCAAAAGTTAAACTCAACGGACGCCCCACCCTATTGCCGAGACCGTTTACCTACATACTTGAGGGAGAAGGCCACAAATCCCAGAGCTTAACCTTTTACGATAATGCAGGTGAACATTTCCAACCTGGTTCGGATGGCACGTCCAACCCCGTTACCCATCATCTTGCGCACGCTCATCTATGGTGTTTTTTGTTTGATCCTTCCAAGGATATGGCGTTTCGGAATCATTCAAACACGTCCAAAGATCCACAGTTAGGGCGCCGCTATCCAACCGAAAGCCAAGAACTCCTTTTGTCTGAACTGGAGAACAGAATTCGTGTCCTTCACCAGTTGTCTCCACTGGGAAAATTGAACACGCCCCTCGCGTTTATAATTAACAAATCCGACATGATCGAGGATTGGGAACCGATTAAGAGACTCCAGGATCCATGGAACGGTCACCACTTCAGTGCTTTCGTCGTTGAAGAAAATTCGAGAATACTGCGCGAGGCTTTGAAAAAGCGTGTACCAGCGATGGTCGCACGCGCTGAAGCCATATCCGAAAAAGTCATCTACTTTACCTCCACATCTTTTGGACACGCTCCACGTAGAATAAAAACAGGGGAACTCAGCCCGGTTCCGAAAAACCTGAAGCCCTGTGGAGTAGAGATTCCTATTTTTTGGTGGTTGAACAGTTGGTCTACCGTATTCAACAATCGGAACGAAGACTGATGGCGAAACAGCTGATTTTCAGTAGCGTACCGTACGGCCTACAACCAGGCCGTAGCGGTTACTGTTTAGTAGCCGGACATATGGACTTACCCCAGTCACTCATACGCCAACTCGAACAAGAAACGAGTGTATTTCCAGTCGGTGAAGAACTCGTCGCACCCCGGCACGAAGTCAAACAGATCGGAGGAACCAACTGGCATCTATTTATTAACCAGGCGACGAATTTAAAGGATTACAGCGGACGGCGTAGTGGAGTAACCCATGTAATTGCAGAATGCGCTGACCGTATTCCCGACGGAATAAGCCCACAAGAGATTCTTATCAAACTCGATGGATGGATAACCGAAATCCCAAAGATACCGACGGCCTATGACGAATCATTTGAGCTCTCGCTTCCAGGGACCGTTCGAAAGACCCCATCGCCTCTCGTAAAGACACGCTCGACTGATAGAACCGAAACGGATCCTGAATCATGGATATACTCCAAGAGCAATCGAAAGCGCCCGGTTCCCAGGCCTCGAAGTGGTATTTACTACGATGGTAGACGTAGGAAGAAGTCTCATTTAACGTGGATCCTCGGAGCCTTAATACTGCTTATTGTTATTCTGGTGATAGTTCTCTAGCCGCTCAGAGAACAGAAGACCTACCCTACTACCAATCAAATACTTGCGAGCCTTAGAGATATCTAGCGAACAAGAAAAAAGGCTCTCAAAAGAACCTTCACCCGATTTTTCTAAGATTATTTGCAACCCAAAATGGCATACGGGGTTCCATACTTAGATTCTTAACCCATACCATGAAATTAAAGCTACTTAGTATTTTATTGGGAGGCAGCATTTCCCTCGTTTCATTTACAGGCTGCGAGAGCGGTCCGCGCACACAAGATGGTACCGCACTTGGTGCCTTCGGGGGTGCAATCCTGGGAGCCGTTGTCGGACATCAAAGCGGCCACGGAGCCGAAGGCGCAGCAATTGGGGCCGTCACAGGAGGCCTCATCGGAAATTCTGTGGGGAAAGAGCAAGACCGAAATCGCGCTCAAGAACAATACTACCAAACCGAATTGGAAATAGCAAAAGCCCGCCAGGCAAGGGCTGAAGCAAAAGCCAATGAGCAACGGCAAATTACCACCGGACGCCAAACCGAGGACGCAGAGGTCCTCGCCGCTAAACAACGCGCCGAAGCTGCAGAAGCCGAGCTCGCACGCCTCCGCAAAGAACGGACCGAAGCCATAGCCCGCGCCAAAGCGATCGAAGACTATAAGAAACGCGAGGAAGAAGCTGCTGCCAAGATCAATGAACTGCAAGGGGGTTAACTCACCCCTAATATTGACATCTCCACCACCCTTCACTTTTAACTCATAGAATCGCCGCTTCAAACTGCGGCGATTTTTTTGTAGCAAGAAACTCCACCCTAAATAGCTTCATCACGACTTTTTGATACTAAAAAGGAGTCTATCGAGCCAACCCGTTACAATAGGATACCTGGAGAGGATGATTAAGCCGAAAATGTTATGCGCCGGAGATACCGTCGCCGCAGTATCCCTATCGTGGGGTGGTGCAGCCGCTTTTCCGTATCGCTATGAAGCTGGCAAACGACAGTTGCAGGAAGCCTTTCAGCTTAACGTGGTCGAAACAGAACATGCACTCCGCGACCCGGAATGGCTGTCTAAGAATCCGAAGGCTCGTGCCGAAGACCTTATGGCTGCATTCGCCGATGATTCGATCGATGGAATCATCTGCACAATAGGCGGAGATGATTCGATACGCACGCTACCTTATATCGATCTAGACGTCATGAGAAAGAACCCAAAAGTATTCATGGGTTACTCGGACACCACGGTTACCCACGCTGCATGTTTCAAAGCAGATTTGGTCTCTTTCTACGGACCCAGTTTTTTGTCAGGATTCGCGGAGAACAATGGCCTTTTCCCCTACCTGAGAAAATCGGTCTACCAGACTCTCTTCTCTACTGAACCGATCGGTATTCTCGAACCGAACCGATCGGGCTGGACGGTCGAACATCTGGATTGGGCGGAGCCGATGAATCAGGTGATCAGCAGAAAGTTGAATCCGGTTAGCGACTGGCAATTTCACCAGCATCATGGTATTACAGAAGGCCGCCTATTCGGCGGGTGTGTAGAAGTGCTGGACTGGCTGCGCGGCACAGAATTTTGGCCCAGTCACAAAGCCCTTTGTGGTGCTGTCCTTTGCCTTGAAACTTCAGAGGAAGCGCCACCGCCAGCTATCTTGTCCCGCTTCATCCGCTGCCTTGCCGCTATGGGTTATTTGGAATCGCTAAATGGCATTCTACTTGGCCGCCCCGGAGGCCAAGTAGAAATAGGCCGCCATGGCGATTACGCGAAAGCACTTACCCACACCATCTACCATGAGTTTGGTTTGGAAGATTTACCGATCGTCTCAAATATGGATTTCGGTCACACCGATCCGATTCTCACGCTTCCTCTGGGAATCAGGATCCGCATTGATTCAGGAAACCGCACTGTTTCGATCCCCGAAGCAGCTGTCGTTTGTTAAACTAAACCTCGCGATCTCGGGTTTTGAATTCCTTGATCTCCGAAGAGTGGCGGAGGTCATCATCCCCCCGGATAATATAAACAACTTCTTCAGCCAGATTGGATGCATGGTCTCCTATGCGCTCCAAAGACTTGGCAATAAATAGATACTCCAGACAGGCTTCTGTATCCTGAGGATTTTCTTTGATATGGCGGGTCAACGTGTGAAAGACGTTGTCGTGATACTCATCCATGATGCGATCCCGCTTCACAATGTCAGTTGCGTGCTCGTCACTTTCCTCCAGATAGGCATTTACGGCATCTACCAACATATCCACAGCGAGTACCACCATGTCAGGAATTTCATGAGCCACCTTAAAAGGAGCTAAACGACTAATGCGGATCACACGTTTGGCGATACTCGACGCTTCATCGCCCACCCTCTCGAGATCGTGTGACACCTTGGTTCCGACCATAAAGACTCTCAAGTCTGACGCAACCGGAGCGCGCAAAGTTATGTAGCGGAGAGCCTCACGATCAATCTCTACCTCAAGGTCATCGATAGCATCGTCGGCTTTGATAACCTCAGCAGCCAGCACCGGATCCAAGTCAGTTATGGCTTTACAGGCCAGACGCGTGACCTCGACTGTTTTTTGCCCCATAAGAATCAATCGATTCTGAAAGTGGTCTTGTTCGTTGTGAAAAAATCGTTTCATGAACTATATTCAACGGATGGATACACACACCTCTATTGAATGATTGGTTGAATTGTGACCGGAGGTTTTCGAATGTAAACTCGCATTTTCAACTAAGTGAACACTCGCACACCACCTAATCGTCTTTCGAAGAGGTAAGTAATATGAGATCACTCAATTTTGAGAAATAAGACTTAAAATCATTCATCTCTGTAAGGTTTCCGATCACCTGATCGAAAAGGTTGCGTTTCGATGCCTTGAGTTCCATGATACGCTCTTCAATCGTGCCTTGAGTAACGAGTCGATAGACAAACACTGTCTTATCCTGACCGATGCGATGCACCCGGTCAATTGCCTGGTCTTCCACCGCAGGATTCCACCAAGGATCCATCAGAAAGACATAGTCAGCGGCATGAAGCGTTATTCCTGTACCACCCGCCTTCAGGCTAACCATCATGATTCCGGCCCCCGGCTTATTCTGGAATTCTTCCACCGGTTTCTGACGATTAGTAGTGCTTCCGCGTAGTTCATGGATCGGATACTGCTTCAAATTCGGATGCTTTCTTATAGCCGAACGGATACGATCAAGGAACGACACAAACTGGCTAAAGATAACCACTTTATGACCACTTGCCAAAATATCATTCAAACGCTCGGTCAAAGTCATGATCTTTCCACTATCCTCAAAAGAATATTTACCCCAAGGCGTGAGGTCCGGATCACAGGCAATTTGCCGCAGGCGCGTGAGAAGCGACAATAGGTTAAAGTTTTTACTGCTTACAATATTGTCGATGTCGTTGCCAAGTCCCCGGATGCCCTCAGACGTCAGCTTCGCATACTCTCGTTTTTGCACTTCTGTCATCGGGCACAAAAGATCGGTCTGCACTTTATCGGGAAGTTCCTTAGCCACCTCTTTCTTGGTTCTCCGCAAAACAAATGGGGAGATCTGCTGATTTAGCCTTGGCAAATAGATTGCAGGTTCTCTTTCGAGATTCTCCTCAAAGGCCTTCTTACCGCCCAGCAATCCTGGCATGAGAAAACGGAAAACAGACCACAGGTCCTGCTGCTTGTTTTCCAAAGGAGTTCCCGTCAAAGCCAAGCGTCGCTCTGCCTCCACGGCGAAACAGGCCTGGCTTACCTTGGCATCCGGATTCTTGATCGATTGGGCTTCATCAAGAACTACGTGCCCGAAAGCGACATCTCCAAGCAGGTGCTTATGGCGGCGCAGTTGCGTATAACTGGCCAACCAGATCGTCGGTTCTTTTTTTACTCCGAAGTCATTCCCGCTTCTTAAGACTTCGATCTCCGTCCCCGGAAACCATCGATGAAACTCCGCCTGCCAAACGGGTACCACACTGGCTGGGCATACGATGAGGTGCGATTTGCTCTGGAGCTCTTTCTGCTTGAGTAAGCAAACCACCTGAAGCGTTTTCCCCAAACCCATTTCATCGGCTAGTAATCCATGGCATCCAACCTCGCCCAGATGAGAAAACCATTCAACGCCGTAGCGCTGATAATCACGCAGAAAATCGGGGAGCATCAAGTCGGTGGTCTTTCTCGCTTGATTCAGTTCCCTATGCCATTTTTTCAGTTCACTTGAGAGTGATACTTTCAGATTCGAACGGCCAAAAAGAGACAGCAGCAGGTAACGTGGAATTTTCTCATCTGCAAAACTTGCCTGAACTTCCTTATACTCACGGATAATCTTTCCCTGACGCTCTCCGAGCCGAACGATGCCCACATTCGGAATGAAGTGCAGCAGCTTTCCTCGCTTAAAGAGTGCCTGACCTTCATGATCATGTAGAGCTCGACCACCGACTGAAAAACGCCAATCCAGGGATGCACCTTCGTCCTCGGAAGACTCAGCAAATACCTCGAGATCGACTTCGTGGATAGCCTTGGAACGCTTTTCCATAGCTCGGTCCATTCGAATATCGAAATGCTGTCTCCAACCAGGGAGAGCGTCTGTTACAAACGCTGGCACCCGACCAAGATCGTGAAGACGATAAACAGCCTTGGACTTCAAAAATTGAAACTCGCTCCTATGCGCAAGCCCGGCCAAGCGAATCACCTGCTCACGTTCCTTACTGGTCGGCTCCATATTTTTCGGAGCCGCTTTCAGAGCTGGGGTGTGAGAACCATCCGGATTAACCCACGAGGCATTCAATGTCAGTCCCTGATGATCAAGCTCTAGCCTCAAATCGAGGATCCTTGCGGGAGGGCCCTTCTTCTTCGGAGGACTCTCAGGATGTCCAGGATCCGCGGACTCCCCAGCTTCGTTTTCAGGCGGTGGGTTCTTCGTTTCAAAAACAACCGGAGACGGAGCCGCCTCATCCACGACGATCTCTTCAATTTCGTAAAAACCGGCTACAGCAATAGCCCTACCGAAGGACCGATGCATACTGGAGGAACGTATCTCGAATTTACCGTTCTTCCAATCGATCATCGCATAAGACTCTTTCTTATCCAGCTTACAATGAACCACGGCGTCGTCATCCGAAAGTTCCACCTCGCGGATTTCTCCCCTGCGGTACATGAGTCGTCCCGCGTGTATCTCCTCCTTTGTGAACGCCCGTTCCCAATCCTGCGTCAAGCGATCGAACCACTTTTCGATAGCTTGCTTGGTGAACAAACGTTTGGCGTAACGGGCGTACATATAAACCCTCTATTCTCGCTGATCGGATTCTGGCAGAGCAACCCCTTTTTACCCCTTTACTGTGCAAAAAGAGTTAAAAACCTAAGCCATTCGCTTCCAAGCGATTGGTCGTAACCGGTTACAAAGAACCAAGTGCATACCCACCGGGAAGCGGAACTTGTCATTCATCAATAGTTCTCATTGTCTTGAATCATGTCTCTCAGTCCACAACGCCTAATTACCCTCCTTTGCTTACTGGGGTTTCCTTGCCTGACATATAGTCAGATGGACTTCCAGCCGCGCGTATCCTTCAAAAAAGAAGAACTGATTTCCAGTTCCTTCCCTTGGCTAGCGAAGACAGACAATCGCGAAGAATTGAACATCTTCAAATTGAGTTGCCCCGCTTGTATCGAAGAACTCAAGGCAGCATTCAACAATGATCCGACCAACGTGGGACTTATCAACTTAAGCACCTACAAAAAAGAAGACCGGCCCATCGCCCAAACACTGTTAGCCACGACTTTATCCTATGATGACGAAACGAAGCGCAAAGAGGTATTTGGTGAACTTCTCGGTCTTTTTACCCAATCCTCGAATCAATTCCTGAGAAACTTCGAAGAATGGCAAACCTTATGCCTGGGTTTCTGGAATCTGGATGCTCACCCCATTGATGATCCCAAAATCTGGGCCGATGCTCTCAACTGGATGGATAAGCAAAACCGCATCAATATGCTACTAGACATGACCCAGTTTCCCGGTAGTCTCGAACTGAAGGAGATCAACAATATACCGCCGATTACTAAGGAAACTTACCGTGATGGCTACTCATTTGTCGCCCTGTCTCTGCCCTGGCTGAAATACCCGGACACCCATCCCGTCCCCGGGAAGCCACCATCGCAGAATCATCCTGAACAACTCCCCGTCATGCTCATCAATCCGCTCCAGCAATTTAGCAAAGCCGAATGGATGGAACGCGCTGACACGGCGGGCAAAGGGGCCTTCTGGCATTTCGTGGGCGATCCCGAGATAGTACTTCATCCGAGAATGCTGAATTTTTTAGCCGCATTTCTGGACATGCCCACAGACCAAGAACGACAACAAGCGTTTGCCAGTGCCATAAAACAGATCGCGGACGAACGCTCTCGTCAAAAGAGTTTCCTGGCGACGGTTCACCGAATCAAGGAAATGCCGAAAGCTCGCCCCTCACACGAGGCCAGTCGCCTCGCGGAAGCTCGTGAGTTGATGGAGGATTTCCTAGCCTATGACTTTTTGAGACGTGAATAACATGTGTCCACCGGAATCCTATCGCCTACACATTGCGGAGCATTCAAAACACCAATCACGCCTATGGGGTTGAGTTCGGATAGAATACCAACTTAATTCTTGTTTAGTATAACAACAATACGACGTAGCTGAGATAAGAAGCTCCTATGCCTCTGTATCAGAAATATCACTAATACCCTAATTCTTCATAAAATAAGGAGACTCCACTATGGAAAAATTCGTTTCACGACGTAACTTCGTAAAGAGCACTGGCGCTGCAATCGCCGCTGCCAGCTTATACAATATTGCAGGCGCTGCACATCATGGTTCTGCAACGGTTAAAGTTGCACTCATTGGGTGCGGCGGACGTTCTAATCGGGACCTTCCCAACTTCATCAAAGCCTGTGAACTTCTTGGTAAAAAAGCAGAAGTCGTAGGTCTGGCCGATGCATTCCAGGATCGACTCGACACCGCTGCTCAAAAATACGGGGTCGATAAATCGAACTGTTTCGTGGGATTCCAATCCTACAAACAGGTTCTTGAGACGGATGCCGAGTTCGTAATCATGGCAACACCCCCTAACTTTCGGGCGACCCACCTCGAAGCCGTTATTAAGTCCGGCAAGAATGCCATGATCGAGAAACCAGTGGCCGTGGATGCTCCAGGTTGCCGCAAAGTCATCGAGGTCGGTGAAATGGCGAAGAAAAAGGGCTTGGCTATCGTAGCAGGTGTGCAACGTCGGCACGACATCAAGTGGCTCACCAATAAAGCAAAAATCGATGCCGGAGCGATCGGAACAATTCTGGGAGGAACCGTCAGCTGGAACGGCACCGTACCTTGGATCTGGGGACGCGAGCAGCAGATGGATGACCGCGAGTATTTGACGCGCAATTGGTTAAACTGGAGTGAGATGTCTGGCGACCACATCACCGAGCAACACGTGCACAATCTGGACGTAGCGAACTGGTTCCTCGGCCGTCACCCCGAGAGTTGCGTGGGCTTCGGAGGTCGCGCCCGTAGGCAAACCGGCAATCAATACGACTTTTTCAGCCTCGACCTCGACTACGGCGATGGGGTCCACATCCATAGTCAATGTCGACAGCTTTCCGGATGCTTCAATCGCGTCGGTGAGTTCTTCCGCGGAACCGAAGGACAAACCTTTGGAGACGGGAAAATGACGGGTAAAAAAGTTAAAATCCCCGAAATCAAAGTTGAATCTGACGATGGTTCGGTCCAGGAGATGGTCGCATTGATTCGCGGTGTCTATGAAGACAAGCCCCTGAATGAGGCTAAGAGCATTGCGGAATCAACCGCCACCGCCATCATGGGTCGGTACTCAGCCTACACGGGGAAACTCGTTCAATGGTCGGATCTCATGCAAAATCCGAAATCGGAATTCTACAACTTAACCTCAGGCCCATCTCCCGCTGACTTTGAAGCCGGCAACGTAAAAGCACCCATGGAGAATGTGGTCGCGGTTCCAGGAAATGGAGTAGCCGTTCGTCGCAAGACTTCCTAGTTCTTAAAGTCCAATATTTTAGTTCGAAAACCGCCGGTAGCCACTCCGGCGGTTTTTGTTTGAGAGAAATCATTAAAAAGTTAAAACTGATGACCTTATCTCACTCACACGATACTAACGATACCTTATGAATACCCTGAATCGAAGATCATTCCTAAAAACCGGTGCAATAGGAGCCAGTACCTTCATTGCAGCGCCTTATGTAAAAGCCAGCAAAGGTTCCCAACGGTTAAGAATGGCCGTCATCGGTATCAGCGGTCGTTGTTGGGCACACTACGATTGGCTACTCAAAGAAAAAGTAGTGGCACTTTGCGATGTGGATACCGGCGCTCTGACCAGCCTTCGGGACAGCTACCGCAACCGGGGAATGCTCCCAGCCAAAGAAAGTTTTCCGAATGCGAAGTTTTATACCGACTACCGCGAGCTTTTTGAATCCCAGGATGACTTTGACGCGGTGTTAATCTGCACGCCCGACGTGCATCACTACCCCGCAGTCATGCGTGCTCTTAGGGCAGGAAAAGCCATCTACTGCGAAAAGCCATTAACTTTCACCGCCTGGGAAGCGCAACAAATCGCCCAGGAAACCGCTAAGCTGAAACTACCCACCCAGATGGGGAATCAAGGCATGTCGACTCTGGGTTGGCGACAGGCCCATGCTTATTATCACGGTGACGCAATCGGTGAAGTAATGGAAGTCCACACCTGGATGGACTTTGATCAAGCCGCGGAAAAGGCAGCCCGCGTGAAACCAAGCCCAGAAGAAGGCGACCCATTACCCGACTCGGTCGATTGGGAGCTTTGGAGCGGACCCGCACCGAAACCGATCTACAAAGAGGGGTACTTTCACCCCGGAAGCTGGCGCTACTGGATGGACTATGGTTGTGGCCGATTTGGGGATTTTGCCTGCCACACCAACAACGCAATGTACAAGGTGCTGCAGCCGGGATATCCGACAAGTGTAGAAGTTATCACTCAATCACAATTTAATGGGGATTCCTTTCCTGCTCAGCGGGTCTTAAAATGGAAATTCCCAAAACGTGGCGACCGTGCTGCATTCGAAGCCTTCTGGTATGACGGCGGACTCAAACCTCCACGCCCAAAACAATTGGAGGGAAGCCGCGAGTTGTGGAAGAACGGAAGTCTCTTTATCGGAACCAAAGGAACCATGTATGTAGTAGGCTCCCACAAAAGCAGTGCGATACTCATACCGGAGTCCGAACGCAAAGCCTTCGGAAAACCAGAACTGCTTGTTCCCGTGGGTCGCGAACACCACATGGATTTTGTCGATGCGGCTAAAGGACTGCTTCCTTGGGATGCCCCCCTCTCAAACTTCATGTACGGCGGCCAGATGACGGCCACATTTCACATCGGAAATGCTTTGCTCCGAAACAATCTCACCAAGCTGGATATTAATCCCAACACCGGAAAAGCGATCGGCTTCTCTAAAGACAATAATCCGCTGTCTTACACACCCCGACCAGGCTGGTATCTATAGAAAACTCAGTCTCTGGAGATTCAGAAAACGGATCGTTCTGATCAGCGGGCACTGAATTTGAAGATCGTCGTGGTTTTGTAGGTTTCTCCAGGACGAAGTATCGTCGAGGGGAAATGCGGTATGTTCGGTGAGTTCGGGAAGTGCTGAGTTTCCAGGCAAAAGCCACTGTAAGGCTGGTAGGCAACACCGTACTTTCCCGTAATGTTCCGCATCCCATTCGCTGTATATAATTGGACGCCCGGCTGGTCAGTAAAGGCATCCATAACACGCCCGCTCGTAGGTTCGTAGACCGTGGCAAACAACTCCACCTTACCCAAAGCATTATTCAACACATAGTTATGGTCATAACCTCTACCCAATTGTAGTTGAGAGTCTGAATCGTCTATACGAGCACCTATGCGATGAGATTCATTGAAATCGAAAGGAGTCCCCACCACCGAGGTGAAGTTTCCATTGGGAATCAATCCCGGCTTCACTTCGGTGAGTGCATCCGACAAGAGCACCAATTCGTGATTCAACACGTTGCCTCTCCCTTCACCAATCAGATTGAAGTAAGAATGGTTGGTTAGGTTGATCACCGTCGTTTTCTCGGAGGTCGCCTTATAGTCAATCACCAGCGAGTTATCATTAGCGAGGATGTAGGTAACCGTCACATTTACCGGACCCGGGTAACCATCCTGTCCGTCTTCATGCAGGTAGTTCAATTCCAGATACGCCTGATTGCGCTTCACCCCATAGTCTGCCCCCCAAACAACCTGATCCAGACCTACGGAACCACCGTGCATATGAACCGGGACTCGGCCTGGTTGCTCGCGAACAAACAACTGCACCTGCTCTCCGTCCAATTCGATCAAGCCGGTCTCGATACGATTCGCATAAAGACCAACGAGTGCCCCGAACAAAGGATTCCGCGCCACATACTCATCCAAGGTATGATAACCCAGAACTACATCCTCGAAATTACCGTCTCGATCGGGAGCGGTTAATGAAACCACAATCCCCCCGTAATTCGTGATCTCTGCCTGCATGCCATTCGCATTCGTCAGGGTATATAAAGAAACCGCTTCACCACTCGGTAAAGCGCCCCACCCTTGTTCCGTTACGGTACCCGGCTCGTCGCACCCTGTCAGCATGAGCCCGATCAAGCCCAGGCATAAACAATATCCAATTCGTCTAAACATCGAGCTGAGTGAGTTCGATTACATGTCCATCCGGATCTCTTAGAAAAACTTGCAAAGGACCGTCCGGGCGGTGCTTTGGACCTTCATAAGGAATCTTCATTAAATCTAGATGTGCAGTGGCGGCTGTCATATCAGGAACCTTGTAAGCCGTATGCCGCTCGGACGGAACACTGTATTCACCTTCCTTACAAATCAGATGAAGTTCCTGATCTATACCCGTCTGAAACCAGGCACCTGCAAAGTCGAAATCAGGCCTGGACATTTCTTTGAGCTGCAAGACATCCCGGTAGAAGACAACGCTGCGCTCAAGGTCGGCTACATGGATAGCTGTGTGGTTGAGTTGGTTTATGTTTATCATAGCAGGGGTTTACAAAGTAGGGTTTGAGTTCCTCACTCCAAGAATCTGTTATTGCTATACCCATGAATCAAGGCCGATCTTCTAAACAACATGGAATACGAAGACTCATCTTCAAAATTTAGTCAGGATGCAAAAACCATTAGTGTAGTTGGCATCGTTAGTGCCGGACATGGTGTGGCTTCGGGAAAGGCACAAGACAGCCCTTTCGGGAAAGGAACCATTGCCCTTCAATCACCTTTCTTTGAAGAACTCGGAATTCCCATGAACCAGTTCTTCTCGGCTACGATCAACGTGGATATTTCTCCTCTGAGTTTTGATTTACCAAACTGGGATTATGAAGCCCTTCAGCTGCGTTGGACAGATGTGATTCCTCCAGAAGATTTTTACTTCAGCCACTGCAAAATCACTCACCTGTCAAGAACCCACGATGCTTTGATCTATCGACCCTCTCCAGCCACGAAAGTCGATCATTTCCAAAAGTGTTCAATCATCGAAATCCTGGCACCAAAGCTAGATAAGTTGAAGTATGGCGATACCGTTAAACTATTACTCAACGCAGATCACTGCTCAGTCACCTGAACTCTGAAAAAAGCACCTTCATTGATCGACCCGCTCACTTCCACTGAGGCAACCAACTCTTCTCCGACTTGGAACGGATTCCCCGCTACTGGCCAACTCATCCAAGTCTCCAAATCAGTGCTTGTCTGAACGAGATACGAGCGGTTTTGCGTCACGGGAATCTGTAGCTTCACCATGCCGCCGTCGTAAAGAGATTCGATCCTCCAAACACTGCCCGTATCTAAAGCATCCGTTGAAACCAAGTACTCAATGCGATTCGCTATTCCGTCAAAGTCAGGGTCCGAACTTGCACCTGCCTCGAATGCCTCCGGATTTGAAAACGATTCCTGCTGCCAACTCAGGAAGCCAGAAGACACCGAGTCAATCCATTCACCTACCAGGTTAATTCCAACCTGATCCAGTTCATTGGTAGCGATATTAGGCATACGTGTGAAACCATGCATTCCACTTATCCGGCTCAGTAATACCGAAAGCTCAGAATCTCCCGGTAGGATCAAACGGCGCTCACTATTCCCTCCATCGTTCAGAGGACGCCCTTCAATCAGTCCGGTATCCGATAAACTAATGTGTGGACGCGCATCCCAGCTGGTTGAGGCTACCGCACCCGGCTGATGACAAGACACACAATTGACCGCCAGATAAGACCGAACACGGGCAAGTAACGAGGCATCCGGATCGTCCGCTTTAAAATACACGGGCAGCTGATCCGGTTCCGTGACTTGAGTATCCAGTATTCCAGTACTCCCCAAATATTCCAGAAGATTGAGATTTTGCCCGTCAATCAGTTGGTTGCGATTCAACTGTCGTGCATTGAAGCTCAAAGCGTAACCCGCCGCCGGAGTGTGGCACTGCATGCACTCCGCCCGACTGGGAATTCTCCAAGACTGAGTAACAGGGCCGGTTGAAGTCTCAACCTGGTACTCGATATCGACCCCCGTTTCGTCAACTAAGGTAGCTTCGGTTCCGGCCTCATTCCAACGGTAGCTGATCCCATAGGCGCTATTCTCCGTTTTGACGAGTAATCGAGTTTCCACTCGGACCCGATTTGCCTGATTCTCACGATCCAGAGGCAACTCAAAATGCTTAATCCATACCGTTCCTTCAGGGAAAGACCATGGAGCGTTAAGTGCATAGCCAATCTGTTCGTCCGGCACTGAGACGAAACGCGATTTGACTCCGTAGTCTGACCAAAAAGAAACGTTGGGTTCGTAGGCTAAAATGCCGTCTTCTGGTTCGAGTGTCACCAGAGATTTAAAGACACCTGTTCCTGACAGCGTCTCAGGGAACTGAGGAAGCGCACCTCCATCTCCCCTGACCAAGCGGCGAATATTTCCATCACCCCCAGAAATCAAGACATCTCCATTTGAAGGATCGATTCCGTATTCGTAGTGGTTTCCATAAGAGGTTAACTGAATTCGATTGTAGTTCCCGTCACTGGCATTTTCGATGAGAGCCCAAACCCGGCCGCTCCCATAATCACCGAAAATATAAGCCCCTTCCAATTCAGGTAAACGGGTACCCCGATAGACGACTCCCCCGGTAATGGACTGGCCATCGGAGCGTGGATAGTCGTGAATGGGATCCAGCAACTCTCCGAACGCTTCCGGCGGGTTCAGGTTGCCGGGACCGTTATTGAAGGCGATAAATCCTTCACGGATGGCCCATCCGTAGTTTCCCCCATGGGTGATAATATTGACCTCTTCCCGAGATCCTTGCCCCACGTCACCTACAAACAAACGTCCGGTCGGATTGTCGAAGGCCATCCGCCATGGATTGCGTAAACCTATCGCGTAAAATTCCAAGCGAAGATCAGAAGCTGGATCAGCACCTTCCTGCTGCCATAGCTCCACAAGAGGATTATCCGTGGGTATGCTGTAAAAGGCCCTCCCCTGATTATCTTGGGGTATTGCCGGATGATCAGTCGGCTCTATATTATTCAACTGCTTATCGACATCAATACGCACGATCCCCGCAAAAAAATCCTTATCTATTTTTTGGCTGTTGTTAAAAGTATCATTGGCTCCCCCCTCATCCCCAAGAGATACATAAAGGTAACCATCAGGACCGAAATGAAGATCACCACCATTATGATTGGAGGCCTGGTCGACCTGGTCAAAATACACGATTTCAGTGTCCGGATCCGCCGTAATCGGGCTTTCAGAGGCAATCTCAAAACTGGAAACCCGATTGCGGCGGGACCCATTAATATTGTGGCAGTAGAAAACGAAAAGACGCTTAGTCTCCGTAAACTGCGGGTGAAAAGCCAGTCCCAACAGTCCATTCTCACCGTTTGTCGTTACTGACCGGATGGATGAGATATTGAGCACAGGTTCACTTTGAATGCTATCCTGCGAAAGATCCGTAATTACCCGAATACGACCTGCCCGTTCGGCGATATACAGGCGATTCGTCTCACCCGGAGGACTCGCAAAAGCAATCGGAGCGCTAAACTGGTTCCAGGCAATTTCAAGCGTGTAGGAACCAGTCGGCAGAGAAGTCGGTAACACAAGGGAATCGTTAATCACCCGCTGAGCGGACAGCCCAGCCCCGGAAACCAACGCCAGAAATACCAGCCCGACTCGTTTTGTAGTACGAAGTTGGCCACGAAGCCTTTCAAGCAGACAGATAAACGAAAAACGTAGTCCCATACCCAATAAGCCTTTAGACAAATATGGACTCGCACAATCGGCAACTCCTTCCAGAGGTATTTTTTACAATCAACGCTTTGAAACCAGGAAATTCACCAGCAATTTTCCTAAGCTAAGATCTCCTTCGGTTATCAACCCCGATATACCTGACTCGCGAAACCGGGTCCTTGGTTTAGACAGGCATGGTGACAAAGCACCCAAACAACAATAAGGGACCAAATCGACGTGGTGCAACACCCACATAAATCTGAATTGTAACCATGTTTCGAGTTTTTCAGTTAGTTTATACAAACACATGAAAACTTCAGTTACCATTCTCTGTATCGCAGGAATCATTACGTCCGCTTACAGTCAACCAAGACCTCGAGGTATGGAAGCCATCGACCTACCCGAGCACCGAGTGTCCGTAACCATCGAAGGTGATAAACGAATCATCGAGTCCAATGGCATCCCGAACCACGCCCCAGGAGAGTTTCCTACCAAAGGAAACCCCAACGCAGTTAGACCCCTGAATTACCACTTTGAGGTTCCTGCCAATCCTAGGGAAGCAAAGAAAACTACGTCGGTAGAAAGACAACCTTTCGGCGTTGCAATCAATGGTATTCCCTTCGATCCGGGCACCGCGGAGTACTGGCGCAGGGACCGTGACTCAGGTTGGCGCTACGACGCCTTATCGGGTAACATAGATCTCGGCATCGATCACAGCAATGGCCACGTGCAGCCTACTGGGGCCTACCACTATCACGGGATTCCCAACGGACTCATCAGTACTCTGGATAGGTCGAAAGGCATGATACTTGTGGGGTATGCCGCCGATGGGTTTCCTGTATATTCTGAGTATGGATACATAAATCCAATGAATGCGGACAGTGAACTCGTCAAAGTGAAACCCGGTTATACCCTAAAGCCTGGACAGCGGCCCAATGGACCCCTCGGTGACTACGATGGAACCTTCGTTGAAGACTTTATCCACAATAAATCGACTGGAGATCTCGATGAAAATAACGGCCGATTCGGTGTAACTCCTGAATATCCGGAAGGCATCTACCACTACTACCTAACCGGCAGCTACCCATTTATACCTCGTTCCTACAAAGGCACACCAGATCCCAGTTTTGAACGCGGGAATCAACACGGACGGGTCCGAGGCTTGGCAAGATAGCTATCATCCTATTTCGAAGAAAGACAAAGCCCACTCGATCACGAAAAGGCTTTGTCCCCAAGACTCTAAGCCAACTCAGACCATTGCTGACTGACCTTTCTGCAGCTGATGGACGACTTGCGCCGTCAAACACTGACCACTCATGCCCCGTTTTAAAATGAAATACGGTCAATTTTGTCTCGTCGCAAAATGATCTGAAACCCTCGGCGAGCTTTGGACCCGGCGAATCGCTTGCAGGATTTAGAGCGGCTATCCAGAAATAAAGGCTCACCACCAAAGTCCTGAGACTCTGGAACTTCGCTCCTTGCAATTGATCGAATCAAATTCAAACTTCAACTCACCCTATGAGCAAAAACAACTATCACTCCATCGTTCTGACCCTAGGAATAATAACTGCTTCATTCAGCAGTCTTAGCGCTGTTCAACCAGTCGTCGAAGACATGCAGCAAGCAGCCGTCGCTTTTCTCGATTCCTTGTCACCGGAATTGAAACAAAAAGCGACGTTCCCGTTAAACGACGATGAGCGCGTAAATTGGCATTTCGTGCCCAAGACTGGCGAGCGCAATGGCGTTAACCTCAAAGAGCTAGACGAAGCCCAGGAAGCAAGACTGGCGGACCTGCTCGCATCGAGCCTCAGTCCCCGCGGTCACAACAAAGTAAAAAATATTCAGAGTCTGGAGTCAGTTTTATTTATGCTTGAAAAGGCAGACCATCGTGACCCGGAGCTCTACTATACCACTATTTTTGGTGATCCTGCGAATGGAGGGAATTGGGGATGGAGATTCGAAGGGCACCATCTTTCACTAAATTACACCATCGCCGGGGGGAAACTGTTGGCGGTAGCACCCAACTTCTGGGGAGCTAATCCGGCCAAAGTTCCTCAAGGGCCTCGAGAGGGCCTTCGGACATTAAAGGGAGAAGAAGACCTCGCCCGCGAGTTTGTCCTCTCACTAACTGACACACAGCGGAAAATAGCTATCATTGCAGACAAGGCGCCGAAAGATATTTATACTGGCGCAGACAAATCCGTCACACCTCTGGAGGCCAAGGGGATCAAGGTAAGTCAGCTGGAGAAAAGCCAACTTATGGGCTTCACCAGAATCATAAACGAATACCTCCAGAATATGCCAGCTGACGTAGCCAGTAGCCGTTGGGAGAAGTTGAGCAAGGCAGGCATGGACGATATACAATTTGCGTGGGCAGGATCGACAGACGTAGGAGAAGCCCATTACTATCGCATACAGGGGCCAACTTTCCTCATCGAGTACGACAATATTCAAAACAAGGCCAATCACATCCACGCGGTGTGGAGAGATTTTGACGGCGATTTCGGGAGAGACATCCTGAAAGAGCATCACATGCACTCTCATTGACCGCTCAAAACATGGAATAGTCCGTAGTCGGGATCGTCCTACGTCTATGAAGAAGACGTTTTCGACCTTGTTACTGCTCACTACTCTCCTATTCGTAAATTGGAAAGAAGCCTGTGCAGGAGAAACTTTGACTTTTCAAAGCACGGAAGAACGCACCCTATTACTCGAACTCTTCACATCGCAAGGCTGTAGCAGTTGCCCACCCGCGGAGCGGTGGCTCAATCAATTCGTCGATCACCCCGGTCTTTGGTCAGAGGTCGTTCCCGTAGTATTCCACGTCAACTACTGGGACCGTTTAGGATGGAAGGATCCCTTTGCCGACAAACGACATACTGCCAGGCAGTATTCTTATTCGAATCAGGGTAAGGTCAGAAATGTATATACACCCTGCTTTATTTCCAATGGCAATGAATGGCGGGGTTGGTTCAAACAGGAGTCACTTCCCAGTAACCGAGAGACCTCAGGTATCCTCAGAGGCCAAATCACGCAGGGACAACTGACGGTGCAATACTCGGAAGAGATTCCCCTTTCGCTTAGCTTAGCCATACTGGGGTTTGACCTGACAACCGATGTGAAATCGGGAGAAAATCATGGCAAAAATCTGGAACAACAATTTGTCGTATTGAACCATGTTACTGCATTTTCGGAAAACGGACGATGGTCAGTAAACCTAACCTCTTTAAATCATCGGAATACTCAACGAATCGGCTTGGCTGTCTGGATTAGCAAGGACGACGAACTGACGCCTATTCAAGCAACGGGAACCTGGTTGGATAAGTCGTTTATAAACTGAACCCCCTCCGCAATAACCTTTAGCATGAAAGACTGGTAATCTAGACAAGTATCTTTCGGCCTGTTGTTAGCAAAATTTGACCTTAGATTTTCTTTTCTTTGGTTTTTTGACTGACAAACCTAAAAAAAGGATCCAATCAACACCGTCGTTTTATAGGCTTTCCATTCTAAGATTGCCAGTAGGAGACGCTTCTTGTTCAAGACTTATAAGCATGATAAAGGACAGTCAAACACCAGAAAAACTTCACAAGAACGAAGGCATCAAAGAGGCTAGTGATTATCTGAGAGGAACCATCCTTGAAGGGCTCGCTGATTTGTCCACTGGTTCCATAGCCGCAGATGATCAGCAACTGACCAAATTTCATGGCATCTATCAGCAGGATGACCGCGACCTTCGCCGCGAGCGCCGCA
Source organism: uncultured Opitutaceae bacterium (assembly GCA_964352065.1). Classification (GTDB taxonomy): domain Bacteria; phylum Verrucomicrobiota; class Verrucomicrobiia; order Opitutales; family UBA2995; genus UBA2995. Next base: position 98,560 of record CAYGQM010000012.1, read on the forward strand.
TACAAAAACAAGAGAAGGCGTTTTCATTCATGGCCCGTATCTGCCTACCCGGGGGAATCACCACTCCTGCTCAGTGGCTTGCCATCGATGGATTGGCCGACCAATGCGAATTCCACACTATAAAACTGACCACTCGTCAGGCCTATCAGCTGCACGGCATCCTCAAGGGCAATCTGAAGTCTACGATTAAGGCGGTAAACGACGCAATGATGACCACCTTGGCGGCCTGCGGTGACGTTAATCGGAATGTCATGTGCAATCCGAATCCCTTTGAGTCCGATGCACACGCTGAAATTCAGTCCATTGTAGAAACGATCGATTCCCGTCTGAAACCCCGAACAGGAGCCTATTCCGAGATCTGGCTCGATGGCGAGAAGGTGATTTCACACGGAGAAGATCCCGTGGAACCCCTCTATGGTGCCACCTACTTGCCCAGAAAATTCAAGATAGCGGTAGCAGTGCCTCCTATAAATGACGTGGATGTCTTTGCCCACTGTCTGGGTTACATCGCCATTATCGAGAACGGAAAACTAAAGGGCTTCAACGTGACTGTCGGCGGAGGTATGGGCATGTCCCATGGCAAAGAAAAGACCTTTCCCCGCCTTGCCGATGTGATGGCTTTCTGCACACCGGATCAAGCCCCTGAAGTGGCCGAGCAAATCGTTGCGATTCAACGGGATTACGGTGACCGAACAGACCGTGCCCATGCCCGGTTCAAATATACCGTCGAAGACCGGGGTGTGGATTTTATACGCGAAGAATTAGAAAAGCGCCTTGGCTATCAACTTCAAGAAGCAGTTCCCTATAAATTTGAAAGTACCGGAGATCGCTACGGCTGGGTGGAAGGAAGTAATGGAAAATGGAACCTCGGACTTTTTATAGAAGGCGGACGCATCAAAGATACGGATACAGATGCTTTGAAGTCTGGGATGAAGGCAATTGCGGAGATACACAAAGGGGACTTCCGATTAACGGGAAACCAGAACCTCATTATTGCCAACGTATCTGACCAAGATCGCTACCAGATAGATAGACTGGTAGAACAATACGGTCTGGATGGTTATAAGAAGTCATCCGGTCTGCGCCGAAACCAAATTTCATGCGTCGCCTTGCCCACCTGCGGATTAGCGCTCGCCGACTCGGAACGCTACCTTCCAAGTTTAGTTACGGACCTTGAAGTGATCCTCGAAGAAGCAGGTTTGCAACAGGATGACATCATCATACGTTCCACCGGGTGCCCCAACGGCTGCGGTCGTCCTTATCTCGGCGAAATTGCTCTGGTAGGTAGAGCTCCCGGCAAATACAACCTGTATCTGGGTGCCGGATTCGACGGAGAGCGACTCAACAAGCTTTATCGGACGTCGATAGCACACGAGGAGATCATCGAAGCCCTCAAACCAATACTTCTGGACTACGCAAAAACCCGAGAAGCTGGTGAACGGTTCGGGGATTTTGTTATCCGAAAGAAGTATGTGAAGGCGACGACGGCTGGAAATCAATTCCACGCAGATATTTCCGAATCCGCCACCGCCAAATAGTCGAGAAGTTAACCCGTCACGAAAAGAGAACAAGCAAGCCAAGGCTCTGTAAACCGCGGTAAACAATCGCGGATGACGTTATAATTTCTCAGCCTAATGAGCCTTAGGTTTTTCTACGGCGATCTCAATATTCATGATCGGAATAAGAACCAGCAACATTACACTGGTAAGACCTAGAACAAAATACCCGGCCGCATCATGAACGAAACCACTG
>CAYGQM010000013.1:0-98582 GCA_964352065.1 uncultured Opitutaceae bacterium
CGAAATGAGGTTTTAACCTTAAATGCTCATGGATGCGCACGAGTTCGGAGTTTGTATTGGCTGATCGCGTTGCCCTGAATCTCCTCAATTGAGCCTGTTTCAAGTGACAGGGTTACATTTACCGACTGGGTAAATGTGTGATCATCTCCGAAATGACCTAACAATGCCGTTTCAAATGCAGGCAAGAATTATTGTGCATCGACTACACCTTTTCAGGCCATTTTAAGAAGATTTCAGTGTTAAGGATGCAACAGAATTGCCCATAGTGTTACCTAATTGACGGCGACGACTTAACTCCTGTGTAAGAAATCTGGTTTGCCCCTGGATCAACATTGTAAGATCGCCCGAGTCACTGAAGCGCATGAGCGCTTCTATTCTGCCGTGTAATTTCTATGTGATTCAAAAACGAATTAGATCTTTATTGACAATGAGTCTCAAAAGCTAATTTTAAAATTAATTAATGTTATTGAGTCTCATTAGCATATTAATTAGTCTCATTCTAAACACACATAAATTATGAATTTTGATTTACGAAAATTAGTACTATTCACCCTATCGAGCACGTTCTACCTGCTACCCATAAATTCCAACGCGAAAGAACAATCTGAGTTGAAAGTCTATGATTTGGCTCCCCTATTGATTTCAGGTGAGGCCTACGCTTTTGGAGCCCAGAAACTAATTATGGTTACAGGCGAAGACCTAGAAAAACGGCAGGCTTTCGATTTAAAGGACATTTTTTCACAGGATCCGTCGGTTATGGTTGGAGGTGGATTCGGGCCCGCACAGAAGATCTACGTCCGTGGAATTGAGGACAAGTTACTCAATGTTTCCATAGACGGAGCCACTCAGGCTGGCTATCTCTCTCACCACCAAGGCCAATACTCTATTGAGCCAGAACTTATCAAATTGGTCGAAGCTGAACCCGGTGCAGGAGCTGCAACAGCAGGCCCCGGTGCTCTAGCCGGATCCATTCGCTTCGAAACTAAAGGAGCAGACGATTTTCTAGTGGGAGATAAACAGGGTGGTTCGTTCTGGAAGGGTGGATACAGCTCGTCAGACGACAGCATCAAAGGAACCGCGGTCGTTTTCGGCCGCATGAGCGAGAACCTTAACGCATTAGCATCTCTAAGCTATTCGGACTCCGACGACTACGAAAGTGGCAACGGTAATATCGTCGACTATACAGGCAACAAGACCAAGCGAGGTTTGCTAAAATTAGACGGAAACACTGGAGGTCGGCACAACTACGGCTTCACGTACGAAACTCGCAGCCAGAAAGGAACGTTCCGGCATCGTCCAAACTTCGCAGGATTTTTCAATCACCCGGTGGCTCCCAACATTCCCGTCGACATGGAATTCCAACGAGACACCGCCATCTTCGACTACGGCTTCACTCCGGCAGAAAAGGACTACGAAGGAGCAGCCAAGATCTACTACACCGACAATTCAATCGATAGGACTGGTCAGTACGAGATGGGCTACCAGAGCACTGGAATTGACTTAACCGGTAAAACACGCGTTGAAGACCATGTAACCGCATTTGGCTTAAACTACCGGGATGATTCTGCCTACTTCACAGGTAAAGGACAGGCTCAAGGCTTCCTGCCCTTCCCTCTCGTATACAATACGATCCCTGACGAAACGATCGAGATCATAGGAGTATTCGCTCAGGATTCTTGGCAGGTGAGCGACACCACTCAAATCTCCTATGGACTGCGTTTCGATGACTACAATTACGAGGATAAGGATGGGAAGAAGTATAGCGACAACGGACTATCACCCAATGCGGGGGTAAGCTTCGCCGTCGCTAAAAACTTCGATATCAACATCAGTTACGGACAATCTTTCCGGGGAGTAACTCCCATAGATCTTATTACGGCTAATGAAGGAGGCGTAGAAAACGCAGAAAACATAGACCCGGAGAAAGCAAGCAACGGTGAATTCGGTTTTCAGTATGACAACGGTCGATTCTTTGCCAATGGCACATACTACGAACAAGAGATCAAAGACATCATCATAGCTGACGGTTCCATACGAGACAACATGGGAACTCTGGATGTCAGCGGTTATGACTTCGCTGTAGGACTGAGAGAAGGAAATTTCACATCCAGTCTGGGAGTATCTCATTCAAAGCCTGAACTTAATGGTAACGCACTTGTGGATACAGATTTTGGCCTTGGTAGTTCCTTTGGTCGAGCATGGAACGCGAATGCAGAATACCTACTTCCAGAAAAACAGGTATCGTTTGGTTGGACCATGCTAATCCTTGAAAGTTACCGGGAGAGCCCCAACCCACTAGCCAACAAGCCCGGTTACGATATACACAATTTCTATGCTCACTGGGTCACCGGACCAAATGGCAATGTAGTAGTTACACTGACAGTTAATAACGCTTTCGACATCTTCTACGTCGATCAGGCCTCTTCCGGATATAACGGGCAGCTTCAGCGTGTAGCAGGCCTTCCAGAACGCGGACGAGACGTGCGCTTATCTACATCGATTCAATTTTAAATTTAGACAATCCCCTTTATGACCATCATAAACAAAAAAACCACTTACCTATTTTCGGCGATACTAGCTTCGGCAATATTCCCCTCCATTACATACGCTCAAGAAGACGAAGCTACGGTTGAACTCGCTCCCTTCATTGTATCAGACTCTGGATACCAGAGAGTCCTCCAAATCAATGAACGCGACTTGGAAGTTCGCCAGGCAAACGACCTCGAAGACGCGCTTTCCCTGGATCCCAGTGTTACGGTCGGTGGCTCTAATGCCATTGCTCAGAAGATCTACGTCCGAAACCTGGGAGAAGGTATGCTCAACGTGTCGATAGATGGTGCCACCCAATCAGGCTCACTCTTTCATCACATCGGACGTATTGCTATTGAACCAGAGTTACTCAAGCAAGTGGAAGTTCAACCAGGGATTGGTAATGCCACGGATGGTCCTGGAGCTCTTGGGGGAGCTATACGCTTCATCACAAAAGATCCTACTGATTTACTCCGCGGAAATCAGCGTAGTGGAGGCATGCTAAAGGCCGGTTACTTCGACAATACCAGTGGCTACAAAGCAAGTATCACTGGCTTTGGAAAACTCGATGACAATTGGAGCGGCATGGTGAGTTTCGTTTCATCCGAGCATGACGAAATTGAAGACGGCAATGGCAACAAACTCAACGGTTCGGAGACCAAACAACGAGTGCTTTTGACCAAACTGGTTGGGCAGTTTGAAAATGGCCACGCCGTCCGTTTCAGTTTTGAGAACCTGGAGGAGGAAGGGGACAAACTACGTCGCCCTGAGTGGGCACCCGGCCCGGGCAACCCGACATTCCCAATGGATGCCGAACGCAGGACCGCTATTTTCGGCTATAGCTACCGGCCAAACTATTCAGACTGGTTAGATCTTCAGTTTAACCTGAGCCTGACAGATGGGGACATTCTTCAAATCGGACCATGGGGTCCCTACAATGGAGCGATCGAAAGCTTGCAACTCGACATTCGTAATACTTCTCACATGGGTGTCCACAAAGTGGTTTACGGCATCGACTACCGTGAAGACGAAGTTGAAGCCGGAGATAATACAAATCCATCTCAATTCTCAGAAGACAGCAGCGTGACCGGATTCTACCTGCAAGACTTCATTCAAGTTTCCGACAAGCTCATGATCAGTGGTGGCGCCCGGCTGGACTTCTATCGTCTCGACGACCAAGAAGATCAAAATTTCAGAAATGATGGCTTCAGTCCGAACCTAGGTTTCGTTTACGACATTTCTCCTGAGTTCAGTCTAAACGGTGGAGTTGCAACCGCCTTTCGCGGCCCGGAAATAAACGACGCTTTCCGTATCGATATTTCTTCAAATGATCCAGACCTCGACGCCGAAGAAGCAGAGAATTATGAACTTGGATTCAACTACCACAAAGATGGTCTTGAGTTCGGATTTGGTGCCTACGAGAACAAAATCGACAATACTATAACCAACACGCTTCCCTGGAGAGCGATATACGTCAATAAGGGCGACCTAAATACGGACGGGATCTTTACACGACTTAGTTACAGTACAGAAAGCATTCACTTTGGCCTTCAATACAACAATGCCAATACCGCCATCAACGACCAAATCGCCACACGCTATCAATATAGTTCTGTAGTTTCGATGATCGGAAATACATGGGTCGCAGACATATCCTGGAGAGCCCTTCCTCAATTAGACATCGGCTGGAACACCCGGCTGGTTGAAGGCATCGACAATATTCTTGTTCCAATGGAAATTTCTTTTCTTGAGGACTCTAGAATAAACAAGCCAGGATACGTCACACATGATTTCTATGCTCGATGGGTCCCCAGTTTCTTGGATAATATAGTAATAAATCTCACTGTGAAGAACTTGTTTGATAAGCAATACTTAAGCCATGGGAGTGTTGAAAATCTGACCGCTATTCCCGATTTTGAAGCAGTTATCGGTGCGCCCGAACCAGGTAGAGACATACGCATTTCAGCCACAGCCAGGTTCTAGATCACTTTTTTGTGGTTTAAAACAGCATACATGCGGCACAACGTTTTCATAGTAAATATGACGCTTAGAAAATCCATATTCTGGATACACCTTGCCTGTGGTGTAGTCACAGGCTTGGTCATCGCTATGATGTCCGTCACAGGTATTGCAATTGCTTTCGAAGAAGAGATCCTTGATTGGTACGATCGCGATGTAAGTAGAGTCGAAATACCCGACGGTGCCGAAACGATGAGTGTCGAAGAGCTACACCAGATCGTTCTCACGAAGAGGCCTGATTTCCCAGCAAGCTTCGTTGAGATCCCTAAAGATTATGATTTGGCCTACAAATTCTTCGTTGGCCGACAAGGCCCCATCTACGCCAACCAGTATACAGGGGAACTCAAAGAAACACGAGCTGAAGGTCCACACGACTTCATCCATACTCTAGAAATGTGGCACCGGTTCGTCGGCATTGATGGAGATTCCTACGTTGTTGGTAGAATGATTACCGGTATCTGCAATTTTGCTTTCGTAGTCCTCTGCGTGACTGGACTGTATTTGTGGTGTCCTCGCAAGTGGAGCAAACGTTTGTTTCGCCAAATAGCATGGTTCAAATCAACCCGTGGTAAAAAAGCTAGGGACTTCAATTGGCACAACGTCTTCGGATTTTGGAGTATGCCAGTCCTCCTAGTACTAGCGGGTACTGCGGTCGTTATTTCCTTCAATTGGGCGCATGAACTACCATTCAAACTATTAGGCGAAGAACCTCCCAAAGTGAGAGACTTTCGCATGATGGCCGTCAAACCGGCAACAGTCCCTGAAAGTTCGTGGGGCAAGCCGCTCCTATCCATTGGCGACGTAATTAGGCCGACTCAAGAGCGCTATCCAGACTGGGAATCTATAGGGCTTACTTTCCCCGCACCCTTGGTCGAAGGTGAACCACCACCTATCAAACTCGACTTAACCCGCCCCGACTACATGCCCAGCCGAGCATGGACCCCTGTCGAAATCGATCCATTCACAGGAGAAATATTGCAAGCAATTCATTTCACTGACCGTAGTCCAGGTTTACAGGCAAGGGTTTGGATCCGTTTTATCCACACAGGAGCCGGATTCGGGATACCTGGTAAGATCATTGCCAGCATCTTCACCGCATTCTCCCTGGTCTTAGTTTACACGGGATTTTCCCTCAGTTACCGACGCTTCTTAGGAAAAAAGCGGGAAGTATAAGTTCCAGTCGAAATTCCTTACGATTGCTCAAAGAAGCAAATTACCAGTCTGCTGTAGTTGAAGTTGCACAGCAGACTGCAGATAAAAACAAAACTAGCAGGCAGGAAACGACCGATGAAAGATCAAAGGTTGTATGATTCTTTCAAGACTTCATTTCACGGGTGGATTTTGCCATGTAACGCTATTAGGTATTTTGTTGCATTTCTTGCGCCAAAATCGTCTCAAAAACGACCGAGACGACTGTCAAGAGAGCCTCAAATGCAACACTATTCTAGGAATAATGTTACATGCGTTTTGAACAGCCAATTCATTCGGAGTTTCAGCTGCTGATCTGATACTGAGGGTGTCAGTTATGTTGAGTATAAACACGGAAACTGGCAAGTTGCTCGAACTACGGTTTCCTAAACCAATTGCCAATCAGACATGCGAAATATCCCGTTGTATTCCCATAGACGATTACCCTTGGCAGTAATTGTTATTAGTAACTCTAGATTGGGATACTTTATCACCTCATCGTTGTTGATTAAAACATCGGAGTCTACCAACGGATCGTAAGTATTTTGAATAATTCCTATACCGTTCAGAATAGATAACTCGTGCCAAACGATGACGACTATTGATCCATCCTTTTTTACTATCTTTCGAGCACCGTTGAAGATTACCACCCCAGTTACGAAAAATCCGAATTGTTTCAGATCATAAGAGGGTTCATTATGTCCAGATTCATCCATGGCTTCAATTGGCTATTGTGTGTGATTTGAATGACCCTATCACCCAGGTAACGCCCCTCACGAACGACCTCAATGATCAAGCGATCAAATAGATTTTGAAATGTGTCGCGGATAGTCATTTCGCAGCACTTTTTTTCACCGGTCTCAGTATCTTCAACAACATGTAGAACCAGCTTTTCCCATTTGAGGATCCTCTGCCTAAGTGTGTAAGACTTACGCTTCTTCTTAACGTTAGTTGGTTCTTTTACTTTTTTCCTATCTTCTGGTGCTAAAAACCCTCGGGATGGTGTAAATATCCGTAATCGATTCCTGTCTTTCACCCATTCAGGGACCTTACCGGACTTACAAACATACTTTAGTAAGTAATGGAAATCTTGATTTTGAATGCGTCTAAGATCAACAAACCCATAAGACCAGAGATGCTCCAAAAGCTCCTTAGGAACGTAGCGACGTGTCAGCCATATAAGATGGTAATGCGGCCATCCTTCCTCGTCTGCGTGAAATTCAACCTTAGTGCAGTAGGCGCCTTTTATTCGATAAACCTTACCCTCCCACTCTACTCCATTCCTAAGACGGTGAAGAATACGTCTGATACGATCTCTAGTAAGATCGAAGGCCTCAGAAGGACCTAAACCTCGTGATCTCATCAATTCACGATCGATAGTCAGCGTTGCAAAGAGACTCCCTGAAACGTTCGGTAGACGATGCCAAAATCGTTTCAACACCTTATAGATACCCTTAGGATGAAACCAAGAACAGGGGATGTGCTCTTTAATGTAAGTGCGCTTCATACTTCGTCCTCCTCCGAAGTTGTTTCGGGAATCCCCCCCTTGACTGACTCGTCCTGGACTCGATCTGCAGGCGTAAAAGTCTGTTTGGAAAAAGAATCTGATGGGTCGCGGACCTGCTGAAAGTCCAAAACCTTCGAATCAGACTTTCCCTCCTTGGATTTTACGTCCACTCCTCCCCCGTCAAGGGACCCCAAATCAACTTCTCCGCCGTCCTTTTCCGCGGAATAGGCCTCGACTAAGTGGTATGTCAGCGTCTGAACAGACCAAGAAAGCTTGGGCCAAAGCTCGACGATTCGGGCTAATTGGCTGAAAACCTCGGGACCATACGCGGGACACGGTTCATCAGCACTTTCGCTATTTTCTTTCTTAGAAGGACTTGCAGAATTCTGGTCGCTGGTTCGAATCCAGCCCGGGCAGCCATTTAATTGATCTCCCCCACCCCGACGCGATACCCCTCATTACCCACTGTGTATTTCAACGCTTGAAAAACCGGACGCATTCGTCTTCTTGTTTCCCCCAACACGTGTTTGCAAAGTAAACGCCAACGCTAAACGGAAACTTAAGGGATAAGACTGATGAATTTTGGAATATTTGGAGGAGGCATGATTGCTCGTTTCCACGGCGAAGCGATTCGCAAGATGAAAGACTCGAAGCTGGTGGCAGTTTACGCCCGAAGACAGGAAGTTGCTGAAGAACTCGCCCAAGAACTAGGCTGCCAGGCCTACTGGGATGAAGAGGCATTTCTCGCACATCCTGATCTAGATATTGTAACGATTGCATCTCCTTCAGGTGCACATCTCGAGCCCACACTCAAAGCCGCCGCGGCTGGAAAGCATGTGATTTGCGAAAAGCCACTCGAAATCACGCCCGAACGGGTGGATACCATGACAAAGGCCTGTGAAGCTGCAGGCGTGACGCTTTCTGGTATCTTCAATCGTCGTTTCAATCCTGCAGTTACCGCCTTCAAGGCAGCCGTAGAACGAAGCCGGTTTGGCCATCTTGCGTTAGCAGGAGCGTCGGTGCGCTGGTATAGAGATCCCGCTTACTATAACAGTAGTAATTGGAAAGGCACTTGGCAGCTGGACGGTGGAGGCGCCCTGATGAACCAATCCATTCACGCAATCGACCAACTACTTTTCATCGTCGGGCCAGTCAAACGGGTATCCGCTTTCACGACACGTGCAACGCACAAGAGCATCGAAGTCGAAGACACTGGCGTAGCCATCCTTGAATTCGAAAACGGCGCCCGCGGTATCATCGAAGGTTCGACCGCGAGCTGGTCTGCATCCGGTAACCCCGCCGAAGTATACGCACACGGAGACTGCGGATCGGTTGTTCTGGCGGACGATGGATTTCGTCAGTGGGAATTCAAAGATTCCACCCCATCCGACCAAGAGGTTCTGGATAAGCTTATGCGTAATTCCGAGGGCGGAGGATTAGGCGCCAATGATCCCAGCGCTATAAATGCTGACGGCCACACTCGAAATTTCGAAGACGTCGTGAACTCGATCCAGCAAAAGACAACACTCGCGGTCGACGGCCACGAAGCCAGGAAAGCTGTCGCACTGATTTGCGCCATCTATGAAAGTGCGAAAAACAACGGACAACCAGTAAACCTTTAATTTTATGAGCCAGCAATCTGACGGAATGTCCTATAACCCCGGGGGAGAATTCAAACCAGTCGTAAGCCCCGGCGAGTTCCCATTCGCCGTCGCCTACCTCGACCACATGCATATCCTAGGCATGACTACAGCTTTGCAACAAGCGGGCGGCGAGTTGAGATACGTCTATGATACCGATTCTCAACGCGCAGCGGAGTTCAAGAAACAATTCCCCACCGTGACTGTTGTGGATCATTTCGATCTCATTTTGAACGATCCTGATATCAAGCTGGTTGCAGCAGCTGCGATCCCAAACGAACGCTGCGGAATTGGACTTCAGGTAATGGATGCGGGTAAAGACTACTTCACAGACAAGTGTCCTTTCACCACCTTGGATCAACTCGCCAGTGCGAGAACCAAAGCCAAAGCGACCGGGAATAAATATATGGTCTACTTCAGTGAGCGTTTACACAATGCACCCACCTACTACGCGGGCGAAATGGTTCGCGCGGGAGCTATCGGAAAACTACTCCAGGTTATCGTTACTGCGCCTCACCGACTGAGTAAGGGAAATCGCCCGGATTGGTTTTTCGACAAATCGAAATATGGAGGCATCATCACGGATATTGGCAGCCATCAGTTTGAACAATTCCTTCACTATGGAAACACTACTTCGGCTACCATTAACTTTTCTCGGGTCGAAAACTTTAACAACCCCGACAAGCCCGACCTCGATGACTTTGGTGAGACTTCCCTCACGCTCGGCAACGGGATCTCCTGCTATTGCAGGATCGACTGGTTTACTCCAGACGCTGCTCGCGCTTGGGGAGACGGGCGTCTTTTAGCACTCGGCACAGAGGGCTATATAGAGGTCAGAAAATATCTGGACGTCGGCCGACCTGAAAATTCTCCGTCCGTTTTCCTTGTGAACAACCAAGAGGAACGGGAAATCAAGTTCGATGGGGAACAACATTTCCCATTTTTTGGTGAACTAATCCTCGACTGCCTGAATCGTACAGAAAATGCGATGACGCAAGAACACGCATTCATGTCGGCAGAGCTTTCATTGAAGGCCCAAGCACTCGGTGAAACAAACCGGACGCACTAATAAACCCATTCCTGAGCGGTGTTGCGCTCCACCTCTTCAATTGTGGTAAGACCCAAAAGCGCTTTCTTCAAAGCGTCATATCGCAAGGTTCTGTAACCGATCTTCTTCGCCGCCCGCGCCAAATCACCCGTACTGGCTCGTTCTGAAATAAGAGAACGAATTTCGTCTGAAACAGTCACCATTTCATGAATGGCCACTCGGCCCTTGTATGCCTTGGGAGTCCCGGCCACATTCGCCGTAGGTCTGTATAAAAGCAGGTCATCGATGTCGGATAAGTCATCAAACAATCCCGAGAGCATATCCGCATTAGGCCTGTAGGCTTCTTTGTTGTTTTCGTCGAGTCTTGCGCACAAACGCTGAGCGAGTACCGCCGTGATTGAAGGAGCCACCATATAGGGCTCGATACCAATTTCGAGTAAACGTGTGACTGCCTGTATAGCATTATTCGTATGAAGAGTGGCAAAGACCAAGTGTCCTGTGAGGGCCGCTTCGGTGGCAATCTTCGCGGTCTCTAGATCCCGAATTTCCCCAACCAAAATTATGTCAGGGTCCTGCCGAAGGAGTGAACGTAGTAAGTTGGGGAATCCCAGATCAATTGAGTGGTTCACCTGCGACTGAGTGAGTCCTTCCAGTGATATTTCTATCGGATCTTCAATCGTGGAAATATTGACTTCCGGAGAATTCAACTCCTGCAAAGTCGCATAAAGCGTCGTGGTTTTACCACTTCCCGTAGGGCCGGTCACGAAAACGATCCCGTTCGGATTGCGAATAAGTCTCCGCCAAGGCTTCAGAATATTGCTGGAAACAAGCATGTCATCGAGTGTCATTGCTCCCTTGCGACCCGTAGATCCCAGAATCCGAATTACGATTTTTGAACCGTAACTTGCCGGAATAAATGAAACCCGAAACTCCGCCTTCAACATTCCCAATGGCATCTCGAATCTACCATCCTGCGGGAAGCGCTTTTCCGCGATATCCAGCTTGCACAAAATTTTTACCCGTGAAGCCAAGGCAGGATGTAACGACTTATTGAAGCTCAGAATCTCTCTTAATCGACCATCCACCCGAAAACGAACCCGGCACTTGGTCTCCATCGGCTCGATGTGGATATCAGAGGCGCCCTCCTTGATCCCGAAGTGCAAAATCGAATCCACGATATTTGCCAACATCTCCGACTCCGCCATGTGCTCCAATTCGAGCTCATCGAGATTTTCCAAAATGCCCTTATTCTGCTCCTGAAACCTTTTGATGAAAGAACTGACATCTTCCTCAGACGCATAGTGGATTTCGATGGCGTCTCTGATTTCAGAAGGAAACGCAAAAATGGGACTTACCTCGTGCCCACATATAAATTTGAGACGACGCAGCTGCTCTTCATTCTTGGGATCCGATGTAGAGACAGTGAGTACATTATTTAGAAAATAAAGAGGCAAGACACCCGCCTTGCGTGCGATTTCCTCAGGAATCAAACTCAACGCATCGTCTGTAATCACAGACTGAATCGGATCCAGGTAAGCGATTCCCAGTTTGTTTGCCCAAAGTTCTCCCGCTTGGCGTTTACCAATCAGCCCTTTGAGCACAGACTCCTCGACCCCCCTCAAGGAATTAGTCTCCAAATACTCCTGAATGATTATTCGATGCTCTTCAGAAATCGAAGGATCTACATTATGGATCAATTCATTGAACGTCTTTTTCTCGCCGCTTCGAACCGCTTTTTTCTTCAGCCGACTTTGAAACAGTTTCTCGATCTCCAAACGATCGATTCGCTCTTTACCGATTACATTGTTTTGGCGCTCATACTCTGCACTCGCCCTCAATTCCTTGAGATCATACAGAACGATTTGAGGTTCTTCTGGTGTGGTCGTTGTCATGAACAATAGCGATAAAGTTGTAGTTGAGTGGACCGGTTACTCCGCGAATACGCGTTCAAATACTTCAGTCAACGTCGACTGCATCTCCTGAATCGGAGTATCTTTTCGGATAAAATAGGTTGCGCCTGCCTTGAGGCTCGTATCGACGGCGTTGCGGGTACTTAAGGAAGTCAACATGACGACGATGGCATCTGGATCCGCTTTAAGAATGCGCTCCATCGCATCCAAGCCATTCATCTCAGGCATATTAATATCCATCATGACCACGTCTGTGGGTTCACGCCCGTACTCCTGACAAGCCTCCAAGCCATTCTTTGCTTCGCGGATAACGGGAACCCCCATAAGCTCAAACACTTTTCGAAACATCAGACGGATATGAGGTTCGTCCTCAACAAGCAGCACAGACTCAGGTAATTTCATAATCAGAAAATTGGATAGGAATAATTTCGACTCCGAGTGAAGCGGTCGCAAACACTTGGAAATCTAGGATAAGATGCCTCAGTTCTAGCGAACGGAAACCTGCTGTCTCACTAAATCCAGAGCAGAATTCTTTTTATCATTCTTTTCACAGCCCGCAGTTCTTAAAACCATGTGCACTTGGCAGCACTCATAACACCAGACAGTCTTCCTCAAAAGGCCGCAAAGCCACTCTTATCTTGAGGGTTTAAGCAGAGACCCCAACTAGCCACCAACGCAACAGCACTCAGCGCAATGCTTTTGCGGCGTAGGTAATCGCTTCTTCAATGCGCTGCATATCACTTTCCGTAAAACTCGCCGACATGGCAGTCCGCACCAAATCCTTTCCCGGTGGCACACCTGGCGGTATGATGATATTGGCATACACGCCCTTCTCCATGAGGCGTTGCGAAAAGAAGTAGGCCCTCTCTTTCGTTCCAGCTACGATCGGAACGGCCGGAGTCTCGCTGTCCCAGTAATCGAGGCCCAAGTCTTTCAGAAACGCGTGATACCTCCTCGTATTTGTCCAAAGGCGCTCATAATAATGGGATTCTTCCTGGTGAATCTCCAGTGCCTTACTCGCAATCGCAGCCTGAGTGGGATTGATAGCCGCAGAAAAAATCGTCTGTTTCGAATACGTTCGAAGGTAATCGATAATCGCTTTATCCCCGGCAACGAAACCACCCGTACTGGCCAGTGATTTTGAAAAACTTCCGCTTATGACATCCACTTGATCGGTGGCATCAAAGTGATCCGCTGTGCCACGCCCCTGATCCCCCAATACGCCAAATCCATGGGCATCATCCAAAACGACAAAACAGTCGTTCTTCTGCGCAATAGCGACAAATTCATCCACCGGAGCCACATGCCCCTCCATGGAATAGACGCCTTCGAATACCAACATCTTTTTCCGATCTGCAGGTATAAACGATAATTCTTCTTCCAAACTTGCTGGACTGTTGTGCCTGAATTTTTCGATGGTGGCCGCCGAGAGACGCAATCCCTCCCAAAGACTGGAGTGCACGTTCCGATCCACGAGTGCGACATCCCCCTTGCTCACGAAGCAGGAGACCGAAGCAACACAGGAGAGGTACCCGGCCGAGTGAACATGACAGGCCCCCTTGCCGAGGAACTCTGCGATCTGCTCTTCCAACTCACGATGATAGCCGCGACTTCCATTTGCAAACCGGGAACCGGTCGGGCTCGTGCCCCATTGATTCAGCGCTTCCCGAGCTGCTTCACGGACTCGCGGATCGAATCCTAATCCCAAATAATCGTTACTCGAGAGCATCAGGTATTCCTTACCTTTGAGCCACACCTTATTCCCCTCCTGTCTTTCAAAGGGCTGATACCAAAGATCATGCTTCACCCGAAGCTTCGTAAGCTCGTCAGACAAAATACGCTTTTTGATCGAGCTGATGAATTGAGTTTTCTTTTTAATAAAGGGAAGCATTGGTACGTCTCACATTGGTAAAATACCCTGTTCGATCAAGGTAAGTTTTAGCCACTAGTGACTCAGACTGGAGCTCACCGAGAAAATAGCAGAAACAATACCGAAAGCGATCAACGCAACAAAGAGAAAGGCAAAAAGCAACGCGCCTAAAGAAATCACTCCGGTCAAGGTCGTCAAAATCTGGCCGAGTCGCTTTTGAAACATCTTGGTCACCTCATAAAAGCTGGGGACCAGATTCCCGGTATTCTCACCGACCGAGATGAGATCGATCATGATATCCGGCATGATCGCCATGTTCTCCAAGGCTCTGGATACCGCCGTCCCTTCAAATACCTTCTGCCTGACATCTTTAAACTCATTAAAAATATATCGATTCCCGATGGTCCGGCCCGTCAGCTTAAACGCTTCGACCGTTGTCACTCCATTTTCCAATAACAACCCCAAGGTCTGCGTAATCTGAGTGGTTTCCGCATAGATGATCATGTTTCCTACCAATGGAATTCGAAGCAGGAACCGGTCGATCAACTGTGCACCTTTCTCAGTCTTATGAAACCTCCACAAACTGGTAACCAACAAAAACCCTCCCACCAACAGAAACGGTCCCACATACAAAAGAAAGTCAGCAAGTCCCAGTAACAACCGCGTGGGCCATGGCAATGTCCCTCCCAATGAATCAAAAAGAGTTTGCATCTTCGGCATGAGCACAAAGAGGAACAGAAATACCACGCAAACCGCCGCAAACAATATCACACAAGGATACACCATCGAAGTAATCACACGATTACGCATCTCTCTACGATTTTCCATGTAGACGATCAGTCGGTCGAGTACCTCATGCAGATTGCCGGTCATCTCACCCGCTCCGACCAAATTCACCGTGGAACCGTCAAACACACGATCCATCTCCGCCAGGGAATCGGAAAGGGACTTTCCTTCCTGCACATTGCGCAACAGGTTTTTTATAATGGCGGACTGGGCAGGATCTTTGATCCGGCGTCCGAGTATTCTCAGCGCCTCGGCGATCGGTAGACCACTCTTGTGGAGCTCGTAGAAATTTTTCAGAAATGGTAAGGCATGACGCCGACCCAGCTTGACGGGTTTCGATTTCTTGCTTTTTTCCGCAACTGTTTTGGCAGCATCCGCTTTCGGTTGGTTTGGCTTGGACTTTACCGGCGCTTTGCCACCCACCGTGACCTTAAGAGGCGTCAATCCGCGGCTACGGATCTTCCGCAATGCTTCTTTGCGATCTGCTGCCTGGACGTTGCTACTAACCGTCCGCCCACCTGGATCTTTTGCTGAATAGGCGAACTCAGCCATCTTGTGGTAGGGCTTCGGCGTCGTCTACCGAGGATTCCATTTCAATGACTCGGAAGATCTCCTCGAGAGAGGTTCCACCGGATTTAACGAGGTTCCACCCCGATTCCTCCAAGGAGCGCATCCCACGCTGCAGAGCTTTCTTTCTGACGTCTCTCGAAGAGGCTCGCTCAACGATTAAGTTGTGCAACGAGTCATCGACTCTCAAAATTTCATAAATACCCACTCGCCCAGAATAGCCGGTATTCCTGCACTGACTACAACCTACCGGCCGCTTCAAAGAATGCACGCCCGCTCCCTTGCGTGGGTCCAGCCGCAGACTCCGTAAAGTGGCAATCATCTCATCCTCGGGAAATGGATAGGATTCTGAGCAATGGGTGCACAGTCTACGCACCAGTCTCTGAGCGATCACCATTTCAATCGCAGAAGCGATCAGAAACGGTTCAATTCCCATATCGATCAGTCGTGTCAACGCACCCGGTGCATCGTTCGTGTGCAGGGTACTAAATACGAGGTGTCCTGTAAGGGATGCCTGGATACCAATCTCAGCCGTCTCACTATCCCGCATCTCACCGACCATGATAATATCCGGATCCTGCCGAAGGACATGGCGCAACGCCTGGGCAAACCCGAAATCGATCTCGTTATTAACCTGGATTTGATTAACCCCTTCTACCTCATACTCCACCGGATCTTCAATGGTTATAACCCGTTTGTCGGATGAATTCACCTCGCGAATAAATGCGTTGAGCGAGGTCGACTTACCGGCACCCGTAGGTCCTGTTACCAGCACAATCCCATGGGGCAGTGCAAGCACCTCATCAATCGTCGACCGGTCTTCCTCGGGAAGTCCCAACTGTACAAACGTCAGGGGTTTGGACTTTTTATTGAGAAGACGCAGACTCACACTTTCACCATACAGGGTCGGAACTGTTGATAATCGAATATCCAATTCGCTTTCTGCAGACTTGTAATTAATGCGCCCGTCCTGAGGACGTCTTCTCTCAGAAATATTGATCTTTGCCATGATCTTCATACGGGAGATCACAGCATCCTGATAATGCCTGAGACTATCAGGCACAGGTATCGAAACCAATCCTCCATCCACCCGGTAGCGAATGCGCAACTCTTCTGCCTGAGGCTCGATATGAATATCGGTAGCTTTGTCTTCCACAGCCTGATGAATAATCTCATTCACAAAGCGAATAATAGCCGCGTCCTGATCTTCTTCCTCGGTATCAGCAACTGCGTCGTCTAATTCCTCTTCATCGTCCTGAAAACTCTCAGATCCCACCCCAAAGAACTCGGTGACAAAGCGATTCACAAGCTCGGGGCTCACCAGCTTCCAAACCACGGAGTTACCCGTGGTAGCAAAGACCCAATCATCCATCAACCCATCCGGTGGCCATACGGTTCCCAGTACGTAGTCATCCGAATCATTTACGATTGGAAGACAATGGTAGGCGTGCACAAAACGAGACGGCATTTCCCTGACTCTCTCAGCATCGAACTGAGGATTCGGGTCAATCTCAAGGTGCGCCACTTCCGAGACTCCAGCCATGACTTCATCAATAGACTTTCCAGAGAATTCACTGAGCAATTTAACACGTTCCTTGGGGTGCGCCTCACGAACCTCGAACTGCTCTTCTTCGGTTAAGCGATCTAAAAAGGGGATTTTTTCAAATACCGTAGAAACCATAATTCGAAGCCGCGCTAGCGGTTGCCTCCGTCCGATTGGGTGGATCCATTGTTGTTTGAATTGGTGGGCTGTGGTTGCTTCCTTAACTTATCTGCCAGTTCGGCACGCCGGGCCCGCAACGTTTCCAGGTTTCGACGAGTTGGTCTTTGAATCGCCTCCTGAGTTCTAACCAATGAATTTCCACTCGTCACGGCAGGAACGCCTGGCGCCTGCTGGACGGCTGGCTGGGGCCGAACCGAGGTGACTGCCGGTCTCTCAGGAGGGGCCCTCAATCCTGTTGGCGCAGCATAGTCATTCATCTCCATCTGTCGGGAGAGATTCTCAGATTCAGAGTGAATCACCACAGAGTTATCGTCGATATCGAAACTCTCAATGATCAAACCGTCTTCTTCAATCCCTTGAGCGATCCACTTACTTTCCCGCGTATCCGGATTGTAAACACTAAAGATATACTCTCCGTTGATCGATGTGATCCCACGTAGTTGCAGCTTCGCCAATGAGGCCGGTCCCTGTTCTTCTGAGCCTACTCCCGTGTTCGCTTTTCCTGGAGGCATAAAGGGTGAATTATCCAAAAGAGAAATGCCGCTTTGTGCGAAAGTGGAATTTCCCAACAGCAATAATACTAGTAATACCGATACTCTCATTTTTTGAAGCCTTTCGTTTTGGATCTACTATCGTGTTTCCTGTCGTCAGACTTTTCGTTCAACAGTTCCACATTTCCGGAAAGCGCACTCTGAATGAGCTCAGCATCTTGAAATTTCGCCGCACTCTCCATGGCATCGGCATGTGCTTCAGCCGAATTCCTCAAGATTTTTGGCCGGATGAAAAAGATAAGTTCTGTGTCCCTGAAAGTTTCAGATTTAGGCCTAAAAAACAAATTAACGATAGGAATATCACCAAAAATCCCGACTTTATTGTTACTTTTGTCGGCGAACGCTTCTTGGAAGCCCGCAAGCGTAATGAGCTCACCATCGGAAACCGTGAGAAAGGACGAGGCTCTGCGGGTCGTAATGATCGGTTGTTCATTATCATCTATCAAAACTGTCCCTCCAAGATTATCCACCACCTGTTCGATCTGAATTTGAATGGATCCATCCGCACCGATCAACGGAGTCACTGTGAGTTCGATCCCTATATCTCGATATTGAACCGTGCTCCGCGAAAATGATCCGCCCGTAAGGTCAGACTGAGATCCCGTCACTACCGGTCGCGCTTCACCCACCACAATACTCGCCTCTTGATTGTGCGTCGCTACGATCGTTGGTACATTTATCAATCGAATATTGTTCCTCGCCGCTGCGATCTTGAAAACCAGTTCCATCGAAAGCGCCGTTGGAAAAATCCCACTGGAACCTTCCCGTGGATTGAACTCTATACTGTTAGTACTTACCGGGCCAAATGAGCTGCCATCCCAATTCCCAGCATAATCAAACCCAAATGCGTTGATTCCTGAGCCATCACTGCCATTTAAACTGACTTCGGCGATGACCACATCAATCTTCACCTGCGGCAGTAGCACATCAATCTTCTCGATCAGTTGCCTGGCTTGTTCGATATCGCGCTTGGTTCCCGTTACGATAAGGGCGTTGCTTCTTTCGTCTGCGACAATCGTCAATTGTTCACTGAACTGTAGGCCATACTCCTCGCCCGTGGTCCTGTTGGTTCCCCGAACAGTCACACTGGGTGTAGGCTGTGGAGTCGCCTGCGCATTGGCACCACCCGCAGCTGCTTGCGCCTGATTGTTTTGCGCCCTTCGGTTCCCCTGCCCTGTGGAATTGGGGTCCGCCTGACCGGATACGATCTCATTCAGGATACCTGTGATCTCAACCGCATCCCCATGCCTTAAAGGAATCGCTTCGTTGAATATGGATAGGCCCTGATCTTTATCGATCTCTTTGATGAATTGCTCAATCACCGGGAGGTTACTCGGATGGGTGACGACGATCACTTGGTTTGTCCGTTCATCCGCGCGAATGGTGGAGTTTGCATTCAGATACTTACTGTAGCCGGCCGTTATGATACTCTCCACTTGAGCCACGATCTCTGCAGCTTGCGCATGCTCAATGTCGTAGAACTTGACCAGCACATTCGGGTTGGAAGGTTGGTCCACCTCGTCGAGTATCATCTGAACCCGCTTTAGATTAACCATACTATCCGTTATCAGCATTGCGTTCGCTTTTTCATAAAGGAACATTTGACCGATTCCCGGACTTAGAAAGGGCTGAATCAGAGGTTGAATCTCCGCTGTGGTTAGGTGCTTCAGGGTAAAGAATTTTGTGAAAATCCCCTCTGTATCCGTCTCCTGGTCAAGATCACCCTCAATAAATGTCGGAGTCCTACCTGTCACCGAAGACGAGGGAACCACTTTCAAGAACAGGTCGCCTTGCTCGATGATGGCGATCCCATTCAACGCGAGCAGACTTTCAATCGCAGTGATTCTTTCCTCGACCGTCATGGGTCTTTGACTCGTAAAATTAAACAATGGACCCGGAAGACCCTGCGGGCGGATCACGGCCCGGTTGGTCAGTTTCTCAAGGAGCGCCAACACCGAATCCACGGAGTCTCCCCGCAATATCAAAGGGGCAACCGAATTGTCCTGCGATCTAAGCGGCAGCGACAAACTGGTGATCCCAAGAATCAACGTCAGGAAGAAAGTGATACGTCTCATTAAAAGACCTCCTTGGGATAGGGGTTTACTGTGTGAACTCATAGCTTTGTTTAAAATGGACCGTATTGGGAGAGATCATTGGATCTATCGATAATGCCGCCTAAATGGAATAAGTATAGGGGCCGTGCGATTGGTTCCTTACCCAGAGAAATTAAGAGAGATTTGACGAAACAGGTCATGAAGGATTCGTATTCATTTCGAGGGATGATATAAAAAACTGCGCATCCAGTAAATTCGGATTCGACCGGTCAGGAGCAACAACCACTCGATCCACAGTCACATAAGGTACCAGCGATTTGAGTCGATCCGACAGTCTGAGTACCGCCTCAAACTCAGTCTTGTTTACCGAAAGCCTCAGGTTGTGGAAGGTAAACAGGGTTCCCGATTCTGTCTGTGGGCTATTGATGGAATATTTATCAAGCTCCATCTCATTGGTAATCTGTGTTATGCGACTCACCAATTCGGTACTCGAAAGCGTTTTGGAGGCATCCAACTCAGATGAGCGCTCTAACAACTGCTGTTCCACGAAATCTTTTTGAGATAAAAACAAGTCATACGATTCGATTCTGTCGTTCGTACCTGAGAGTAGCTTAAACCCTTCATTATATCTGGAGAACGAATACGACATCCAAACCAGGGCAATGCCACCCAGAAACAGCAACAAAAGAAACTTTTCCCTTGTCGTGGTGGCCTTATAAAACTTTCGGGTTTCGGAAATCATAATTCAGTCAACAATGCTTGGGGCCGAAGCGCTCCGGGTTTGAATTCAACTCGCAGCCGAAACGCCGATTGGTTGTTGGCCACACGGTTATTGCTGATGGTCACAGTACTGATCAAATCCAACTCCCGCAGGGCTTCTTGAAACCCATTGATATCGGAGGTGGGCAAGCCAACGGCTTCGACCTGGATGGCGTTTCCGCCTTCCGCAATAAAGCGGGTAAAGTAGACGCTGTCCGGTCGGAACTGATTTACGATATCCAACATCTGGAAAGGCAGGAGCTGATTGGTCGTGATCTGATTAATTTTCGCGAGAATGTCTGATTTTTGCTCCACATCTTCCGCAAGGGGCTTTTTCTCCAAAGCGACTAGCAGTGTCTTCGTATTCCAGTTTTTCAAAACGAGAAGCCCGATTTCAGCAAACGCCAACACAAAGAAGAGCAAAAAGACGATCAGGGTGGCCCTCCAGTAAATCAGGGACCAGGCATGTTTTTTTTCCAGTTGCTCCTTCGCATCGGCCTTTCGGACGTCCATCGCCCACAACTTGACACTGGAGTTAATAGAGACTTCCCAGGGTGAACCCTCTGCATCGTCATGCGGTATTAACTGTAAGGACGGCCTGGCTTTATTCTCTCTAAAATCCCAATTGCGCCGGTATACGGTGTCACTCACCACCACCTCGTTGAATTCAGCGACAGGATTCGCCAGGGTTGGCTCTGCTTGTCTTTCCAGTTGCCGTTTAACCCTTTCGGTAATGGTCCGTTTAGCCTTCTCAAGATCGTCTCTTGAGAATTCCGGATCCATCGAGAGCCCCACAACGGTTTGCGGTACGTCGTCGTTGGCTGGAAGCAAAATACCCGTGAGGGTCGACTCGTGAAGCAAAAATACCAGTGTCGGGCGCTCAAATTTCAATCCGAAGGTTTGGGCAAAGTCGGGGAACGCGTAGTCGTATTGATCAGATTCGGCGAGGTCTTTCCTCAATTTCTGGTCGAAGGCCGCGTAAATAAACACCCGATTCGAAACTTCGTTGAAATAGTAGCCCCAGTTTAACTGCTCCAGATTGAAGGGCGAAATCTCTTCGACACTCAATTCCGCGAATTCCTCAAGCTCCTTGGGCTTCAGTCCTTCCGGCACCGAGAATGCCCTGCAGACAAACCAATTCCCTGGAACGAGTACTGGTTCGATCGACTCTTCTGATCCAGACAGTTGCTGAATCCATTGCGGCAATTTAGGCATTAAGATGAGATTAAGGGGTGAGGCTAAGGAGTTTCATTCCGGATTAAAGTACAATTTCGTTCTCCTGAATCTCCACGACAGCAAACGGGTAGTTAAGGTTGCTGATTTCTTCTGATCGTTCGGTATCGTCTTCGATTGAGAAAACGGGCTCTTCACGGTTAAAACGCTCGAATTCGGTCCTACGGTTACTTGGAAGTTTACCTTGCATCGATACCAACGCCCGCAGTTCAAAAATACTCAGCCCGCGTTTCGCACGAATGATTATCGTCAACCAGGATATTTCATTCGTTACGGAGACCCCTGGGATCCCACTCCTTAGAGATTCTGGAACCATCGAAGAGGTCGCAAAATACCGATCATCAGCCGTTCCGCGAACCCCATCATCTCCATTGAGAAAATCCCAATAGTCTTGTTGTTCATAATTGATACCATCCTCCCCCATCGAGAATAGGGATGGATCTGCCGAATTGATGTTTACATTCCCATCGTTCACCGCCGAAAAGCGACTTTCAAAGTTGTAGAAAAGCTCGTTTGGTCGGCCATATAGGTCGAAGAACTCCTCGCGAAACCCACCGATGAGACCCAACTCCCGCAGGGAGCCCAAGGGTTGGTTTGCCGGCTCATACGGAATCGGAGCATCCAAATAAAAGTCGTTTTCGGCACCATCCGGTCTCACCAGATCGTCCTCATCGACCCAATCCTGAAACTTGTCGACCAGCTCGGTGGCGGTGTAGTCATCAAACCCAAGATCTCCCAGAATGACGAGGAACGTAACGTCATCGTCGTAAAGGCTAGAAAATGGCAATTTTCCTGTTTCATCCTGAAATTCAATCTCTACCGAGTCTGCTTCCGGAAAACTGATACCCGTAAACGTCAGAGGATCGTGCCAACCTTGCGTGGGCGCATAAAGAGCTCCATCCAGCTCGGCATACTCCGCCATGACGGCCAAGGTAACTTCAAGGCTGGAATAAGCAACCCGCCGAAGATCACTCTCCGAGTTCTTCATCGCATTCATTTGAATGTGAGGCAGGATTTGATCCATGAACTGAACCAGCAGGATGCTGAGCAAAAAGATCATTCCCAAAACGAAAATGATTATGCTACCACGCCGTCTGGTCCCATCTGTAGAATCGGGTTTACTCGTTTCCCCTTCTACCGGCTGTGATCGCCTTCGGCTCGACTGTATCTTGAACTCCATTTTTTAGAAAACCGGAAGCCCTCCATTGGAGTAAGGTAGATTAATTACGTAGGTAAGCGGTTCTTCCTCCTCAGCCTCAAAAGAAATCTTGATACGGCGTGGAATATCATAAAGCCGCTCGGTATTTCGCCGTGGCTCAGATTCGAGCTCCCACACTTCCATTTCGGCGTCATAATAGTGATACTCTATCCCCGTCACAAAAGCGGATAGCAGCGTTTGCCTGGGTGGGACCTCTTCAAAATCCACTTCCAGTCGCGACTGCCAGTAAAGGACCAGTCCCACGTCTTCGATCACCTCCAATTGATAGATGACATACGGCAAGGACCGATCCTGCCAAGGCAATATTCCATCAGCCTCCTGAACCTCCCAGCTGAGCAACGGATTACCCGACGTCGTAAGGTCGCCGGAGGTGTGATCGAAAAATACATAAGTAAGACCATCCGTTTCGACCGGTAATGCCCGTCGAATTCCCCGCTTCAGAAAATCTACCACCTGGCGGCTATGCACCTCCAGATTCCGCACCGGTGTAGTCCCCCGCCAGATATCTCCCAATCCCACCGTGAGCAACAAAACAGCCGTCATAATTCCACTGGCCAACAAAATCGCCAGGAGAACCTCCAGGAGCGTAAATCCACGCCGTCTGCCGAGTCCATCCCTCATAGCTCTTTATAATCCCAGCCAAACTGCTGCTCTTTACGGAAGTCCTGCATGCGTTCCTGCATATCCTCCCGAGCCCGAGCCACTTCGTCTACTTCACCCCAGGTCGGCCGAAGTAAATAAAACAGCTGATTCAGCTGCTGACGCCCACCCTGGGCATCTACCATATCGACAAAAATAGTCACCGAGAATAGATTGGGGATCTCGGTCATCTCAATTTCCGAATACCAGTTCCCAGAGACTCCGTTCCCCATATCAAACTCCAGTCCGTCTTCCGCCTCCTCCAAATCACTTATCGTCTGCAGCTCTCCTCTAACGAAAGCGAGTTCCTCATCGAAGTTTGCTTTAAGGCGACTCGCCTCGAAATTACTCAGAATGTTGATGTAAGATGCGACCAACACGGTGGCCGCCCCTGCAAATATGACCACTGCGACTAGTACTTCGAGAATCGTAAATCCCTGTTTGTTAATTTTCATTAGCTACTAGCACTTATGAAGCCCGTGAAGGGTTCGATAACCAGTTCCCGAGTACGAGTACCATCCTCCAGTATCACCTTGAAAGGGGCTGAGGTTGCATCTCCATAGAGCATAACGCTGTCCACCTCGAACCAGGCTGGATTCTCAAAAGAGTCCCCTTTGTAGCTTGGCTCCTGCAAAAAAAACGTCACCTTCAGTTTAACTTTTTCGAGATCGACTCCTTCGATCGGATAGCTGGAGATCACGGCATTTTGAATCAATACGAAACGATTCTCTTTCATATCCCAGGCGAGTTCCAGAGCCCGGCGCTTTTCAAAAGCCAACATACGCCCTTCGGTCTGGGCCAAAACAAAACTACTCTCCAATTCAGCGAGTGGATCTTTGTCCAAAAGAGAATCCATATTCACCGCAAAAATCACCCAGGCAGAGCCCACCAATACAATGGCGAGCAGGACTTCCAGAAGGGTGAAGCCTCGCTTGTTCATAGATTCCAGAGTTAAGACGGTTACTGCCAGTTCCCAATGTCGTCGTCACTTTCGACTCCATCGCCAGCATGTGAGTAGACGTCGTAACTACCAGGATTTTTCTTCCCAGGAGAAATATACTGATACTCTTTGCCCCAAGGGTCCTTTGGAACAGCGTCCATGTATGGACCTTTCCAGTTGGAAGCCCCAGACGGAGCAGTAAGCAAAGCATTTAATCCCTCTTCGGTATTTGGATAACGACCATTATCGATCCGATAACGAAACAAAGAGGCCTTCATCGTATCGTTCACAAATATCCGAGCGATATCAGCATTTCCATCATCAAGCATCCTCCCAACCTGATTGAATCCCAAGACAACCAGGCCACCCAGCAACGCCATGACCAATAGGATTTCCATTAAGGTAAAACCACTCTTGCGGCGTTTGTCCTTTAATCGCGTTGCTTCGGGGTTCGGGTGGGTTTGATTCGTATGCATTGTTTAATCCAATTTGTTGTTTAAACGTTAGTTCCAGTGAAAATGGTTACGGTTCCCGTATCCAGAAAATTAATTGGTATTTCGCGTCTAAAAACGCGGTATTTTACAGATTACTAAATAATTCTGCTTTTCATAAATTTGTTTCGGGTTAAGTTTGTGAGACTTCGCACCCCAAAACTCCACTCACCTAACTAAACGCTATGCAAGGTTTTATACCTAAATCAAAAACCCCCGGGGAGAATCGCACTGCACTGACTCCAGACTCGGCAGACAAACTCATCCAAATGGGTTTTGCCCTGACCGCTGAAACCGGTCTGGGAAACAAGAGCGGTTACTCCGACACCCAATACCAGGAAAAAGGCGTAACGCTAAAAACCGACGACTCCGGCGTCGATCAGGCGGATCTAATATTCGGACTCGACCTGCCAACTCCCGCATTTATCGCGCGACTCAAGCCCGGCAGTCTGTTTGTTGGTTACCTCGACCCATTCTTCAATAAGGATCTTCTATCAGCATTTGCGGCAGCTCAGGTGAGTGCGATTTCGATGGAGATGATTCCACGAACGACCTTGGCTCAGAAGATGGACGTGCTCAGCTCGCAAATGAACATCGCCGGTTACTACGCCGTCATCAAAGCTGCCGGACGTTTAAATAAAGTCCTGCCCATGATGATGACACCTGCGGGTACGATTTCACCAAGTCGCGTCTTCGTCATCGGAGTCGGTGTCGCTGGGCTCCAAGCCATCGCCACTGCCAAGCGGCTCGGCGCCCGGGTAGAAGCATTCGACACACGACCCGTAGTTGAGGAACAGGTTAAGTCTCTCGGCGCCAAATTTGTTAAGATCGATCTCGGAGAAACCGGTCAGACCGACCAAGGCTACGCGAAAGCCCTCACCCCGGAACAGATCGAGATGCAGCGCCAAGGCATGGCCAAAGTATGCGCCCAATCGGATATCGTAATCACAACGGCCAAACTCTTCGGCCGAAAAGCCCCCACCCTGTTAACCAAAGACATGATCTCGGGAATGAAACCGGGATCAGTCATCGTAGACCTCGCCGCCACCGGCGGTGGCAATGTGGAAGGGACCGTTCTCAATGAGGAAGTCACCACCGAAAACGGCGTGATCATTATCGGTCATGGAACCTTGGAGACCGAAGTCCCCTACCATGCCTCCCAAGTCTACGCATCAAACATTGCAAGCCTCTTGGAGCACTTTTGGGACCAGGAAACAAAAACCCTGAAGCTCGATCTCGAAGATGAGATCATGAAGGGCTGCCTCCTGACCCACGAAGGCGCAGTCATCCACCCCACATTCAAAGAGAAATTGGCTGAAGCCTAACCCCGGAAAACCATGGATATCATACTACTCTTATTTATATTCACGCTGGCCGCTTTTCTCGGAACGGAGCTCATCGCCAAAGTCCCGTCTCAGCTCCACACGCCACTTATGTCCGGATCAAACGCCATTTCCGGAATCACGATCGTCGGAGCATTGTTAGCCACGATGCAAAACCCGGACGGCACCCTGGCCATGATCCTTGGTTTTGCCGCACTGGTCCTGGCAACGATCAATGTGGTCGGTGGGTACCTGGTCACAGACCGGATGCTGGGCATGTTCAAAAAGAAGGGAGGGAAATAATCATGGATACTTCAATCCTCATAAATTTCTTCTACATCGTTTCCGCGATATTCTTCATTTACGGAATCAAGATGCTCGGCTCGGCCACTACCGCCCGCAAGGGAAACAGGGTTTCAGCGGTTGGTATGCTCATCGCCGTCGTCGTCACACTGATCGACAAAGAGGTATTTGATAGCTGGATCTGGATTGTAGCCGGGATCGGGATCGGTTCGGTGATCGGCATCGTAGCTGCCAAGAAGGTGGAAATGACGTCCATGCCCGAACTGGTAGCCCTTTTCAACGGATTTGGGGGGCTAGCCAGTCTGTTCGTGGGTTGGGCGGAATTCCAAAAAGTGGTGGATGCAAAAGCCGGAGCGTTGGGGGCTCTGTCATTCGCTTCACTGGATAGCTTTACGGCTTCAGCCATCTTTCTCGCCGTGTTCATTGGCGGGATCACCTTTACCGGGAGTGTTTATGCCTGGGGGAAGTTATCGGGCAAGATCAGCGGACAAGCCAAAGTATTCGGCGGGCAGAAAGCATTCAACTTGATTATCACGCTCGGGGTCTTGATCGCAGGTATACTCTATGCAACAGCTCCCAACGGCGACTACGCCTTCGCTCTATTTATCGCATTCGTGGTGTTGTCGCTCCTGCTCGGCATCTTCGGAGTTATGCCCATTGGAGGCGGCGATATGCCTGTCGTCATTTCCTTGCTCAACAGTTGCTCGGGCCTCGCGGCCTGCGCGGCCGGATTTGTGATCCAGAACAATGTCCTTATCGTCGCAGGCTGTCTCGTGGGTGCCAGCGGATTAATTCTTACTATCATTATGTGTAAGGCGATGAATCGCACACTCGGGAATGTCTTGTTCAGCGGTTTCGGCGCAACCGCCCAGAGCGCCGGCGGCAAACAGGAAGGCGAGATGAAAGCCATCAGTGGAGAAGATGCCTACTACGTTCTCGAAGCAGCTAGCAGTGTTGTATTCGTACCCGGATACGGGATGGCCGTTGCCCAGGCGCAACACGCGGTTAAGGAACTCGGTGAAATCCTGGAAGCCAACGGAGCGGAAGTGCGCTACGCCATCCACCCCGTTGCCGGTCGAATGCCCGGACATATGAACGTTCTCCTAGCCGAGGCCGACGTCCCCTACGAACAATTGTCAGAAATGGACGATGTGAATCCAATCATGAGCACCGTTGACGTTGCTATCGTCATCGGAGCCAACGATGTAGTAAACCCGGCCGCTGGCGAAGATCCCAGTAGCCCGATTTACGGCATGCCGATCATCAACGTATTTGAAGCCAAAACCGTCTTCGCACTCAAACGCGGCCAGGGTGCCGGATTCTCCGGACTGGTGAATCAACTCTTCTTCCGCGAAAATACCCGCATGCTTTACGGCGATGCAAAAGCCACCGTCACTGATCTGGTCGCTCAATTTAAGGAGTAGCCTCATTCGGGCTTTCCTCGCTATCGGAATCCCTCTTTAAGAAAACGGACGCTCCCTAATGAGCGTCCGTTTTTTGCAAAAAGATCTTATTGGCCATCCCCGGCAATCAGCCGGTAAAACTGTCGCGAGTCCTCCGTAAACGGAGCGATGATCTCGAATCGATTATCTCCTAGATCAGTCACCACAATGTTCGGAATATCAGTCCAGGTAAGCGGATCCAAATCGGTCGACTCTGCCCGTATCTCGGATCCCAGCCCCGCAGGGACCTGAAGAATAATTCTGACCGTGTCGTTCGCCAGCTTCTCCATCAACTCGACCCGTATTCCCGAATCGGCAATCACCGTGGTTGTCTCTACCAAAGGATCTTTATCCTCCCGAAGTCCAGCCCAGTCTGTCGCCAAACTGTAAAACGAGTAACTTCGACCTGAAGTCCCAGTGAATATAGGATTCGGATCATCCTCGGATCCCTGCCACAAAAAGAAGGGACCGCCATCCACTGATTGGTAAATCGACCAGAATGCCACTCCCGATCCCCCAGGATCTGACCCCGTCAGCGTAATCGGAAACGAAGCCGATTGCGAAACCGCCGGACTGCTGGCGGAGCTTGTAGGTTTTTCGAGGTCGATCGTATGTAGCACGGTTGGCGTCACGATCGGTTCATTCACGTCAAATACGATATCGGCCACATTCTCAAACTCTGTGCCTTGCGGCAAATTGGGTTTCTGCTTCACATCATAACGGACGAAGCCCTGACCCAATCCTTCGCCGTCTTCGAGTTGCAGGAACCCATCAAACGCTCCAAAGGGGGTTATTCCGGTAGCTGGATCGATCGAGTCAAAGATGATCGTTATGTCTCCATTACTTCTGTCGAACGCACCGCTAACGCGCACAATAAGCGGGGACCCGTCCGAATTCTGGTAATCCACATCAATCTGGAAGTTTTGCGTGTCCTTGGGAACCGACTTCGTCACATCCGCCCAACCAAATTCACGGAAGGCAAACGTATCGAAGTCATAATCCGAATCCAGAGTATCCGTAATCGTTACCCGTTGGGCAGCAGCCGTAGCTCCCTCTTCCGGGTCATTTTCAAAACGGATCGTGTATGGGATCAACTGATCAGCGGCTATCCAGCCTTCAGGTCCATGACCATTAAGTCCAAATTTGTCGTTCGGATCCCAGGAACCGGTACCGGTGGGCCATTTGCGTTCATCTGGCACGAAGGTTTCAGCTATCTCTACACCTGGAACCTCATCAATTCCTTCCTTCACCGCATCACAACAACCCAAGGGGATGCTGATCGTCTTATTGAGATCGAAAATATCAGAGAACGCCTGTTTCTCCACTCCCGGAGAGTCGTGGTAGCTGTTCGACAAGGGGGTCAACAGGTTTGGTGATGGAGTTTCTGCTGCTGTGAAAAAGTCGACTCCCAGCGCTGTAGGCGTTGACCAACTTCCATTACTCAGGGTGGAAAACGTAAGCACTTCGACACGATCCTGAAGTTCATCAGCATCTTCGATTTCATTGAATTGCGACCAAATCGCCATCGGTTTGTCACCGACTTGACCCAACGCAGCGTTCGATCCCACGGAAGCATTCGTCAACTTGCGCGATGGCAACCAGAGTAGGTTAGCTGCATCCCACATCTTCACATAGAGATGACCGGTTTCGAAATCACTCTCCAGCCAAGTAGCGAAGACGGAGCCGTCCGCCAGAGTATGCAGGTTTAACTTGTTGGCTGTACCAGGGATCCGGCTCAACAATTGAGGAGCTGTCCAACCGGAGTTCGTTCTTCTGACAAAACAAAGATCGGTTGCCTCATAGGCACCCAGGGCTTCGGCGACATCGGAGGAGGTATCAAACCCCGTCATGTCAGCATGAGCGAAAACCACCAAGAGCTCTCCATTAATATCTTCAGCGACCCGCACTTCCCGGTTAGCGCCGCCCACCGGCAAAGCGACCGGGGTGCTCCAGTTGGTTCCATCAAATTCAGACAGCATGATCTCGTTCGTAAGCTCAGCTCCAGCTACGCCCTTTTCACGGATCCAGAAGCCATACGTGTCCCCACCCGATGTCGTGATCAATGCGGGTTTACTTTCATCTTCCCGGTCTGCCGATACATTGCCAAGAACGGGCGTGCTGATTCCATTTTGACTGTAGTTTGAAGCAGTTCCCGCCTTCGCCGAAAAGGTCACCGTCTCCTCGATCTCCCATCCATCAGGCTTGATTATCGTGCGGGTGTAACCGTCTCCGTCCGCCTGTTTCAAAAATTGCCCGGGACCTTCAGAGGGCAACCCCCGCGATGCCGAACGGGAAACGGTTAAGGCACCGCTGATCACGGAGTATTTCACGGTGTAGGCACGGGTGATGGGTCCAGCCTTTGCCCCAAGGCTTCCGTTCAGCGTAATATCTTTCAGATCAAATCCATTTTTATCCACGCCAATTTTTAGGTTCCCGGTAAGAAAGCCGGAAATCGAGAGCGTGTCGCCCAACGCCTTGCCGACGAAGTAACCGCCGACGCCAGTCTCTAGCGTGACGGTAGTCACACTCGGAATGATACTTTCAGTCAGCCATTCAAATTCACCTCCCAAAATTCCGTCAATTTGAATCCCGACCGAAATCTCTGCCAGCGGAGATGCATCAATAGACAGCTGAGGGATGGGCACCCGAGCCCTCACGGCAAGTCCCAGAGAAGCAGAAAACTTATCGTATTCATATTTGCACGTCTCGGGATTGGTCGTCCAGTGGCCAAACACCCGGGCTTTTCCCGTGATGGTCAGGCCGCCTCCGCTATTATCCACGGCCTTCTTTTCAGCGTCGGTAAGGGCGTCGTTAGGACTCCGGTCCAAGGCATCTAACTCATCGGAGAACAACGATACCGCAATATCGATACCTCCCCCAACTTTTCCTTCTTTGAGATTGGCTGCGCCCTCCACGACTCCTGAAATGCTCAGGCTATGAGTCCCGAAGATGCGTGTGAGGAATTTTGCCTGATTTTTTGAACTTCCTTTCTTGAACGCCACAGCAAAGGAAATCGCCTCGTTGAACGCCTTGCATGCTTCTGCATCCATCTCCGGGTCGAAGGGCTCCCAGTCAGGCAGCTCAAATTCTTTGCTCGAAACAAATTTTGCCTGCGGTTGTTCCGTTTGACGGGATGCCTGTTGCAAGGGCTCACCCAATTCGTCCCCACTAAGTAGGGCGCTTCGAAAATAGAGATCAGAATCTTCTTCCGCTTCCGTAACATCATTGGCCGTCCACATGAGTACGGGGGTTCCTTCTCCCGTCAGGACCGCATCAAAATTCGCAAACGCGGCGTCGTCATCATAAACGTACTCGACCGGCTCATGCCAGGTCCACCCTCCCTGGCCGTCGGGTAGGCCCAGACCGATCATGATCTGAATATCATTGGGATCCACCGGGACATCAATATCATCGCTCGCATTCCTGGCGGCACGCTCATGAAACACCGCGATCGCGGGTTCGCCTTCGAGCAAGGTCATTGAGTAAATCGGCAAGGGTTTAGAGCCCGCAGCAATGACGACCGGTTCGGTCCAATCACCAGCAACATAGCGAGTATTAAAGACCAAACCCCGCCTTACAAAGAACAAATGAGGTTCACCGTCCACATCGAGGAGGGTCAGGTCACGCTGTTGCGAAAATTCGTCAGGATCCGAGTCAGGTGGCAATTCATCCAGAGAAAATTCGTTATCGGTCAACACCTGCCCTCCAAAAACCGTAATCGGTGTCGGGTTGCTGCCATATCCGTCCGTAATAACCACGTACTCATCACCCGGAAGGTTTTCAGCTAGAAAGTTACCCTGGGAATCGGTCATCACCTCATAGGATCTTCCATTTTCTGTATCTGTGCTCACCACCCTTACCATGGTACTACCGAGGGGTTGGTTATTAGCACCGCGCGCGACACCTCCAATCGAGTTATCTCCGATTCCAGTAACACGCCGATCATAGATATTTTTCAGGAGCGCATTGAAGTCTATTTCAGTGATTCCCCGCTCCGCTAATCGGGCTGCCTCGTCACTGGCGGCCTTGTGGTTTTCAGCCACTGTGGTGCCTATGATATCCATAAACTCTTCATGGTATATGGAATCCCCGTTAACATTACTCATTTCAGACGTCGCGTTCCCCACTGGGACTGGAGACACCGCTTGGTGAACATTCCCACCGGGATTCGGACGCTCTGCACCCTGCCAATAAACCGTGCTTGTTATCGTTTCACCGGTGGCAACCATACCCGGTGATCCTGTCTCAGAATTCGGAATCACCATCAAATTACTACTTCCTGTTCGATTCGGGTCCGTCGAATACATCCCTCCGGGCTCAAAATCAGCCAACTCCCCTGAAAAGTTGACCAATGCCGGGATGTCTTGTCCGTGTGGATTAGTGATGCTAACTTCGATGGGGAATGGGACCAGTGGGGTAATTCTTATTACATCCGGAACCGAGAAACTTATCACAGGTAAAAGCGTGGCATCAGGCGGAGACCCTTGGACCAAACGAAATCCAGCAACCAATACGACAGAGTCATCCGTCCGGGCGACGATCACATCGTAGTCACCCAACTTCTCCTCAACAAAGGAAAATGAAGCAGTCAAACAGGCTGAATTTCTAAAGATCACACGATCCGCATCGATTACGGGATCACCATCCACGTGTCGAATCGCCACCCTGTCCCCTTTTCGGAATGCGGCTCCCTT
Source organism: uncultured Opitutaceae bacterium (assembly GCA_964352065.1). GTDB lineage: Bacteria > Verrucomicrobiota > Verrucomicrobiia > Opitutales > UBA2995 > UBA2995. Next base: position 32,435 of record CAYGQM010000013.1, read on the forward strand.
CACCACAATGGTCACAGGTCCGTTATTTCCTGCCTGAGGAGGTCGCACTTCAGCGATCGAAAATCCCTTGATGCTCGCACTGATGGACACGTTGTTGGGCTCAGGCCCTGGATCATCCACCGTAATAAGCACATAAACGATGCCAGAACCTGTTATGGGAACTTGAATGGTCGCAGTCTGCCCTGGCAAACCATCAGCCTTGGCATCATTCTCGAATACTGTTGGTACGCCATCCGACTTGGCCAGCAGTTCGATTCTGGCATTGGGACCTGTCGCACTGACTTCGATACAAATGTCGTTTCCAATTTCCGAAGAAGCATCGATGCGGTAAAGCTCCGAGCTTCGCTGTCCAGCAGGAAACGTTACCGATGAGGTCTCGGCAACACCTCTCGATTGAACGTCCACACTGTATGAGTTCGCTGAGGCTCCTGCATTATTTGAGTTCCGGTATTCGAGCTGTTCTCCCTGATCGTCAGTCCTTATCAAAAGGTGATAGGATCCATCTACCAATGGCGGAATTCTCGTCATGATCGAATGCGTATAGGAAGCACCTGGCGCTAAAGTAGAAGGTCGAGTCGAGGACCCCGCTCGCGTATCACGGATGTCCCAGTTTCGATCCATTGAAAAGTAGAGAGCATCCACCCAGTTTCCAAGTGCCGCTGAGGCGCCCTCGTTCATCACCTTATATTCAACTTCCACCGACTGACCGGGAGAATAAAGAGGGTCAGCCAATAACTCACTCAATGAGAAGAACTTTCCGCTGGTCGTAATAAATGCGATAGAACTGCTATCTACTGTCAGGTCCGGATTTTGCGTTGGATCGGACGATCCCAGACGTTCCAGAGCACCTATGTCCGTGTAGGTAGGAGAGCCAATACCGGTGTCGGTGGCAGCAGGATCATCAAAACGGGGAAACCCTCTAAGATCGACACCGTCGGCCAGTGAGCCATTCCCGGCATCCACCGCTGAAGAATCCGTATCGAGATCAAAATTACCAATCGCAGGATTCACAAACTTCGGATCCACCATGAGATCACCAGCACCGTCCGCGGGAGTCCAACTGATCCCCGTAAATGGCTCGTAGAATGAACCATTCGTGGCGTTCGGGCTGAAGTAAACATTATGTCTGCTTGTCAGGACATCCGTATCAACGGCTCGGGTAACGATCTGCTCTGTAGCACCGGCAAATATGTTGTTTTCAACGGTATAGCTACCCGTGCTGATCTCCAAAGAGGTCGTTCCTCCGTATACCGTATTGTTCCTGAGAGTAGCTGTACTGCCAGCTTCAAACTGGCCTTGGATTGATATACCCCTCTCCTCGAAGTTATAGATCAGGGAGTTGGAAATATCCATACCATCTGGGTTCCGCAGTAATAGAGCCACCCCGTCGTTGTCATGGATGTGAAGACCGGATACCGAATACGATGAGAAAAAATTGGTGCTGTTTATGCCTAATGCCACTGCAGACCCAATTCTTCCGGCATAGCGAACCTCAACGTTATTGATCTGGGACTGTGGATTCCAGAGAACGACTCCTTCCCAATCCCCCGGAGCAGGACTGGTTGCATTGCCGTCACGGTTAGTATCTCCCATAATGCTATCATCCAACAAAGATGTCAGTATAATGGGTCGCTCAGGTTCTCCATTGAGGATGAAATGCCCCCGATCTCCGTCACCAAGTACTACTGGAACGAAGTTCCCGCTTGGCTGAATTTTTACAACGGTTCCGGGAAGTATGGTGATCGAGCTCTCTTCACCATCCAGCGTGCGTTCGACCCCAAAGCGGTCTTCAAATACCACCAGCGGCGTATAGCCCAGAGTGATATCCGTTCGCGTATTCCCCGTCAAAACTCGGGTTGCATTAAAAGGCACGTTTTCACCAACCACTAGGTTATCCAACGTAAGGTCGAGCGTACCCATCCGGAGTTCCATCGTGGCCCCATCCACCTCATCGATGAAAACCCCGTCGATATCGATCGTGCCATCAATGAAACTCATCGCCTCAATCGGCGAACCTACGATCGTGAGATCCCGGATCGTTGCCCGACTGACATCGTTTCGACTACGAAAACCAACATCCAAACAATCGAAGATCGAGACATGGTTCATTTCCAAAGTTCCCCCATCGAGTAATATGGCTGGCGTCCCCGAACCAGCGCCGATCGGCTCAAAACCACCGTAACGTAATTCGACGTTCTCAAATACTGCGGTGGCCAAGCCAACACGACTCAAGAACGTATCACGAATCCAAATACTCATCCAATCTCCGGGAGCCGGTGTGGTAGCGTTTCCGTCACCATTGGAATCTCCGCCAACGGTATCGTCCTTTATCGAAGTAAAAATAATCGGCTTCTCCTCCGTTCCGCGTAGCTCCAGGTTACCATCCTGACGGATTGACCAGAATTTACCAAACTTCAGCACGGCACCTGCTTCCACAATCAGAGACCCTCCCAAAGCGATTTCCAATTCTCCCCGGCTCTCGTTTTCATTAAACAGCAAATACGTGGTATCGCCCTCCAAAGTCACCGTTGATCCAGCCGGTATTGAACCAGCTTTAATACGGACGGCGTTGCCGGTGCCCGTTCCCGTGTAGCTATTCCCCAAAACACTGATGTTCGCATTGAGCGAATAGTTAACCGCGTCCAAATCCGTATTCTCGAAGGCGTTATTCAGAATATCTACTCCGGTCCCATTGGCTGTCAGGTTTGAGAAAACACCATTACCTCCAAGATCACGGATCGTGTTCCCGCTGATTTCCCCCGTAGAACGGCTCAACAGGGTTACCCCATGATAGCCAGCATGGGCGATGGTCGAATTCCGAAGTTTAAATACCGCGTTACTATTGAACTGCATTGCAGCAGTATTATTGCCGGGTGGTAAGCCTGCATAATAGATTTCGACATAGTTAAAATCGGAAACTGAGTTACCTTGGACAAAAAAGCCGATCCAATTGCCTGCCGCCGGCGTTGTTGCGCCACCATCCTCATTCGTATCCCCACCGATGGTATCATCCAAGATGGAGGTAAACTGGATCGGTTCGTCCTCGGTTCCCACCATCGTGAGGTTACCATCGATAGTGATTTTTTTTCCCGACAATACTTTTACCTTCGTTCCTGGCACCAGAGTCCAGGAAACTCCTCCGTTGAGATAGAGGTCCGTTTCCAGAAAATAGACCAGCTCTTCCTGCCATATACGGTCTTCATCGATATTTTGCGTTCCGAACACACGAATCGCATTATTGGCCCCACAATTCGTCGCCGTAGTACCAGACGCATTAAGCTCAACTCTTGGCTCGAAAGCATAAACCCCATTCGCGCAATCCTCGAAGTGATTGTTCGACAGTATTAGATATCCGCTCGTGTTTCTGAAGTACCCCCCGAGGTCAGTAATATCGCGTATGACATTATCACGCAGAATTGCATCCCCAGAGTTTATCCAGACACCCCGTGAACCCGAAAACTCAATGAGCGAATTCTCCAAAACAGTTAATCCTCCACCGCCCGTGACCGAAGCATTCGAACTCCGTCCAGCATAGCTAAACTGACAGTAATCAAGTTTCGTAACCGCGTCATTGCCTCCTGTCACCAACCCCTGCCAGTCCTGAGTGGCTGGCGTAGTCGCTCCACCATCTCCGTTGGTATCTCCCCCTTTTGTGTCGTCGAAAACAGAGGTAAAAATGATCGGGTCAGCCTCCGTACCGATCGCGTTCAGTTTTCCGTTGGATACATTGAGTTTCCCGTTTTGGTTGGCTTTGATTAGTGTCCCTGGAGCTATCGTAAAGTCACTACCGGCTGAAATATTGAGCGTCGCTTCCAAAAGGTACGGGACATCATCATTCCACGTCAAAGCCTCCGTCAGGGAACCAGAGGTGTAGCGAATTGCAGGGATTCCAATTCCTGAAAACGAAGAACCGATGGAAGACCAATTCGCCGGACCATTACCGACCGAAACGTGATAACCAGAAACGTCGGTCGAGGATAAATTCGTCGATGACACCCTAGCGGTAGCACCAATCACAGAAACACCATGGTGGCTCGTGCTCCCTCCGATCCGCAATAACGTCAAGTTAGTCAACGTTGCTGTACCCGAGCTAAAGTATAACCCTGAGGTTCCGGTATCGCGAATCAAAGTGTTTTCAACAATCATATTTCCAGAACTTGCGGTAATCGCTGCTGTGCTGCTTCTACCGGCGTACCGTATCTCCACATGCTTGAGCGTCACAACCCCTGTATCTCCGGAAATCAAATCGATTCTTGGCCAATCTCCTGCAGCGGGTGTCGTAACTGCTCCATCGCCATTCGTGTCGCCCGAGAGGCTATCGTCTTTAATCGACGTGAAATAGATTTTGCTACCGGATGTTCCGACGGCACTCAGAGTTCCATCCACCAGAATCGAGCCATTCTGGTATCCCTTAACCACGGTACCCGGTTGAACTGTAACCGTAACACCTTCACTGATCGTTACCGCATTGGTTACCTCAATCAGTCCGGACCAAGTCTCGTTGGAGGCAATAACACCCGATTTTTCAACCGCCAGGGTCAGTTGCGGGAAGAACGCCGAAGTTAACAGGGAGATGAGGAGGTAGAGAATCGAAGACGGTAAACGAGGTGGAGAGAGTAACATAACGTGTTGTGGGCTGAACCCTATTCGGGATGGGGAGAGGCTTTAGCTGCAGCGCTCCCTTTGAAATCTTCAATATTCTCGCAAGCTTACTCCATCACGACAAGCCCGAATTCCCCTTAAATAAAGGGCTGCCGGTAAACTTCAAAGTAAGAGTAACCCAGATTACGCTGGAAGATTTTCACCTGACACTTTGGTCGGGTATTTTGAGTTTCATCTTCTCGACTTTCGCCCACTCCTCTTCTTCGGTCATCGCGTTCGACTTGCGAATCACGAGAAACCAGAAAAGTAGTAGGATCAACACGCAAACTCCGATGAACCAATTCCCGTATTGAACAAAGAATGTGAGCTTCTGGTAATTCCGGGGGTCATAAGTAACATCGACCACCTCACTACCGCGAAAATAGACAGTTCCCTCAGCTGTTTCGAGGACATCGCGGATATTTCCATACTCGTCGATCCAGCCACTCCAGCCTCCGTTGCCCACACGCACCACCGGTCGGAACGTCTCCACTGCCCGCAACACCGAATGAGCAGCGTGTTGGTAGGCTGCACCTTCTTCTCCGTACCACGCGTCATTGGTGACCACCACGAGAACCCGTGCACCCGCTTTCACGGAATCAACAGCCAAGCCAGGAAATATATCTTCGTAGCATATTAGAGGACCTATGGGAATCGCCCCTTGATCTTCCTGAACCGTCAACCTGAGAGGGCCTGGCGATTTTCCCGGAGAAATATCAGACCCAATCGGAACGAACTTCTCGAGAAAGAACAGCGCCTTTCTGAAAGGTATATATTCGCCAAAAGGGACTCGCTGCCGTTTCTGATAGTAGGTCATCGAGAGTCCATCTTGCGGGTAAAGCACCATGAGCCCATTGTACCAAGGCTCATCACCCAGAGTTTCGCCTTCCGCAGCTAACGCACCCATAACCAGCGGACCTCCAAAGTCTTGAGCCAGCCTTTCAGCCCACCTTTTCATACCTTCGTCCCCTATAAGTGGATACGGAAGAACTGCTTCTGGAAAGATCGCAACGTCCGCGCCGATAGCCTTCTGGAAAACCACTTGGCGCTCGATTTCAGACATAATTTCCCCGGCTTTTGCGCTGTCCCATTTTTCGTTCTGCGGGACGTAAGGCTGAATCAAGGCTGCTCTGAAAAAAGACTGTCGTTCACCCCGCTCAAACTTTATTTGAAAGAGCCCGAAGGTCGCAAACATCCAGATGACCACGCCAATAAGAAACTCCGGACACAGCCGCAGCCATCCTTTCTGCTTGGTCTTGAACAAATGACGCACGTAAAAAGCGATGACCATTCCGACCAGGATTAGCAGGAAAGACGCGCCATAGAATCCTGTGTAAGAAGAGACCTGTAGCATCAATGGCCGCTGCCATTGCGAAGCTGCCAATGGCAGCCATGGAAAGCCACTCAGGAAAAACGTCCGGACAAATTCCAGGATCGTCCAGACACTGCAGATACTCAAAATTCCAATAAACCGGACAAGTGCGTCACGATCCTTAAACTTGGGAAGCAGCCAAAAAACCGACCAGGCCCAAACGATCGGGAAAACGCTGAGAATGGTCGCCATAGCAAACCAGCCAAACCAAGTCACATGACGTAACCACGTTATCAATACAATCCAAGACAACCAAAATCCCCCGCCCACAGCCAAAAGAAACTGCTTCCGAGTCGGTTCGTTATAGAGTAGCCATAGCGCAGCGGGAATCGGCAGCAGGTACCCTAACTCCGCAACATCAAACGGGGGAAACGCAAAAGTATGAAAACTGAAAGTGGCCAAAAAGACTCCCCAGAACCACACCCGATGTGACTTTCGAGCTTCCAGGGTTTTTCTGCTCATCTTATACGTCGTCTAAACCTGACTGTCCCTGAAAAGGACTACTGGCCGTGACACTGTTTATACTTTTTGCCACTTCCACAAGGACACGGCTCGTTACGACCCACCTTCGGCATTTCACGCATGACAGGCTCCGCTTTGATACGGGCTGCCGGATTCATCCGGGGTTGCCCACCACTCGATCTTCTTAACTGAGCGGGAAGATTGTTCTTCTGTTCCTCGTCGGCAGATGCCTGAGCCGGGCCAATCGCTGGCTGACTTGCATGCGCAACTCTCATACGATCCTGAAGCGCATCGATGATATTCTTTTCAAGCATCACCGCTGAGCGGAAAAGTGAGGTCGCAATCTGCGTGCGAACACTGTCGAGCATCTGTTCAAAATACGAAAATCCTTCCTTCTTATACTCACTCAATGGATCCTTCTGTCCCAATGCACGGATGCCAACGCTCCTGCGAAGATCTTCCATTTCAGTAAGGTGATCCTGCCAATGGCGATCAAGCGCTGAGATTACGATCCAACGTTCGAGCTTTTTAAAAGCTTCCGGTTGTTGTAGGCCTTCTTTCTTATCATAGGCCTCCTCAATCTTCGTGAAAATCGATTTGTGTGCGGTCTCAGCATTCGACCAATCAACTGCATCTTCGGCGAGTGCTATCGGGAAATGAGTGTTTACCCAACGCAACAAACCTTGTCTGTCTTCGTGGTCGACGGCTTCGGGTGTGTCGGTGAATAAAGACGCATCGCCAAGGCGAACTTCCAATTCCTCGGTGATCATATCATAGATGATCTCCTTGGGTTTTTCGTCATGCAGGGCTTCATTACGGAGTCCGTAGATAACTTCCCGCTGCTTGTTTAATACGTCATCGTACTGAAGTAAGCGTTTACGGATCGCATAGTTTTGTTGCTCCACCTTTTTCTGAGCACTCTCGATCGAGCGGTTCAACAATGGGTGCGTGAGCTCATCCTCCTCACTGAAGGATTTCTCCATGATATTGGCAATCGGCCCAGGCTGAGCAAACAAACGCATCAGATTATCTTCCAGAGAAATGAAAAACTTGGACGCGCCTTTGTCTCCCTGACGTGCACAACGACCACGCAACTGCCGGTCAATCCGACGAGACTCATGGCGTTCCGTACCCAGAACTAACAATCCACCCAACTCTTCAACCCCTTCACCCAACTTAATGTCAGTACCACGACCCGCCATGTTGGTGGCAATCGTTACCGAACCACGCTGCCCTGCCCTGGCAACAATTTCGGCCTCCCGCTCGTGGAGTTTCGCATTCAAAACCGTATGAGGAATATTCTGTCGCTTGATCATGCGACTCATCACCTCGGAAGCTTCCACAGAAGCCGTTCCGACCAAAACGGGCTGACCTCTGTCATGGGCTTCTTTAATGTCGGCCAGCGCTGCGTTATACTTGGCTCTGCGGGTCTTGTAGATGACATCGTTGTGGTCCGTGCGCCGATTCGGTTTATTGGTGGGCACCACCATTACGTCCATCTTGTAAATATCGAAAAACTCAGCCGCTTCTGTCTCAGCCGTTCCTGTCATCCCAGACAGTTTTTCATACTGCCGAAAGTAATTCTGAATGGTGATGGTCGCGTAAGTCTTCGTTTCCTTCTCGATCGTAACGCCTTCTTTAGCCTCAACCGCCTGGTGCAACCCCTCACTCCAACGGCGCCCCGGCATCAAACGGCCGGTATTCTCATCCACGATCTGCACCTTGTTGTCCTGGACCACATACTCTACGTCTTTCTCATAAAGCGAGTACGCCCGGAGCAACTGACTGATGGTGTGGATCTCCTCACTGGATTTTTCAAAAGCTTCCTGGTGTTTCGCTTTTTCCTCCTCACGGGCGCGTTCATCCATGCTCCCGTCTTTGTCGAGATCACTGAAAATACTGGGAAGATCCGGTAGCATAAACGCATCCGGTTCATTGGGGCGCAGAAACTGCCGCCCTTTTTCTGTCAGGTCTGCCTGGTGCTGCTTTTCGTCGATGACGTAGAAGAGTTCCTCTTTCATATCGAAGAGCTCTTTCTTCCGGAAATCATTATGCATCTCCAGATCCGCTTTTTCGATCATTTTACGAGCCGGTCCCTCTTCCATCATACGGGTGAGCTGCTTGTTCTTGGGCGAACCCATACGCACTTGCAGGAGCGATAGGCTCGTCGCGAATTCATCTTTCAATTCGCCGCTTTCGAGTTCCTTCTTGGCCTCGGCGACCAGATTGTTACAAAACCGATTCTGCTCACGCACGAGGCGCTCAATGACCGGTTTGTATTCATGAAACGGAAGCTCACGGGTAATCTGAACAGGACCGGAAATAATCAGAGGCGTCCGCGCTTCATCCACCAGGATGGAGTCGACTTCATCCACGATACAGAAAAAGTGCTCACTTTGAACCTGAGCATCAGCCACCATAGCCATGCCATTATCCCTCAAATAATCGAAACCAAACTCGGATGCAGTACCATAGGTTATATCCCGTTTATACATCTCTTTTTTCTCAGGAAGCGGCATACTATTTTGTATACAGCCAACGGTCAGTCCGAGAAATTTAAACAGGTAACCCATCCATTCACTATCCCGCTTAGCGAGATAATCGTTCACCGTTACACAGTGACACCCACGTTGAGGCAACGCATTCAAATAGAGTGGAAGCGTAGCGACCAGAGTCTTTCCTTCACCCGTCGCCATTTCGGCAATCTTTCCACTATGCAAAGCCAAACCGCCGATTAGCTGCACGTCGTAGTGGACCATATTCCAATCGAGCTTTTGGCCAGAAACATCCAAGGTTTGGCCACTCAAGCGGCGAGCCGCATTCTTGACCGTCGCAAACGCTTCAGGAATTAGGTCATCCAAAGCCTCACCCGCAGCTAAGCGGTCTCGGAATTGCTGGGTGTGAGCACGCAACTCATCGTCTGATAGAGCCTGGTACTGTTCTTCCAGTTCATTGATCCTCGCAATCGTCGGCAGGGATTGCTTAATGAACTTTTTGTAGGGCCGATCTGAAAATCTTTTGAAAATAAAGGACAGCATGGTGCAGTAAAAACGGGGCAATGTAGGTTCTTCCCCACTGGGAAGCAACCGCAGAGTTACCCAAGTTTAACCTGATACTGAGCCCCAAAACTTGGTCGAGTTCCCGACTAATTTGTCCTATTGAAATACAACGACCGCACCTCTTTCTGGAGGAACGCCATCGACCAGATCGCAATAGGCCACTTTTTCACTCACCCTTGTGACTTTGATAGTGGCCGTGACTTCCCCTTCTTCCATGTCCAGAATCTCACCTGAAGAGGGATCGATGAGCACTTCACCTTCTTCACGAACCAGAAATATCTGGTCGGGAGCGACTCCATAGTTAGAGCCGCGGTTAATGATGATTTGGCCTTTTCCACTCACCATTACAACATTGCCCTCCAAGTCGTAGTCCTCCATTTCCAAGGCGATGAACTGAGTTGCCTGGTCAATGACATCCTGTGCGGCCTCACCGAGTGGGGTCTTCGTGAATCCACCAAGTTGAGTACCGAATCCACGATCTGAGTAACCAAGGGTCAGACCCGATTTACCTGCTTCACCACGGATACGCTTGCTGGCAACGACTTCGCCACTCGTGGAATCAATAATCTTTACCACCGCCACAACACTCGCCTTGTCAGACTTCGCACCGATGTTGAAACCTTTGATGCGCAATCCTCCACTATCTCCAGAGGTATTGTAACTCGCTTCTGTAATCGCTCCCGTCGCTAAATATTTGGCGCTCCGGATCTGCCCCGTAGAGGCCACCTGAGATGCTTGCGCAGATCGATTGCTATTTTGCAGGTCCTGTTCCGCCATCACGGCACCGAGCTCTGAACGCTCAACGATGACGAAACGACCTGTATCGTAGAGACTCGACTCCAACATCAAACCCAGATTGTCACCCAGATTCCACTCCGAGACAAATCCTGCCTCATTGTCGAAACTAATGACCCCCAAGGCATGCTTAATGCCGGTGTATTCCGGGAGCTTATTTTCAGCGGTGTCATCAGATGTCTTGGTTTCTGAACTTTTCTTGGTGAGCTTACCTAAAAACGCGTAACTGGGACTTGAAACCAGAGTTAAGGAAAAGAGGACTGCGGAGAGAGTGAATAAATGAATCTTCATAACGGATGTAAGTTTCTAGAAAGCTAGAGGCAAGCCTGTCAAAAGAATAGAGCTCAGAGTGAACCGATTTCGAACTTTTTAGCTGTTAACCAACCCTAATTCCAACTGATTGATAGGCCTGTGCCGAGCCTTTTCTGATTTGGGAAGCAGCGCTTTCACCGCCTCCAACGTGTCTGCTTCCTCAGACGACTTATCGGTTCTGAACTGTGATATCCTGGGAAACCGAAATGCCACCCCGGATCGGTGACGACTCGACACCCGAATACCTTCGAAGGCTAATTCGAATACCAATTCCGGCTTTACCATCCGGACCGGCCCTTTCCGGCCGGTCGTGTTTTTCTTGATAAAAGCATCCACTTTGCGAATCTCCTTATCAGTTAAACCCGAGTAAGCCTTCGCAACTGGGACCAACTCGCCGCTGTCCCAAACAGCAAAAGTATAGTCAGTGTAGAGACTGGCGCGCCTGCCATGTCCCTGTTGCGCATACACCAACACCGCGTCGATTGTGAACGGATTTACTTTCCATTTGTACCAATCCCCTTTTTTTCTACCAACGCCATAACTGGAAGAGCGGCGTTTGATCATTACACCTTCGGTTCCGAATTCCGCGGCTCTATCCCTCCAATCCGCAACCTCTCCCCAATTGGTTACTTTTAGTTCCGGGACTCGAAAGATACGGACTCCCCGATTTTGGAACGGGATAAGCCCCTCCAGCTTTCGAGCCCGGTAGTCTAAGCCCTCCTGACGAAGATCGACAGCCTGAAACTCTAAAAGGTCGTAGGCGATAAAAGCAACCGGTACGGCTTGCATCAAAGCAGCTCCAACCCGTTTCCGCCCCAGTCTGGACTGCAAATCTCCAAACGGCATCACCTTCCCTTTGGACCAGGCTACGATTTCGCCGTCCAATACCAGGTTATCGGGTAAAGATTCCGCTGCCAACAACAACTCAGGAAATTGCTCAGAGATTAACTCTTCGCCACGCGACCACAGAGCAACCTTGCCCCGCCTCTTGATCAACTGGCAACGGATACCATCCCACTTCCACTCGATCCGGAATTCAGCCACAGCCAACTTGTCTTCACTGCTCTCCTCCCAAGGATAGGCTAAATAAAACGGATAGGGAAGCGCACCCAGTTCATCGCTGGTTATCTTCGGAAACCAGACGCCGAAATCCATCTTCATCGGGTTGCCAGGCTCCCATCAATCGGTGTGACAAGATCGCTTTGTCGACCCCACAAGACTCGGCAAGCGCACGGATAACAAGCGTGCGGGCGACACCCATCCGAAATCCACCCGTTATCATCTTCATGTAGAGCAGCCTCTCGGTTTTGCCCAGCCGTTTCCATGTATCCATGATTCTGTTACGCTTCACTGATCCTTCCATTTCTCGCAATGGAAGGATCAGTTCTTCAACGATCAGGCTGAGCGAAAGATCTATGGCATCATTACCCTCATTCACTAGCAACGCCACCGTTTCAGCAAAGTCTCCCACACGATCATAACATTCCTCCAACAGCCACAGATCAAAGCCACTTGACTCACTGGCCCATTGAAGCAGTTGTCGTCCGGTAACAGGGCGGTTGAGTCGTTTTTCCGTCAAAAAATAGAGTGCCCAGGCAGCGTCCTCCGGATTCGCTTCATTGAAGTAGTTGACGAGTGCGCGGACTTTTTCGTTGGTCCGATTCGTACGATCGATTTCGGAGAACAGCTGGGAGAATCGCTTCACCCTTTTATTTCCTCCCTCGAATCGGTATCCTGCATCGATTCCCCTTCAAACTCCGTCTCGAGAACCCAGGCATCCTTCCCCTGATCTTTCAGGTAACGCACCACTACATCCGCATAACCGTGGGTCACGCCAATACTCTCAGCCCCAGTCGCTTTGATCGTATCCATGAGGCTTGGCCAATCGACATGATCCGAGAGCACGAACCCCCGATCCAAGGCTTGCCGCCTGCGGTTGCCGCGAACCGTCATCCAACCAGATGCGAATGCGAGGGAACAGGGTTGAAAACGCTTCAACCAAGTCGTACCCTGAACCGAAGACGGCCCAATCAACAGGCACTTTCCTTTATGCTCTTTTATGAGCTCAGGGGTTGCATACTCAGCATGGGCGAGTGGCATACCGGCCGCCCGGTAATGCGGTAAAAACCGATCTACTGAACCATGCACCAAGATCGGTCCCAGCTCGGGATTAATTCCTGCCAGGATTCGCTGTGCTTTTCCAAGCGCGTATGCAAATAAAACGCTCGTCCTGCCGAGTATCTGGTTCGATCGCCACCAATCTTCGACTTCCTGATACAACACACGGGAATCATCCCATTGATATATCGGTAGCCCAAAAGTCGATTCCGTGATGAAAGTGTTACATGGAACCAACTCAAACGCTTCGCAGGAAGGGTCCGGTTGCGTCTTGTAATCACCGGAAAATGCCCAGACCTCACCCTTATACTCAACCCGAACCTGACTGGATCCCAAAAGATGTCCGGCTGGAAACAAAGACACCCTGACACCCTTTATATTTACCTCTTCGCCAAAACGGACTCCCTCAATAGCCGCTTTGGCTCCGACCCGTTCGTGCAACACCCCCTTTCCTGACTGCGCCGTCAGATACGCCTTCATCCCCGGCCTCGCGTGGTCGGAGTGTGCGTGAGTAATGACCGCCCGATCCACCGATTTCCACGGGTCGATAAAAAAGTCACCCGCTTCGCAATAGAGTCCTTGGGGGGTGAGCGTTAGTAGAGCCATAATGCAATTTAGAACCGTACAGCAAAATAGCTTCCATAAGGAAGCCATTTTGAGATGAAAACTAATTCAAAAGTTCTATCCGGCAGCTTTGGTCAAAGCCTGATCAATATCGGCGATAATGTCATCAATGTGCTCGATACCGATTGCGAGGCGGACGAGCTCTGGAGTGATTCCCCCTGCCGCTTGTTGCTCACCAGTGAGCTGACTGTGAGTAGTCGTGGCCGGGTGAATAGCCAAGCTCTTGGCATCCCCTACATTTGCAAGATGGCTCAAAAGTTCGAGCGAATCGATGAACTTGGATCCGGCCTCTGCTCCGCCCTTGATTCCGAAAGTGACCATCGCGCCCCCTTTTCCAGAAAGATACTTATCAATTTTTCCATGTTCAGGATCGTCTTCTAGCCCCGGGTAACGGACCCACTCGACCTGATCCAGTCCCTTGAGGTGTTTAGCGACGGCCAAGGCATTGTCGCAATGACGCTCCATACGTAGCGGAAGCGTTTCGATTCCCTGCAGAAACATCCATGCATTATCAGGAGAAATACAAGCCCCCAAATTTCTTAAAGGAACGGTGCGCATCCGCAAGATATAGGCAACTGGAGCCAACGGCTCAGGCAGGTCATGTCCCCAACGCAAACCATGATAAGAAGAATCAGGATTGTCATAGAGTGGGAACTTTCCATTCGCCCAGTTAAAGCGACCGGAATCCACAACGACTCCGCCGATACCTACTCCATGACCACCATACCACTTCGTGAGCGAGTGCACGACAATATCCGCGCCATGATCGATCGGACGAGTCAGCGCAGGCGTTGAGAACGTTGCATCCACAATTAACGGAATACCGTTATCATGAGCTATCGTTGAGATTGCCTCCAGGTCTGCCACTTGAGATGCCGGGTTACTCACAGTCTCACAGAATAGTGCTTTAGTATTCTCATCTATGGCAGCGGCAAAGTTCTGAGGATCGGAGGGATCTACAAACTTAACCGTGATTCCCATTGTAGGCAGGATGTCATTAAATTGCGTGTAGGATCCGCCATAAAGATTATTCGCTGAGACGATGTTATCTCCGGCCTGGGCCAAGTTAATTATTGAATAAAATATGGCACTTGTTCCCGAAGCCACCGCTAGCGCAGCAGCACCACCATCCAACTGAGCTACGCGCTGCTCCAGCACATCCTGAGTAGGATTCATAATACGGGAGTAAATATTCCCCAGCTCCTTCAAAGCAAAGAGGTTCGCTGCATGTTCTGTATTATTAAAGACATAGGCTGTCGTGCGGTAGACAGGTACCGCGCGCGCATTCGTAGTGGGGTCTGGCACCTGGCCAGCGTGGAGGCATTGTGTTTCGAGTTTCATGTGAATATATTGTTAGAAAAGGACTGGCGAAATTGAAGCAGGACGAAAGCTATGTCGAGGGTTGTTTGAGAACTTATCGCAGCAGTTTATTTACTAAAGACTGAGCACCAAGAACCACGCCGGAAACCCCTTGGCCCGGAAGCGCCGTATCACCAATCAAATACAACCCTTTTCCGGGCAAACGGTAACGAGGTCTGAACAACGGCAACGAACCCGCCTTCCAGGGAATTCCACCCACCCATCCATTGTAGCGGCGAGTGAACCGCTCAAAAGTCTTGGGAGTACCCAAATGGAATTGGTCGATGTTCGAATCAGAGAATGCAAAATGATCTTTTAGCTTTGAAATAATATAGGCACCCAGTCTTTCTTTTCGGTCAAGGTAGTCGGCAGTTGTACGACCGTCAGGAAAATCCGACCACCTCGCGTGTGAAGATACCGTCACAGATCGATAACCAACTGGAGCGCGTTCAACGTCATCGGGGTCGGACAACGAAACGAAAATAGAACCGCTATGGAACTCCCTCGGGGTATCCTGGATATGGATCTGATGATAGAGCCCATCCACTGGTTCCGAAAACCTCAACCCGATGTTCGCGGTGACGGCTGACCAACAATTCCTATGCCTGGACGCAGTCTTTTGAATCTTATCAGCCGTTCGAGGTTCATCGAACAGTGCGGGAATATTCCATATCGGAATCGCAAAGATCACTTCCTGAGTGCGTCTGCTCTCCTTCCTGGACAAGACTTCATACCCACCTCTTTCGATTCGGACCGACTTAACAGGATCATTGAATGATACCTGCCCTCCTGCATCACGGACCACCTGACACATTTCTTCAGCTAAACGGGAAATTCCTCCGATCGGATAATACATGTCTGCCATGTACCCTAAACCCAGTGCTCCCACAGCAGAGGGGATCGTCTCGGCATAACCCTGCGCACTGATTAACAGTAACTCATTCAACAATTTCAGAAAACCGGAACTCTTTCTAAGACTTCGCGGAATCTGAGAGAACAATGATCTGTAGAAACTTTCGACCAGTCGCCATAGCCTGAAAGGGCCCATCTTTGAATATGCGAAGTAGTCCTCCACTCCGTAAGGTGATAGTGGATACCGAGTCGCAACCGCCCAGAATTCATCACTTTCTTTTTGAATCCGCTTTAGGAAGGTTCGGAGTTCATCTTTATCACTAACGAGTGGGAACAATTCCTCAATCCAACGCTCGGTATCCGCATAGCGCCTGTAGACGTGGCCCTGCATATGAATGCTCACGGCCGGATCCATTTTCTTAAATCTTGATTGTAATCCCAAGTCTCCGATCAATCGACTCAGCGGTAATCCGTGCTCGAAACCATTGAGAGTCGTCGCACCCACATCGAAAGAAAAACCTCCCTTGCGGAAGTATCCGGCGCAACCACCTGGAGTCGAATGGGCCTCGACGATTGAGACCCGCTTACCGGCTCTCGCAAGATAGGCCGCCGCTGTTACGCCAGCATACCCAGCACCGCCTACAATGTAATCATCACGCCTTTTGTAAGAATTCACAAAAGATCAAAGGGACTCCGGCCACCGATGCGGGACTCGACGGAAGTCTTCCAAAATGAAGTCCCGCTTTTCAAGCTCTCCCATCAGTTTTGTGTACTTCTCTTCCGATATTTCGGGAGACTTGGACATCAACCAAGCCATCTTGCGGTTCGGATGACCTATAAGCGTGTATTGGTATTCGCTGTCTACATACAGAATAAGATAAGGCGCCGAAAAGATCTTAAAGAAGCGCATACTCCATTCGGCATTGGTTTCTTCGTTCGTCACCTTTCCAACCGGGTGATAAATCTTAACTTTTCCATCAAAGGACCCATCACGAAAGCGGTAGGTTGTGAGGATCTTGTCGTCGTCTAACTCGTAAGTCTCAGTTGCGTTGTAAGCCTCCTTATCCAGGAAAGTCGGCGAATAGCCGTGGACATACCAAGTCCCCATGAACCCATCTATATCTACATAGTTGGCCAATTCCGGGAGGTTCTCATAGGTTTTGCAGCCAGAGTTGAAGAGCGACATCGTGAGTACTAATAGTGTTACTAAGGTTGATTTTAATTTCATGGTTTCAATTTTAAGGTAAAACTAGTTATTTCGTAGAAAGACCGATCTGCCTAAATGCTGTTGTAGCCATATAAACGAATACAGCTCCCGCACCGAAAAATAATGCAACGCCCGGACCGAACGCCCATGTGATCGACAGCTCTACCTGATCGGTTTGCGCGACTGATCCTTTGACGAAGCCGATTGCTGACAAAAAGAGTCCTGAACAGGCGATTCCGAGAGCGCGGGCAATCTTTGTGGCCATCTTCCATATACCATAATATGATCCGGTTATAGCCACGTCCGAGTGCTCTTGATCCAATTCTATAACGTCAGAAAACATCGCTTCCAACAGAGCCACACAGGCGACCAATAGACCTCCCAACACTGCCACGCCCAATACCGGGACTAAAGCTCCCACTGGCAGGAGTGGATAAGCAACCGCGGTAAGGATCGTTAGAGAACAGACACCCATCAAACAAAGTGGCCCCTTCTCAAACCTTCTCGAGAGCAGCAGCCATACCGGCACCGCACCCATAATTGCCAACGTTAATGTCAGCAATAACACGGCTATCTGATTCTCAGAAAACTCCAGACGATTCTTGTAAAACAGCAAAGCGAGGCTGGAATTGAATGCCCGCCCCAAAGCGATAAACACAAAAGCCGCTGTCACTATTAAAAATAGTTTGGATCGAAAAGCAGCCCGCAGAGTACCCCAGGAAAATCCAGAGTGTTTTGTGCTCGTCTCTGGCGTCGATACACCAGCCAGCGGCCTCCATACCACCCATCCCGTAATCAAGGCAAGTGGAACCGAGACACCCGCGATCAACCAACCGACCTGGCTTCGGTTTTCGATCAATAAAGCCGGGGATGATTCAATTCCCACATGGCCACTCAGGTCTGCTAAGTAGACGGGGGCAATCAACCCAAGCAATAACCCGAGTCCACCAAAGACGAGTCTCCAGCTAAACAGATCTGCTCGCTCAGCCTTCGAATTTGCCAAATCACTTATCATGGCGAGGTGAGGAACCCCTACCAACGTCAACGCCGTGTTGAGAACCAAATACCAAAATAAAAGGTAGGAGAACATACCGAGCTGCGATGCAACAGCCAGCGGGCTAAACAAAAAGACAAAAGCAACACCCATCAAGAATGCTCCTGCGAAATAATACGGAAGCCGTTTCCCAACAGCAGACTTTGCACGAGTCTGGTCAGAGATTAAACCCATCAACGGATCACTGACCGCATCCCACAGCACTGCGGTCGCCAAAGCAGACCCCGCGAGCCACGGACTGAGCCCAGCCGTCACATACAACTCCAACAGATAGATCTGGAGTAGCAACTCGATCGCGCTCAAGCCAATCTCCGCCAAGCCAAATCCTGATTTAGTCTTCCAGTTCATTCGTCAATACCTTCGAGCCACTAACCCTCCACAGACCTCGAGTTTTCTAAACTTTGGATAATTGAAGGTACAGAAGCTTTCGCCGAAAGAAACGCGCCTTCAATGCGAGGTGGCCCAAACGAATCACCACAGAAGTTGAGATTCAAAGACCGAATTGACTGAAACAACCGATCTGAATCATTTATTCGACGGGCGTACTTCCATCCATGAATTGCCGCATCCGCTATCTGAATACCATATTGATCTCCAACCAAACTGGAAATTTCAATAAGGGCTGGTTCACGAGTTTCATAGAATCTATTCGAATACTCGGGGCCTGCGTGCACAGTGAGTGTGGGTACCCGACTTATCCCCTTAACCTGGTTATCAGTGATCAACTCTATCGGCTCGGGATCCTCATACTTTCGAATTCCCGGATAGGTGAATCCACTCGGTTGTTTAAGGGTCAGCAATACCGCGAGGCATTTGTGATAAGAAATCGTAGCGAGGTAATCACAATCAGAAACCGGAAGCGACTGCCCAGACTTCGCAAACAACTCCAGAGCCTGGGGAACTGGATAAGCGATCACCAGATGGCGGGCAAAATACTCACTCCCTGCTTTAATCGTCCAAATCCCATTGTCAAAGGTCACCTTCTCAACCAAAGCAGATCGCTCTAAGCGGATTCCCTCGCAAAGACCTTTGGCCATGGCTGTCATCCCAGGTTCCCCCCGGTAACGGATGTGGCCCGTTTCTTGACCAAACCAAGGGTCAAGCTCGCCCTTCTCCTCCCCACGTTTCAAGACTTTCCTAAATTCAGATTCGTGGGCGGTGACAAACTGCGCCCCATGGTCAAACCAAGCCTCACCATACTTGCGAGTCGCCATACGACCCCCAACACCGCGGCTCTTATCTAATACCAAAACCGATAATCCGCGTTCCGTCAGTTCCTTCGCAACCGTCAGTCCACTGATACCCGCGCCCACAACAATCACATCGTTTAACTTATCTGATTCAATCATTCGTGAACTACATTTATATTGTTTAAAACTGAGTCAACTTCCGAAATCACTATTTATATGCCCACCATAAATGATTCATTATTAATTCGCTTAGGCTTTTATATTCCAAATACCCCCTGAGGCGCCCGCTAGACGAAGAATAAACTGAGTTGCTCAAACCGTTGCTCCTGAGGCATGATGACTTCTATCTCATCTCTTGGCATTGAACAATAAGCACCCCAACGTTTTTATCACTGGTTGTAGCACCGGAATTGGCAGAAGCCTCCTGAACGAATTCTGCGGGAAGCCATTTCGAATCTTCGCGACAGTGAGGGGATCGAAGTTCGAAGCCTTCAAGGCTTCGTTAACAGAACGCCTCTGCGACGTGATTCCTTACGCGTTGGATGTCACGGATCTGGACCAAGGAACCCAGGTCATCAACGAAATCCAAGATAAATATGGACCGATTGATATTCTCATAAACAACGCGGCCATTTCATTTCGAACCGTGATCGAGGAAATGTGCGAAGACGATGAAGCCCTCCAGATGGCAACCAACTATTTCGGCCCGATGCACCTGATTCGACTAGTTCTACCCGAGATGAGGAAACAAAGACACGGCAGAATTATCAATATCTCATCTGTAGGCGGCATGATGGCGATGCCCACGATGTCAGCCTATTCCGCCTCCAAGTTTGCCCTGGAAGGCGCTTCGGAAGCGCTCTGGTACGAAGTTCGTCCATTTGGCATTCACGTCTCACTGGTGCGACCCGGCTTCGTGAACTCCAATGCATTCCGCAAAGTCAAATACAGCAGAGGCACTGACCCAGAGGACCCTAAAGGCGTTTATGCCAACCACTACAAATACATGGCGGATTTCATAGAGAAACTCATGGTCAGAACCCCCTGCACCCCTCAAAGTGCGGCCCGAACCATTTACAAAGTGAGCCAAATGAAACATCCGCCCCTGAGAGTAGCCGGCACCCCCGATGCGAGCTTCTTTTCTTACTTGCGCCGTATTCTACCGAGACGGTTTTATCACTGGCTACTCTACCGCTCACTCCCGGGAATCAAGACTTGGGGAAAAGAAAACCATCATGAGTAAAGACTTTTGCGACCTACTTTTCCGCCTGCTCTTCAGCTTCATATTCTTGGCTCTAGGAGCAGAACACATACTGAGCGACGGTTTGATTCAAAAATTGATGCCTCCATGGATGCCCGCTCCCGAAGTGGTGTCCATCCTCGTCGGAGTGATTCTGATGGTCGGAGGAATCTGCATCGTTTTGGGATGGCGACTGCGTTTCGCCGCGGTCCTGCTTGGAACATTCGTCATCATCGTCACCTTGGCGGTTCACTTGCCAGCCGTAATCCTGGACCCCACATTCGTAAACGAGTCCAATCAATGGATGTGGGATATCCTTCAGCGCAGTAATCTGGCGAAGAATCTATGTTTGCTGGGTGTCTGCATACTCCTTTGGCACCACAAACCCGGTCGTTGGAGCCTTTCCTACAAATTGCGTTCGAAAAAAATAGAAGTCTCTTAAAACCCGATCTTGGAGTTCAAGCCCAAGGCTTCGGCGAAGTGATCAATCGTCTTCTGCAGGCCTTCTTTCAGAGGGATTTTGGGTTCCCAGTCGTCCAGGTATTTCTTGGCTAAAGTGATGTCAGGCTTTCGCTGCCTGGGGTCGTCCGAAGGCAATTCCCGATGCACAATTTTGGAAGACGTCCCGGTCAGTTCGATGATGTTTTGCGCCAGTTCCAGCATGGTAAACTCACCGGGATTTCCGATATTGATCGGACCCGTCGTTTCATCCTGGTTCATGAGGCGAACAAACCCTTCAATCAGGTCATCCACATAACAAAATGACCGGGTCTGCGTTCCATCCCCATAAATGGTTATGTCTTCACCTTTGAGGGCTTGCACAATAAAGTTAGATACCACCCGTCCGTCATCCGGATGCATGCGTGGACCATAAGTGTTGAAAATACGTACGATACGGACATCCACACCATTCTGGCGGTGGTAATCGAAACACAGAGTTTCTGCACATCGTTTACCTTCGTCGTAGCAGGATCGGATACCGATCGGATTCACATGGCCCCAGTAGTCCTCTTTTTGTGGATGCACCTCCGGATCTCCATACACTTCTGAGGTCGAAGCTTGAAATACCCGCGCATTCAGGCGTTTTGCCAATCCGAGGCAGTTGATCATGCCCATTACCGAGGTCTTGATCGTCTTAATCGCATTGTATTGATAATGCGGAGGAGACGCTGGGCAGGCCAAATTGTAGATCTGGTCAACTTCTATCTTGAACGGATCCACCACATCGTGGCGTATGAATTCAAATTTCGGGTTATTGAACAGGTGTTCAATATTCACCTTTCGGCCAGTGAAAAGATTATCCATGACAATCACTTCATGGCCGTCAGCCAACAGTCGGTCGCTTAAGTGACTACCTAAAAATCCGGCGCCACCGGTGATAAGAATGCGTAAACTCATAGTAAAAGGGCGAATTGGGTCTGCGTGCTCCCAAGTTGATAGTAAAGGAAAACCGTATTATGGCGACATTCCTGCCCCAAATGTCGAGCCAACTCTCTTGACCATGCGCAACGAATTACGTAATCACACATATTTAACAAGCTACCTATCCCTTTCCTACCTATTTCTCCTACTAACCGATGAAATGCCCTCGTTGCGCATCCACCGATAATAAGGTGATCGACTCGCGAGTTGCCAAAGAAGGCAATTCTATACGCCGACGCCGCGAGTGTTTGGGTTGCGCACACCGTTTCAACACGGTCGAAGAAATCCTACACGAAGGACTTATGGTCCTTAAAAGCGACGGACGGAGTGAGGAGTTCGACCGAACCAAGATCGTCAACGGGATCCGCAAGGCCACTGAAAAGCTACCGGTGGATATTGAGCAGATCAACTTACTCGTGAACGACGTTATTGAAGACCTCATGGACGAATACGATTACGAAATCCCAAGCCGGGCGATTGGAGAAAATATCATGTTTCGTCTTAAAAAAATCGACCAAATCGCTTACGTGCGATTTGCTTGCGTCTATAAGGAGTTTAGAGACATCAACGAGCTTATGCAGGACCTCTCAAATCTCAGTTAACCAGTCGTGAAAGCTGATAAAAAAGAACGCATCACTCGACTTCACCTACTGAATACTCTGTTTCCGCTTCTAACGGGAGCGGACCTCTATCTGGCAAAGCACATCGAGCAAACAATCAATTTCGCCTCGACCGGAGACCCAGAAAACCCTGGCGAACCGGAAGACTTCAACAAAGCGCTGGTTCAACTCCTTGAGAAATACCTGACCCGTGACCAAAACTTTGGCTTTTATCATTGGGAAGCGGGGCTCGATGAGCGACCTTTTGCCCCACTCTGGGCGCGCGAAGAAATCATTTACGGACTCAAACAAATCTCCGGATTTCCCAAAGCGATGTTTTTTGGGACCGGACTTAGAGCGGCCATTCAGGGCTCTCAGGAAAAATGCACCCCCGCACTTGACCGGGACTACGAGGAAGCCGTCAGCTACATTCGCAATCTCGCTGCCCATTGGACTACCAAGAATACAGAACTCACACTCATCCTTCTCTAGCTATGGAACCCTCCATTTTCACAAAGATCATCAACCGTGAGATCCCCGGAAATTTTGAGCACGAGGACAATCATTGCGTCGCCATCCACGACATTGATCCACAGGCGCCCGTTCACATATTGATTATTCCCAAGAAACCCATTGTCCGCACCGCGCTAGCCGAAGATGAGGACCAAGCAGTCCTCGGCCATTTACTGCTGACCGCCCGTAACGTCGCCAGGAAACTCCATTTGGAAGACGGATTTAGAATTGTCATCAATAACGGCCCGCACGGAGGAGAAGCCGTCCCACATCTGCATGTGCACCTTCTCGCCGGACGACAAATGGGTTGGCCCCCGGGTTGATAAAATAAAAGAAAATACCTTACGCTTAAAACGGATTATTACATCTGCACACTTGCCTCAAAGGTCCCATCGAAACGTTTCGTGACGAGGTGTTTCAGTTCGAGCATCATGAGGGTCGAGGCTAGCTCTGGAGACGACTTTCCGGTAAGATCAATCAATCGATCCATATCGAGAATCTCTCCTCCCCTAAAGTGAGAGAGGATTTGCTGCTCGTCCTCGCTGAGGTTTATAG
Source organism: uncultured Opitutaceae bacterium (assembly GCA_964352065.1). Lineage (GTDB taxonomy): Bacteria > Verrucomicrobiota > Verrucomicrobiia > Opitutales > UBA2995 > UBA2995. The sequence continues at coordinate 55,809 of CAYGQM010000013.1, forward strand.
TGCTTGAACCTGAACTAACAGCCTGATCAGTCGACTGATCCATTACCAGATAACCCAGTTCTTCGACAACGTCTTCAGGCTTGGATAATAAAATAGCACCTTCACGAATCAGTTGATGACAGCCTCGACTTGTCGCTTGGTCGATTCGCCCTGGCACAGCGAAAACGGTTCGGCCTTGTTCAGCCGCAAAACGTGCCGAGATCATACTGCCACCCTGTAGATCTGATTCCACCACGATAAGCGCCTGACACATACCACTTACGATTCGATTGCGCATAGGAAATGTTTGGCGATCCGCACGACGACCAAATGGAAACTCACTGATAACAGCGCCTGATTGAGCAATCTGATTAAACAACTCAAAGTTCTCCGCCGGGTAAACGATGTCCATACCGCACCCCATAACCGCAATCGTTTTGCCCTCCATCTCCAAAGCACCCTTATGGGCCTCGGTATCGACACCCCTTGCTCCTCCACTCACGACGCAGAAACCACAACGCGCCAGCTCTCGGCCAAGCTTTCTTGCAACATGCCGACCGTACACCGTCGTCTTGCGACTCCCCACAATAGCGACCGTTGGGCGATCCAATACATAGTCTCCTTTCCAGTAGAGGCCAATCGGCGGGTCATAGATCTCTTTCAGTAAAGGTGGATAGGCATCTGATTCCGTCACTACAAAACGGATACCGGATCTTTCCATACGATCCAACTGTTTATCCAAGTCTATTAATTCGGGCCATTTCCTGAGAGTATCGACAATCGCATCCCCTACACCCTGAACAGACTTCAACTGACTCGAAGGAGCATTAAACACCGAAACAGGATTTCCATGAAAAGCATTCAATAAACGACGAAGCGTAATGGGTCCGATATTTGGAAGCCCATTCAGGACAATAAACGCTTTGGTACGATCTAAGGTAGCCATGAGAGAATTGTGCTCAGCCTGACAGATAGATCAGCTAAAGAAAACTCAAAATATCAGTCGCAACAGCAGAAGCCTGTCCTTGATTCCGGGCAAGTCTATCGGCTGCCCAACCATGCCAAACAGTTCCTTCAATTACAGACTCCAGGATATCTGTACCCGGTATCGAGATCCGACCTCCTATTAGCCCGGAAAGAATATCTCCGCTACCACCTCGCGCCAACACAGGGCCACCATGACTGCTGTATACAATACTAACACCATCGGTTATCAGGGTCGGAGATCCCTTAAGCAACACGACCATTCCGTGGGTTTCCGCGTAGGCTTTAACCGCGTCCTCGCTGATCGGATCACTGAGTGGATTTCCATGTAAACGGTTAAATTCTCCCGTGTGTGGCGTTAAAACAACGGAGCGCCCTGAATCCATTGCTGCCACCAACTCAGGTTGTAACGCATCGGCATCCATGAGGACCGGAGCCGAGCTGAGCTTCAGTATTTCTTCTACGAGGGTTGCCGTTTCAGGGTGCCGCCCCATCCCTGGTCCAATCGCCCAACCCGTAGCCCGACCCGCTAAAGCTCGAATCTGAGCCAATCCTTCCAAAGCCAATCCTCCGTCATCGGGTATTTCAGGTAGACCGACCCACATAGCTTCCGGGGTTCCCACCGCAGCCACTGCCAAAATACTTTCAGGTACGAAAGCCGTCACAAGACCCACGCCGGATCTCAAAGCAGACCGAACCGTCATCAGTATCGCACCCGGCATGGTCGCTGACCCACCGACCACAAACAGGTGCCCAAAGGTCTTTTTGTGCGTATCGGGGTTTCTCAACGACCGTCGAAAATCCAAAACGCCTTCTGAAGCAATCGATCGAGTACTCGCAATCCTCTGCTTATCAAAGAATCCCAGATCCAGATATCGGATTCGTCCGACTGACTGTTTGTTATCGGGGGAAAGCAAACCCGCTTTAACAATTCCGGTAGCATACGAAAAATCTGCATGGAAGGAGGCCGTGTCCGCGGTATCTCCGACTCCACTCGGCACATCGACTGCCACGCGGCATCCAATGCTCTCACAGCTATTCGCCCAATCGAACAAACTAGGTGCGGGAGCCCGAAGGGGCGGACTAAACTGCATACCCAAAACACCATCAATACAGAGTTCAAAGGTCTCAGCTCCACAAAACTCGTTCAGTTGTTTCTCTACACCTATACTTCGAAGCGAAAGGTATTTCAGCCGATCTTCGGCCTTTGCCTGAAGCTCATCCAAACTGCGTCGAACCAACGGCCGAATATGAGTCAATCCAAATGGAAAGACCAACCATGCCTTCGCGCCGGGAAACCGTTCCAAAAGGTGGCGGACCGCAATTAAAGCATCTCCACCATTGTGCCCCTTACCGACCAAAACCAGAATACGCGTAAGTGGCCCCTCTCCCAGAACCTCTTGAAGATCGCGAAGTAACTGATGCGTAATCGCGGCTCCAGCCTGGTTCATCGCGATCCATTCAGCGCCTTCATCTCCGTTAAAATATAACTTCTCAAATTCAATGGACTCAAGACTGCTCAGTATAGGATGCAAATTCCAGGAGTGCTTCTTCATACCATCACAAGATCCGGTCTATTCACCGCTCATTTCCTTCACCAACGCCGCCACTGCGACCGCCGTCGTCTTTGTATGGGACAATGTGATACGGACATCCGTGCCTCCTAAAGCGGCAAGCAAGGCACTACCCTGATCATCCAATCTTACCAACGGTTGCATACGAGGCCCATGATAAATCGAACAGGATGTCCAACTAAACAGTTTACCGACACCCGTCGAAAAAGCCTTCGATACCGCTTCTTTAGCCGCAAACCGCGCAGCCAGATGAGGGAATGGGTTGGATTTACTCAAACAATAATCCTGTTCTTCCTTAGTAAACACTCGCTTCAGAAAACGGTCCTTCTGACGCTCATAGACCTTCTGGACACGCTCAACCTCAATGACATCGACTCCTAAGTTTAGCAACAGGGCTCCAACCGGAAACGCCGCTACCAATGCTGAAAGACTCGGATCCTCAGCGGACATTTAAGAGTCTCCTCATTTCTCTCACAGCTTCCTGCACCCCTGCAAAGAGAGAGCGGCTTACGATACTGTGGCCAATATTCGACTCATGCAGATGAGGTAAAGTCCGCACTTCTGTAACATTGGTGTAATTAATACCATGCCCGGCATTTATCTGGAGTCCACACTCATGCCCCAGCTCCGCTCCGCTTTTCAGGCGATCGAATTCGAATCCTCGCTGATTGGAATGGTAGGCATTCGCATAGGCTCCGGTATGAAGTTCGATAGTTGGAGCGCCCAGCTCTGCTGACAACCGGATTTGATCCGGTTCAGGATCGATAAAGAGACTTACAACCACACCCGCTTGACCGAGGTGTTTTACCATTTTTGCAATACGGTCGCGATTCCCAACTACATCCAGTCCGCCTTCCGTCGTAACCTCTTGTCGATTTTCCGGGACAATGCACGCATAACTAGGACGTATCGATAGCGCCATTTCCAGCATCGCGTCCGTTGCCGCCATTTCGAGATTCAATGGCACACGCAAACACTCACGCAATCGCTCAACATCCCGATCCTGGATATGGCGACGGTCTTCTCTTAGGTGAACGGTGATACTATCCGCACCCGCCAACTCACACTGTTGGGCGAAGAAAACGGGATCCGGTTCTATGTTGTCTCCACAGGTTTCAGGCAGGTCTTTATACCGAGCCTGACGCAAAGTTGAACAATGGTCGATGTTTACACCGAGTAGTAATTCCTGATGAATCATGGGGTTAAGTAGAAAATTAGAATCATAGGTCCTCGGCGTTCAGAGACACAAACTCGTTTTTGAAGCTGGATAACTTGCGGGCGCAAATTTATTCAAGTTGTTACTCAACCCAACGCCGCCTTCACCTGAGCCGAAGCGATTTTCATATCCAGGGCCGTACCATGTTCTTTTTTGAGTGCCGCCATGACCAGGCCCATTTCTTTCATACTGGATGCGCCGGTCTCAGCGATGGCTTTGGCCACCATATCCGGGTAGGCACTGGCCTCCAGTTTCGCAGGGAGTAAAGCGGTAAGTAAGTCCGAACACTGTTTCAGCTCAGCGGCCTTTTCATCGCGCCCAGCTTTCGCAAAAGCTTCCGAGGATTCAGTGAATTTCCCGGCTTCCTTCTCTACGACCGCGATCTGTTTCGCTTCGTCAAAATCTGTGTTCGCGCGTACCTCGTTTTCCTGAATAGCCGCAACCGCTGCTCCGTAGGCTTCGGTTGCGATCGCATCACGGGATAGGCGTGCTTGCTTATGGAGTTCTTTAAGACGTTCTTTCATGGCTACTGATCAGCTAGGGTATAATGTTTCGCAATGGCGAGAAAGGATTCAATCGACGATGCCTCCCATGTAGCATCCAAGTTACGTTCTACCGCGATAAAACGGGCCACCGACTCTGCAGCTTCTATCGCCGCATGGGCATCCAAAAACAGGGCCCGCGTTCGACGAGCCAGAACATCTTCGACGGACTCAGCCAACTCCTCACGGAGTGCAAATAAGACCTCCGCCCAGGTGTAGCGAAGTCTCGGATGTATGTTTCCGCCCAGCTCAGGGCGCTCATGGATCCTTTCCCGTAATCTAACCGCATCTGAACCATACGAGCTGAACTTATCTGCTTCGGTGGTCTCCACATCATAAGCGCCGTGAAATCGCATGGTCATAGATCTGGAGGGGCGAAGGTGCAGCCCACCCACTTCGATGGCCTTTTCAATAGCATCTTCACCCATCTTTCGAAACGTCGTCCATTTACCACCTGCTACTGTGATCAACCCCGTCCCGCTGACGTCGATAAAGTGATCCCGCGATATTTTCGATGTGTCATTCGAAACTCCACCGGGTTGTACGAGCGGACGGAGCCCTGAGTAGACACTGCGTATATCCGCACGCGAAATAGGCTTGCTCAAATAAGGGGCAGCATTGTCCAACATAAATTCTATCTCCTCAGAAGAGGGTACCGGTTCAAGCCGAACATCATCATCATGAATATCGGTCGTCCCGATAATCACCTTCCCAAGCCAAGGAACCATGAACAAAAGTCGTCCATCGGTCGTCTTGGGAACCATCACCGCCGTTTTTTGCGGAAGGAATTCCTCATCCACCACGATATGACTTCCGCGACTCGATCGAATGATCTTAGGCGCATCAGGATTGTCAGCCTGCCGGAGCTCGTCCGAAAAGATTCCGGTCGCTAGAATAAAACTGCGCCCATGGAGCGTCAATGAATCACCCGTTAGTTGATCGACCACCTCTATACTTGTGATTTTACCATGCGCTTTTCCGAGGGACTTCACGCGAAGGTAATTGAGTGCGATTCCACCCTTATCCCAAATCGTTTGAGCCGCTTGCACACACAGCCGGGCGTCATCGAACTGACCATCCCAATACATAACGCCGCCAGCCAGCTTTTCCGACTTCAAGGTCGGCACACGCTCTAAAGCACCCGCCTTGCTAAATCGCTTCGTCGACTGAACACCTCCCCGACTGGCTAACAGATCATAGAACCAAAGACCGATCCGGTAATACCACGTCTCCCAGAATGAGTAGGTCGGTATCATAAATGGCTGAGATCGCACCTGATGGGGCACGTGTTTTAACAACCATTCCCGCTCTCTCAAAGACTCACGCACCAGAGGAATATTTCCCTGTCGGAGATACCGAACCCCGCCATGGATGAGCTTGGTACTTCGAGATGATGTCCCATTCGCAAAATCTGCCTGTTCGACCAACACTGTCCGATAGCCCCGGGAAACGGCGTCGAGCGCACAACCAAGGCCAGTTGCGCCCCCTCCTATCACCACAACGTCCCACGGTGAGGTTTCTGACTTTAAACGGGCGATGCCTTTCGCGCGGTTCATGGAAGGATTTGGGTGAGGAAACTCATGCGGTGGAGTTTACAAGGTCCTATTTCTTTCAAAACCGCAACGTGTTTCGCGGTCCCGTATCCTTTATGCGAATCGAATCCGTATTCAGGATATTTCTTCGCCTGTTTACGCATGTATCGGTCGCGGGTAACCTTGGCGACGATCGAGGCGAGAGCAATCGCCAGGGATTTTCCATCCCCTTTAACGATCGCGGTATGCGCATACTGGAAAGGCTTTAACGGCTTGCCATCAACAAGCAGCCGACCAACACCCCCACCGGCAGTCGGAGAACTAAATAGCCAATCAGATCCTTCATAGACGGATTCGAAATGACACGAAGGGGCTTTAATCAGACTTGTGACGCAGGTTGCCATCGCTTTGCGAGTGGCCCCAAGGATGTTGAGCCTTTCAATCTCTTTTACCGATAGCATACAACAAGCTGAGCTTATCAGTCCGTCTTCCGCCTCAGCCATCGCATCAAAGATACGCTCCCGGCTGCTTTCCCTCAATTGCTTCGAATCGTTAATTTCAGGGGCGTATTCAAAAAACCATTTTGATTCAAAGAAAGCTTTATCCAGATAAACGGCTGCCGCACTCACCGGCCCCGCCAACGGGCCGCGTCCCGCCTCGTCGATACCTACAATGCCCGGAACCTCTTCCAAATAACGAAGATCGTGATCAGCAAGTGTCGACCCACTACCCATCTCCTCACTTCTCACTACTCAATTCAGACTACTACTTTATCGTTTCACCCACTGCGTTTTTTCGGGTACGGGAAGTCCCAGAATCTCGTAACTCGTCTTGAAGTGCATCTTGGCGAATTCGCCCAAACGATCGGGACCTAGTGTCTCCACCAATCGCACTCCTTGAGCCTTGGTTGCTGCACCTGCGCCTTTAAGGAGCTCTTCACCAAAACCGGTAGAAATTTTCCGTATCTGTCTGAGGAATTCCGCCCGAGCAATGATCGAAGCAGCGGCAACGACCGGATCCGATTCGGCCTTCGTTTCCATTCTCAAATCGAAGTCCTTTCGCTTGAGCTGCTTCTGCACGAGCGGTTGCTTTGTAAATTGGTCGAGCATACCCCACGGAACCTCACGTTTGTCGAGGGCCGCTTCCAACGCTTTGGCATGGAGCCAAGCGATGAGCTTATTCAAATTGGCGCGAGGACGGGCCATCAGCTCATTGTATTTGGGCATGCTACAAAAGGACTTTTCGACAACGACGCCCTTGGTCCGAAGAATTAGCTTCTCAAGCCGAAGAATCTGCGGATCAGTAATCTTTTTACTGTCTTTGATACCCTCATCCATCCACTTGCGTACCATGTCTCCATCCGCAATGACGGTAGCGCAAACAACCGGGCCAAACAGATCTCCTTTACCAGATTCGTCCATTCCGGCATGCGCCTCGAACCATTCCGGGTGGTGCACTTCGTCATAACCCAATTCCGCACTGAGAGTTATCTCCGGCTCCAGCACATCCTGCACAAAGTCCTGAGTCATCTTGCCCTGTATCACCAGTTTACCACTGTTGTACATCACGAGGTTGATTTTGGGACCTTTGTAAGCGAATCGGGCATAGGCGACTTCATACTCGCCCCAACCACGCGCCTTACACCAGGTCTCCAGCTTATCAGCCTCAGTCTCGGACAGCTTGATGGTATACAGGCTGATCTTCTTTTCTTCCTCGACCTCGAAGTCTTTATAATTTCGGCTCATTACGCAGCTATCTACAGCGACCTTTGCCAAAGAACTCAACAGTTTCCTACCTTAAAAAAAGAGCCCCTGGGCTCAGACGCGCCCTGGCGGAATGGTTTTCCGGGAATAAGCGAGATCTCCCTTGGCGTCGCTTGGCTTCCCTCTACCCGACCGTGGTTTCCGAATTCATGCTTCAGCAGACCCAAGTGAAAACCGTACTCCCCTACTACGCAACCTGGCTAAAAGTATTTCCCGATTTCGAAACCCTCGCAGCCGCCAGTGAAGCGACCGTCCTGAAACACTGGGAAGGTCTTGGCTACTACTCCCGCGCCCGAAACCTCCACAAGCTGGCCCAGGAAATCATCCAGCTCGAAGCAATCCCTCAAGACGCGAATGGTTGGCAACAGTTCAAAGGTATCGGAGCCTACACCGCCGCCGCGATCACGAGTATTACCTTCAAAAATCCGGTGCCGTGCGTAGACGGAAACGTAATCCGGATTCTCGCGCGACTCACCGCCGACGAAACCCTCTACAACGACAATGGGAAGGCGATGAAGGCATTCACACCTCTTGCAGAAGTCCTCTTGGATAAGGAAGAACCCGGCCACCACAACGAGGCGATGATGGAGTTGGGCGCAACCCTCTGCACCAAGGCGAACCCACAGTGTTCTATCTGCCCAATCAATTCGGGCTGCAGAGCCAAGGGCAATCAACCTGAACGGTTTCCGATGAAAACCCCAAAGAAGGTGAAGCAGGAAACGATACACCGGGCCTGGCTGATCAAAGATGACCACCTACTACTCCGCCGCGCCAACGGTGCCAGTAAACGATTATCCGGGATACTGGAGCTGCCGAGACTTGAAGACCTAAACCTGAGTGACAATAAACTCTCCGAGTCAGGACAATCCCCCGCTGCCACCAAACGACGCGGTATCAGCAACTCTCAAATTACCGAACCGATTTGGAAAATCTCCGAATCTCATCTCTTCGAACAAAACGATGAACTGGAATGGGTGCCACTGAATGAGTTAGACAATGCCACTCTATCCGGCCCCCACAAACGTTGGATCAAAGAAATCCTCAACGAGAAACAGCTCAGCTGGCTGTAGGCCAAAGTTACTTTTCCAACCTCTGCTCAAGGTATTCCTTGGAAGAAAGTACCCCCTCCTCCGTCGCGCTTGGACTCAGTTCCAGAATGCAAGGCGTGTGCGGCTTTAAATACTGAAAAATGGGGTCGAAATTCACGATTCCGTGTCCTAGCGCACGGTGTCCTTTACCATCCTCGGTGTAATCCTGGAAATGCACACCCGCGAGGTATTTCCCGGACGCAATGAGATTTTCCTCCGGGGTGATGACCCCAAAATCAGATTTCTCCTGGGAATGGCCTGGATCATACCAGTAACCCACCTGAGGACAATCCTTGTACTCCTCGAGTAGCCCGGGCATATCCTCGTCCATAGGCAGTTCTTCGAGGTCTTCCCGATTCTCAAAGCCCAGCGTAACACCGTGGGTCCGGGCAATCGGCAGCAACTCCTCAATAGATCGACGCAATAGATCCATATGTTTTTGCTTCTTGCCCCGGATCTTCTTCAAAGCCTTCTGTAAAACCTTCTGGTACTTTGCATCGCCAAACGGATCCGTGACCGTTTGTTGATCCAGGTAACGACTCACCTTTTCCCCGGCACCTTTGAAAAAGAAATGCACAGACCCCAGATGAATAACGGCGTATTTAGCACCCACATCGGATGCGAATTCGATCGTTCTACTGGAATGCTTGAGCCATTGCTTGCGCTCCCGCTCATCGAGCGAGGCAGGTTCGTAAAGGTTGGGCGCCGCATGCTGGGTCCCATGAGGCAGGGGGCAGAAGTTGTGGACGGAAATCACCTTAATCACGCCATCCCGAACTGCTCTCAGAATCCCAGGGACCAAGGATATTCTCACACCATGACTCAACTCAGTCCATTCGAACCCCAATCCCGCAATCTCTTCCAACATGGCATAACCGTCCTTGTGCCGGTGCGAGCACCAGCAAGTCGAGAGAGCTATAGGATTGGAAATCATGTTAGATAGGAGGCTGCATTACGGCCTAAACCGTACAACAAAAGAGATCCACACATGCGGTGGACCTCTCAAGGACAAAATAAAACCTTACAAACCCTTTACCCTCTGTAGCGTCTACGGAGCATATCGGTGAAGGCCAGAACCTTTTTCTTGCGGCGACGGACCTCGCAAGGTTTCTCGAAATACCGTTTTGCTCGCACATCGCGTATAATACCCTCGCGGTCGAGTTTCTTCTTGAGGCGGCGTAACGCCCGTTCTGTGGGCTCACCTTTACGTATCTGTACTTCTAATGACATATGAAAATTTTAGAAAAGGAGCTCAATAAGAGCCCTCTGTGTGGCTAGGTCAACGGTATTTTCAGGGAAATTCTCTCTGCAGAATACGTCGATACCCAGAACCCAGGGATCACTTTTCATGAACAGACACGCAGCGTTCATCTAGGTCCCATAACCAAAGTCTCTCTACAATCTAGTCCTCATCACTCCATTAGGCTCGGTTTAGGAGTCGATTTGAGTTCGAACAGCAACTAAGGTTGCTTATTTTCACCTGTAACCGCTTATGAAAACGCTTCGCTTCTTATCCTTAGCCTTACTGAGTTTGCTTTTCTTACCAGGACTCCTGAAGGCTGCAGAACAGCCGAATATTATATTCATCATCGCAGATGATCTGACCTTCCGGGACTTGAGTTGCTACGGCGGCGAGAATGTGTCCACACCACATATTGATTCGATCGCCGATGAAGGAATGAAATTTTCCCGCTGTTTTCAGGCGTCGGCGATGTGCTCACCGACCCGGCATAATATTTACACCGGACTGTATCCTGTAAAGTCCGGGGCGTATCCAAACTCCACCCTGGCATACGAAGGAACCAAAAGCGTAGCCCACTACCTGGGAAACCTCGGGTACCGGGTCGGGCTGACAGGAAAACGACATATTTACCCCGAATCAGTATTTCCCTTTGAATATCTGGCAGAGTCAACCGAGCCTGACTTAGCCGCATTGAAAGACTTTCTAGGTCGAACCTCCGAACAACCCAGCTGCACGTTTATCTGCTTTAATGAACCCCATACGCCTTGGACCAAAGGTGATGCCTCCCAGTTTAACCCAGACAAATTGGTGCTTCCCCCGAACTTCGTCGATACACCCACAACACGTAAACACCTCACAAAGTACTATGCCGAGGTGAAACAATTGGATGATTCTGTCGGCGAGGTGATCTCACTGATTGATCAATTGAACATGCGGGATAACACCTTGCTGATTTTTGTCAGCGAACAGGGGATCGCCATGCCGTTTGCCAAATGGACTTGCTACGAAAGCGGTTTGCAATCGGCTTTCCTCGCACGATGGCCGGGCAAGATTGAAGCAGGTAGCCTCTCACACGCGATGATCGAGTATGTCGACATACTGCCGACCTTCATTGAGGTGGCCGGCGGGCGACCGGAACCCCTTTTGGAAGGGGAGAGCTTTATGCCGGTGCTGCTTGGCCAACGGAATCGACACAAGGATTTCGTCTACGCCTTACAAACCACTCGGGGCATCACCAACGGTTCGGATCACTACGGGATTCGATCCATTCGCTCAGACAGATACCGCTATATTCTCAACCTGACTCCAGATACGCCCTTTCAAAACAACCTGACCGAAAATAAGGGAGGCTGGACCGAGTTCTGGCCGACGTGGGTTGAGAAAGGGAAATCAGACGCATTCGCAAAGGAGACAGTTCACCGCTATCAATGGCGACCGGCGGAAGAATTGTATGACGTCATCAACGATCCGTTTGAGCTAAACAACCTTGCTGACCAAAAGAATCTGAGAGGTATCAAGAATGACCTCCGATTGCGGCTGCTCCGCTGGATGGATGAACAAGGTGACAAGGGGCAGGAAACGGAGATGGCCGCCCTCAGTCGCACCTTCAAAGCGGGTGGAACAGCAAATAGAGTAAGCGAATAGAAGACCTGCGATATTAACCACGGAGAACATTGAGGACACGAAGAATGAATCCTTTTGCACGCAAACTCTGGAAACACAGCTCGTTTCTGATAAACGAGAGATTCAAAAAATCGTTCATCCTGCTTTCATGCATGATCCTGACCGTGAGTTGCACTGAGGAACCGGGGCTACGTTTAAACCAGATCCAAATCGTCGGTACCCATAACAGCTATCATTTACGCCCTTCCGCAGACGTCCTGGAATCTCCCAGGGGCAGCAGCCTCGATTACGGGCATGCACCACTCAAGGATCAGCTCGAAGCAGGCGTGCGGAGCCTCGCCATCGATATTTATAAAACCAAAAACTCATTTCGGGTCCTGCATATACCCGTGATTGACGAAGGCTCCAATTGCGAAACGCTTAGCGACTGTCTCAAAGAAATCGTTAGCTGGTCAGATCAGCACCCGAAGCATATACCCCTCATTGTGTTCTTAGAGGTGAAGAATCTCAAGGCAGCGACGGGTGAGCTACTACCAATGGGCAACGAAGGTATGGACGCTCTGGAGTCACTGCTCTGGAATCAGGTCGGGGCAGACAAATTGCTAACTCCGGACGCTGTACGTAGCGACGAAAGCTCCGTTGAAGGTGCGATACTTCGAAATGGTTGGCCTCTCCTCGACACCATCCTCGGCAGAATCCTGTTTGTGCTCAATGCACCCGCCGAGCTACAGGCATATTACACAGCGGTATCCCCCCCACTACATGGACGCGCGATGTTCGTAAAAGTGGACCCGGGAAATCCTGAAGCAGCAATCGTGGTATCCAATGATCCGACAGCGGCCAAAACGGCCGACTGGATTAGGAAGGGCTACATCGTGCGTACTCGTGCGGACAACGGTGTAAAGGAAGCCGCAGCCAACGATACGAGCAATCGCGACACAGCATTTGCCAGTGGAGCCCACATCGTAACGACTGACTTTCCCACACCCACGCCCCATCCCAAAACCGGTTATGTAGTTTCATTGCCAGGCGGAGAACCGTGGAGACCCAACCCCGTCACCGCACCCCGGACGGACACCGATTAGGTCTTTCAAATATCGTTGCACATGAGTCAATTAATGCACTGTGAACAAATGTAGCTTGCGGAACTGAAGGTGGGGTAAAGAGTATTACCAGCTAGAGTGTTCTCAGCCACACACACTGCTTCTGACATGTCCGATAAAAGCCAAGATTTCGCGCACCTTCACCTGCACACTGATTACAGCCTGCTCGATGGAGCTTGCCGGATTGATCGTCTGGCCGCTCGTGCCAAGGAACTGGGAATGTCGTCGGTGGCCATGACCGATCATGGTAATCTCTTCGGAACGATTGATTTCTATAAAAAAATGCGGAAGGCGGAGGTGAAGCCGATCATCGGCTGCGAAATTTACCTCGTTCATGACCACTCCATGTTCGAGAAACCCAGACGGGAGCGGAAACGTACCGACGATATCGGCGACTTACCCGAGGATCATCAACTGCAACCAGAGGACTTCCCTAAAAACCAGATACACCACAAGACGATCCTGGCGAAGGATTACGAAGGCTATCAGAATCTGTCGAAGCTGATCTCGAAGGCGCACACAGAGGGTCAATACTACCGACCCCGGATAGATATGGAGCATCTGGCGCAGTATAGTAAAGGACTGATCGGACTCAGCGGTTGTATCAATGGGGTCGCCTCCCAGCACCTGCTTTACAACAACTATGAGATGGCCCGCAAAGTCACGGCGGACTTCATCGATATTTTTGGTAAAGAAAACTACTTTATCGAAGTTCAGGACCACGGCCTATCCTTTCAGAGGAAAATCATTCCAGGACAGCTTCAGCTCGCCAAGGAGTTTGGCCTCAAGGTAGTCGCCGCGAATGATGTGCACTATGTAAAAAAGGGAGATTGGGAGCCTCATGACGCACTCCTCTGTATTCAAACCGGAAGAAAACTAGTGGACGAAAACCGGATGAAGTATCCCTCTCAGGAGTTTTACCTGAAGAGCCGCGAAGAAATGCTAAAAGTATTTCACGAGATCCCTGAATCGCTAGATAACACGCTCCATGTCGCGGAGATGTGTAATATCGAAATACCATTTGGGGAAAACCACTACCCGATTTTTGAGAAGCCCATAGAAATCGCCGACAAGGAGGATCCCGATAACTTTGACCGGATTCTCGATATCTACGTATCCGAGAAAGAGCGGGTGAATAAGCAGAACGGCGTGGACGAATCCGCAGCCATCGACAAAACGACCCGCGAAGAGTACCGGAACAATGGACTGTTTCTCTTCGAGCTTTGCAAAAAAGGACTCAAAGAGCGCTATGATGTAGACTACGACGCAATCAGGTCCAACGGGGATACACTCCCCAAGACGGCTGACGAAGGGAAAGGCATACCACCTGAACCCGGCACCCCAGAATACAACCGGTTCTTGTGTTCAAAACTTGAATACGAACTGGCCATCATCATGGGTACCGGATTCATCGACTACTTTCTGATCGTTTGGGATTTCATTGACTGGGCCCGGAAGCAGGAAATCCCCGTGGGTCCCGGGCGAGGATCAGGAGCAGGTTGTCTGGTTGCCTACGTATTGAAGATAACGGACATCGAACCATTGCGTTTTGGCCTCCTCTTCGAACGGATGCTCAATCTGGAGCGGGTTTCGCCACCAGACTTTGACGTGGACTTTTGCATGCGCCGGCGGGATCAGGTGGTGAACTACGTACGCGAGAAGTATGGTGCTGACGCCGTCGCAAACATCATAACGTTCGGTAAATTCGGGGCCAAGATGGTCATACGCGATCTGGCTCGGGTGAACGATGTTCCCTACGCTGAAGCAGACCGGGTCGCCAAGATGATCCCAGATGAACTCAACATTTCTCTAACCGATTCGATCGCCAAATCGGGTGAACTACAAAGTGAGATCCGGGGCAATCCGGTTACCGGAAAAATCATGGACCATGGTCTCATCATTGAAGGTATGGTTCGCAACACGGGTAAACACGCCTGTGGGGTGATCATCGGCGATCGCCCCATCAAGGACCTCGTCCCGGTCACCCTTCAGGAAGGTGATCTGACTACTCAATTCCCCAAAGGACCGGTGGAAGATCTCGGATTGTTAAAAATGGACTTTCTGGGATTGAAGACTTTGACAGTTATTTCCGACGCCCAGGACAATGTGCGCAAAACAAGAAACCTGCCCAACTTCGATATTGAGAAAGTCCCGCTGGATGACTCGAAGACATTTGACCTCCTGAACAGCGGCAAAACCACCGGTGTTTTCCAGTTGGAGTCCGGAGGCATGCAAACACTTTGTCGACAGATAGGACTCAGCTCATTCGAGGAAATCATCGCGTTAATCGCGCTTTACCGACCGGGTCCGATGCAGTTCATTCCTCAGTTCATCGAGGGAAAGAAAGATCCGACGACGGTCAAAGTCCCCCACCCCCTTTTAGAAGAACTGGTGGGTGAAACCTATGGAGTCCTCGTTTACCAGGAGCAGGTGATGGAGGCCGCACGCATAATAGCAGGGTACACACTCGGAGGTGCGGATATTTTGCGCCGCGCCATGGGTAAAAAGATTGCGTCGGTAATGGATGCGCAGAAGGAGATTTTTGTCGAAGGAGCGAGAGAGCACAATGGAATCGTAAAGAAAACCGCTCTGGATATTTTCGCTATTCTGGAGAAGTTCGCGCAATACGGCTTCAATAAATCTCATTCGGCGGCCTATGCCATGTTGAGCTACCGTACGGCGTATTTAAAAGCCAACTACCCAGTCGAATTTATGGCGGCCATCCTTTCCAATGAGCTTGGAAACTCGGACAAGGTCGCTCACTTTGTCAATGAATGCGGGGCCATGAAGATTTCCGTATTGGGTCCGGATGTAAATATCTCGCGGGAGAACTTTACGCCAGTCATCGATTTAGAGACTGGCGGCGAAGACATCCGCTTTGGACTCGCAGCCATCAAAGGTGTCGGTGACGCCGCCTCCCAAAAGATCATGGAGGAGCGGGAACTAAACGGCCCCTACGAAGGTTTTGAAGACTTCATCGCACGAGTCGATGCCAAGACGGTTAACCGTCGCGTGATGGAATGCCTCATAAAATCCGGTGGGTTTGATAGCACCGGAGAGAGTCGCCAGGGGCTACTCGACGGACTGGATGCTGCCATCAGTTCTGCAGCGGAACAACTGCGAGACAAGGAACGGGGACAAGAGTCGTTTATGGATATGCTGGCTGAGCCACCGCAAGCCAAAACGAAACACGCACCGGGTCGGGCAACCCCTCCTGCGGCCGCGATGCCTCTGGCAGAAAAGTTAAAATACGAAAACGAATTGCTGGGCTTCTATATCTCGGGACACCCGATGGACGAGTTCAATGGATTGGCTCAGGCAATAACCAACTTCGATCCGGATAAGGTCGACGAGTTGCGGGACCGCAATCCGTTCCGGTTTTGTGGCGTCGTTTCAAACGTAACCAAAAAACTATCGAGAAGAGACAACCGTCCTTGGGCTTTCTTTAACCTATCGACCAAGATCCACAGTTTTCAGATGAACATGTACTCCGAGGCATTCGAGGAATCAGGTCACCTACTAGAGGACGGGAAAACACTCATGGCGACTGGTACCGTGATGAATCGCGATGGTGATGATCTGCGATTCAGTGTCAGGGATGTATCGAATCTAAGGGGCAGTATCTCTGCCATGATCAAGGAGGTGCATTGGGTGTTGGATCCCAAAAATCAAGCCGAAGATTTTCTAGCCCGCTTTCGAGAAGATCTGGACCGAAGACAAGGCGGATCCACCCGGGTACAAATCGGAATGCTTGTTGAAGAAAATCGAGTCCTCTGGAGTGAGATCGCCTCGTCGTTGACCTGGCAAGTAGATCCGTCTAGCTTCTCAAAGCTCAAAAACCACCCCAGTGTCGTGACCGTCTTTATACAGACCGCACCGGTTCAGGAGTTTGAGCCCAGTCAACCGTGGATGAGAAAAAAAGAGGGCTGAGCTGTTCGGCTAACCGGTAAACGCATGGCAGAGCGCCACGCCAGCAGCATCGGCCTCGTCGAAAGCAAGCGTATCGTTTAGCGATAGGAGTTGCATCACCGTCCGGGCCACCTGGTGCTTACTAGCCCGGCCATATCCGACAACCGCCTGTTTCACCCGCAGAGGCGGATACTCAAAAACTGGCCGCTCCAATACCGCAGCGGCAGCGATCGCCGCCCCTCGCGCCGCTCCCAAAATTTGAGCCGTCTGAAAATTCTGAACATAGATGGTTTGCTCCAATGCGACCATCGATGGATCGAAGTCCTCGATCATGCTACTCACGGATTTGTAGATCTCCGCCAAACACTCAGGCATTGAGGCTTTGGCATTCAAGCGAACGGTATGACTCTTTAAAAGCTGTCTTTGAACACCGTTTATTTTGACAACAGCAAGCCCGGTTCCCCGCAAACTAGGATCAATACCCAAAATAACTCCCTCCACATTCTTGCGACCCACCTGCTCCATACCGGTGTCATTGGACGCCGGGAGGTTACCTGCGAGCTTCATTGCCCAAAGTTTTCTAGCTGATGTTTTGGCCATTCAGGAATTCAAAATTAGGGTTACTAGCATAGCTTGGTTTGCAGGCGTTGAATAGCTAAAAGATCAACTTCAAACTCGCAAGGACAGTGATGACCATAGCAAAAACTTCGAACGTTCTTTGAGGAATCTTCAAAACGATGAACCGCCCCAGTATGACACCCACGATGACGGCTGGTGCGAGTTTAAGGTCCAATATTATTACTTCGTAATTGATAAGCCCACTGGCCCATAAAAACGGGATCTTAAATAGGTTTAAGAACATGAAGTACCACGCGCCTGTCCCAAGAAACTCCATTTTGACCAAGCCTATCGTCAAAAAGAACAACAGCATGATAGGCGCGGCAGCATTGGCTACGGTGGAGGTAAATCCAGAAGAGAACCCAGCCAAGACGATAAGCCACCAGTGATTAGGAACCGGTTTTATCAGCTCCTTTTGTTCCACCCAATATTTCCGAATCATATGAAACGCTATAAGACCGATCATACAAATTCCGATCATCCTGCCAACTGCCTCGGCTTCCAGTTTTTCAAGGAGTTGCCAACCTACAAGTACTCCCCCCACCGTCCACGGAACCAGCGGTAAAAGAAGCTTCCACACAGCATGACTTCTGTAGAAATAAAAAGCGCCCCAATCACCGACCACAAGAAGCAACAGGATGATACCAACTGATAACTTGGCCGGAAAAATGATAGCGAAAACTGCGATCGTGATGTTGTTCACACCCAGAACTCCGCCTTTCGATAAACCGAGAAAGAAAGCGCCTAGAATAGCTAGTAAGAACAACTGTGTATCGAGAGTCTCCATTCTATCGGGTTGATTCAACCATCAGCAAAGTAAACAGCTTTTTGCTACTAACTGCGAGAAGTGAATTCTCCGTTAACCACATCGAACACTTGCCACTGGCCACGAGTATGGTGTTCAGGGACCTCAGTTCCCGAGGCGAGGACTTGTACTGATTCACCTAACGCATTCCAAAACGCTTCCTTGCGGTGATGGTCCAGTTCTCCAAGCACGTCATCAGCCAACAAAACGGGTAAAGTGCCTCTTGCTTCATGCAGGTATTGGAGCTGGGCCAACTTGAGACTGATAATAAGGCTTCTCTGCTGCCCTTCGGACGCAAATTCACGTGCCTTTCGAGACTGCAAACGGATTAGAATATCGTCCCGATGGGGACCTTGCTGGGTCGACTTAAACAAGCGATCACGCTGTTTATTTTTCCCCAGGAGATCCAAAAAGTCCTGCGCTGTTACAGCATCCGAATCAGGCTTATACACAAGCTCGGGAAACTCGCTTTCTGGGGAAACCCGTTCGTATATAGGCTTGAGGCGACTTTCAAACTTTAGGATTTCTGCTTTCCTTACCGCTCTGAGCGAAGCCGCTTTCTGACAGAGCAGCAGCTCAAAGCTTTCCATCTCGGAACCGGTTGACCGGGACTTTAGCAGCGCATTCCGATCTTGAAGCAAGCGATGGTAATCACGGAGAAGGTCATAGTATAAGGTATCTGCGGAAGACAGCGCCATATTCAGCCACTGCCGACGAATACCGGGCGCCCCTCTCAATAATTGAATATCCTGAGAGCTAAGAACCACCGTGGGAAAACGGCCGATGAAGTCGCGAAACCGAGTAACTTTCTCTCCGTCTACGAACACTTCTTTGCCTTTTCGCTTGAGAGTCACTGACACCTCCGTGACCCCAAACGCTTCGTCAACCAAATCAAATATTAACCTACATTCGCTATGCCCCTCCAGGAATAACGTATTGGTATCCTGAGTACGAAATGAACGGAGGGCCGAAACAAGCCCTGCCGATTCGAGAAGGTTGGTCTTCCCTTGTCCGTTCATACCCACAAAAAACTGAGTAAGTCCAGAGAGAGATAAATCGACGAACGGTATGTTACGATAGTTCTGAAGCCTAATCCTCGTGATCTGCATAACCACTAAATGGAGATCACCTCCGTCTTACCCGACTCACCTCGTGATCGAAGATCTTCCCACACTTCGACAAAAGCCTGCGTAAGATCTGTCCAGTCTTGTTCAGATGTATCGGACCAAGAACTGATTCTTATGGTTCTTCTGCCAGCATGCGGGGTATACCCCAACGCTTGTACAACAAGAGATGTAGCCGTCTTCCCGGTAGAACAGGCCGAACCCGTAGAGACCTGAAACCCTTTTATATCTAATTTCCTAACCCATCGGATATTCTCGTAGTCCGGAAGAATAACAAACGAGGTATTCGCCACCCGATGACCTGCTTGTCCCGCAACAATGGCAGTCGGTAAATACTTTAATAACTCAGCTTCAAATCGATCACGGAAAACAGCCTGTGAAGTCATCGCAGAAAGTTCAGTCTCAGCAACTGAAAGAGCATTTACCATAGCCATGATGGACGGCACATTCTCCGTACCTCCTCGCCTGCCAGACTCTTGCCCGCCTCCAAACTGCGATCGAAAGCCCGCACCACGATCTGACAATGCGATGAAGCCAACGCCCTTGGGCCCTCCGAACTTGTGTCCACAGCCTACAATGAAATCGCCAAACTGAACTTCAGATACCGGGAGCTTTCCAAACCACTGGGATGCGTCACAATGGTAATACACGCCTGCTTTGCGGCAACCTTCTGAGATCTCTCTCAATGGTTGAATCACGCCCGATTCATTGTTCACAGCCATTACTGAGACAGCTCCGATCTTTGAGGACTGAATCTGCGATCGAAAGTCATCAAGATCGATTGCTCCATTCTTGTCCGATCTTAAGAAACGAATGCGATCATCCCAATAGTGCCTTGCCGCGTCCACAACAGAGGGATGCTCAAACGGGGATAGCAGGACGTGATGCTCTGAATTCCCCTGCCAGGATAGAAATTCGATTACTAAGTTATTTGCCTCGGTAGCTCCGCCCGTAAACACTAAATTTTGAGCTGTCGTCTGTAACGATCCCGCCAACCGCTCCCGTGCACTTTCCAACTCATTCCTTACTCTGGCAGATGAGCTATAGGGGCTGGATGGATTCGCCCAGAATTGGTCCAGCCCTTCCAGCATCGCTTCCCTGGCTGACGGACGTAATGGTGTCGTCGCATTACAATCGAAGTATGCACTCATACCCGGTCAGGGGATTTTCAGCCGCATACCGACACTCAAGGTATTCATATTCGGCATAACATCGCGATTGGCTTCGAAGATATCTTTGAACCTATTTGGCGTACCATATACTTTCCGACTTATTTTCACCAAATTATCGCCCGCAACCACCGTGTAAGTCGCATTCGTTTCAGAAGTCGGCGCTGCGGCTTGAGATCCGCTGGCCAAGCTGCTGCGAGGTAACGGTTGAACCCTTCTCTGCTGGGAGACAACTGGCTGCTCTGGAACCGTAAAAGCGGGAGTGCGAGATTGAGCTTCTTGAAGGCGAATGCTCAAGGAATTTGTCTCTGCCTTCACCCGAGCCAACTCCTTTTTCAGGGATAGTATCTCTTGATCTTTCTGCTCGATTACATCGAGCATATCCATTCTCTCCAATTCCGCATCAAAAAGATTGGCCGGAAAAGTCCGAGCAAACTCTTTTTTCGCTGTATCAATTAACTCGCGAACCAAGGGGGCTTGCCGAGAGGTTGGGTTGAATTTCAAATACTCCCGGAAGTGATAAATCGCCAATACGGGATCGTTCGCATGGTCCAGATAAAGCTGCCCGACATAGAGGTGGGACTCAGGAGCGACCGTGGTAGAATCAATGACCCTTAAAAAGGAATTAAGAGCTTCATCATGTCGGCCTTGCCGGAGATAATCTTCCCCGGACTTAAAACTGGCGAGGTCCTGCTCTTCGACTTTCTCTCCGCTGGGTTGAACACACCCCGACACTAGCATCATCATGACCAGGCATAGGACTGAAGAATACTGCCGTTTTATCATCGGAGCTTTGTAGTCAAAGGACATTGTTGAAAGGTATTGAATACCGTTAAAGAGCAAATAGTGTGAGGTAAGTTAGATGTATCTAACAAAAATAATCTAGCGTGGATTCTCAAACATTACTTAAAAGGGCCAAGCACTTTATGCAACTAGAGTCTCAGGCCATTCTTGATACTGCGGAAACCCTTGACAGGAGTTTCGTTCAAGTTGTTGAGGCCATACAAACGACGGTCAATGCAAAGAAAAAACTTATTCTGGCTGGACTTGGAAAAAACGCCGGAATTTGCCAAAAATTAGTTGGAACCTTCAATTCAATTGGTGTTAGTTCGGCTTTTCTCGACCCGGTTCAAGCTGCGCATGGAGATTTGGGCATGTGCCAGGAAGAAGACCTTGCTCTAGTATTCAGCAACAGCGGAGAAACCAGAGAAGTCCTTGAACTCATCCCAATGCTAAAACGCCTGGGAGTTAAAACGGTGGCGATTACCAGTGACGGTGACAGCAGGTTGGCCGGTTATTCTGACTTGGTACTCACTTATATTGCCAAAGAAGAAGCCTGTCCGTTGAACCTCGCTCCGACCGCGAGTACTACCGCTTCGCTAGCTTTGGTTGACGCAGTCGCGATGGTTTTTCTCGATCAACGGGCATTCGGTCCCGCAGATTTTGCGCGATTCCATCCATCCGGCTCGTTAGGAGCCAGTTTACTTTTGAAGGTTGACGACATTATGCGTACCGCCGACCGCTTTGCAAAAATACTCCTAGGCTCGACCGTTCAAGAAACTATCGTAGAGATGACCAGAGCAAAAGCAGGATCTATTTCGATCGTCAATGATCACGGTAAGCTAGAGGGTATCTTCACAGACGCTGACCTGAGACGCGCAATTCTAAAGGATCTTCACGTGTTTTCTCAGCAGATCGACAGCTATATGACCAGGAGTCCTATTCAGATTCAAAGCGGGGCTCTCGTAGCAGATGCACTGAAAGTATTCGAAGAGAACAGAATAGATGACCTGTTGGTGATGAGTCACGATGGAATTCCCCTTGGAATCATTGATGGGCAGGATTTACCTAAGTTGAGAATCGTCTAGGTTCTATTCTCCTAATACTGTTATGGTAAGGCTTCGCTCGTGCGGTCTAATTCGGTGTTCCCAAAGAAACAAGCCTTGCCAAGTTCCCAAACTCGATCGCCCTTCAGAAAACGGGATATTCTCAGACGATCGGGTCAATGCCATTTTTATGTGACTAGGCATATCATCCGGTCCCTCATAAGTATGGGTAAAGTGTGGATCGTTTTCAGGAACTAATCGCTCCAAATAATCTTCCAGGTCACGCCTCGCAGAAGGATCAGCGTTCTCCATGAGTACTAAACTACAGCTTGTGTGATGGCAGAATACGGAAACTATACCTAAAGAAAAACCTGAGTCATTTATAGCCGATTCCAAAAGATCGGATATTTCGAAAGTTCCCTTACCTCGAGTGTTAACTGTAATTGTCTTTTGAAAGACTGACATAGATTGCTTACCTGAAGAATCAGGAGGGTTTTTCTACGTCATCTTCATTTTCAGCCGGATCGGAAGGTTCGTCGGCTGGATTCGTAACTTCCGTAGGATCTTGCACTTTAGGTTGATTATCCGGCCGTTCCATGACTCTGACTGTGTAATCTTGAAGCACACCGTCACGAAACACCTGAACATCCAAAAACTGACCAGCTCTTGCGAAAAACATCGCATTTCGAACGTCGGATATAGACTGGATCGTAAAATCGCCCATTCTCACCAAGACGTCCCCCTTCATTAACCCTGCATCTCCTGATGGTGAACCCGGTATAACCTCTTTTAAAAATATTTGGCGACCATCCCGAATTGTTGATCTTATCTCCAAATCAATCCCGATCCATCCATGAATGAACTTCCCCGCAAACAGGAGGTCATCACGTATTCTGAGAACGGCTCTTGCGGGCAACACGTATCCATAGGCAATTTCTGACGGCGTAGAAGCCACCAATATACCAAGAAAACGCCCATACATATCTATGATTGGCGCGCCTCCTTCCCCACCTCTAACCACGCTGTTTACTCTCAGATGGGTAGTCGTGAATTCACGGTTTGCAAAACTCGTGTCAGATCCGGCTATCATAGTAAGCGAGGGAGATGGCTCGAAGTCCCAAGGACAGGAAATCATAACCACCATAGAACCAACCTCGGGCAGGATTTGATTGGGCTCAGGGATCAAAAAGCTGAAATCATCCGGCAAATTGTTAGCCTTCAGCAATGCCAAGTTGGTGGATGGTTCCACACCTATCAGCTCAGACGAATAATCGACCCCTTTATACTTAAACCACGTGCGATCCGAATTCATTACGACCGAAGCATTCGCCAGAATATGACCTTCACGACTGATAAAGCATCCTGTTCCGCTGCTTTGACCGATCTGAAGTTCTCCCTTCTCGTCATAAGTCGTATGCGCAGCCATCACACGAAACACACCGGTAGAATTTTCAGAATAGATGGTGCTAATCCTACGCTGGATCGCGCTAAAGTCTTGATCTGATTGGGCAACTGCCGCCCCTGAGCTCACTGCCAAGAGAAACGTGACCGCTGCCACTAACGCCTTCATAGATCGGGCGCTTTTAGAACCCTACGGTTTGAGGCCGAGCCCCCATACCAAAGTTGGGAGAGTCATGCGCTATGGAAAACGAAACTAGAGAGGCCACAGTTGACCGCCGTTCGGCAGGAATGGTAGCTGTCGGAAATTCGCGGGTATATGACAGAGAGTCTGGCTCTTCATTAGGAATCAAATCCATCACAAAACTAGCCGTCGCGGCTCTGGCCGACTCTTCTAAAGGTAACTCTGCAATAGAATCAAAAGAACGTTCAACGCTCTGAGGCTCTTCCAAAATCGATCCCGACCCCGTTTCTATAGTCAGGGCTACATCGAAATACTCAGAATGCATAGGAGCTTCCTCTTGGAAATTCACGATCAGGACAAATAACGCAACTGCAAGGCCAGACAAAGGAAACAGAACGCTTGATTTTGAAAAAACGATCGGAACCAGACGTTTAAACGGTGACTCTTTCTGGATTAGCGTCTGCAACTGGCGCTGGCGAAAGTCTTTCTGAAACCCATCCCAGAATTCAGCCGAAGGTCTTTCCGCACGCTTTAAGTCGAGAAGCTGGTCTAAATCTATTTTTTTGGAATTGTTGGACATCAACGGGTGGTCGGATTAGTCTAAAAGGTCTTGAAGTTCTGATTGGAGTTGCTTCTTGGCATAGTGCAGACGGGATCTGACGGTACCCACTGAGCAATTCATGATTTGTGCTATTTCTTGATGGGAAAGTTTATCAATCTCAAATAAAACGAGAACTGTTCTATGCTTAACAGACAACGTTTGCAGCGCTTCGTTCAATTTATGTTGTAATTCTTTGATCAGCGTCGGTTTTTCTGTACTCGTCTTGGACGCCAGAACCTCAAGTGCATCGCTAGAACCCGCTTCTTCTGAGATATTTTCATAACTAAGAAAGCGCCGATGCCGGTTCTTCTTTAAGTGAGATAAACTTGTATTTACCGCGATCCGGTAAAGCCATGTGAAGAATGAAGATTTACCCTGAAACCGTCCGATTGATTGAAACGCTTTAATAAACGATTCTTGAGACAGATCGTAGGAATCTTCCTTATTGGAAGTCATATTATAAATCACCGCATAAATTCGTTCGCGATATTTAACAACCAACTCGTCGAAAGCGGCCACGTCCCCGGCCTGCACCCGTTGGACCACAACCCAATCTGCATCTTTTTCAGATAGTGTCTTCGTTCCCAACAAGGGTTGGGTGATGGCCTTAACAAAATTCACAATACCCTACGTTAAACCCCCCATGTAGAAAATCAACTCAAATTAGCGTAGTCCTTTTCCTGAAGATTCAACGTTCAAAAGGCATTGCAATATCGGGCGGCCTATTTTCTGTGTTCATTCGTGGAATCTCCAATTTTACAATTATGCGTTCTCGGAGTCGTTGGATACGTTTTTTACCTTTGGTTATCTGACTTAAAAGCCTTCAAAAGCGGCAATAAAAACAGTAACCCGTTACCTGGCGCCACACCAACGACTTTCGGTTGGGCCATTTTGGGAGTGTTGGGAGCGCTGGCCCTCGTAGTGGGAGAAACCGTTGGTGAAGGAATCTTGGGTATCAGCGACGAGCAATCATCGATGACACTCCTGTTCGCGACGGTTACAATTTCCGCTGGATTCGGAGAAGAGCTAATCTTCCGCGGATTCTTCGTTGTTCAAAACAAAGGGCAAAAAGTGCTCTGGCTCAGCACAATCCTCTTCTCCCTAATTTTCGCAGTCATTCATCCATTCCTATGGCAGTGGGAGGATGGAAAAATGGAAATAATTCTTACCGCCAAAACGATCTTTAGCACTGCGGTCGTGTTCTTGAACTCTGTCTGGTTTTACTTCTTACGATTCTCAAAACACAACAAGACACAGAGTCTCTGGCCCTGTATTCTAGCACACGCTTCTTCTAACGGAGCTGTATTCCTCTTTAAATTGGCTCAGGGACATGTTGATGGATGGTATTAAAAAAAGCGGAGGAAAAATTCCTCCGCTTTTCTAAAAATCCCTTGCTATGAGAACTGACTATCGCCGCTGCAACATAAACGGACGGCTATCGGTTTCACCAGCGATTTCCGCCTGCTCACGCTCTCTCTCACGACGCGCCTCAAGATCTTTAAGATTACCAAGCTTGGATTGTAACTCCATTTGGTGCTCAATATCAGACACTTGATTGCGATACTGTTCAACAGCTTCCAACAATTCCCGCTCGCGATCGCTCAATTCGTATCCAGGAATATCCTCGGCACGAATATCCATATCATGAAGCATTCTGGGATCTACGATCTCCTCATAGGAACTGCCGTCCGGATTCAACGTTTTTGCAGTTATGAAAATGATCAGATTGCGTTGAACCAGATTCTTCGAATCAGACCTGAAGAGTCTTCCCAATCCCGGTATATCTCCAAGCAGCGGTACTTTGGTTGAATCAATTGTATCGGTGCTTTCGATCAAACCGCCGATGGCCAAAGTGTATCCATCCTTAATCGTAATTTGCGTTTTAGTTTTGCGGGTGGAGATAATCGGAACCTCTGTTCCACTTGCACCGCCCAAAGGAACTGTTCCGGCACGAGCACTTACTTCTGGCTCAATATCCAGGTTGATAAAGCCAGCACTGTTTACCTGAGGTGTCACATTAAGATTGATGCCAATCGATTTGTATTCGATATCGCTAATCTCAAACGTGCCTCTTTCTTCGTTATAGGTAAATTTTGGGATCGGATAATCCTCACCGATATTGATCGTAGCTTCACTGTTGTTCAAAGTCACAACGGTCGGATTTGAAACAAGCTTAATATCAGTATCGGTTTTCAACGCACTCAATACCACCTGGAACTGGTCGGCCGAGAAAACCGAGGTTGCCATACGGTCAAACGAGTTTCCAGCAGTCATACCGGCCAACACCGAGTCTGTACTTACTCGTTCACCGAGAACATCGTTACCGATATTTGTGGCAGAGGTAGAACGGTTGCTTGTAGGCAATCCCGTTAAATTATCGACTACCGACTGGTTCACCAGAGAGTTCCCATTCGTGGTATTTCTAATATTCGTGTTATCAACACCATTCTGTGTATTCGATGTATTAGATCTGTTATACCCTGTCGTCTCCGATTGCTCAAATGGTCCAGCTTGTAAGCCATAGCCACTCAAAGAAGACCAATTCACGCCAATGTTGCTGATATCGCGATCAGAGGCTTCGATGAACTTGGACTCAATCATGATTTGATCGGTCGGTTTATCCAAGCGATCGATGATCTCCTGAATCTTATCCATCCGCGAAGGGCGTTCTGTGATAACAAGTGCGTTACTGCGGACATCAACCTGTACTCGTCCACCTATTTCAGGACTTACAAGAGGCTCAATCGTCGCGTGGATATCTTCCGCTCTAGCGAAATTGATGAGAAACACACGAGTGTCTGTTGGCTCAAGAGCAAGCTCTTCTCTACTTATGACCTTAATGATGTTGTTGTCTTTCATATAGGTGTATCCCACAGGCCCAAGTACCACTTCAAATACTTGTTCCCAAGTTACCTCACGAAGTTTGACACTGGTTCTTCCGACCAAAGTATCAGGAATAACAAGGTTTAGTTCGTAGAGGTCCGCAACATTTCTCAGAACCGAACGAATTTCTTCATCAGGAAAATCAATGGTAACTGTTTCGTCAGACTGCAGGAGAGATCCTCCCTCACCTGATTCATCTCCAAAATCGATCAAGTCAACAACCTGATCACCAGAGGATCCAGGCTGCGTCAAATCAGAATTCAGAACTTCGTCTGACTCCTCAACCCGATCTTCAGCTTGGATAATTACTTCCTCAGCCCTTTGGATCGGGCTTTGACCGACAGCCAGACCGGCGGGCAACAAAGGAATTGTTAATAGAAGTATTAGTTTTTTGGTCATAGCAATATTACTCCATCGAAATCGTCTTCGATTCAGAGTTAAGGTTGAGAGTGAAGGAATTTGTTTGGATTTGGTTTATTTCGATTGCGTAGCGTTTTTGCTGGTGAGGGAAATTGAAGGACACTCCGTCCTTAACTTTTTTTCCGTTCAAAATAAGGTATTGATGCCCCCCTTGGTCTATAAAACCGGACGGCTTGAGCTGCTTTGAGGCAAGCGCCAGAATCTCACTATCGGTAAGTTCCCGGATAGCTTCTACAACTTCGGCAACCTCAACAACTTCGGCGACCGGTTCTTTCACAATATCAATATGAAAAGGATCATTGAGTGATTCAGGATCGAAGGAGTCCGATTCAGACGTAGTTCCTAAGATTAACCTAGCGGTCTGAAGAATTTCTATCTGTTTTTCCTGAGAGATGACGACGCGCGCTTGCAAGTCTCCGATTCCCAATAAAAACCAAATAAGACCAAGGACACTGGTTGAAAGATATTTATTCATTTAACGAAAGAAGTTCTAGTTTTAACGTCAGAGACACCGCCTGATTTCCCGAGGCTGAAGCTTTATTGGACACATTAAGACCGTTATAACGGTAGAGAAGAGGACTGTTCTCAAGGGCATGAACGAATTTTAAGACATTTTTAAAAGTGCCGGAAATCGTAACCGCCATGCTTAGGGGTTGATATTCAAGATCAGACCCCTTCGGAATGATGGGCTCAGATATCATCTCAGGGCGCTGAAAGCTCTCCAATGCAACACCCGACTCTCTTTCTAGCGTATAAAACACGTCGTGGATATCAGCGAGATTCTGTGAAATGAACCGATCATCCATGTAATCCGTGTAACTCTTTATCGTTTCAAGATTATCCTCCAAATTGGTGCCGTTTCGCTGGTTGGAAAGAAGCAGTTCTACCTCCCTATACATTTCAGTATGTCTAACCTTTAAAGTTTCCGTCGGCCCCGTTCGCACAAAGAACACTCCAACAAGTACGATTGATGTCAGAATGCCGAAAATAAGGATCCTGAATTCTTTCGCTTTTTCCAGTAGTAATTCGTTATTCATCTTCTTTTGTCTCCTCGGGCAAAACTGTATCAGACATTACGATACTAACTACAAAATTTAATGTATCTGTAACTTGATCCCTGGATAAATTATCCAAAAACGCATCATCGAGGTATTCCGCTATGAGTTCTTCTTCTCGAAGCTCTCCTAAAAACTGGTTAACATGAGAAACTGCGGTCTGATCCTCTAATATAACATACCCAGATATTTGAGATTCCCATGTATCCAGTACCTCACTACCTTCTACTCGGTTAGCTTTCTTCAGTTCCATAGTCGAAATCACCATATCCTCTGAAACTCTTTTAGAGAGTGATACGAGGTAATCACTTACTGAAAAAAGGTTGTAGTAGTAGTCATCTAAAGACTCAATTTTCGCAGCTTCTTCAACAAAGTTTCGACTAAGCCCGACGAGATTAGTGTTAGAAGCCTCCAATGATTTTTTTTCATTTTCCAGCTCCGCAATTTCGCTGCGAACTGTACTCAAGGAAAGTTCTTGTTGTACCCACAATGTGGCGATAAACAGAGGAACTACGACTGCGATAAGATTTACGAAAAAACGGGTCCTAATAACCTTAATGTCAGGAAGCGCATCTACATTTCTAAAATCTTGGTGCCAGGGTGCCTCAGCAGCTTGCTTGCTTTTTTTAGTAGGAATCTTCATTTGAGTCTCCGGAGGTATATGTCCCTATTGATGTAAAAAAACGAAAATCGCGATTCGGGATTATTTGAGAAGCGACCTCATCTGAGAGTGAGATTCCCTGGTGCTCAAGCCAGCCGGCCAAGTCTATTTCGATGGAACTTATTCCCAGAGAATCTAACAGGCAGTCGGTTATCCAATTGAACCCATCCGGGATAATCGGGGTATAACAGAGCCCAACTGAAACACCTGTCTGAACTTCGAAGAAGCCCGTAGAAGCCTGGAGCTCGTGAACAAGCTTTCGGAGTAGGCGTGCCCCAATATCTTCAAAATCCAACGTTTGTGAATAAAGAAGCTTTTGAGCAGCTTCCTCGTCTTCCAGACCCAACTCTTTCTTCAGTTTTGGGATCATGGTATTTATACCATGATCCACTTTTTTCGCCAGCAGGAGCCCTTTTTTACTCACGATAAAGACATTTGTAAAATTTCCCTGTATTTCTACGGACAAGACTGGTGTGGAAAGATTTTTCCATTTGAGATAATCGATGAGCCCACCTAAACAAGAAATTGAGCCGATTTCTAAGGAACGGGGGTAAATTCCCATTTCAACGAGTGACTCTTGGATCGAGCCCAACTCGCTAACTTCGCCTCCACAATAGAGGATACTCTTTCCAAAATTACTTTCCAAATTCAGCCCGGTGCCCAAATCCGGATGTAAAATACGAATCGCGTTGTTTTCTGGATTTATGTGAAACTCTGAATTAAGATTATCTGAGAGGTAACTGGGGTCTTTAATCTTCTTGGTATCTACGGATCCTCTGCAAATAAACCGAGACTGAGGATAAACCGTACAATTCCCTTGAATCATGCGACGTGTACCTTTTCCATTGCTCATTCCATCTAGTATAGAACGAAACTGTTTCTCTTCCGTATGCGGAAGAAGCACGAACTCTTGAACCGTCAGAGGCGGTTCAAAGGCAGTGGCAGTGGCTCCGTAGTATGTGAACTCGGAGGCTTCGAAGAAAAATCCTTTTCTTTTTGAGGATAGCATGGGGACAACTTTAGTGTACTCATTTAGAATCTGGCGACCCACGCACCGTCTCTTTAAAGGTAATTAACACATATTTTTAGTGTTCTGATTCCCCTACCTTCCAAGTTTTAAGTTTTCAGTAAAATATGAAGAACCTGAAAATATTCGAACGCAGAATGATCTGCAAAAACGAAGAAGCATCTCTTCCAGTCGGAAGAGATGCTTCTAGGCAAATTATTGTTTCAGGTGGTTTAGGACATATTCCTAACCCCAAGAACGCTTCTTATGTCTGTTAGCGCGTGAACGCTTCCGACGCTTGTGCTTAGCGATCTTCTTGCGGCGTTTTTTCTTAAGATTACCCATAGAAATTAAAAATAAGGGGTGGAAAGTGGCTAATTTAAAAAGCTGAGTAAAGTTTATTTTTCATTTTATTCTCAGAATCGACGCCACACTTGTTCAGCAACACTAAAAGAGGCTTAGATAATGGCGCTTCAACCAAGTGCATCGCAGAATCGCCCAGAGAAACATTAATTCTGGTCAAACCGATCCCGAGACCAGAAAACCGACTCAATAACTTACGCTCAGCTTTCCCCGCCAAAACTGCGGGCTCAGCAGCCTCTCCACAGTACAAATTATCTTTAAACACAGGAATTCCTAACTCAAAAGCGTGAATTCTAACTTGATCCATCCGCGGCAACTCGGTTTCAGCTCTCCAAAGCGAAATAGAGGCCGTTTCCTGCAGTTTCGTGAACTTTGTGGAAGATTTCTTTCCATACCTGTGGGAAATAACCGCACAAGGCTTGTCGCGATGAGTTCCAATGGGCAAGTCACAGAGCAGGCTCGATTCAGGCACCTTGGCGGCCGTAACCAACAAATATTCGAATCGGAACCGATTAGATCCAAGCGCATTTCTGAGGAAGTCAGAAGACTCACTATTTTTTGCAAGAATCATGGGGCCTGCTAGGTCAGGCTCTGGAGAAAATACGGGATAAGCACCTGTGATCCCGAGTCTATCTAGCTCGGGTTTTCCGGATTCCAGTTGTCTACGAATCGCAGAAGACACATCAGGTCTACCCGGGAACCAAGGGTGTTTTTTTCCTAACAAACCAGAAAGTTTGTTAACGGCATACCAACTTTCCTTATTCTCAATGACTGGCAATCGAACCGGTTTGCCGCGCAATATGCCCTCTGGGAATCCAATGAATGTTCGCGCGTTAGCCATAAAAAAGCCCCGGTAATTAACTTACCAGGGCATTGAAACTCATTGTGAGACTAAGCAAAAATGTGCTTCGCGCATGAAGACTTCAGTCGGCGCGCAGCGTTCGCGTGAATGATTTTGGTCTTCGCAGCTTTATCCAATGCAGAAACAAATGCAATAGCCTCCGTTTTTGCCATTTCCTTGTCTCCCGACTCGACAGCAGCTTGCATCTTTTTGTTCAAAGTTTTCAAACGCGTCTTGATACGACGGTTGCGCTCGGTTTGACCAGCGGTCTTGCGGATATTTTTGATTGCTGATTTTGTATTCGCCATAGTCTAAAATTGTGGAAGCGATCACCATGAAACCGCTTTACCTTATGTCAAGCGGTTAATGGAGTTAGCTTTGGACTTCGTAAGCCGGATTTTGTCGCCCTTATGGACGGGTATTCATTTATCTAATAGACGAATCTATTCTCCGCGAACGGAGCGCGACATACCCGGGATCATCAAGCGGGTCACTTGATCCCCTATTTTGTCTTGCACCAGAATGGGTTTATCATGCCGCTCCGATTACTCGAAAGCGCGGTGGTCTCTTACTCCACCTTTTCACCCTTACCTCCCGCAGAACGAAAGGCGGTATATTTTCTGTGACACTGCCGTCACCCCGGCTTAACCCGAGGTGCCCCCGCTTTCGCCGGGAATCCTACCCTACGGTGTCCGGACTTTCCTCTCAAATTCCAAAGAACTAAGCGAATACCTGAAATCCAAAGCTAACTCGCTAAGAAAACAACCCTTCCGCAATTATCACAAGTCGTCAATTCTTCTCCTTTACGAGATTCTTCGACTGTATCATTGGACACTCGCAGGTGACATCCCTCGCAAATCTGTCCTTTTACAGGAACGATAACCGGCAATTTAATCCGATCTGCCAACCGTTCGTAGGTCTTAATAAACCGAACTTCGATAGGCGTTTTGGATTCCTCAAGTTTTTCCTTTGCTACGTCAAGCTGAGCCTCAATCTCAGACTTTTTTGCGCCTAAAACCGCGATTTTTTCCCGTATCCCCGCTATTGCGGAATCAAAGACGGCTTCCCGCTTTGAATAAACCTCGGATTCACCGTCAATCTCCAGCATCAGTGCTATTTCTTCTTCCTCCCACACAAGAATCTGCTTCTCGGTGAGTTCGATCTCGTGGGCGAGCGCCTGATATTCTTCGTTTTTCTTAACCTCAAGCTGCTGATTTCGGTACTTGTTGATCTTTTCCTGAGCACTCCTCACCTGAAGATCTAAATCGTTTCGTTGAACCTCAAGGCCTTGCAACTTCGATTTGGAATTCTCCAATGCAGTCTTTTCGCCTTCGATCTCTGCCTCATGGGCTTCAACCTCACATGGAATCGAAGCCAATTGATCAACCAATCGTCTTACAACCTGGTCTCTGTCTTGAAGAATAAGGAGTTTTTCAATCTGTGGATTCGCCATGGTCAGTTCATACCCTAAATGTAATACATATGATCGCTTTCTTCAGGCAAGAAGGATTCCAAAGAATAACTCATCGTTTTTTTCTTTAATGCTTCAGCAACCTCCATCCACACTTTCTGCACACTCTCACCAGATGAACCGTTAGCATCCAAACTTACTCCGAGGAGCTCTCCATCTATAACCGTGACGATGTCATACAACGTTATTTCTTTAGGAGCTTTTGCCAGTGAATAGCCACCCTGCTTGCCTCGCTTACTGTTAATCAAGCCACCGTTCCTAAGCTCATTTAGAATCTGCACCAAATAATTTGCAGGAATCTCCTCTTGAGTCGCCAGTTCATCGATATGAGAAAACTGGTTGTTCCCAAAAGATCGTCCCAACTGAGCTAGAACTCGGCATGCATACTCAACTTTAAGGGACAATTTCACGATAAAAACAAGAAGCGCCCCACCATACCTTTGCAAACACAAATAAAGACTCGCAAATGCCACAATGGTTGAAAAAATGAGTCGCTTTTACCTTCCTAGATGGCACTCTTGTAACTGCTAATGTCTGACGAAAAAGAAGCTCCAAACAGTTCAAACCCGAATCCCGACGAATCAGGCTATAACGCCTCAAAAATCCAGAAATTGGAGGGCCTAGAGGGGGTCCGTAAACGTCCCGATATGTACATCGGTGATACCAATGAACGTGGTCTCCACCACTGTGTTTTTGAAATCGTCGATAACTCTATAGACGAAGCCCTAGCAGGTTACTGCTCTTTGGTTTCAGTCATCATCCACCTCGACGGGTCTTGTTCAATCGCTGATGACGGGCGTGGCATCCCGGTAGATATTCATCCGAAATACAATATTCCTGCGTTGGAATTGGTTCTGACAAACCTCCATGCAGGGGGAAAGTTTGGCAAAGGCGCTTATCAAGTGTCAGGTGGACTCCATGGTGTGGGAGCAAAGTGCGTCAATGCGGTCTCTGAGCAATTTGAAGCCGAGGTTCGTCGCGAAGGGAAAATTCATCATATGCAATTTTCCAGGGGCAAGACGACTCAGGAACTAAAGGTGATTGGAACAACTCAGAAAACAGGGACAAAAATCACATTCCTACCAGATCCGGAGATCTTCCTAACCACCCGCGATTTTAAATACGAAATCCTGTCAAAACGTTTACGGGAATTAGCCTTCCTTAACCCAGGAGTAGAAATCCTCCTCAACGACGAACGCGTCAATAAACAGGAAAACTTTAAGTTCGAAAACGGAATCACTGAATACGTCGAGTTTCTGAACAAATCTAAAACTCCGATTACAGAGCACCCCATAACCTTTTCTGGTAGCGCCATCCCGGAAGGAGAAGAAAACGAAATCGTTGTAGATATAAGCCTTCAGTACACCGACAGTTACAGTGATCAGATTTACGCCTACGCAAACTCTATCTTTAATATAGAGGGTGGAACTCACCTTTCCGGCTTCCGCACTGCTTTGACACGCGCAATCAACAGTTACGCAAAGGCAAACGGGTTAGTGAAAGATAAGGATCCGTCAATAACAGGCGATGATGCAAGAGAAGGACTCACCGCTGTAATTTCGGTTAAAGTTCCTGAGCCGCGCTTTGAGGGACAGACTAAAACGAAACTTTCCAACGGCGAAGTGGATGGGATCGTTCAGAAGATTACCGGCGAAAACCTAAAGATGGTCTTCGAAACCACTCCAGGTTTAGCTAAAAAGATAATTGATAAATGTACGAATGCTGCCCGCGCCAGAGAAGCAGCAAGAAAAGCACGCGAAACGGTGCGAAAAAGTGCCCTTATTGGTGGTGGACTCCCAGGGAAGTTGGCAGATTGCTCGGAAAGAGATCCTGCCCTCTGTGAACTTTACATAGTAGAAGGTGATTCGGCAGGAGGGTCTGCAAAGCAAGGTCGAGATCGGAAATACCAAGCGATCCTTCCACTCTTCGGGAAACCAATCAATGTGGAAAAGGCACGCATCGATAAGGCTTTGGCGAACAAGTCGATCCAATTATTAACTTCAGCGCTCGGGACAGGAATCGGTGACCATGAGGGCGAAGGAGCATTCGATGCCAGCAAATCGCGCTATCATAAAATAATTTTGATGGCGGATGCTGACGTCGACGGAGCGCACATTCAAACCCTTTACCTCACGTTCTTTTATCGCTATATGAGAGGTATAATTGATAGCGGGTTCCTCTACATCGCACAGCCACCGTTGTACAAGATCAAACGTAAGCGCAGAGAGCAGTACATCGAAAATGACATGGAGTTGAACCGTATCCTCCTCGAATTGGGTTCGGAAGACGTAACTTTGGTTCGTGCGAGGGACGATCACAAATTCCCCTCTGCAACGATCGACAAAGTCGTGGAAGCACTTGCAAGGCTAGAAGTTCTAACTGGAGGAGTCTCTCGTTACGGTTGCCCTGTCACTGAGTATTTAGACCAGAAAGACGATGACACCTTGGAGTTACCAAAATACATAGCTCGCGTCAGAACCGGTAATAAGGAAGAGTACGTTTTCCTCATGAATGACGATATTCGCTCACATTTTTACGTCGAGCAGGGAATTACCGAAGAGGATATCGAAGGAGCAACTGTCCGAGAAGTCGAGCAGGCGGATGGGACAGTCGTCCAACAACGAATTGGTGTTTACGAAATATTTGAAGCCGCACAGATGAGCAAAATATTGCGCGAAATCTCTGAGACGGGCTTAACCATTAATCAGTTTACGCCGACGGAGGAACCCAGATACAAGCTGATCGAAAATATGGGTGATGAGAAAAAGGAAAGAGTCATCGAACTATTCTCAATTCTCCAGCTCATGGAGAACATTCGTGGACTCGGACGCCGTGGATTAACAATCCAGCGATACAAGGGGCTCGGAGAAATGAATGCCAAACAACTTTTCGAAACCACTATGGATCCGGCAAAGCGCCGTTTACTTCGGGTGGATATTACAGACGCTGCCAGAGCCGAGGCTACCTTTTCCATGTTAATGGGTGAAGATGTTCCTTCCAGACGGGCATTCATCGAAGACAACGCTCTCAATACCTCCTACCTCGACGTTTAAGAACGCCGCTCTCATTCTATAATTTTTGTTGATGAACCTGGAAAAAGACAGATCCACTCCGACTAGTATTACCGAAATCATGCAGACGGCTTACATCGATTATTCGATGTCGGTCATTATTGCACGCGCACTGCCCGACGCACGCGATGGCTTGAAACCTGTGCAACGCAGAATTCTCTATGCCATGCTTCGAGAAGGACTGCTACATAATCGGCCCTTCGACAAATGTGCCGGTGTGGTTGGCGAAGTACTAAAAAATTATCATCCACATGGTGACATTTCGGTATACGATACACTCGTTCGCATGGCCCAGCATTGGGTGATGCGCTATCCGATGATCATTCCTCAAGGAAACTTTGGTTCCATCGATGGTGATCCTCCGGCGGCTTATCGTTATACTGAAGCGAAACTACACGAGATCGCCGAAGACCTATTGGCCCAGATCGACGAGGATACGGTAGACTTTGTACCAAATTACAAGGAAAGCACGACAGAACCATCCGTAGTGCCAGCAGCTCTTCCGAATCTATTGATGAATGGTTCGACCGGAATTGCGGTGGGAATGACTACCAATATCCCTCCCCATAACCTTGCCGAGCTCATCGACGCCACTTGTGCGATTATCGAAAACCCGATGATCTCGGTTGATGACCTTATTACAATAATTCCCGGTCCTGATTTTCCAACCGGAGGCACAATTGCCGGCCGTGAGGGAATCCATAAGTACCTAAGAACTGGTCGTGGTATTGTTCGTATCAAAGGAACAGTCACAACCGACGAACTCAAGAGTGGTAAAGAGCAAATCATCATTACAGAGGTTCCCTACAACGTAAACAGGGCTACTTTAGTCACAAAAATTGCCGAGCTGATCTCACACAAAGTATTGCATGAAATCAGTGACCTGCGGGACGAATCTGACGAAAATACACGGGTTGTTATTGAGCTCAAACGTGGAGAATCGTCACGCGTAGTCATTAACAAACTTTATAAGCATACTCCATTGGAGTCATCATTCGGAGTCATACTTCTTGCACTGGTAAAACGCCGTCCTAAGCAAATGAACATCAAGGAGGTCCTTGAAGTTTACATTGAGCACCGGCGTGAAGTGGTAGTCAGAAGAACTCAATTCCGCTTGAGGAAGGCTGAAGCACGAGCCCATCTTCTCGAAGGCTACAAGATCGCATTGGATAATCTGGATGACTTTGTAAAAATCATCCGAGCTTCCCAAAACCGGGAAGAGGCGAAACAAGCATTGATGGCGAAATATCCCCTCTCCGAACGCCAAACGGATGCGATCTTAGATCTCCGCCTCTACCAGCTAACCGGTTTAGAACGAGAAAAAATAGAGGAAGAATATCTGAAACTAATGGAGTTAATCGAAGAGTTGAAATATATTCTCGAGAACGAAGGAAAGCTCCTTTCTGTAATCAAGGACGAGCTTCTGGTGATGAAGGACAAATACCCTTCTGAACGCCGAACTCAGATAGTAGCCGCAGAAGGCGAATTTCGCATGGAAGATGTAATCGCCAACGAAGGATGTGTTATTTCCGTATCTCACATGGGCTTCATCAAGCGTACTAGCGTCAGCGAATACCGTTCTCAGAAACGCGGAGGAAAGGGCGTTAAGGGATCAGGGTCTTACAATGAAGACTTTATTGAACACGTATTCACTGCGAGCACCCACGACAACATCATGTTTTTCATGAATAATGGGCGCGTGTATGTCGAAAAGGTCTACGAGATCACTGAAGGCAGCCGTATCTCAAAAGGTCGCTCACTCGTTAACCTCCTGCAAATGCAGGAGGACGAGAAAATTGCCGCAATGATTTGTGTACCGGAATTTTCAGAAGACCTCCATTTGGTAAAAGTCACCAGCAAAGGAATCGTAAAGAAAACGAACCTCAAGGAATACTCAAACTACCGCAGGGGCGGTCTTATCGGCATTAATATCGATAAAGGAGATAAGCTCATAGATGTCCTACTCACCAATGGTGATGACGAAATAATCATAGTCACCAACAAAGGCATGTCTATTCGCTTTAAAGAAACTGATCTCAGAGATCAAGGGCGTGCAACCCGGGGAGTAAAGGGAATAAGACTTAAGGGAAAAGACTTTGTCGAATCAGCAGTAGTCGTGAACGACGATGCATCTCTGCTTATCGTCGGTGAAAATGGCCTCGGTAAACGCAGCGACTTCGAAGACTACCGGCTTCAATCCAGAGGTGGCAGCGGAGTCATTGCTATGAAGACGAATGGCGTCGCTGGTGCACTTTCTGTGAAAGAAGATGACGAGATCATGATCCTCACACTCAGTGGTCAGGCGATTCGATCCCCAGTTAGAGATGTCCGGATTATCGGAAGGACTACTCAAGGGGTTCGTATGATGAATCTCGCGGATGACGACAAAATTGTCGCGATTGCTGAGGTCGTTGAAACCGAGGATATTGACGAATCAGACGACGAGGTAGAAGAGACTGAGTCTAACGAATCCACAGAGGCATAAGCTGCTACAACAGTTCAAGTTGATTCTCATCAACAGTACTTCCGTTCCCTGGCTGACTCCAACTCAGTAGTTGCTCAAGTGAAAGCATTCTAAGTTCGTCATATTTCTGCAGTTGTAGAATGAGGACACCTGAAGCCAATGCGTCGTAGGGGGCACAGTGGAAACCGCAGCGATTCTTAGGACAGAAACGGGAGGCAAGATCGTCCAACCGCGATTGTAATCCGAAAGTGGCAACGAGCTGACCTAAATTGTAACTGTCAAGGTTGGGAAACAACGCTCGGTAAAGTGCACAAGTATCAAGCCACGGACCCCAATCTACATCCAAACTACCTGTAATAAAGTTTTTGCATTGGGTAACAAACGGCCAAACAGATTTAATAAGGCCATTCTCAACACCCGCATGATGAGCCGCAAAGGGACCTTCAAACCTTCTATCACGGAATAATTCCCAAGACTCAGAAAACGGTTCACAATTCGCGACGTCCAAATCCCTGATTTGATGAGTAGCCGTTTCGATCTCTGGTATCGGCGACGTCGAAAGACAGAGCCGTGTCGCTAAGTCTGTTACCTCACCGTCGAAAAGTGTAACCAACCCAAACTCCACGATACCGCTTCGCCTACTACCTTCAAAGTCCAGGCAGTGAATTGGATGTTTATACCAAGGAAGTGCTTCTGTGTTTTCTTCGGTCATTCTTTGCTTCCCAACAAATGAGAAAGCCGCCATAAAGCCAACACTAAGATGGATACAGAATCTTTAAAGCCGTTCCTCAGCGAGTTACTCAAGCAAAGTGGGGATATCATAAGACCATACTTCTTCAATCGCGACTATTCAGTGGATCACAAGAGTGACCAATCACCAGTTACAAGGGCAGACAAAGAAGCCGAAGAACGCATAAGAAGCTTGATACAAAAAGAATTTCCAGGCCATGGAATCATTGGAGAGGAATTTGGACAAGAAAACGAAAACTCTGAATATACGTGGGTTATAGATCCGATTGACGGAACAAAGGCTTTCATCACGGGTGCTCCACTCTTCACGACCCTTGTCGGGTTACTACACAACGGTGAACCTATCCTTGGGGCAATTCATCAACCCGTTGCAAACCTAACATGCATCGGAAATAATGAAACGACTTCGCTCAATGGGATAACTGTTACTTGCAGAAACACTGAAAAATTGGAGAGAGCCACAATTCTTTCCTCGAGTATCAAAACAGCTGAAATATACCAAAACGGCGCTGCTTTTTCCAAGGTCGTCAAAATGGCGAACCTGTTCCGCACTTGGGGTGATGGCTACGGTTATCTACTCGTCGCATCTGGGCAAGCAGACGTCATGCTCGATCCAGTGATGAACCCTTGGGATATTCTACCTGTTATCCCGGTTATTCGAGGCTCTGGAGCAAGGATCGGTAATTGGCAAGGGAACGAAGACCATTGGAACTCAGCAGTAGCAACAACGCCTGCGCTATTCGACACCACTGTGGCAGCACTCAACGCCGTCTAATAATACTAATGGATTGCTTCACCGCCGCTATCGAGTCGCATTCAAGAACACCATCGAAGGCCATAGCGGGATAAACCAGGGACCTCTTACCAATCACGGCCCCCGGATTTAGCACCGTGTTGCATCCTATCTCGGCGCTGTCTCCAATTAGCGCGCCCAGTTTCCGCAAACCAGAGTCTACTGCACCCGTTGAAAGCTTTATTGGCACGTTGAGTTGATCCAATCGCAAGTTCGAACAGATCACTCCCGCACCCAAGTGAGCACCATTCCCCAGTATCGAATCACCCACATAATTGAAGTGAGGAACTTGAGCGCCATCGAGCAACAAACAATTCTTAAACTCAGAAGAATTTCCTAATACACACCCTTGCCCGACGATTACGTTGCCACGGATGTAAGCCCCTGGACGAATCTCAGTGTTCGCGCCAATGTATGCCGGCCCCTTAATTACAACGTTAGGACCCAGAACGGCAGTAGGATTTATGTAAACAGGACCCTCAATAACCACCCCTGAAGGATATGAGGTTGGAGGGGGATTGTTTGGAATAAACTCAGAACACTCAAGCGCTTCCCTTATCTTCGCTACCCAGATCCACGGAGAAACATTTCCTGGGAAGAAAGACGAGAATGGGAAGTTGGAAGGCAAAGAGAATAATTCCTGAGCAATCATTCCCCAAAAGAAACCACCAATAGCGCCCTATTCAATCGTAATGCCACACTGGGGTTAAATCGCCTGTCATTTTACGAAGCTTCCCATCAAAGACACGATCCAGAAATGGTCGAGGCCCCCTGGATTTGCCAGAGGGCCTCGTTGGGTGCAGGGCTTGGATTTGAACCAAGGACCTTCAGGTTATGAGCCTGACGAGCTACCAGACTGCTCCACCCTGCAACAAAGGAAAGAGGACGAATAGTTTTCAGATTCCGATTCGGTTCAAGGCTTTTTTTCAAGCAATCGAAGATTTTGTGAAATTGGGCCACAAGAATGGCGTTTCTTAAACAAATACACCTTGCCTTTCGTACCCAAGACACTAGCTTCCCCTACTTTTTCCGATTCTGGAAAGACTGAAAACCAAACCTTAAAAACTCATTAAGGAATCCTCAATTAAAAGGATTCCTGCCATTATCATGAACATAACTGTTAGAGACCTATTCGACGCCGGAGTTCACTTCGGACACCAAACTAAACGCTGGAATCCAAAATCCAAGCCATTCGTTTTCGATCACCGCCAAGGGATCAGTATTATG
Source organism: uncultured Opitutaceae bacterium (assembly GCA_964352065.1). GTDB lineage: Bacteria > Verrucomicrobiota > Verrucomicrobiia > Opitutales > UBA2995 > UBA2995. The sequence goes on from CAYGQM010000013.1 coordinate 97,095, forward strand.
GATTTGGGCAAAACCTTCGAAAGACTGGAAGTGGGTTCAGCATACCTCGAAGGAGTAGTTGCCGGCGGGGGAAACGTTTTGATGGTTGGCACCAAAAAACAAGCACAGGAAGTAATGCGAGAAGCAGCAACCGCTACCGAAATGCCATTCTGCGTAAATCGCTGGCTCGGAGGCACGCTGACAAATTTTTCGACCATTCTACAGAGTATCGCGAAATACAAAAAGTATCTCTCCATGGAAGCAGACGGCAGCCTCGACAAACTTCCCAAGAAAGAAGTCGCTGTCATACGCCGAGAAATGAGTCGCATGCACAGAAACTTTGAAGGCTTGGTAGAAATGCCGGAATTGCCTGACGCGATCTTTATCATAGACATAAAGCGTGAAGATATTGCGGTAGCAGAGGCTAAGAGGCTGGGAATCCCAGTTGTCGCACTGGTAGATACTAATTCCGATCCCACTTTGGTCGACTATCCGATTCCCGGTAATGACGACGCAGTTAAATCTATAAGAATTATTGTAGAAACCATTATGGAGGCACTTCAAAATGGTTTGGCAAAACGTGAATCTAACAAAGCTCCTCACACCTTTGTGGCTGAACCAATGATGGAATCCTACTCAGAGCAAGTCGCCGCAGACGCTGCTGATAATATGGAAGAAATTACGGTAACTATCGACCCTGAGCTTATGGTTGATCAGGATGCAAAAAGGGACGCTGGAACAGAATCCTAATCACAACTTTAATAATACGAAAAATGAGTGTACAAATTAACGCTAAGATGGTTAACGATCTACGACAAAAAACGGGCGTCGGATTGATGGACTGCAAAAGAGCTCTCGTTGAAAGCGAAGGAGACATAGAAAAAGCGATTACAGCTTTAAGAAAAAAAGGCGTGTCAACGGCTGAAAAAAAAGCAGGACGCGCGGCGAGCGAAGGTTTAATTGAGCAGTATATCCATATGGGTGGAAAAGTTGGAGTGCTACTCGAACTCAACTGTGAAACCGACTTCGTTGCTAAGACCGACGACTTCAAGACTTTGGCTAAAGACATTTGCCTCCACATCGCAGCTGCAAGCCCTTCTTACCTAAAACGGGAAGAAGTTCCTGAAGAGGTGTCGGGTAAAGAGAGGGACATAGCAATAGGGCAAGCAGAAGGTAAACCTCCCCAAGCGGTACAAAAGATTGTTGAAGGTAAACTTGATAAGTTCTACTCCCAAATCTGCTTGGTAGAGCAACCGTTTATCAAAGATCCCGCAAAGAACATACAAGATCTTATTACAGAAAAGATAGCTCAGTTAGGTGAGAATATCGTCATTCGGAGATTCTCGAGATATCAACTCGGAGAATAGTCTATATTTTATAGATTAACAAAAAAGCCTGCTTAATCATAAGCAGGCTTTTTTATTAATTAAAATAACTTCGAAACTAGTTTGCTTGTAAACGGTTCAAGTTCTGCCCCCTAGACGCATGCGCTGAAAAAGCGTAAACTGC
>CAYGQM010000014.1:0-90294 GCA_964352065.1 uncultured Opitutaceae bacterium
TAGGCCCATGACTCCTACACGCAATTTTCGGGACGGCGCCTGCTGGCCGCTTAAGGACGGCAGGATTGCGAAGGTGGCTGCGCTTGCAACTCCAGCGCTCTTTACAAAGTTCCTGCGGGATAGATTCGGTAGGGTCATGATTTCTATGGGTTGATGGGATGGTGGTCTACATGATCGGTTTAGAATTTGTAACTCGTCCTGACAAACGAAAAGCAGCGTTTGAGGATCGTTGGCGAATCTCAAAACTTGCGTTTCAGCCAGAGAGCGAAAAAGGGGTTGGCGATTCGAAATTCACCGCGAATACGGGCGACGAGCCTGAGGTCTTCCAGTCGTTGGATCGCTTTGCTGATGGAGCGATTGTTGATCACGCCCGATTGTTGCTTGAACTCGGCTGAGTAGAGGCCTGCGTTTTGGAGGGTCGCCAATGTCTGCAGGATTCTTAATTGCGAGGGAGCGAGCAGAGCAACGGTATCTTCGAAGTTTCGCGAGTCCATGGCAAAGAGAAGCTCCAGTGCTTCGTCGAACTTTTCCAAGCCTACCGTTTCGCCGGGCGAGCTGCAAAGCCAGAGTGCCCAGCACAACTGCTGAATGTCGCCGGTTACATGGATTCCCAGTTCATGGATGGCATCGAATAGCTGACCATCCACCTTCCGGTCAGTGCTCAAGAATCGTTTCTCCAGGTATTTGTCGAAGCGATTACGCTCAATGGCTTCGATTTCAAAGGGTAACGCCGATTTGTAGAACGGACTGCTGTGATCGCTGAAGATCTTTTGCATGTCTTCCCGAATACTGCCTGTGAAAATGTAGGGAAGGGTGGCGTGCATTTGGATCCGGCTTCGCATGCGGGCCAGAATTTGGTCACCGTCTTTGACACTCAGCACTTGTTGGAATTCATCGAATACGGCAATCAGCGGTTTCTTCTTGTGAAGCGTGTAGAGGCGGTCCAGCGCTTTCTCCAGATCACTGATGGCTTGGGATGCAGAGGTGGGTTGTGCCCCGAGCGATGCGGAAGGGGCGCCTGAATTAGGATCTATTGTAATGGTCAGTCTCAATGCTGAGAACACTTGAACGGCCAAATCGAAAAAGCTTTTGGGGGAGTTGTCCAATACGCCCCGGACGATGCGTTCGGTCAGGTCGGTGGGCGTGTGACAAGCCAGGAAATCGAAGTATACAACCCGGCTTTTTCGCAGCTTCTTCGCGGTATGCAATACCAGCGATGTCTTCCCGATCCGCCTTTCTCCGAACAACACTGCGTTTTGTCCTGACTCCATCATCGAAAGGAGCGCTTTTTCAACTTTCGGGCGTGGACAATACTGGCCGGAGTCGACGACCCGTCCATAAGCAAAGGGATTCATCATAGTGAGGCGAGGTTAGTGTATCCCTGGGGTCAGTCAACTTAAAAGATACCATATGGTAGATTACCGATAGGTAGATTACTATTTGGTATACCTGGAGGTGATGTGTTCAGAGACCGGTATTTCGTTGTCTATATCCCCGTTTTGAAGACTCTCCCGGAGTGGCAAATTCTCTATCCTCCGGCCTTGTCATGATGGACCTGAGCAAACAGACTGCGACTACCTTATGAATCCTATACGTCTTCCGCTCTTGCTCGCCTTCCTTGTTCACTTTCAGCATTTAGCGACGGCGAGTGAGCCTATGCCCCGGATCCTGATTATTGGCGATTCGATTTCGATCGGCTATACGCCTTACGTCCAGGAGATGTTTCAAGGACGGGCGGAGGTGGTACACCACAAGGGTAACGCTCAGCATACCGGGACGGGCCTGGAAAAGATAGACGAATGGCTTGGAAATGAATCCTGGGATCTCATTCATTTTAATTGGGGATTGTGGGACCTGTGCTACCGGCATCCAGAAAGCAAGAATCAGGGGCATCGTGACAAAGAGCGGGGAACGCTAACGACACCGTTGGATGTGTATGAATCGAATCTGGAAAAACTGGTGACGCGGCTGAAGAAAACAAATGCAATACTGATCTGGGCCAACACGTCCTACATTCCGGAAGGAGAGTTGGGTCGCATTCAAGGTGACGAGCTTAAGTATAATGCTGCTGCTGCCAGAGTGATGGCACGTCACGAAATCCCAGTAAACGATATCCGATCTTTGACTGCTTCCTTTGCCTCAGATCGCTTTAAAGCACCGGGTGATGTTCACTACACACCTGAGGGATATCAGCAAATAGGTATTCAGGTGGTAAATACGATCGAAGAAGCGATGCCGGATCTCATCTTCAAGGTAGGTATGATCGGTCTTGATACCTCTCACGTGACGGCGTTTACCAGTCGGTTTAACAATACCGATCACGAGAATCACGTTCCGGGCGCGCGGGTCACGGCTGCTTTCAAGGGGGGAAGTCCCGATATTCCGAGCAGTGCCGACCGGATTGATGGATTCACGAAGACCTTAATCGAGGACTACGGTGTGGAGCTTTACGATTCGATTGAGGAGTTGTGCAAACACGTGGATGCGGTAATGCTCGAAAGCGTCGATGGTCGCCCACACCTGGAGCAGGTCATCCCTGTGATAGAGGCAGGTCTTCCAGTATTTATAGATAAACCCATTGCCGGTTCGTTGGAAGATGCGATTAAGATTTACAAGCTGGCCAAGAAGAAGGGGGTGCCCTGCTGGAGCTCTTCATCTTTGAGGTTTTACCCTGGCGTAGTCGAGGTGGCAGAGGCACCTAAGGGGGATCTCAAAGGTGCCTTCTCTTACGGCCCCGCCACGTTGGAACCCACACATCCAGATTTTTTCTGGTATGGCATTCATCCGACGGAATCTCTTTTCACAGTCATGGGACCCGGAGTAAAGTCGGTTAGCCGCAGCTTCACTCCGGATAATGATGTAATTACTGGAATCTGGAACGATGGGAAAATCGGAGTCGTTTATGGCATCCGTAATTCAAAGACCGCCTATAAGGTGACGGCGTTCGGAACGGACAAGATCGTGGAGCAAGCACGTGGCGGCGATTACACTCCCATGCTTCATGAAGTCGTTCAATTTTTCCGTACCGGGAAAGCGCCCGTTCCTCTGGAAGAAACCATAGAAATCTACGCATTTATGGAAGCAGCAGACGAGAGTAAGCGACGGGGTGGCATACCGGTAGAGGTGGAAGAAGTCATGAAACATCATGGATGGGAAAAATAGGTCTAAGGTCCGCATGGAAATAGTACTTAGGCGAGCGCTCGTGGGGTTGATTCTTTTGATCAATGGCTTTGGCTGTGGACAGGATGAAGCGCGGCAACCTTCGGGGAATACTGGTGCCCGTCCACCCAATATCATTTTCGTCTTTGTCGATAACCTTGGCTATGGGGATATTGAGCCCTTTGGCGCGAAAATTATAAGAACTCCCCACTTAACCCGTATGGCGGCTGAGGGAAGAAAGTTTACCCACTTCTATGTAACTGCAGGGGTTTGTACGCCGTCCCGTTCCTCTGCGATGACAGGTTGTTATGCGCAGCGGGTTGGCATGCACCAGAATGAACGGGATGTGCATGTGCTGCGTCCGATATCGCCCTATGGTTTGCATCCAGATGAGATTACCGTTGCCGAGATTCTAAAGGGGCGGGGCTATGCGACGGCTTGTATCGGTAAATGGCACTTGGGGGATCAACCGCCGTTTTTGCCCACCCGGCAAGGTTTTGACTCTTACTTTGGGATTCCGTATTCTGATGATATGACCGCGCGGACCTGGGAGCCTGATGGATCCGTATGGCCGCCGCTTCCGTTGATGGACAATGAAGAGGTTATTGAGGCTCCGGTTGATCGAAACCTGCTTACCAAGCGTTACACGGAACGTGCACTCGACTTCATTGAGACCCATCAGGAGCAACCTTTCTTTCTCTATATGCCACAGGCGATGCCTGGATCCACCCGTGCTCCCTATGCTTCCCCTGAGTTTAGCGGAAAGTCCGAAGCTGGACCTTGGGGGGATTCAGTGGAAGAGTTGGATGGGTCCTTGGGAAAGATTCTCGATAAACTGGCTGAGCTCGATTTGGAGCAGGACACCCTGGTGCTTTGGACATCGGATAACGGTTCACCGATGACCCGATCGCCTGATGGGCCGTATCGTGGGACCAACGCTCCTTTATTTGGGAGAGGTTATACGACGGCGGAGGGTGCGTTCCGGGTTCCGACTATTTTCTGGTGGCCGGGTAAGATACCTGCCGGTACGGTCAGCGATGAACTTGCCACCACCATGGATCTTCTCCCCACCTTTGCGCACCTGGCTGGCACGACTGCGCCGACTGACCGGGTTATGGATGGTCATGATATCCGTTCTTTGATTTTCGGTGAGGAAAACGCGAGAACTCCTTATGAGGCATTTTACTATTACCAGCGAGATCAACTGCAAGCGGTGCGTTCCGGCCCTTGGAAACTTTTTGTATCAGTCGACAACTCTCTCGGGCATCCTCATTTCCCACGCTCTTATACGGGGCCGACCAAGCCGTTGTTGTTTAACGTGGCGGAGGATATCGGCAGCGTAAACGATGTCGCTGATGAGCATCCCGATGTGGTTGCACGGCTTGAGCTACTCGCCGAGAAGGCTAGAGCTGATTTGGGTGATCTCAATTTGCCTGGTAGGGGGCAGAGACAGCGAGGTTATGTTTCCAATCCTCAACCGCAGGTCCTGAGATCCTCGCAATGAGCCTTCTTTCGTTGTTCCTCGGTGAACCGTTTTCACTGCCCTCATGAGATACTTACCTCTGGTTTTGCTGGGTGTCGTCTCCTGTTTCTATGAGACAGTTGCCCAACCATCGATCGTTCCGATTGAACAAATTGACCTTCTGTATGACGATTCCTTCCGAGTGTTTAACTCCTCCCTGAAAAAGGAGGATTCTCTGAGTGATCGTTTTGAAGGTGCCTGGTCTTTTAATGAGGGTTTATTGTATACCAGTGGGAAAGAGTGGGGTATTCTTTCGACTCAAAATTCGTACCGCGATTACCATTTGGTTATCGAATACAAATGGGGGGAACATACCTTTGGTGTGCATGCAGATCAGGCGCGAACCAGTGGGCTTTTAATTCACGGAGTTCCTCACCTCGGACACGCTGAGCAGAGTCCTGTTCAGGGTGTGGAGGTGCTTCTCAAAGAAGGCGCTACGGGATTATTGGGGAAGGGTGATAAACCAGTCGGCTGGCGAGACGAAAGAGGATTTCGAAAACAGAATGATGTTGAAAATCCCGTAGGAGAATGGAATCGACTGGAAGTTATTTGCCGGGGCGGGAGCCTAAGCACGGTGCTCAACGGGGAATCGGTTCAGCGACGGGTGGATTCCCGAAATCAGGAAGGTATCGTGGCGCTTCAATCACAGGGTGCGGCCTTTTGGGTACGGCGTTTGGAACTTTGGCCGCTTGATCAATTTACGGAATCCTGGGTACCCGAAGTGCCGTCTTCAGATACGGGAATGTCAGAGGTGGGAGCAGGGCCACTACCTCGTCGTTCTCCGTGGTCGCCCGAGCAATCTCTCGCAGCATGGAACATTGATGGTGATTACGAGATCCAACTCGTGGCTTCGGAACCGGTCGTCCGTGATCCGGTTGATGTGGTCTGGGACGCACGCGGGCGCATGTTCGTAGCAGAAATGGGAGACTATCCTTTTCCGCCGGATCCGGGTCCCTTGCTTTCGCGAATCCGATTGCTTTCCGATACAGATGGAGACGGTCGAATGGATCTGGCAAGCACTTGGGCAGACAACCTGGACCATGTTCAGGGAATGCTTCCGATGAATGGGGGGCTTCTTATCACGACGCGTACCGAGGTGCTCTTCCTTAAAGATAGTGATGGAGATAACATTGCCGATGAAAGAACCCAGCTTTTCGTATCCAACGATCCACGACACAGTCAGCTGCAGGTTTCCTCACCGCGGTGGGGACTCGATAATGCTATCTACTTAAATAACGGATTGGATGGAATGGAAATTTATCCAAACGATTCTCCTGCGGCCGTTGTGCCCTTTCGTGGGTGGGATCTACGGTTTGAACCTCGTGAAAACGCGCTCGCCAGAACTACGGGAAAAGGCCAGTTTGGTGGGTCGATGGATGACTGGGGGCGCCGTTTTTTTTGCAGTAATCGTAACCCCATCATGTTTGCCGTGATGTCGGTTGAGGCGATGGAGCGGAATCCGTTTGCGGCGATCACTCAGGGGTATGAGGACATCCAGGAGCCGGGGGCTTCGGTTTGGCCGGTTCGGATCAGTCACACGACTGCTTCCGCTCACTTGGGCACGCATACCGCAGCCAGTGGTCTCGCCGTATACCGTGGGGATTGGATGCCCGATCTGACAGGAGAGATCTTCGTTTGCGAGCCAACGGGCCAACTCGTTACCCGAAATCGCCTCGTTCCAAACGGGGCGAGTTTCATTGCAGACCGGGTGGGCGAAAAGCGGGATTTCCTCACCTCATCCGATGAGTGGACGCGTCCGGTGCAGATTCGGAATGGACCAGATGGGGCTTTATACATCTGTGATATGTACCGACGCTTTATCGACCACGCGCGATTTTTTCCGGAGGACTTTGTTGACACCAATTACATGCGCGCGGGTTTGGATCATGGACGGATCTGGCGGCTTGTCCCCAAGGGGGCCTCGCCTCGGCCCATTCAACCGCTCCCCCGATCAATACCCGGACTGGTGGAGTTACTCGAAAGTAAAATTGGCTGGCAGCGTACGCATGCTCAGCGGCTACTGGTCGAACGGCAAATGCCGGATGCCATTCCTGGGGTTGAAAAACGCTTTCTCAAATCCCCGGATGCCAAGGGACGACTGCATGCACTCTGGACGCTTCAGGGGCTTGGTGTTTTGACAAAGGGACATATCGAGCGAGCCCTCGCAGACCCTGAACCCGGTGTGGTCGAAAGTGCTATTTCTTTGGCCGACCCTGACGCGCATTTTGAGGCATTGTTGGACCTTGTTTCAGGAGAAAATCTGCGTCTCAGTTTTTTGGCTACGCAGGTGCTTGGTTCTTCTCAAATTCGAGATAGAGAGCTGACCGACCGCTATTTAGCGCTGCTTCGCCGTGGAGGGCTTGAAGATCGATGGATACGGCAGGCCATACTCAGCGCTGAGTATCCTCCGACGGCAGAACTGATCAGAGGTGTGATTGAGATGGTTGATTCGGAAGTGGGAGGAAGAGTCATACAGCTCGCAGATTGCTTACGAGAGTTTGCCGCGGAAGCAGCGGCTCGAGGGGACATCAAAGTCTTGCGGAGAATCGTTTCTCAAGTAACGGCTGAAACTCTCAGGTTTACGGACTCTCCTATCGTGGAAGGCCTCTCAGTTGGATTGAAGCGATCGTCACTTTCCATCCGTTCAGTTGGCGAATGGATCCGCAATCCTCCGGCTCCGATGGAACCCCAAGAGCTTGCGGGCATTCAGTCTACATTAGAGAGTGCTGCTGATGTTGCTCTGGATAGTGGGCGTTCAACTTCGGATCGTCTGGCTGCGCTGCCATTGGTGAGAGAGCGGGGCACGGAACTCGTTTTTGAAGTTGTACGTCAACTCATTCGTCAAACGGAGCCACCGGAATTGCAGGCTGCAGCGTGCCGGATGTTGTTTCATCTGGAGCGCATCAAGGTTGCGGAATTTTTCTTTGATAACTGGGCTTCACTTGGGCCTACGCCCCGGAAGGATGCGCTGGAATTCCTCTCCGGCAGCGATGCAACGGCCATCCAATTGATGCGACATATGAAAAATGGTAAAATCAATGCGTCGCTCATGCCTGTCTTCCAGCGGTGGAGGTTGGTCCGAAGAGACGATGCGGAAGTCAGGAGTTTGGCGAACGAGCTCTTTGGGAGAATAAGTGCAGATCGGGCAGCCGTCATCGCAAAGTATTCCAAGGCTTTGAGTGAGCAAACCGGTGATCCCGTTCGCGGGCGACAAGTTTTTGAAAAAGCCGCTTGTGTAACCTGCCACCAGATTGATGAGTGGGGAGAGGAGGTCGGACCCGGTTTGGCGGATGTTCGACTAAAGTTACCGAATGCATTGCTCTCGGATATTTTAGATCCCAACCGCGCTGTCGAGGAGCGATGGTCAGTCTACACGTTAGAAACACAGGACGGACGATTCTTCACGGGTCTCATCGGGGCTGAAACGGCATCTTCCCTCGTGATGAAACTTCCCGGTGGTTTTTCGGAGACCGTCTCCAGAGATCAGATCATGAAACTGGAAACGAGCGGAATGTCTTTGATGCCGGTGGGTCTTGAAGAGATTATTTCGGTAACTGAAATGACGGACCTTATTGCATTTCTCACCCAATGATTAGAACGCCTCTAATGGTCCCACGGTATTCGTAATGAAGACAAACACAGTATTTCTGGTTTCATTGTTCTTAACCCTAGCGGGAGGCTTGGGTGCCCAAGTGAGCGAAAAACAGCTGCGGGCCGGAGCCTATACGATTGAGATTACGCCGCTTCAGTTTCCAGTTCCCATGGTCGGGAGTATGACGCCCAAGTTTGCCGAGGGCGTCTACGATCCGCTGCATGCGCGTTGTCTGGTTTTGGATGACGGCGAAACTCAAATTGCTTTTGCGATAGTGGACAGTTGCCTGATTCCCCGTGAGATTTGGGATGCAGCGAAAGCAATTGCTTCGCGTAAGACCGGAATTCCCGTTTCCAGAATAATGGGCGCGGCAACCCATACTCATACGGCGGTGTGTGTGAGTCCGGCTTTCCAGAGTGAAGCCGATGAGGATTATATAAAATACCTGACAAGCCGAATCGCCGAGGGAATTGTGCAAGCGCATTCGCGTCTTCAGGAGGCCCGTATCGGATGGGCTCTCGGAAATAACCCTCAGGAAGTGTTTAATCGTCGTTGGTTTATGGAGCCAGGGTTTGCCTTTGAAGATCCGTTTGACAAGGGTACCGATCAGGTGAGAATGAATCCCTCACCCGGCAACAGTTCTTTGGTAAAGCCTGCCGGCCCCGTTGACCCGGAGGTATCCGTTCTTGCGGTACAGGATCTCCGGGGGAACCCGATCGCTCTGTTGGCGAACTACAGCCTGCATTATGTTGGCGGCATTCCAGCGAATTTGCTATCGGCGGACTACTTTGGGGAGTTCGCCAAACAAATTGGCAATCGCTTGGAAGTGGATGAAGGCTCGGGGTTCGTGGGGATCATGAGCAATGGCACGAGTGGCGATATCAACAATGTGAATTTCTTTGAGCCACGCGTTTCTCTGGAACCCTTTGAGAAGGTAAAACGGGTTGCAAGTGCGGTTGCGGATTCCGCAAAGCTTGCCTACGACCGAATACTATTTCGCGACTGGGTCCCACTCGTAATGATTGAGCGCGAAATAGAACTGGGTGTGAGAAACCCCAGCTCAGGAGAGGTTCGTGAAGCACGGGAACGACTCGCCAAGGCTGGAAGCGGTCCCTACAAGGAACGCTCATTAATATACGCTCACGAAACGATTCAATTGGCCGCATTTCCTGAGAAGGTTAAAGTCAAGTTACAGGCAATTCGCATAGGTGAACTGGGTATTGCGGCAACTCCGACCGAGACCTTTGTCGAAACGGGTTTGGCAATCAAGAAGCGCAGTCCGCTGAAGCCGACGTTTACCATCGAGCTGGCGAACGGTTACAATGGCTACCTCCCCACCATTAGGCAGCATCGATTGGGCGGCTATGAGACCTGGCGTGCGCGTTCCAGCTACTTGTCAGTCGATTCAGAACGTAAAGTACGGCAGGCGCTCCTGGACCTTCTCGACTCAGTCTCGGAATAGAGGCCGGTCTCTTACCGGGTCAGCTTGGTGTGGCAATCCGACGGATTTCGCTACTCATTTCAGGGCCCCAGCAATATAGAGGCCCCGCGTCCCAGCGGAAGATCAAATAAATACCACGCCGAAAGGAGAATGGCCCAGGCGATGCCAAAGCCAATGGCGTAGGGCAGGGTGCCACTTACGAGGGTACCGATTCCCATCTTACGATCGTAACGGTGCGCAAAGCTGAGGATGATCGGAAAGTAAGGGTTGAGAGGGGTGATCATGTTAGTGATGGAGTCCCCCACACGGTAAGAAGCCTGGGTCATTTCCGGTGAAAGGCCAAGAGCCATAAACATAGGAACAAAGACGGGGGCCATGATTCCCCATTTGGCCGAGGCTGATCCGATCACCAGATTGATAACGCAGGCTAACAGGACGAAGGACAGAATGAGTGGCAGATGTCCCACCCCCAGTGTCTTAAGGGCATCGGCACCTTCAATGGCTACTAGTAGGCCAAGATTACTCCAGGAAAAGTAAGCCACGAACTGGGCGGCCGCGAAGGCCAGTACGATATAGCCACCCATCGTACCCATGGCGTCACCGGTCATTGTGGAAAATTGCCGGGACGTGCGGCACGTGCCAGCCATCCACCCGTAGGCTACACCTGGAAATAGAAAAAACAGCATGATCAGGATGACCAACGAATCGATAAAGGGGCCAATCCCGCCGTCTGCATCGCGCAACAATCCGTTCTGCGGTATCACGAGGAGCGCTACAAAGATGACCACCATGACCGCCGTTATGCCAGCTGCGAGCAGTCCCCGGCGCTCACCCGGGGTGGTGGCAACAAGTGTGTTTTCTTCAGCACGCTCAGAATCTGTTTCAGTAGGTGCGGTGTCCGGGTTCCATTTTCCGAGTCGTGGCTCGACCACGCGTTCGGTTACCCACCAGCCGACGAGGGTTACCATCACGGTTGAGGCAATCATAAAGAAATAGTTGGCATCGGCCGCAACCACGCGGTCTGGATCGTACAGCTGTGCGGCGGATTGTGTGAATCCTGAGAGTAGGGGGTCGAGCGAAGTGAGAAACAGGTTGGCTGAGAACCCCCCGCCGGTGCCGGCAAACGCAGCGCAAAGTCCTGCCAAGGGGTGACGGCCCATTCCTGCGAAAACCACGGCACCGAGCGGTACGAGCACCACGTAGCCCGCATCCGCGGCCATCGAACTCATCACACCGGCAAACACCACCATACCCGAAATGAGCGATCTGGGCGTAATTTTCACCATGAGCTTCAAGAGCGTACCGATCATCCCACTACGCTCAGCTACCCCTATCCCAATGATTGTGACGAGCACCGTACCCAGGGGAGGAAACCCGACGAAGTTATCAACGGCTTCGGTAAACATTCGCCGCATATTTTCTGTGGTAAGCAAGCTCACGGGAACCAGATCCTGGCCCGAAGCGGGATGGATAGCCGACCAATTCGCCTTTACCGCCAGCCAACTGAGAACCGGCACTGAGGCTGCCAGGACGATATACAAGAGCAACGGATCCGGCAGGCGGTTGCCAACCCGTTCTACGATATTGAGAAATCTGTTTAGGGCACCTGCTTTTGGTGCGGCGGAAGACTTTGGTGGCGTCATGTTGGATTCAAGGGAATGGCGCACTTCTGGCGGTGAGCCAAGTCTTTACCGATCGTCGAGCCAACCTACAGCGATTTAACTCCTCCTATGAAACAGCACTGTTTCATCTGTGTTCAGTCCGGCAAAATCCGGTGGGGGCTGATAGGAATTTACTTTGTTTTTCTCTCCGGCAAAGCGGAATTGTTGAGGATTCGTCTCCGACTCGTGAGGGTGTTTGGTATTTACCGATAATCTTGCACCAGTTTTCGGATGAGTCAGAAGTCGAGCCGTTAGGATTGATGTTATTTATTCTGGGTATCCAAAAGGAGATCATCGTTTTGGTCGACCTAAACCGTTACTCAATACAGCTCCGTTCTTCACAGCCCGTTGGGTGCAGGGATGTCCCTTCGTTATCGGGGAGTATTGGGGCGACCGAAGGAATCCTCGCGCAAAAATGGCTCTTTCACTTCTGGAGAGAGCAATGTGTCGTAGCGATCCACGTGACGCCAGGCGTTTCCCCAGAAAGTACGTTGGCGGTAGCTGCGAAGCTCCTCGAGATTTATATCCGCAAAAAATACGCCTACCACACCTTCGTCGGCCAGGAGTAGTGGGTCGCCTTTCGCGTCGAAGGCACAGGAATTGCCATCCCCTTGCCCTTCCGCGTAGTTCGCCATGGCGACCGCAACGCTATTCTCCCAGGCACGGGTTTGGAATTGATTGATGCGTTTCGAGTCCAGTCCGCAGGCATTGGGTGTCAGTATTAGCTCAGCACCTTTAAGCATGAGTATCCGGGCGCTTTCGGGGAACTCTCTGTCGTAGCAAGTCATTATGCCCGTGGGAACGGGGCCGACTCGGGTATCGAGTTCGGTGACATAAAAGTCATCGCCCCGGGTAAGTGAGCCTTCCATTTTGAAAAACACACAGGTGTGAACCTTGTGATAGGTGTAGAGTAGCTTACCATGGCGATCGATCAGGCTGGCTGCATTGCGTAATTCGTCTCCCAAGCTTTCCAGGTAGGTGATGACGATGGCCATATCGAGTTCCTTTGCCAGATTTCTGAAGTGCCTGACATAGTCACTGTCAGCGTGAAGGGCTAAAGCTTTCCAGGCCTCCACTTCTTTTGGATTCTCGAAGTCTACATCGGTATAGTATCCAATACTGTACATCTCGGGAAACACGGTGATATCTGCACCATTTGCTTTGGCGGTTCGGCAGTACTGCTCTCCGAGCTTTAAGCTTTTTTCGAGGTTAACTTCCGGGATCGGTTGAACCAGAGCGACTCTAAGCGCCTGCTCAGTTTTCATGTGAACATGTTCTGAAGCCGTGGAGGCAACCGTAGTCGCGCAAAGTATCAGCAAGGTAAGCCACGCAATGTTTTGGAGCGAGGAGCCGTGCAAATGGGGGCGGTCTTGATCAGGCATGGCTTTAATTTTTATTCAAAGCTGGTTGTGGTGCAATGGTATTGATCGGATTTGTTGAGAAGACGCCGCTTGGTAGTGTTGGGGTAGAGTCACGGGTGGTGAGGAGAAGGGTCTCAGTCGAGGACCGGTTCCCGATCCTCTCCACAGCAGCAGGGCTCGTCGTCCGGTTCCACTGTGCGAATCGTCAAATATCGCATCGTCGGAGTAAGATAGGTGACTTGCGCATGTCGCACCCCGGAGGGAATGAAGACTACGTCTCCCGGTCCGGCTGTAATCGTATTCCCTCCAAAACGATATTCCGCCGATCCCTCCAGCAGATAAAACGCTTCCTCGGCAATGTGCTCATGCTCGTAGGATTCGTGTTTCGAGGTATCGGGAATCTCGGTGAGATGGATATGCATTTTCCTGGCACCGTCGCGCCAGCCGAGAAGGGATTGATAATCGAGACTCATAACACAGAGAGAAATTCCAAGGGGAAGGTAATTTCGACTGAAGGATTTTGAAAATTCCGAAAGGCTGCAATATCTTGCGCTTTCTGAGAATGTTTCGAGTGCCAGATTGTGGTTTGGTCGCAAGGCTAGCAACTGCGATTTTCTGACTGATCGACATTTTCACTGTTATGCTTACGTCGGTTCCGAGCAACAGGAGTTACACCCGCAGCGGAAGGTGGATATTCGTTTGCTCAGTGAGATTAATCAAACCGGGCATGCCGAAGTCCCTGTGCGACCGCAGACCCTTTCATGGATACATGTTTGAGATCTTCGATTACGGAAAACCTGACCTCGAGCCCGGTATGGGGTGGCCGCTGCAATTGGTCGGCAAAAGCTGCCGCGAGGGGAAGCGCATCGGTTTCCATGCCCGCCACGGAAAGGTAAAGCGTTGAGGTGGGGAATTGTGTAGGTAGTTCTGCTGCGGATACGAGCGTTTGGGGATCTCGCTGCTGCCAAGCAGACGGAGGATTCCCAACGGGGTGGATGGCTACCCAATTGCGAAAAAAAAGTGGTTCGGAAAGAAAGGCATGGAGCGTGAACACGCCGCCGTAAGATTGGCCCACGAGGGTCGCGTTGCGGGTGTCGACCCGGTATTCCTTGGCGAGGTGTGGCATGAGCTCAGTAGCCAGAAACTGCAGAAATTTGTCCGCCTCGCCCGTTACCCCGTCATCTCCGTATTTAGGTCCGGGGAGAAAGTCGAGTCGGCGGCGTTCCAATAATTCAGTGTAGGGAAGATCGTAGGTGATGCCGACAACCACCGTCTCGGGAATCAAATCGTCGTAGAAGAGAGAATCCGCCACATGGTCAACGAGCGGGAAGTTCCATTGCCCATCGAGGACGATGATCACCGGGAATCGCGAATTCTCCTCCGTTGCGAATGAATCGGGCAGCGCAATGTCGAGGGTGTATTCGTGGTTAACACTATCGCTTGCAAACTGGATGCGATGTGCATTCGGAACGGAAACTGGTTGGCTGCCTTTGGCGGGCAAGCCAACGAAAATGAGCGCTAGCAGGCTGGAACCAAGGGCGGTCCAGATCCTGTTTCCAGGTCTACATATATTTCTCACTGGGTTTTTCCCGTTTGAAAGCATGGGTGACTCTATCAGGAAAGCGAACAAGGAGCTATACAAGCCGATTCGTTTTCGTGATTTTGCCGGCTGGTAAGGAAACATGGAAGATTCTTGTTTGGGCATATAAATCGGGTGGAAGTGTAAGCTCTGTTGAGAAAGCCGATCTTGACAAGATCGAAGAACTCCGTGAACGCCGCGCTTGCGGTAGGAAAAGGTATTCGCAGCTATTTATTGATGGGGCTACCAAGGGAAGATTTCGAGGAACTCGTTCAAGAATCGTCCCGTGTCTGACATCGGGAAAATCGAGGTAGGCTTCAATCGATCCCCATCTCCTCCTGAATCTTCTCCAGCGGAACTCCCTTCGTCTCCGGCATCACGAGAATGACCCATAGGAGCTGCCCGACCATGCAGAGAGCGAAGAAAGCGAAGGCGACCCAGCCAGCAGTGGCCGCGACGATGGGGAAGGTCCAGGCGATCACCGCATTCATGCCCCAGTGCGTAAAGCTACCGAGGGCTTGACCACGAGCGCGGACGCGGTTCGGGAAAATTTCACTGATGAAGACCCAGATAACAGCTCCCTGACCGAATCCATGGGCGGCGATGAAAACGAGAAGGCTGATCAATAGAAGCGGGCCTTCGACCGAAGCGAAAAAGGCATAGGTCGCCCCGACCAGTCCGATGATGTAGCCGATCGATCCCCAGAGCATGAGCTGCTTCCGCCCAAAGTGATCGATGATGATCATCGCGAAAATGGTGAAGAGAAACATCGTCGCGCCAACGATGACAGACTGTAGGAGAGCTGAATCCGTCGCTGCTCCCGCGGCACGGAAAATATCCGGAGTGTAGTAGAGAATCGCGTTGATCCCTGAAAGCTGATTGAAGGCAGCAAGGGCAAAGGCCAGGAGGATGGGCTTCGAGTAGCGCTTCTGAAAAAACCGTTCCTTTAGGCTGTGGTGTTCAAGGTCGAGCGAATGTAGGATTTCCGCAATCTCCGATTCAATGTCGCCGGTATCGGTTCCGACTTTCCCGAGAACAGTGCGCGCCTCGTCGATGCGATTTTTCGCGATGAGCCAGCGGGGGCTGCGGGGAACGAAAAATATAAGAATGAAAAAGAGCAAAGCTGGAGCCGCTTCAACGCCAAACATCCAGCGCCATTCGACGTTTCCGAGATTCAGCTGCCCGATGGTGTAGTTCGAGATGTAGGCTAACAGAATCCCCAACACGACATTAAACTGCGTGATTGCGACCATGCGTCCTCGAAACTTCGCCGGGGAAATTTCGGCGGTGTAGAGCGGCGAAACAACCGAGGCTCCACCCACTGCGAGACCACCGAGAAGGCGGAAAGCAACGAAGCTCCACCAGTCCCAGGCGAAAGCGCAGCCTAGTGCGGAAACGAAATAAAAGACCCCAAGCCAGGCAAGAACGGTGCGTCGTCCGAACCGGTCCGCCGGTTTGCCCGCCAAGAGCGAGCCGAAGATCGTGCCGATGAGGGCACTCGTAACCGTGAATCCTAAGAGACCATCACTGAGGCCGAATTTACCCTTGAGGGCTTCGGTTGTGCCCGAAATGACGGCGGTGTCGAAACCGAAGAGGAGCCCTCCCAAGGCTGCGATGAGTGAGCAGAACAGAAGGTAGGGTTTGAAGGATTGGTTGCTGGCGGTCATTGTTTTGAATTTGGAGATGTCTATGAGCCGTGTTGGGCTCCGCCAAGGCTTAAGGTGAAACAGGTAATGGGAACAAGGAGTGAGAAAATACTGATAGGATTCGCTGTTTTATGTCGGGGTCATCGCTCCATGTTATTCTGCGCCACGCTTGTAGATGTGTCGCTGGGCTCGGTACCTCGGTATACCGGTGCAGCCGCAGAGGAGGGGGGAGGGGGATGAGAAAGAACTGGGAGCATTGACCGGGTGATTTGAATATATTGGGGTTTGTGATAAGTAGTTTCGGTGAATGTGGCTTTATCGCTACCCCCATTGCATCTGAAAAGTCAATCTTCCGAAGGGTCTCCCGTTTATCTGAGGATACGCATACAGAGGGAGGTGAAACGGTTTCCGTGAAAGCTGGTTTTATTGGGTTAAGCCGTCCAATAGACGGGTTCCGTATCATGAGTCCAGGGATCGGAATCTTCGATAACCAGCAGAAGTCCGTTGTCCAGTTGCTCGACCTTCGACTGTTTCCGCGGCTTTAACAACCGTCCCTCCATTTTGAAAATTATTGTGCCTACGCGAGCACGTCCTTCACCACGTGTCCATGGACATTCGTCAGTCGACGTTCGATGCCGTTGTGGTAGAAGCTGAGGCGTTCGTGGTCGAGGCCCATGATGTGGAGTAGGGTGGCGTTACTACGGATAAGAATTTGCTTTGGGTGATGTCGTCTTCGACTCGGTATAGTGGCGCAGCCGCGGAGGTGGGTGGGGTTCCGCGAACTGACCTTCGCACCGGCCGGTGGTTGATTTCTGTGGGACGGGCCTGAAGCAGGATGCCCCTGAGACGGTCAATCTGATGACCCATTCGTCCAGTTGACGAGCGCCCGGTAGCGGTGAGCGTCCGCGAGGTCCTGATCGGTAGAAGATTTTGCACCCCAGGCACCGCCGTTGCTCCACCTGCCGGTGTGGGTGTAGTGCATCGTGAGGTGAAAGTATTTCGACACCAGATTCAGCCACTCCAGGTACATGGCATAGCTTTCCGGATTGGTCGAAAACGTGTGTGCGTTGGTCGTGTAGTGCTGTCCCCCTTCATAGGAGATGAGCTGCATCCGGGTGGGGGCAATGGTGTCCCGATGCTGGATGTAGCGGGCCTCGTTGGACACCAGTTGGTTCGTCCAATCGGTGCGGATGGTGGTCGACGCGCCGTTGCCCGTATCGGTGTAATTCGCGATAGCGTAGTAGTCCGGGACCAGATCCCATGGATTCAGGCGTGTGTCAGTGCCGTTGCTCCACGTTTCGTTCCGTAGCGCGAGGACCACTTGCTGGGTTCCCCAGTGGGAGTTGGCCTGACCCGAAACCACGTTCCGGATCCGATCGTGCTCTCCCTCGAAGGCGTCGAGGAAGACCTTGTGCAGGCGCATAGCCGCGTAGACATGAAAGTAGAACTTTGATGTGTAGCCATCGGAGTCGAATCCCATGGCGACGCCGCGCTCGCCGAGATAATCGCCTTGTCGGAAGGAGGCGCCCCCGCTCCAGGTCTCGTTCGAGTATTCGAGGTAGATCTTGAGGTTGGCGTCGAGTTTTTCTTTCAGCAATTGCGCCAGCGCGGTCCAGTAGTTGTCCGTCGGATCGTTCTCGTAATCCTCGATCGTTAGGTGTGGGACCGTGATCCAGATATCCGTTCCCGTGCGGTTGCAGAGGTCGATCTGCCACTCGTAAGCCACGGCACCACCACTGGTGGAATAGTGGTTCGCGGTCCGGGCCACCCGTTCGTCCCACGTTCGCACCGTCGAGCTGTTCGTCGGCACCTGGTCCATGAATCGGATTACGGAGTAGATCGCGAGATCGTCGAGGAACTCCTGTCGCCAGGGATTTTCCACGGTATTCCAGTCGACTCCGTCCCGGAAGTAGTCGCTGCGCCCGTTTCCCCAGGCGAAGTTCCAGAAATTCGTTCCCAGCGGCATCCGCGGAGCCTCTTTTGCCGACGCCGTCAACCGCACGAACATGCGGGTCGATGCGCTCGCCGGAATCAAGGTGATCGCCTCCATTCCTCCCGCGGCCTTGTCCACCGCGAGGTTGCCGTGAGTGGGCGCGACCGGCGTCCACGTGTCCAGCCCGGATGACACTTCGAGAACGAGTTCGGCCTCCTGCACATGCGGGTCCCGCAGGTAGACGAAGGAGACCGGCTGGCCGCCTCCAACGATGCTGACCACCGGTGATACGGCCTCTTCTGGCGCGGCCCCGAGGGCATACTTCACGAGGTTGGCGACGGCGTCATTCGCGGGCGTCGCGAGCGGACCGGAAACCCCGGGATCAAGGAGTTCTTCGGTCGAGAAATGGGTCGCCTGCCAGGCGGCAAATCCGGTGCCCTCCACTCCGGCAGAGAGGGGGCTCGTGAAAAGGAAGAGGGCCAGAGCCCGGATGAGAAAAGATACGGTGCGGAATTTCACTGTACGGTCGGGAGGAGGATTGCAGATACACATTTCTATTAAACTCCGGCTTTGACCGGTGTGAAGACAAAACCGACTTGCCTGGATCGCCGGCGAACGAAGCGCCCGTCGCTGACGCGATCACATCGTCGTTTTCTTACTGATAGGAATTTGCTTTTCAGCGGCGTAGCCGCCGAGGTGGGGGTTGTCCAAAGACTTGGCTAGCTCTGTGACCGTTGAGTCCTTGAAAGATGGTTGGGTAAATAACTTAACATTGAACTGCTCGGAGATTCGAAAGTTTATGCCGTACGGGAATGGGCACGCGGTTCAAAGTGACTGTGATGTGCTTGGATGACCTCCAGCTCAAACACCTCGATCCGTTATGTCTTACGGTTGCCCTTAGTTTGAGATGGTGGGAGTTGGTATTGTGAGTCCTGATTCTAGATAGAATTGATTCAGTTGTCCTAAAAAATCCGATGTAATAACGCGTTCGAGTTCACTGGCTATCTTCTCCTGTTCTTCTGGGCTGTACTCATTCCATTCTGCTTTCCATTCAAAATCTTCCGAAATCTCTTCTGTGTATTTAAGATGAAATGAAGACCAAAAATTTTCAGGATCATCTAGATCGTAGAACTGTAAGCGTCCCACTGATACATACCAGGAATTTTTAAAAAAAGGTGTTGATCGATGGTATATACCAAATGCTCTGTAGCCTTGATTTGTTCCCGCTAGATCATCGCGACTGGCTGAAGTAGTAAAGAAAACCAAACCGTCGAATCCTTCATTAAGCACGTCTTCCATTAACTGCGAAGAAGGTCCGTAGACCAATAGCTTGTGATCGTCATGAATTATTTCTTCTTCATGAGTCTCAAATGCCCTTACTTTAGTTGATACTTCCCATTGAGTATTTTCTTCGAATGATTCGGTAAGCTCACGTTCCAGAAGTTGTTTCAGTTGTATTCCTGTTTCCGTCCAATTTGCTGATTCATTGTTAAAAACAGTGGTTCCGACTTTTGAGCCATAAACTGTTTCGTCTACTTTTACCAGAAGTGCTACTTTCTTCCAGTCCGAGAAGGGCATCTCGCTTAATTGTGTAACCGTAACGCAGCCTGTTAGAACAAGGGTAGACGAAAGGATAATAAGTTTGAGGAGTGATTTCATGGTTGAGGGGACAAATTATCGTTAGAGAAACCCGATCAAAATAACTGAAAAGTTGGCAAGTAAATTAACAAAGAATCAATCTTTCTGCCTCTCATATCATGTTATTTAATACAAAGTGCGTCCTTCGGATTGTTACTGATAGGAATTTGCTTTTTAGCGGCGAAGCCGCCGAGGTGGGGGTTTTAGGGGGAGGAGGAAAAATTGTGACCATTGGTGGGGTGATTTGATTATTTTGAGGTTTGCGGCGAGCGGCCTTTGCGAGTGAAGGCTTTATCGCTACCCCCATTGCATCTGAAAAGTCAATCTTCCGAAGGGTCTCCCGTTTATCTGAGGATACGCATACAGAGGGAGGTGAAACGGTTTCCGTGAAAGCTGGTTTTATTGGGTTAAGCCGTCCAATAGACGGGTTCCGTATCATGAGTCCAGGGATCGGAATCTTCGATAACCAGCAGAAGTCAGTTATCCAGTTGTTCGACTTGGGGTGGTTCCTGCGATGCCGGTGTTTGTTCGGACTCCGGATACTCGTATCGGAATCGTTCCTTGGGCCAGGGATAGTGCTGAGCGGTGGGCATGCGTCTTGCGTCCTGTTCGGGGTCGAGATTGATCACTTGACCGTCCACGGCATCCACCATCCATCGCACGGTTGATGGAGGCGCACGAGGGGCCCGGATGCTTGTGGACTCGAAGGGTTCGAGCAGGGGGTCAAACCTTGAATCGGTTGACTTCGCAAGCTTCGTCAAGATTGCAAGGATTGACCCCGAAGATTCAACTGTCGCCACGACTCGCATGCATCCAGAGCAGCAGGGGCATTTCATTGGATCATAGCCCCAGACTTCTATTATCCTTTGTCGCCATTGGCGCTTTTTCCCTATGGGCTTCCGTGTGAAGAGGTCACATCTTGATTCCCGCAATAAATTGCACGATTGCAAGGAATGACCCCGGTTTTGTGCGTATTGCCTATACGCTCCATTGAATCCCTCCTGGCAAGCCTCACTTCTGTTCTTCATGCGATTGCTGAGACTCTTTTTTCTCATTCCGCGACTTTTGTTGCTGTAAAGTCCGTAGTAGCGAATGGTCTGGAATGATTTCGGCGGGATGTGTTCGGAGAGGGCGGCGATAAAGTCCTGACCAGTGAATAGTTCTACCGAGGAGCGCCTGCGACGACATGACCACAAGAGCCCAAGTTGCGCTTGGTGTTCCAGTTGCGGGAGGAACGATAGAGTACCGTCTTGGTATTAGCGTTCCAGGACATTTTCTGGAGAGAAAAGGGAGCTCTGAGCAGATACTGCGCAAGTCGTTCTCGGGCCTTGACGTCCTCGGCGGCCAGAGCGCTTTCACCGGCGTCGATATTAAATCCACTGTTTTTCCAGTGAAGCAACTTGTTGATTTGCCGTTCCGATATCCAGTTGCGTTGATGTAAAGACTGCAAAACGGCGTGGCGGAAGATTTCCTTAAATGAGTTCAGGTGGAAGGAGCCGGCGAGGTAGAAGTGTCCTTCCTGGTCAAAGGCGCCTGCGGTGGATAGGCAATGAATGTGAGGATGGTAGGCGAGGTAATCACCAAAGGTGTGAATGCCCAGGAAGATACCTGCTTTTCCTTCTGGAACTCCTGCCGAGGTGGCCAGGCATTCGGAGAGGGTATTGGCTACGATGCGGCAGAGCACGGACAGGCGCTTGGGGTTTCGACGGAAAACATTCCTCAAAATGCGCGGGATAGTGAAGACCCAGTGACGGTGAGGGACCGCGAAACAGATATCGGAGGCAATGGATCGTGCCGTATCCACCGTGCGGCGTTGGTGACAGGTAGGGCAGACTCCACGTTGCTTGCAGGTGAAGGGAAGCAGGTATGTTCCGGTATTGCTTCACAATCCGGTCTTGTCGCCCGCTGGGCTCGGAACGTGGTCGCAGTAGTCGCAACGCACGCGCAGGAATCCTTGGCTGAGGTCGCCGCAGCGCAGAAAACGGTTAAATGCGTCCTCCAATTCTGGCCGGAGTGGTCCCAGTGTGGGCTGGTACTGGGTGGGGTAGTCCCGAAAGAAATCGTTGAGGGAGGATTTCAGGCATTGCCAGAGGGGCGAGGCTTTGGTCTGGCGAGGGCGGTAAGACTTGCACACTCCGTAATATAGTGAACATATGTATACTTATGGCAATGAATTGATATGGCCAGGTTGTTCACAAAATCCACGAATTTTCTTGGGAGTTAGCTATTATTTTGCTTATGCCAGTACATCTTCCACCACATGTCCGTGCACGTTGGTCAGCCGTCGTTCGATACCGTTGTGGTAGTAGGTGAGGCGTTCGTGATCGAGACCCATGAGGTGGAGTAGGGTAGCGTTGAAGTCGTAGACCGTGACGGGATCGACCGCGGCCTTGAATCCGAATTCGTCGCTTTCGCCATAGCTGAATCCTTTCTTCACGCCGGCGCCTGTAATGAAACAGGTGAAGGCATCCGGGTTGTGATCGCGACCGGTACCATTCGCTTGCAAGAAGGGCATCCGGCCGAACTCGGTGCACCAGACGACTAAGGTGTGATCGAGAAGTCCGCGGCGCTTGAGGTCGTGGATGAGGGCTGCAGTCGGTTGATCCATGATCTCTGCCTGCATCGCATGCGTCTTCAAAATGTCGCTGTGTGAGTCCCAGTTGGTAATGCCGTTGCCACCGGAGGGGTCGCTGCCGTTGAACAGTTGGACAACACGAACGCCTTTTTCAACCAGACGGCGGGCGAGGATACAGTTCTTGGCGTATTCACGTTTGAGGTCGCTGCCTTGATCGGTGCCGTATTCCTTGTGGATAGATTCCGGTTCATTCTCGATACCCATGACATCCGGAACAGAGGTCTGCATCTTGCCGGCCAACTCATAGCTGGCGATGCGGGCTGCCAGGTCTGCGTCACCTGGGTATTGCTCCATGTGATGCGCATTTAGGCGCTGTAACAGGTCGACCGATTTCTTATCGTCGTGGGCGGAAAATCCCTCGGGTCGGACGAGGTTCGCTGGCGGATTCTTGGCGTTAAAATCGGTGCCCTGAAATGCTGCAGGTAGAAACCCGTTTCCAAAATTGTTTTTTCCGGAACGGGCAAGGCCTCGTGGATCATTGATGGCGACGAACGCCGGGAGCTCCTCGTTGGCAGATCCTAGCGCATAGGTCACCCACGCACCGAAAGAGGGAAAGCCCTCCATGGTAAAGCCGGTGTTCATAAAGTTCTCCCCCTGCGGGTGAGCACTAGTCTGAGTGGTCAAGGAATGGAAGAAACAAAAGTCGTCCACTTGCTCCGCCAGATTCGGGAGGAGGTCCGATACCATCTTACCCGTTTGGCCGCGGGGCTTAAAATCCCAGAACGGCTTCGCGATGTTCCCGCTCGGGCCTTCAAAGGTGACGGCTGGAAGATTGGGTGGCTTCTTACCGTGCATGTCGAAGAGTGCCGGCTTGTAGTCAAACGTGTCGAGATGGCTGACTGCGCCGGGACAGTAGATAACCAGCACTTGTTTCGCCTGAGCCGGGAAGTGAGAGGGCCTGGGTGTGTAGGGATTATTGGAATCGATGTCGGGTCTGATCGGCGCCTTACCAAACATCCCTTCATCTTTTGCGATCAACTGAGATAATGATAGCGCACCGAGTGACATGCCCGCATGTCCGAGGAAACCACGGCGGCTTAGTAAACGACGGCCGTGAAAGGAAATTTTTTCTTCTGGGTTGTTCATGGCAGGAATGCAAATTCGTTGGAATTGATTAACGAGCGACTGACCAATTGCAGGCCGCCTGATTCGGCAACTTCGAGGGAAGCGTCGAGTTCCTCTTGAGTAGGCTCACGCCCCAGTATGATTTGGAATAGTCTGCGAGTCGCGTTTTCATGCCCACCGTCGGTTTCGGCGACAGCGCGTTGAGCGATTAGCTCAGTCTGCTGCACGGTAAGCGGACTGTTCATAAGATTGAGCGCCTGTAACGGTGTAGTGGATACGGGCCGTTTTGGGTTAATCTGGCCGCAGTCTGGAAAGTCAAAGGCCGTAAAATTTCGGTCGTCTACACGGCGCATGCGTTCCTGGTAAATCATCCGCCGCCAGGTATAAGGACCGTGATTGTCCACAACTTCCCATTGAGCGTAGGTCTTTTTTTCATTGTGAATTCTGTAGCTCTTGCCCCCAAGGCGTGGGTCGAGTTTTCCAGATGCGAGGAGGATACCATCCCGAATAACTTCCGCTTCGACCCGCCTGGGCGGAAATCGCCAGAGGTAAAGGGAGGATCCATCAACCGCCAAGGCTTCTTCCCTCGGTGTGCTTGATTGTCGGTACGCGTCTGTCATTAAGATGGTTTTGATAAGACCTTTCACTGACCAGGGAGTTGCGTCGGATAGGGTAGGGTTCACAAATTCGGCAGCAAGCCAGTCAAGAAGCGCTTGATTGGTTGGAGGCGCCCCCACAGTTCCGAAGTCTGCGGGTGTGGGCACAATACCCAATCCGAATAGGTGACCCCATATCCGATTGGCCATGACACGGGCAGTTAAAGGATGTTCGGGGTCAATGATCCATTCGGCAAATCGCATACGTCGCTCAGGATCTGGCGATGAAGATTCGAGTCCGAGGTCACCCTGGAGTATGTCGAAGCCTGCTGGTGCGACTTCGAGCCGCGGACTCTCCGGGCTGCCCCGGTGGAAGACATAAGTAGTAACAGGATCAACAAACTGTCCGACGAAGCTGGGCTGCGGTCCTTGCTCGTTGAGCTGGGTGATCGTATCGTGGATACGCTCAATGGATGTTAGGAGTCCCGGATCTTCCGGTTGGTTGGTATTGGAGGCGATCACCTGCCAGCTTCCATCTTCGAGTTGGGCTTCAAGGGTGTATTTGAAGTTCGTCTCAGGTGTGTAGGCGGTCAGATAGTCGGTTTCCAGATAGTAATGTTTGTTAGAGCTGATGACCAGACGATCGACCGATTGCAGTTCTTCAAACTCAAGAATGATCCAAGGCTTTGCCTGTGTTTCGTCAGGCGCTTTGGATCGCCAGCGATTAGTGCTCAGGACCCCGTCATTGGCAAAGAACACCTCACCGCGGATCTGAGTCATCGAATCGTCGGTTCTTGCAAGGGTGCCATTGCCGGAGAACGCCAGGTTGGTTTCTCCCGTTTTGTCACCATAGAGCTCGATCTCTTCAACGCCGACCGACTGGGTGTGAAATGACAGACGCATGGCCTTGGTCTTCGTAGCCGGAAAATAAAACTCATTCCACCCGGTCCAGTCTTCTTCCCAGGCTTGATTATGTGCGCGGAGTTTTGCTCGTTCCTTCTCGATTTTTCGGGTCAGCGTTTCCTGGGTTTCCAGAAGCGGGTTGTCTT
Source organism: uncultured Opitutaceae bacterium (assembly GCA_964352065.1). Taxonomy (GTDB): domain Bacteria; phylum Verrucomicrobiota; class Verrucomicrobiia; order Opitutales; family UBA2995; genus UBA2995. The sequence continues at coordinate 24,878 of CAYGQM010000014.1, forward strand.
CATCAAGCTCTGGATACCGGCTTCCGAATTCCACGCCTTGAAAGACGGCGGTTAGTGAATAGTAGTCCTTAATCGATATCGGATCGAACTTGTGATTGTGGCAACGGGCGCAACTTACGGTCATACCCATGAGAGAGGCGCCCACCGTTTGCATGATCTCATCCATGCGGTCTGCGCGGGCCTGCCTGATGGCGGATGGTTCGCGTCCTACCGTGGCAGTCGGAACATGCGGTCCCGCAACGAGAAATCCCGTGGCTTCTCCGACGCCCAGTTGATCGCCCGCTAATTGTTCGAGGAGGAATTGATCATAGGGTTTATCTTCGTTAAAGGCGTTAATTACGTAGTCACGGTAGTACCAGGCGTTCTTGCGGTAGAGGTTCGCTTCGGATCCATTGGTCTCTGCCCAGCGAATGACGTCGAGCCAGTGTTGTGCCCAGCGTTCTCCGAAGTGTTCAGATTCCATGAGTTCGTCCACGAGACTCTCAAATGCCAGGTCAGCGTTCTTGGCGTGAGCTTGCTGAAATGCTTCAATGCGCTCGGGGGTGGCCGGTAAACCGGTCAGTAATATCGACGTGCGTCGGATCAGCGCTCGGGCATCTGCCGGTGCGTTAAACGTCAATCCCTTTTCATCGAGCTTCTCTCGCAGAAAGGCATCGACCGGATTATCGATTCCTTTGGCCCAAGGAACTTTTGGTCGGGTTACAGGCAGCAATGACCAATGTTCGACTTCGGGCAATTCTGCGTCTTCTTCAAAGTCATCGGGAAGAACGGCTCCTTGGGCGATCCACTTCTCCAAGAGAACGATTTCCTCCTCGGGGAGTGCCTCCTCTTCGTACGGCATCCTATATTCTTCGTCCTGTTCTCTGACCAATTCGATCAAGTAACTCTCGGCCGGATTGCCGGGGACAATGGTCTCAATGCCAGACCCACCGCCTCCGATGAGCGTAGCTTTGCGGTCCACTCGAAAATCGGATTCCACCTCATCGGGACCGTGACAACTTAAACACCGAGCCTGCAAGATGGGTTCAATATCGCGGTGGAAATCGATGACTTCTTGGGCTGTAAGCGCTTGGCAGCCAAAAAGTGCAATTGCCACGCAGGCAGTCTTAAATGGATGGGACATAGCTAATATTCCTTAGGGTAGTAACGGACGGAATCTTAGGAATAATCCTAGCATAAGTGCTTTGCCTGAACGCAAGATATTCGTCCGTTAGTTTATTATTACTGGTTGGTTCAAAACCTCACAAACTTTCTGAAATACGGACTATCTGGACTTACGTTTTGTGATTTACGGGTCAATATGTCTGAGGGCAGCGGTCGCTTCCTTCTTTGTGACGAAGCCATTGCCGTTGCGATCCATCGTATCGAAGTTCCCGTTATCATATTCTTTACGGGATAGGCGGCCATCTTTGTTTTGGTCGTTTTCAAAGATGCGTGTCAGCCGTTGCTGAATACTTTGGTTTCTGGTTCGGGCACTTTGTTTGAGTTTTCCGCCTATTTCGGCGTTGGTGCGGTCCTGTCTAATCCAGCGCGGGTCCTCCATTTGATTACTCCAGGTGGGGTAGACAGCTTGTATCTCTTTCATTTTTTCGGGGTTGGAGGCGGAAAGATCTTTATGCTCTCCGATGTCACTGGACAGATTGAAAAGCATCGCATCCTCACCGCGCTGTTTTACCAGTTTCCAATCTCCCGCTCGAGCCGCGTGTTGGCCCCCGGCCCGCCAGAAAAGATGGTCATGCGGTTTGTCGCTGACCTCACCGTTGAGGTAAGGCAGCAGGTTTTTCCCGTCGATCCTGTCGGCATCGGACACCTCCACGCCCGCGACTGCCAGTGCGGTGGCTGTGATGTCAAAACTCATGACGGGGTGGGTGTAAGTCTCTCCAGAGGGAATGACCCCTGGCCACTGAATCGCGTAGGGAACCCGAATTCCCCCTTCAAACAGGGTTCCCTTGAATCCGCGGAGTGGATCGTTGCGAGAGGTGGTTTCCCGGGTAGGGCCACCGTTATCACTGTAAAAGAAAACAAGGGTATCGTTTTCCAGCTTGTGCTGGCGAACGCTATCCATGACCTGCCCGATTGCGTCGTCGAGGGCCGATAACATGCCGGCATAGGTTTTTCGCTTCTTGCTTTTTATATCTGGAAAACGGCTTTCGTACTGCTTGGTTGCCTCTAGCGGCAGGTGAACCGCATTGAACGAGAAGAAGAGAAAAAACGGATCATCCGATTGGTCGCTGCTCTGGTGGTGGTCGATGAATTTTACCGAGTCGCGTGCGAATGCATCGGTCAGGTATTCGGTCTCATCATTGAAGGGTTCTCCGTCTTTGAAGAGCTGGTTGTTCTGCTTGGGGCCTTTGGGATAGAAGGTTCGAGCTCCGCTGTGGAAAACATAGGTGAAGTCGTATCCCCGTTCATGAGGCCGCAATCCTTCGTTAAATCCAACATGCCACTTGCCGACCATGCCCGTTTTGTAGCCGACCTTTTGCAGTCGTTCCGAGATCATTGGGACATCGCGTGGAACACCAAAGTTGGGTGCCGCATAGTCTTCCGGTCCGGAATTGTTTTCGAAACCGAACCGGTGCTGATACATGCCGGTCAATAGTCCTGCTCGCGAGGGCGAGCACACCGGGTGGTTGGCATAGCCATCCGTAAACTTCACGCCCTTCGCGGCAATGGAATCAATGTTAGGGGTAGGGATGTCCTCGCAGCCATTAAAACCAACGTCTGCGTAGCCCAGATCGTCGGCGAGAAAGATAATGATGTTCGGTCTGTCCTTTGCTAGTAATGGTATTACTAATAACGTGACGAGGGTTGTGGTTAAAATTGAAAGTGATTTACGCATTTTCTTTGTGAGTGACTCAAAAGGGTTTACTTAATTTATGCAGTTAAAAAAACAGCCTGACCAGTCTTCCACTCCGGTCAGGCCGACCTCTGTCGATTCTTCCAAACGACAAAGAGTTGTTTACATACTACACTAAATTTTGTATTTATAGGGCATGGTCTTCAGTTGGGGATAGTGTGACATCGCGTGAACATTATTTTTGAAGTTGCTTCTCAGAGCACGGGTTCATCTTCTTCGTAGCTGGTGTAACCTACGCCGTAGAGGCGGTAGAGGAACTTGGTTATGTCATTGAAAATGAGCACCAGGACCGGGACCAGAAGCAGCGTGATAAAGGTGGCGAAGACAATGCCCCAACCGAGGGATACAGCCATGGGAATCATCCAGACCGCTTGCGGGCTATCTTCAAACATTAGGGGAAGCAGGCCGAAGAAGGTGGTCAGAGAGGTAAGCAGGATGGGCCGAAACCGTCGTTCAGCCGCCTGACGAACAACCTTATTGATGGGGTGCCCTTTTTTCAATTGTTGGTTCATGAAGTCTACCAATACGAGACTGTCGTTCACCACGACGCCCGATAGTGCCATCATTCCCATAATAGATGTAATGGTCAGAATGGGATTTCCGCCGTTAAACCCAAAGATTCTGGCCATTATCCAGTGGCCAGCGATGGCACCGACCACGCCAAAGGGAATGGCCGACATCACAATCAATGGTTTTATATAGCTCCTTAGAGGAATCGCTAATAGGGCGTAGATGACAGCGATTACAAAATAGATGCCTTGCTGCATATCCTTATTGGCTTGGCGGATCTTAGCAGAGCGTCCGGAAGGCTCAAACGTCATTCCAGGATACTTGGTCGCCGCCAGTTCAGGTAGAAACTCATTGAGAATTTCGTTTTCCATGGCGGCTACATCAAGTTTGTCAGGATCGCCGTTGGCCTTTACATTGATGACCCGTTTTCGATCCATTCTCCGGATGGATGGCAAGCTTCTATCCGTGGATATGGAGGCCACAGTTTCAAACGGAACTTCCGTACCGTTGGTAGTACGAATCATCATTGTGTTGAGAGAGGCGAGGGAACGCCGCTCCTTTTCCGGGTATCGGACCATGACCTGAATTTCATCCCGCCCGCGTTGAATACGTTGAACTTCTGTACCATAAAAAGCGGTACGCACCTGCTGGGCAAGATTGGTTGCAGTTATACCGAGGAATTCTGCTTCCGGTTTGAGGTCCAGGTTGAACTGGTCGTTGGATCGTTCATAGGAATCCTCAATGTCATATAGACCTTCGAAGGAGGTCAGCTTCTGTTGCAGGTCTGCTGACGCTTCCTTGAGCTTACTTACATCCGGTAGAGCCAGGGTGAAACTCATTACTTCTGACTCATCCTTGGTATAGGAGAAGCTGTAATTTTCTGCTTCCGGAATGGTGGGGGCGAGAGGCCGCAATTCCTTAACGAGATCCCGGCTGCTATAAGCTACATCCCGCACCTCAGAAGGGGTTAATTCAAGCAGGACTTCACCCAGCTCCGCTACTCCAGCGGATGGCCCTTTGGTTTGATAGCCCGCCGGTTGAAATGGCATTCCTCCGGCAGTCGCAAATACGTTTTTGATGACCGTCGTGCCGAAGCGCTCATTGACTTGCTTCTTCAGTTTTAATGCAGCTGCCTCAATGAGATTTACCTTTTCTTGAGTGACCTCAAAATTGGTTCCCGCTGGCATCAGGAGGAGGATTGTGGTGGTATCGCTGGGTGCAGACACGGAAGCCCGGTATGCGATTCGATTTCCCAGGACCAGGCTTAGAAAGATGAGTAGCAATCCAGCGAACACGGAGAAGGTGGAATACCGATACACTAACAGATAATTCAGAAACGGTCGGTAGAGATTCTGGATAAAGCCCTCGAGCCCTGAGGAGATACTTTGTTGGAATCGTGTGAACAGGCCCGGTTTCTTTTTCTCTCTGGCCAAGCTTCCTGAATGTTTTAGGTGGGCAGGTAAAATTAGTTTGGATTCGATGAGTGAGAAAAAGAGTACCGGGATTACTACTATAGGAACACTTCCATAAATCGCACCGCGAGTACCAGTCATTAAGAGAAGCGGAAGGAATGCCACCATGGTGGTAATCACTCCAAAGATGACTGGAATCGAAACTTCATGGGTGCCGTTTATGGCGGCAGAAAGAGGTGTGCCTCCCCTTTGCATATGCTGAAAGACATTTTCTCCTGTCACGATTGCATCGTCTACCACGATTCCCAGTGTGAGGATGAATGCGATCAAGGTGCCTATGTTCAGAGTGACCCCCATCTGGGGCAGAATAAAAAAGGCTCCGCCAAATGCGATGGGTATGCCCAATGCAACCCAGAACGCCAAAATGGGTCGCAAAAATAACGACAAAATTCCCACCACTAGAACAAAGCCTAAAATAGCGCTATCTTTAAGTGTATTGAGCCGAATCTTTATTCGTTCCGAATCATCGTCCCAGACGTCCAGCTTTATGCCTCTTGGGAGTTGATCTTGTTTGGCTTCGATGAACGTTTTTATTGTTTCCCCGACCTCAATCACATTTTGGCTTCCAGACCGATACACATCGATGGCTATGGCCTGCTTGCCATTATATTTGGATACGATGGGGATTTCGCTGAAGCCATCCTTGATATCCGCGATGTCCTGCAGCTGGATCTTGGTGCCATCGGATCTCGTCAGTACCGTAATCTTGGCAAAGTCTTCCTGATGGTAGGCTTGCTGATTGGTACGAAGGAGAATGCGGCCGGTTTCGGTCTTCACACTCCCAGCGGAGAGGTCGACCGACGACCTGCGAATAGCACGAGTAATCTGGTCGAAGCTCAGTCCATATTGTCGCAAGGTAGATTCTGAGACTTCTATAGCGATCTCGTACGGTCGGACCGCTTTGAGTGTTACAATGGAAATATTTGGCAGATTCGATATCTCGTCCCTCAACTGTTCGCCGAGAAGCTTGTTATCTTTTTCAGTAAGATCTCCTGACAGGACGATCGTGATAACTCTTTGGAGGACCGTGTGGAGGTTGATTTGTGGTCGTTCCGCTTCTGGCGGGAATGTTCGAATGGTGGAGACGCGGTTGGTGACTTCATCCAGCTTTTCGCTCAGATTGTATCCATCTTCAATTTCAAGAGTTACTACCCCTCTACCTGAGTTGGCTCGTGCGGTCAGCTCCTTAATACCCTCAATATCAAACAGAGCTTCTTCAAGACGCGTCACAATAGCTTGTTCAACTTCTCCGGGTGTGGAACCCCGATAAGTGACCGAAACGTTGATTTGTCGAAACTCGCGATCCGGATACTCTTGCAAAATAATTTTACTGCCACCCCAGATTCCCCCAGCCAAAATACCAACCATCAGCAGGTTGGCGGCCACCCCGTTGCGGGTAAACCAAGAGATGAGTGAATGCATGGAGAAGAGTGGGTCGGTTCGTGGGTGCGAATTTATTTAGAACAACTGCGGTATTTTAATAAATTTACTTATCCGGAGCCAGAAGTTCGAGGCCTGAAATCATTAAATTCGCTTCTTGGGAATCGGTGGAACTCCACCATTGGACCAACTCTTTCCCTACAGGACTACTGCGACGAAAATTCTGGCCCCAAAACTGGAATTCAGAGATAGGTATCTCCAGTTCAAATTTTCCCGCGACCTTTCTGCGGAAATAGTATCTTCCGCCACTTGGGTTACCGGAATCCAGGGCGCAGAAACCAACCATGATCTCTGTGGGCGTTTGCACTTCTCCTTGAACCACAAACCTTGAACCATCAACTAAAAAGGTCGGACCGGCTTGGCTTAAAAGGACTGAAAGGGATGCCATATACGACAGCCCTTTTCGCGTGGCCGGGTCACGTTTCACACGTGTGGCGTAGAGGCTACCCTTGTCTTCGAGCAGGTCTTTTGCCCGAGACTCGAGCAGGCGGCGTGCCTCCTCCTCTGACATTTCTCCCTTGTCTGTCGCAGCCCGAACTTCCTCCCGCAGCGCATGCATTTCCGATCTCCACCGGCCGCCCGTGACGTCTTTAGGAAGGTTGGATTTCCAGAAAACTACTGGTCGTGCCTGAGGTATAACCGTTAACGAATCATTCGTTTCGGTAGAACTCAAAACACGATGCATGGCGGGCACATCGACTTGGGCTCCGTCAGCGTTGCGAGTAAGTCGCACGAGACCTTTTCTTACCAGGAGGTTGGTCTGTGAATGGTTGACCAGTACCTTGAAATGCGTGCCCAGGACTTCCAGATCTGCTTCAGGTGTGTGAACGATCAGAGGGTGTTCTTTGGGTTGTCGGTTGGCAAAAATCCAGGCGTTACCATAGCGCAAATGAAGGATCTTTTGTGGATTGGCAGTTATGGAAAGGGATGTTTTCCCCCAAATCTGAATCCAGCTGCCGTCATGAAACTTTAGTTTCGCCATCCCGTCGGGAGTGAGAGACTCCAGGGTACCGCTGGTGAAAGCTTGTCCATCTTCCAAGGCCCCGATTACCAGCCCATTTGGGTCGATCCATTGAAAGCTTCCTTCGACTTCGGTCAGCTCGGCGATCACCGGTTCGCGAGACGATTGAAAAAGGAATATGCTGGTTACCAGAAGCGCAAAAATAGCGGCCATGGCAATCATCCAGGGAAGTACGCTCGTTTTCTTTCTTAGCGGTTTTCCGGAATGGATGGCTGTATGAACCCCCGTAACAAAAGGATCGTTCTCAATGCGATGTTGGAGAGAAGTCAGAAACGAATGCGAACCCTTAAGCTCGTCTTCAGAGAGTGCTATCAACTCGCTCAATTCTAACTGGTTTCTGATTTCACCCAGACGCGCAGGGTCTTCCTCAACCAGTTGGATGAGCTCCGCCTGCTCCCCGGTAGTCAGCTCGTCATCGACCAGGCGGCCGAGTAGTTCTTCAAATCGGTCGTGGTTCATATCAGCTTTCGAGAGCCAGTTGTCGTTCTACGCACAAACGAAGTTGGCGTCGTATGCGGAGTAGCATCTGGCGAATGTTGGCAGAAGACTTTTCCGTTTGCTCCGCGATTTCGGAAGCGTTCAGACCTTCTCGGTAACGGTACTCAACGATGGTGCGGTTAAGCTGGTTGAGCTTCGACATACACGTTTTCAATACTTCCAGCGGCAAGTGATCCCAATTCGAAAGATCACCTTTCCCTTCGGCTAGAATCATTTTAACCAGATCAGAGTTCAGGATACGCTGCCTTCGGGCCTGCTTGCGGATTTCGTTGCGGACGATGTTGGCGGCGATGCCCCGCACCCATTTGCCAAAGTCTCTGGTTTGATCGTAGGACTCCCAGTCGAGATAGGCTTTCAAAAAAGCCTCCTGCGCAATGTCGTCCACCCAGTCAGCGTCCACCCCCAACGTACGCACGAATGCCCGTACCCGTAGGTGGTGCTCAAGAACCAACGGTTCGAACTGATTGGAATGTTTGGAAGGTGAGTCCATGTAGCGGAGTATGGTCACTCACCGGCTCAAGTGTGACAAATGTTTCTTCCTTATACCCCTTGGAGCCCATGCTGGTTTGGAGGGTGGTTGGCATACCCATCGGTAAACTTTACCCCTTTGGCGGCGATGGAATCAATATTCGGCGTAGGAATATCTTCACACCCGTTGAATCCCACATCGGCATAACCCAGGTCGTCCGCCAGAAAGATGATGATATTGGGCCTTTCGGCAGCGGAGAGCGAAGAGCAGAGAGCAAAGAGGAATGCTAAAATGGGTTTGGAGACTCTTTTGCAATTTTCATATTCCATGCCAAGAAGCCTAGTCACAATTTTCGGCTGTGGTCAATTGTCTCAAAGCTAGGGCAAGAGCGCTGTGCCTCGGCGAAGCTCGAAGCGCGTAGACGGGTCTCTGCTCTGCCGTTTCTGATAGGGCTAAGAACCCTATCAAGGATTCAAAAAGCTTGCGATTCAATGTGGCCATGAGCGGAATAGATCTTATGTCAGCTGAGTCCCCTGAAAGCACAGAGACGATCGAAACCTTTATTTCCCGCTGGGAAACTGCCGAAGCGGCTGAGCGTGCGAACTACCAGATGTTCCTTACCGAGCTTTGCGATCTGCTGGAGCTGGCGCATCCTGACCCTACCTCAAGTAGCAACAACACCTATACCTTCGAGAAAGCGATTGCTTACCAAAAGCCCGATGGCAATTCGACAACGGTCTACGCCGACTTGTATAAGAAAGGTCATTTTGTTTTGGAGACCAAGCAGGGTGCCCACGCCAAGAAGGACAATCCCGATCAGCTTTCTTTATTGGATGTAGGATCGCGTCCTCGCAAAACCGGACATGGTGTGCGCGGAACGCGGCAATGGGATATCGCTTTGGAAAAAGCTTACAACCAGGCGCGTGGATACATTCGCTTTCTTCCGGCGGAGGAAGGCAGACCTCCGTTCCTCATGGTATGCGATGTCGGTTATGTCATCGAACTCTACAGCGAGTTTACCTGTACGGGTGGTACCTATGTTCGTTTTCCGGATCCGAAAAACCACCGGATCTATCTGGAGGACCTGCGCAAGATAGAAACGCGCGACCTGCTGCGAACTATTTGGACGGACCCGCTATCGATGGATCCGAGCAAACACGCGGCTCGGGTAACTCGCGAGGTGGCCTGGCATTTAGCCGAGCTGGCCAAGTCCCTGGAGAAGGACGGGCACTCGGCCCAGGCGATTTCGACCTTCTTGCAGCGCTCGCTTTTCACCATGTTTGCCGAGGATGTGGGCCTCCTTCCGGATGGAGCCTATGTCGGAATGTTGGAACGGCTGAAAGAACATCCCGAAGGATTCGCCATCACCGTAACCAATCTCTGGAAAGATATGTCCAAGGAGGAGGAGTGGTCCGTGGCTCTGATGCAGAAGATTGCCTACTTCAATGGGGGTCTTTTTGAAAAGGCTTCGGCCCTGCCACTGAACTCCCAGCAGATCGCCTTGCTCATAGGCGCGGCCAAGCCCGATTGGTCCGATGTCGAGCCCGCCATTTTTGGTACCTTACTCGAACGAGCCCTCGATCCACGCGAACGCCACAAGCTCGGCGCGTATTACACACCGCGCAGTTATGTGGAACGGCTGGTCAAGCCAACGATTATCGATCCACTGCGCTCCCGCTGGGATGCGGTTAAAACCGCGGCGGCCCAATATCAGGAATCGGAGGAAACTGAAAAAGCCCTGGAAGCGGTGAAGGAGTTTCATCATTACCTGTGCCGTATTCGGATTTTGGATCCGGCCTGTGGTTCTGGCAATTTTCTCTACGTCACCCTGGAGCACATGAAGCGGTTGGAAGGGGAGGTACTGGAACTCCTTGAAGCGCTCGGCGATGATGAACTCACCTTCGAGATGGAACACTTCAAAGTGCGACCTCAACAATTTTGGGGATTGGAGATCAACGAACGGGCGGTGGCCATCGCCCAGCTTGTTCTTTGGATCGGTTACTTTCAATGGCACAAGAAAACTACCGGCAATGCCGATACCAAGGACAGGCCCCTGCTTCCCAAACAACAAACCATCCTGCATCAGGATGCGGTACTGGCCTACGACCAACAAATTCCCCGCAAAGATGAGGACGGTAACTTCGTGACCATATGGGATGGCCGCACGACCAAAGCGCATCCAGTGACCGGCAAGGAAGTGCCAGACGATACGGCTCGTATTCCGGTGTATGATTACACGAATCCAAGAAGAGCCGAATGGCCGGAGGCAGACTTTGTGGTGGGCAATCCGCCGTTTATCGGTAAGGTAAGAATGCGTGAGTATTTAGGAGACGGTTATATCGAATGCCTCCGCAAGGTTTGGAAAAATAAAATTCCCGAATCGGCCGACTTTGTCATGTTCTGGTGGGAAAAAGCTTCTGAACTACTCCGTGCTGGAAGAATCCAACGGTTTGGCTTTATCACCACCAATAGCATTCATCAGACTTTCAATCGCCGTGTGGTGGAAAAACACCTAAACGCAAACAAAGATCCACTTTTCTTGGCTTTTACAATTCCTGATCATCCGTGGGTGGATTCAGTGGATGGTGCGGCAGTTAGAATAGCCATGACAGTACTAACTACAGAACAAGCGAATGGTGAATTGAATCGAGTTACAAGTGAGAGAGAAATTGAAGATAAAGAGCACGAGGTGGAACTACAGTCTACTTTTGGAAAGATCAACGAAGACCTTAAGATTGGACCTGATTTAAACGGTACTAAATTTTTGATTTCTAACTCCAGGATTTCCTGCCTTGGCCTCATACTGGGTGGAAAAGGATTCAAAGTTGATAGACAATTTGTAGAAAAGGTTAGCATAAATGACCCCAGTCTGGACCTTATATTTCCAATCTGGAACGGAAGTGATTTAACGAGTAGGTGGGCCGGAAATTTTGTCATTGATGCGTTTGGATTAGCGGAGGATGAATTACGGTTTAACTACCCAACTGCATGGCAGCATTTGAAGGATCATGTCTATGACATTCGCCAGACAAACAGAGATCCTAAACTTCGGAAGAATTGGTGGCTATTCCGTAGGGCAAATACAGAATTCCGTAACAGTACTGCCAATCTAGCTAGATTTATCGTCACTTCCGAGACAGCAAAACACCGTGTATTTCAATTTTTGGGCGGTAACAATAAGCCGGAACACAAACTTGTTGTTTTAGCTTCGGATGATTCTTTAATTTTAGGAATTGTTTCCACTTCCGTTCATGTTGCATGGGCCCTTAATTGCGGAGGTCGACTTGGTTTTGGTAACGACCCAGTTTATGTTAAAACTCGCTGCTTCGAAACCTTTCCTTTTCCAGACCTTTCAGAAGCCGATTCCTTGAAATCCCGCATTCGCGACCAAGGTGAACAACTCGACCTCCATCGCAAGCGCCAACAAATCGCCCATCCAGTCCTCACCCTCACCGGCATATACAACGTATTGGAAAAACTGAGACAGGGCGAAGCGCTAAACGCCAAGGAAAAGAAAATCCACGACGACGGCCTGGTCAGCGTCCTTAAGCAGATACACGACGACTTGGATGACGCCGTACTCGAAGCGTACGGCTGGGAGGATCTGAAAGCGTCCATGCCACTGGCTGATCGGCTGGCCCAAGGCGACGAACAGGCCGAGGCCTTGGAGCAGGACATCCTGCAACGCCTGGTTGACCTGAATCACGAACGCGCCGCCGAAGAAAAACGAGGACTCATCCGCTGGCTCCGTCCCGAGTATCAAAACCCTGACGGCAGCTCTAGCGAATCCACGTCCGACCAGTCCGAGCTCGCTGTCGCCACGCCAGCTGCCAAAGCAACAAAACAATCCTGGCCTAAAGATCTACCTGATCAGGTTACCGCCATCCGCCAGCTCCTCCCCGAAACCGGCCCCGATCCATCAGCTCTCGCCACCCACTTCGGCAAACGCACCAAAAAACGCCTCCACGAAATTGAACAGATCCTCGCGACTCTGCAAAATTTGGGTCAATTGTAGAATATTCTGTGAATCAAATTGTATTTCAATCTGTCTTGAAAATGCTTGCTCCTAAAATCTTAGCAATTTAGACCCTTTTCAGAAGTTTTGTAACCGTCACCACATTCTGCCCCGAATTACTATGCCTAAAACGTCCAGTGAGCCTACGTACAGCAGTCCAAAAATCGCCAAGGAAATCGAAAAGAAATTTGACCGGCTTCCTACACGAATTCGGGTTGAGCCTAGAGATTCCCAGGATGTACCAAAATTCATTAAGACCTTAAGGCAACTTCAGCAGAAAACAAAAGGTAGCAACCTTCAGTTCAAGTAGTATCTCCAAGCCTCAACCCTCATGGAGGTTGCTAGATGTTCAAAGAGTGTTACTAAAATACGCATCTTCGATATAGGCGAAGGTCGGTCAAATTTTGATTTAGTCGATCGGTTATTCAGAGACCCACGATCAACTGCCAGGCTTCAGGCAATCAGAAGGCTTTTTTCCCTGGCACGAGCTGAAGATTGCAAGACTCTGGTCGTCGAAACGTTAGTGCCTTCGGGCGGTATCCAAGAGGAAGACGAGGATATCAAGGCTCGTTACGCTGATGCGGTACCTGGAAAACTGTGGCGCCTCTCATTTTGGCATGGTGCTTTTAATTCCGAAGTGGCCCTTAAAACTCATAAACAAAGAGGTGACTTGGAAGGTATTGCGTTGTGCAAGTTTGATTCTGTGCCTTCGCAGTCATTTCATAATTGGCATATTTATGAAGCAGTTTTCCGGAAGTATGAACATAAGAACAACTGTGTTCCGGTTGAAAAGGAATTCAAAGTAACCGTTTGTGGTAAGAGCTTTAAGGTTAAGGGTGTTCTTTACTGTCAGCAAAACTCATTGAACAAAGCCTGCGCTCAAGTGGCGTTGCGTTCTCTTATTCTAAATGCGACAGACCACGAAGATATCTCTTATCGGAAAATTCATGACTTGGCAATGGATGGAGGAAAGGATTTCGATCCCGGTGGTGGCCTTTCTGCTTGGCGGATCCAAAAAGTACTTCACGGATTGTCGATCCCCTTTGAGGACATGGATTACAGCGTATTAAATGACCCTGAGGTTAACAAATTGATTCAGGAAGTCTGCACCGTTTTGAAAAAGGAAGGCCACACACTTTCTGAGGTAGACCAACAACACCTAGAGCAATTAATCTCATATGAAGCTGAAAGCTCCCTTGAAAATGCATTGGCTCCTTTGAGAAATGATTCCTGTACCCTTTCCTGGAATTGCATCGAACCTTTTTTTGAAGGGTATAGCACAGGGCTAAAAGGCAAGGTTAAGAGTTTAATCTCGAACTACCGGATCAGTAATGCGAATTTCCGAATTCGATCGCCAATTTCTAAACTGCGAGAGCAATACCCATATCAAAAATATCTATATGCAGGCGTAGAATCGGGAGGAGGTGCTTTGTTAGGATTTGACTTGGCGGTACCTGTTGGAGAACGAGGAGGACGGCATATTGTTCCTGTATATGGCCACACTTTCAATAAAGATACCTGGGTTCCGAATGCAACAAACGCATATTTTCGTGTTGGTAAGGATACACAGTACGTTACTAGTTCGAACTGGCTGAGCAGCTATTTAATGCACGACGACAATTTTGGACCAAACTATTGTTTGCCCAGATCCTACGTTCTACCAGAGCAGGTGAGTTACATTTTATCGATTCTCAGAGAAGGTTCGAAGTATGGGGGACTGACTGCTGAGGCGATTGGCATCGATCTTCTGTATACTATCGGAGCGCAAGTACTAGATCCGAAGGAATCGTGGCACAATCAATGGCACCAACGGCTTTTAGAAAGTATCCGTCAGGAGGAAGTTGTTCTTCGGGCCGTTTGTCTTACGCGGGATGAATATGTTCAACATCTACGGGATAATCAAGATTGGTCAGGAAAAATGGAGTTTAAGATGTTACCTGGACTCCTTTTTAATTCACTCCCGAAAATGATATGGATGGTAGAATATTCCGTTCCTGAACTATTCCCTACGAATTTGAGTAAACTTGGAGAATTACTTTTTGACGCTACTATTTTACCAGATGAGAAAAAAATGCCCGATTATGGCGTCTTTTTATTAGGTAGGTTTCCAGGGGTTTATGTACTTAAGCAGAAAACCACAACGGGAGGAGTGCCATACATTTTTTATAAGAGTAATTTTAAAAGTCATACAAAGGTATTCACATTTGATAATTGAGGTATGACGAATCGATGTCCTGCCACGTAGAAACACTATGGGTTCACTATTTCGGAACAAATTGCCCCATTTGGCCTACATAAATCTCTGACGCGCCGCGTCAGGCTTCGGACAAACAGGGCAATTTGATGGAGTCAATTTCCATAATAATTGGAAGTTCTGCAAATTCTAAAGTGCATAAGTTTAATGGCTGATATAGAGTATAAGGGCGTGGCGGTGAGTTTACCGTAATGGTCAATTCCGTCGAAGAACGATGGGGGTTCTAAAAGAAGTTGTCCTGCCTCGTTAATGTAATAGTGTTGGGGAATGAGATACCTTAGTTCTTTTGCTGTGTCGAAACAGCTTCTTGCTGTTAGTGTGTTCTTCCTCTGCCTTCTACCCATGAGTGCACGAGCTGGCTTGGAGGGTGGGGCGGCCGCAGTGGATATCACGCCGAAAGTTTGGCCGATCTATCTCAGAGGATCCTTCTTTAAGAAAGAGGCTTACACAGCCCATGATCCTCTTCACGCGAGGGCGATCGTGCTCAAGGACGGTGAGATGCGTTTAGCGATGGTCATTGTTGATTCCTGCCTGATCAGTCGGGGGAATCTTGATCAGGCGAAGGGTAAGGCATCCGCAGCTACGGGCATCCCGGTATCGCAGATGCTGGTTGCTGCTACACATACCCATAGCGCACCCCATGATTATGCACGTTACGATACCGATCCGGAACATGCCTATGTGAAGCAACTCATCGAAGGGATTGCCCAGTCCATTATTCAGGCCCATGAAGCGCTTGAGCCTGTCGAAGTGGGTTACGGGTCCTACCGGGAACCGACAGAAGTTTTTAATCGTCGTTGGTTTTTAGATCCGGATGCCATGCCAGCCAATCCGTTTGGCGACACTTCGGATCTGGTAAAAATGAATCCTGGAACTATGAATCCAGCACTGAAACATCCTGCGGGTCCCGTGGATCCAGAGGTATTTGTATTATCGGTACGAACGGTCGATGGGAGTCCGTTGGCTTTGCTCGCCAACTATTCGCTTCATTATGTTGGCAAGACTCCGGCCGGTCAGGTATCGGCTGATTACTTTGGTGAGTTTTCCAGACTCATACACAATCGACTTGAGGGGCATCGTCCCGATTCAAATTTTGTGGGAATCCTTTCCAATGGAACCTCAGGAGATATCAATAACATCCCGGTTGGAAATCCTCGTCCCAATCGTGAAACGTTTGAGCAGATCCAACAAGTTGCTGGCAAGGTAGCGGATGCAGCCTATCTCGCTTATCAGTCTATAGAGCATCGGTCCGACGTCAGCCTTTCTATGCTTCAAAGATCGATAACGCTCGATCGCCGTGTCCCCTCCAAGCTCCAAATAACTCAGGCCCAGTCGATGCTGGAGCGTGCGGAAAAGGCGGGGAGTGAAAAAGATCTGCCGCGCTACGGAGTTGCCTATGCCCAAAAGGTGTTGGATTTTGCTGAGGAATGTGAATCTTCACCAACGGTTGATGTAATGGTTCAAACGGTCCGGATCGGTGACTTGGCTATTTGCACGTCACCCTTTGAAACCTTTGCTGAAACGGGCCTTCGTTTAAAACGACAATCTCCGTTTCCTTCTACCTTTACCATCGAGCTGGCAAACGGGGCCGAAGGTTACCTACCCACCCCTGCCCAACATCGATTGGGCGGATACGAAACCTGGCTGACGACCAGCCGGGTGGAGTTCGGTGCGTCCGAGAAGCTCGTCCGTCAACTGGTCGGCATGATGCAGTCTTTGAAGGAGTGATCTCCTGATCGCATCCGAGATGTTTAGCTGAAAGTTAACCAATGTACCAAGCTTGAGTAGATCACTTCATCTCTTCAATAGACACCTCGTGGGTTTTGCCCTCCACAGTAATGCCGTATCGTTTGACCTTTCCGGTTGGCTTTAAAACGGTCTGCGCGGATACTTGGGTTTCATCCGGCACTTTGGGGGCTTCAGGTTTCTGCTTCGAATCATAGTAGGCCTGTAATTGTGTGGGGAACATCGCGTGAATTACACAGTGTTCGTCATTCGAAGGAAGTCCTTTGCCCTCAAGTTCTGTGCGAAGTCTCTCCATCATGGGTTCCTTGAGATCGGCCGGGCGTTCGGTGATTGGATCGCGCCCGGAGTTTTTGGCGGCTATCTTTTCTACCTCGGGATTCACCTTGGCCGGAGTGGTTCCATAATAGCCTAACGCGATATCCATAGCTTGGGGAGTAAACTGTTTCCAACGGCCAAACTTCACATTCATGACTGCCTGAACGCCCACGATTTGAGAGGTGGGTGTAACCAGAGGAATCCAACCCAGGCATTCACGCACATAGGGAATTTCTTTCATCACCTCGTCGAAACGATCTTCCATCTTTTGTTCTTTGAGTTGATTGCGAAAGTTGGAGAGCATGCCACCGGGAACCTGATATTTCAATGCATCGGAATTCACCAACTCATTCTTCACGTGGGTGTACTCTTTCAGTTCCTCATAAACGTTTGCAAAGTATTCCTCCAGGGCGGCCAGGGTATCCAAATTGTAATCAGGCTTGCGCGGGTGGCTTTCAAGGATGGCCAGCATACGGGCGGTGTCGGGTTGGGCGGTTCCATTGGCAAAGGGAACAATGGACGTATCAATGTATTCTACCCCGGCCTCGGTTCCTGCTAGATACGTGGCTGCTCCGATTCCTGCGGTATCATGGGTATGAAGGATGATCGGAATCTTGACTCTCTTCTTGAGACCCTTGATGAGGTTATAGGCCACCCAGGGCGGAATCAACCCCGCCATGTCTTTAATGCAGATGGAATCACATCCCATCTCTTCGATCTCCACTCCCATCTGAATAAATTTCTCAATCGTGTGGACCGGACTGGTAGTGTAGCATAAGACACCCTGTGCATGGGCACCCGCCTTTCTGGCTGCTTTCACCGCTGTTTGTATATTCCGATAATCATTGAGCGCATCGAAAATCCGAAAAATGTTCATGCCGTGCTCGGCAGATTTTGTGATGAAGGCCTCAACCACATCGTCGGGAAAATGAGCATACTGAACGATGTTTTGACCACGAAGTAGCATCATATGATCTGTCTTCGTGCGTTTCCGGATCGCGTCCAGACGGTCGAACGGGAATTCGTTCAGAAAACGCAGACCCGCGTCAATCGTTGCACCACCCCAGGTTTCAAGACACCCAAAGCCAACACTATCGAGCATCTCAAGAGCTGGAATGATCTGAGCAGTACTCATACGGGTTGCCGCAAGTGATTGGTGTCCGTCACGTATAACGGTATTGTTGAATTGGACAGGACGAGTACTCATAAGACCAAGGGCAGTGTTGAACGTTTAACGGGGGTTAGAAATGTTCTCATGCCTGGGATTCCCAACCACTTTTTCGAGATATAGGTAATGATTCTAAAGCTTAGTCACATGCGCCGAGTATTCAAATCGGATGTCCATTCTTACTGCGAATATCCAACTTCTGCTATCTATCGTTTTCTGTCGATCCTTTGGACTTTAAGTGATGCAGTTCACTCTTATTGGCAGGACTCCGAGGCACGGTGTTCGGGCCTCGGTCTCGGGGCTTTCTTATGATTTTGGGAATCTTGCATCCTGGGCGTCTGCGGGATTGATATACCGGGGCAACTTACCACACTCACTTCCATGGCAGATACCCCGACCACTGTTGAGCAGGCCACTTTGGCTATAGATCAGGAAACCGAAAACATCATTCGCTTCGTAGAGTATTTCGATAAGATGGATGCCAGCTCGCCCATGATGCGGTTCATCATTGCAGGAGCTGTCGTAGGAGTATCGTTGCTTTGTATGTTGATTGCCCGGTTGATTGTGCGTAGCCGGATGAAGCGCCTTGAAAACTTGCCTAGTGAACGGTTCAAGCCCCTGCGTATTCAACGACAGGATCTGCTGTCACCGGAGGACATGAAGGCAATTCGCATCAGCATCTGGATGTGGGTGGGTCGCGTCATCACTGTGGTGCTATTGCTCACGGCCGCGATCGGCGCCCTGTTGACCTCGCGCTGGACGTTGGAGTGGGCAGCCCGATTGATTGCCATGTTGGTTGCGCCGTTAAAATTCTCCTGGTTTGCCATCGTCGACTACATTCCGAACCTGTTGACGATCGTTATCATCGTAGCGCTGGCCCGCTTCCTGATTCACCTGATCGGCATGGTGTTTCAGGGCGTCAAGACGAAGCGGATACGAATTCCAAACTTTTATCCCGAGTTTGCCGATCCCAGCTTTATCCTGGTCAAGTTGATGATCTGGGTACTGACCGCGGTTATTATCTTTCCCTACCTTCCGGGGTCCAGTTCCCCTGCATTTCAAGGGATATCGATTTTCATAGGGGTACTCATTTCGCTGGGATCCACGACCGCAGTAGCCAATGTGGTGGCGGGTACGGTGCTCACTTACACGCGGGCGTTTAAAGTGGGTGATCAGGTCACTATCGCAGGTACCCGGGGTCGAATTGTGGAGCGTAGTACCTTCGTCACGCGCATCCAGACGCTGAAGAATGTTATTGTCTCCATCCCCAACTCCATGGTGCTGAACAATAATATCATCAATTTCAGTAAGAATATGGGGAAGAGTGGCCTATTGGTGCACACCACAATCACCATCGGTTACGATGTGCCTTGGCAGAGGGTCAACGAACTGTTGAAAGCAGCGGCCGCCAAGACAGAGTACATAGCTGAAGAACCGGCCCCCTTTGTATTGCAGACTTCCTTGGACGATAACTACGTAAGCTACGAGGTCAACGGCTGGACTCAGCAACCGGAAATGCTTTCGAAAATTTATTCCAGTCTACACGCCAATATTCTCGACGAGTTCCACAGCCAGAATGTGGAGATACTTTCGCCCGCGTATCGGGCGAGTCGCGACGGAAGTGCGACAACGATTCCGGAGGTGATACCGCGCGTGGAGGTTGAACCGGATACTAAGAAAGAGGATGGCTAGTAAGGTAGCCTGACGTTAGGTGAGCTGAAAGTCGTCCAGCCTGAGAGGGGGGCTCGTCAAATATTAAAGATTCTGAATTTGCCTGACCCTCTTGGCGATAAAACGGCGCATGTATTTTATATTTCATATGCCTTTCCGCTCACCTTATTAACACTGGTCTAGATTGTACTTGGATTCTTATAACTTGAATATTAGTGCATTCTATCTCCTGAATTCTGGCTCATAAAAAAATCTCCTCATGGTCCGGTGTCAGGCCTTCTCGCCGGCTCGTGAACTCATCGAGGCCGGTCTCGTCGCTGCTCTCGGAACTCCAATAAAAATGCTTTTTTTTTACACCAACTCCGCCGCCTCGAGCTTCGCAAACGAATTGGGCAATATTTCTTATACGCCTTCGGCGAAACCCTGCTGATCGTGGTAGGTATTTTGATTGCCCTGCAGATCCAGACCTGGAATGAAGGCCGTAGAGACGCTTTTGAACGGAAGCAGTTGGTCGCTGAAATGATAGTCGATTTTTAAGCTTCCCAAGAGCGCTTGAAGAAAACATTTGATGAATTAAAATCCAGGTTAACCCATGGGAATGAGTTTCTGTTTTTTGATCCAATGCATGAATCGATTCCTGTCGCCACGCTCAGGATAAACTATCGGGGGCTCATGCTAAAAAGTTGTGTACAAGCCAGCTCTCACATCCTATCAGAGCGCGGTTGCCAGTGGGAAGTTTTTCCAGGCGAACGCTTTGTGGCTTCCCGTCGGCTGTCACCGTGAATTTAACCCGCAGGTCCATACCGATTAACTGGGATTTCACAGAAGGGATCGGGTTGTGAGTTGGTGTTGGGAGAGAGGCGATGTCTTCGACTTTGTAGGTTGGCAGGTTGTAGTTGTTCTTTACAGACGCATCGTCTTTGGCGGCAAATGAAGCCAAGGGAGCGCTGAAGATTACGAGTGCCACGAGGGAGTTTTTGAGTGTGTGTTTCATTTTGATTTAGTGTTAATGATTTCTACACATTCATGCTCCTTCAGGGTACAAAAAGTATCACTTTATTCGGAATATTTTTCCGGCGACGGATTTTTGCTTACGGGAGCTCACCCGAAACGCTGATTAGCAGACGATTGCTTTTTTTGGGGATCTCTCGCCGGAACTTAGGGGTGAGCTGGCCGAAACTTATAAGAGCTTTTTGAATGACTCCAGCGCTTCGTGGTTGGCCGACTGCTTGTAGAGAAAGACTTCTTCGAGGACCGCTTCGGCTGACCGAAGCTTGACGGTGACGACGGTAGGATCGTGGTGACCCAAGGCTGATTTCGGGAGTATGGAAAATCCGGAGCCGGCGATGACCATGCCGAGTATGGCAGGGACGCCCGTCGTTTCATTGGCCACCGTAGGCAGGGCGCCGTGTCCCCGGAAAATGCGGGCCAGCTTCTCGCGAAAGGCGGGTGCTACGGATTCCGATAAGGTGACGAGACCTTCCTGAGAAAGCTCTGCGGGAGCGATGGATCGTTTTGTGGCGAGGCGGTGTTCTTTATTCAGGATGACGCGCAATGATTCTGTCCGCCAGGCGATGCACTCGACGCCGCGAATGGCTCGCTGGGGTCGGACTCCGAGGAAGGCGCCGTCGAGTCGACCCTGTTCAAGCTCATTCATTAGCATGGCGGGTGACAGGTCGGAGAGCGCGAGCTGGGTGTCCGGATTCGTTTCGCGGAACTTTTTGAAGAGGGCCAGCAGTTGATCGCCCATCAAAGCGCCGAGAAAGCCGATCCTGAGGCGTTTGGGTTCCCCTTGTTCGGCCCGTTGTGCTGCTTCCCTGGCACGCTTCAGGATCGAAGGGATCTGGTAGGATTCCTTGAGAAACAGTTCTCCTGCTTTTGTCAGCCTGATTCGCTTCCCCTCGCGCAGGAACAGCTTGGCTCCCACGTTGGCTTCAAGGTCCTGAATATGGCGACTCAGAGGCGGCTGCGAGATGTTGAGGCGCCTGGCCGCGTTCGTGAAATGAAAGTCCCGGCAGACTTCCCAGAAACACTCCAGCTGTTTGAGGGAAATATCAATCATGCAAAAAAGGTATTAATACGAGATTTAGATAACATTATGGGAATCGAAGTAAAGGTGTTAAACTAGGAGCACTTTCAATCATGTATGCCTCAAGAATCAGTCGCCTAACGGGATCCGTTGCCCGTGAGATCCTTTCCCATGCCAATAACAAGGATATACTGTCCTTTGCCGGTGGGCTGCCCGCTCCGGAGGCTTTCGAAGGCTTGCTCTTATCAGAGGCGGGAGTAGGGGCCTTCCAATATGGCTCATCCGAAGGAGAAACGGCGTTGAGGGAGTGCTTTGCCCGCCGATTTCGGGGAAAGGGGATTCACTGCGACTATACTCAGGTATTGATCACATCGGGCGCGCAGCAGGGTATCGACTTGATCAGCAAGTTATTCATCGATGAGGGGTGCAACGTCGTGGTGGAGAAACCGACTTACCTGGCGGCCATTCAGTCGTTCCATCTTTTCGGCGCGGAGTTGAAGGCCGTTGAATTGGAGCCGGATGGCATCGACCTGAAAGCGTTCGAGAAGGTTTTGAGTCGAGGAGATATCCGCTTTGTTTATCTGGGACCCAGTTTTCAAAATCCGACGGGGATTTGCTACTCTTTGGAAAAGCGCAAAGCAGTTGCTGCCTTGCTGGATCGCTACGATGTAACGCTCATAGAAGACGACCCGTATGGTGAGTTGAACTATGCGGGGTTAGCGACGGATCCCATCTGTTCCTTCCTGAAGAAGGCCAAGTGGATTCATTTAAGTACGATTTCCAAAATTCTGGCACCGGGATTGCGGACGGGGTGTCTGGTATGCTCTGAGGAGTTTTTCCCTTATCTGCTTAAACTGAAGCAGGCGGCTGATTTACACTCAAACCGGTTTTCTCAAGCGCAGGTATTGCAGTGGTTGGAAGATGAAGACGCGTTGACTGAGAGGATTGCCACCCTCCGAAATCTATATCGGGGCAAGCGCGATGCAATGCGTGCCTCGTTGGAAAGGCATTTTAGCGAACTCGCTGATTGGAACGTGGCAGATGGGGGTCTATTCTTTTGGCTCCGTCTAAAGGCTCCTCTGGATATGCGAGCATTGCTTCAACGAACGATTGTCCGAGGGGTTGCCTTCATGCCTGGGAGTCCGTTTTTTTCCGTTCCCGAAGCAGGCGCCCAATACATGCGGTTGAATTTTAGCAACCCACCCACGGAGCGTGTGGATGAGGGACTGGCTACGCTTGCGAGTGAGTTAGGAAGCTAGGGGCGGTCTTCGCTTGCAGTCGGTTTTCCCGGTTCTTCTAGCAGGAGAGCGAATAGCATAAATGGTAGGGTATACAGGAAAACCGAGGATGGAAATAGATAACGTAGATCGTCGCCAGGGAAAGCCGTGTAGTCGATCATCGCATACATCATGAAACGAAGCATGAAAATGCCGAGGAGTATCAGCACTATGACTAGGTAGTGGAGGTTTAGCTGTTTTCTAAGACAGTAAGTAGCAACGCCCAGTGCTAGAAACGCGATACTTAGGAAAACAGGATATAGTGGGGTGATTGATTCGTAGAAGTGGGTAAACGAGTCTAGTTTTTCCAGTTTGTTGACGTAGTATTTGGAAGTATTGTAGTCGACACAGACTTCAGCGTCCAAACCTTCGCTGGTGGTTTTCAGTATGAAAAATCCCCCCCCGGGTTGTTCGAATTCCGGTATGGGCACCTCGAAGAAAGACCCGTCCTTCAGGACGAATCTCAGGCGGTCAAGGAGGTGTTTGTTGGTGATCTCTATGTAGAACCCGAACCGGGATTCAATCGTTCCGACCAGTTCAGGGTTTTTGCTGCCCAAGACGTCGTCGCGTAAGTATATGGTGGCGTCGATAAATGCCTCTGAGGGACCCAGCATTCCGGTGATGGTATCCAGAGGGATGGGGGGCTTCGTGTAGATCCAACCGCGTAAGACGAGTTTGGCGCCTACCGTATCTTTATTTTGGAAATGAACACTACTTCTGAGGGTTGTGGTGTTGTAAAGGTCAACCAGTGGCTCAAAAACACCGGGATCATCTTGCTGTAACTGAAGTTCCAAACCCCAGGTTCGATTCAGGATCCGCTTCATGGATTGAAAAAATTCGGAGCTGAAAGGTGAGTAGACCTGACTGAGTCCGGTTGACGGTACCCAACGTTTTTCGAAAGTGCCTGCCTGGATCAAGGCATCTACTTCCTGAGTCAACTGGTCGTAGAAATCCTGAGCCGTCTGCGGGGATTCGTAATGCCCCAGTGAGGCGACCGCTTCGCGAAATGCCCATTGAAAGTGGCCGCCCATTTCCCCGGGGCCAGGATGAAAATCGGCATGAACGTAACTACTCCATTTTTGACCGATGGGACCGGCCAGTTTTTCGTAGACAGCTTGTACTGCGGGACTCTGTTCAGATAGTCTGCGAAGGGTCTCCAGCTGGACGAATGCGTAACGAACGGGTTGATCCGGTCTTACAGACATCAGCGTCTTGAGCGCTCGTTGATAGTGGGGTTCTGCCTGTTCCGCGATAGCATAGAACCCGGCGCGGTCGGCATTGGTTTTCTTTACCTTCTTGATGACGGCAAAGGTCGGGCCGAGAATCAAGAGCAAGGCAATGGCCAGTCGTATGAGAAACATCGGACTCCTGAACTTCCAGGAGGATGCCCGCAGGATCTGGTAAACGCTCCAGGCTATGACGAGAAGGGTGCTCGCCATTACCCAGATCCCTTCGGGTCGCGTAATGATCATCAGTCCGCTGATGAGACTCCAGAGTACCAGCCAACGTTTTTCAGGCGGGTCGTCCTTTCTAAAAATAAACAGGAGTGGGATGAGCCATAGCACCGTCAGGATGGTAAAGAGAGCATCGGATATCGACCGGGTGAAAACCGCCAATCCATAAGGATGAAAGAGCAATAGCGCATAGAGTATCAGTGATAAGGATACGAGCCCGGTGCGTTTGAGCATTGCCGTGGCCAATAGCATGAGTGCGAGACCGTAGCAGATGTCATTTCCGAGACGTAGCGGAATCCCCAGTTCATTCAGGGCCTTGATATAAAGCGGGAAAAGGGGTTCCTTGATGTAGGAAAGCTCGCTGTAGGAGTCGATATTCCAATAGCCGTGCTCCGCTTTCCAGGTGAACCAGGCATCGTCGTGCATGCCGGATGAAAGTTTGGTATCCTGATACTGAGTCGTCCAGAGCTTAACAACAAGGAGAAGGCCCAGAGCGATGAAGAAGAGGCTTCGTCGGATGGGAAAACTGGATTCGGGAGCGGCCACGTTGCAATTTAGAAAGTATATCGACCGACGAAGTGTAGGCCATTTTCGAAGAGAGGTTTTACGAGTGCAGGGTAGAGCCCGAGTTTTTCGGTGTAGGCGTCTTTGGCTAACTGTACAGCCTCGAAGGCGTCAGCCCATTGTTTTCTGCTCAGGTAGTTGTCGGGGAGTGAGACCCCATGGGAAACATTGCCGACTTTGTCCATGAACGAAAGTATCGTTCGAGCCAGGGGTGTTTCGCAGAGATGATCTTTTAAAACGATTCCCTTTCGGGCGACGCGCGCTGCTTCGCGGATGGTGGCTTGTGGAGATTCCGTGTGGTGAAGCACATCGACAAACGTGACGTAGTCGAAGCTCTTGTCCCCATAGGGCAAGGTGTGCCCATCATACATTTTCATGGG
Organism: uncultured Opitutaceae bacterium; assembly: GCA_964352065.1. GTDB lineage: Bacteria > Verrucomicrobiota > Verrucomicrobiia > Opitutales > UBA2995 > UBA2995. The sequence continues at coordinate 50,018 of CAYGQM010000014.1, forward strand.
GATGGCACATGCGGGACGCTCAACGACTTCCAGGCCTATGTAGGTCAATCCGGGCTTCCTGTCGAGAATCAGTTTGCAGATCTGTCCGTCTCCGCAACCGACATCGAGGACAGATCCTTCGTCAGGCAACAGGGTTGCCATGTGAGTGGCGATGATCTGTATTCTCTTATTGAATACCAAAGGCTTGTGGAAAATAGGGATGATTTTATCGTACAGCACGGCTTCTCAATGGTATTTGAATTAGATGAACGACCATACTCATGGCAAGGGATTGAGCGCCGAGTTGCAAAAGAGTTGCACTGGGTATGGCCCAGCGCATGGTGCGGGATGGATCCAGGTCACCGAGTCCCTGGTCCAGCCATTGGGATACGGCGATGCCCCCGAGAACGGCTCCGGCCAAGAGGCAAACTGCGCCGAAGATCGAGAGCCACTCCGCACTTCCATCCTTTTGTAAGAGACTCTTACGATTCGGTAGTAATCCGGTTTCGATCGCGTAGATCCGGGCGAATGAGCCGAGAAACAATAACATCGGCCCGATCGCCAGAAGAAGCGAGGCGAAAAGGAGTGAGTGGATGTCGAACCGAACGCCGAGAAAGGGCAGGGTGCCAGGAAGCAGGACCGCCCACGATAGGAGGCCGAGGATGGTGATCGCCCAGCCGGGGATTCTGAGCGCCTTATCGGGAGCAAGGGCCAACATCAGTCTCAGATGACGCCAGCCGTCCCGCCAGGGTCTGAGGTGGGGAGCCGTGTCGCGCAAGTCTTTACGCAAGACCGTAGGGACTTCATCGATACGCGACCTCATGATGGCAAATTTGATAACCATTTCCGACGCGTATTCCATGCCGGTGCTGTTTAAGTCGAGCTTCTGGTAGTGAGCCTTGTTGACGCCACGCAGGCCGCAGTGGAAATCATGAGTCGGAATATTGAACAAGACCCGTCCGATGAGGCTGAGCGCAGGATTGCCAAGGTGCTTGTTTTTCCAGGGCATGGCTCCGGGGTCGATCCCACCCGCAAACCGATTTCCCATGACGAGATGAGCTCCGTCGCGAAGCTTTTCCAACAACGCGGGAGTGTGGCTGAAATTGTAACTCCCATCTGCATCTCCCATGACTACATAGTCTGCTCTTGCTGCTAGAATACCATAATGCAGTGCATTACCGTAGCCTTTTTCGGCGACGTCGACGACACGGGCTCCCAGAGAGGTGGCCAATGCTTTTGAGTTATCAGTGCTGCCGTTATCGGCGACCAGGATCTCCCCATCCAGATGGTTCGATTCGAAGGTCATTTTGATCTCTTCGATGCAAAAAGGGAGGGTTTTTTCTTCGTTGAGGCAGGGAAGTAATACGGTGACCTCAGGTGGCCTGCTATCGGGAGGAGTCATGGGTCGCTACAAGGCGTTGCTGCTAGGATACCGTAGACGTTAGGTCTCCTTTCAGAGAGGGAAAGACAAATCCCCGCGAGGCAGGAAAAAGTGAATCTTCCGCTATTAGAGAATCGATAGCACTGAAATCGGACTCAGCAGAAGAAATTGGCACTGACTATGCAGGAGCGAGGCTATGAAAAAGAAGATTATACTCTCCTGTTGGGTTTTGTCACTGTTCGGCCCGGTATTATTCTCTGCGAATCACGCGGCCCGGCCGACGGCGATTCCCGCGGAGTATCAACGCGATTTCACGTTCAACGAAGAGGCTTCGGCCCGGCAACAAGCGGCCTTGGTGGCGAAAGGGCAACTGCCTGCTGACCTGTTGCTTTCAGGCGCCACGGTATTGAATGTCCATGTTGGACTGTGGGAAAAGGGTCAGGATATCGTAGTAGCCGGTGAGAGGATTGCCTGGACCGGTGATGCTGGCACTTATTCAGGCGAGGTGTTGAAAAAGATTGATGTTTCCGGCCTGTGGGCGGTTCCGGGGTTTGGGGAATCGCACAAGCACATCGAGAGCAGTCACGTTACACCCGAGTATGAAGCTCCGATGGTAATTTCGGACGGTAACACCTGGACGGTGGAAGGTTCCCACGAGATGTCGAATGTCATCGGAAACAACAACAATGCATTCTGGTTGCTCGCCGAAGATGCTGGCAGTCCGCAAAAGGTTTTTATTGCGGTAGGATCCGCTACGCCACCCACCGCCTATGAAATGGGTGCGGGATACTATGGCTATGACGAGATGCGGAAGTTCATGGAAGATGACGTGCGCGTCCTCGGCTTGGGAGAAGTGATGGACTGGTCCAGTGTCTGGAATCCGAAATCACCGGGCTATCAAAGACTGTGGGAAATGATGCAAGCAACCTGGGAGTCGCGGGGGGTTGTAGAGGGTCATGGCTCGGGTCTTTTTTCTGTGGATGACATCAGCGCGTTTGCGGCGGCAGGTCTTAGTAGTGACCATTCCATTCGGTTGGCGAAAGAAGGCTGGGACAAAATTAAGCGCGGGGTGTTTGCCCAAATGAAGCCGGACGCGATTGCCGCTGTGATTCCCTATGTGCTGGAGATGGGGATTCAGGATTGGTCCCACATGAGCGTATCCACGGACGATCGGGATGTGGCCGCATCGCTGGAGCTGGGTACGATGGATTACAATGTGCGCCTGGCAATCGAGGCAGGAGCTCCTCCTGAAAAAGCATATGCCATGGCGTCGCTATATCCGGCCCGGCATTGGCAGGTCGAGCATCTGGTGGGAAGTATTGCACCGGGTCGTTATGCGGATATCGTCCTGCTGTCCAACCCGGAGACGGTTGTGATCGAACAGGTCTACGCGAACGGTCAATTGGCCTATAAGAGCGGAGAGTATTTATTGCCGATTCCGGAGGTCACCTACCCGGATTGGGCCTACGATACCATCAATATCGGGAAGGTGTTGACGGCCGAAGATTTCGTTATTGAGGCCCCAGCCGGGAAAGAGGCAGAAGTCGATGCCGCGATACTCGAGATGTTTTATTTCGAAGAAGACTTTAAGACCTATCGATTGCCGGTCAGTGAAGGGATCGTTGAACGCGACGCTGCACAGGGCGTTACCAAATGTGCGTTGATCGACCGGTACCATGGAAACGGAAAAGTGGCGAAGATGTTCTGGGCCGGAGTCGGGCCCTTGACGCCAAATTCTGCGGTCGCCTGTTCCGTATCCCACGATCTGCACAACGTATGGTCGTTGGGTTCAAGTGATGAAGCCATGGCCCTCGCAGTGAACACCGTGGCTGAACTCCAAGGCGGTTGGGCATTAGTTAGGGATGGTGAAGTGGTGGCCACGGTACGTTACGAAATCGGAGGATTGATGTCACAGCGAACCGCTGAGACGGTTGCTGCTGAACTGGAGAATCTCTATGTAGAGGCAGACAAGATGGAGTGGATCGGGGCTCCCGGATTGCCCCAGCGTATGGTGTTTGCTTACCTGACTTGTACCCCGTGGAAATGGGTGTTGGTCGCGCCCTACGAAGGGAACGAATCCGGATTGGTCAATGTGACGAATGGGGAGACGCATCCGGTTGTTTGGTAGGCGTTCCAGATTGGCCTGGCTGACTGGCCTGCTTTTGATGGGCGTGTCCTTCGGTGCAGAAGGTCATTTTCTGAATATGACCCGCTGTACGGTCTCTGTGGATACTCAGAGCAGGCAAGTGACTGTAGATTTGAAGATCGACTTTACCCGAATCCTCGGCGACCCCGTGGCTCACTATGAGCTGACGAGGATGGATCGCGAGCAGAGCGCTTCAGAAAGGATCCGTTTGATAGCCGCCATTCAGAACGGGTTGCTTTTTTATGCCGGGCAAACGGTGCTTCAGATGGAGAATACGTATTTCGAATTTCCCGATCTGCCACTCGGCAAGTTTACCGAACCGTGGGCGGCGCCGATGTCGCAGTTGCGTTTTGAAGCCTCTTTGCCGCCTGATAGCACCGGTCTGATGGTGACCTCAAAATCCGGATTGCTGATTGAGTATCCGCTGGTTGTTTCGATGTCTCTTGAGGGTGAGTCGCAGAGTAGTATCACCCGTTGGTTGGAGCCGGGGCAAAAAAGTCCAGTGCTGGAGTTTGAATGGGTAAGCTTACAGAACCCGGAGGCGAATTCTGTTGCGGTGAGTTCACCGGAGCCGCTTACGGGGGTATTAGGGCGTTACACCTTGTTGGGGTATGCGCATATCCTGCCCAAAGGGTTGGACCATATCCTCTTTGTATTCGGGCTCTTTTTCCTTAGCATGCGTTGGAAACCTCTCTTGCTACAAGTGTCCTTGTTCACACTCGCCCATACCTTGACGCTCGTGATGGTGTCTCTAGGAACAATTCCTTACCGCCCTGATATTGTTGAACCCCTGATTGCTTTATCAATTGCCTATGTCGGAATTGAAAATCTCCGGAAGTCGGATGTGAACCCCCTGCGTCTGGTGATTGTGTTTCTGTTCGGGTTGGTTCACGGGATGGGCTTTGCGGGGATGCTGGGAACGTTGGAATTGCCGGTGAATGAATTTGTGGCTGCGGTGGTGGCATTCAACTTCGGAGTTGAACTGGGTCAGCTTTCGATCATCGCCGTGCTCTCGCTAGTCTGTTTCAAGCTGACTTCCTGGAAGCACTATGGACGGGGTATACGTATGCCTGTGAACGTGGGTATCTCCTTGGTGGCCTCGGTGTGGTTTATACAGCGACTGTCTTTGTTTTGATGCTTGTCCCTTGACTAGGTCTTGTTTCACCGGTTGTTTCTATGTCTCCGCCGTACCCACGGCTGAGGCATATTTTCACTCTTTATTCCGGTAGATCCTGCAGGGAGAACGTTTTCTCCGGCTTCATGTGTTTGGTCCGTTGGTAATAACAACTGTATCAGTTTTTCAAATCAGGACCGTTTCATCTATGCCGACGGAGTACCCCATCAATTCGTTCAAACGCTTTGTGCTGTTGAAAATGGTTCCCGCATTAACGCTTTGTTTGATCAGGAGTGTGTATTGGACCTGGAGAATTCATGAAACCGGACGTGAGCATTTGGATGCTGCGGTTGAGGCACCCGAACCGGTAATTGCAGGATTTTTCCACGGTCGTACGTTTGTGTTGCTCAGGCACATGACAGCTAGATCGAATGGGAAGTGGGTTTCCATGTGCTCGAAAAGCTTGGACGGGGAGGCAATGGCCAAGGTCGAAGAACGACTGGGATTGGTTGTCGTGAGGGGATCCTCAGGAAGAGATGGCTTAGAGGCGATACAGGAAATGATACGGTTGATTCGCAAGTCGCCCGGTTATGGAGCAGGCCTGGCAGTAGATGGCTCTCGGGGCCCACGCGGGCATGTTCAAGGCGGAATTGTGCGTATGGCTCGTTGGACAGGAGGGTGCATCCTGCCTATAACTGCGTCTTGTAAGTCGGCGTTTATTTGCCGCCGATCCTGGGATAGGACGATGCTCCCATATCCCTTCGCTAAGATTGAGATCGCCTACGGTCAACCGATACCGGTTCCGTCGAAGCTCAACGGGAGGGAAGTGGAGTCTATTCGCGCTGAAGTTGAAATCCGACTCCTTGAGTTGCAGCGGGTCACCGATACGATAGCCGGAGCTTCGGACCACGAGCCCGTGCAGGAAGCGCTTCCTGTTAGTTCGTGACTACGGTCTTGTCTGCCGTTCTTGACTCAATGCCATTGTTGGATTTCACCATTGTGGATGCATAAGCTTCTTGTTGTCGGTCTTTCCCTGTTACTCACTCCATTTTTGTTTGCTGATGAGGCGTTTACTTCTTTGTTCAACGGAAAGGATCTCAGTGGCTGGGACGGTGACCCTGCGCTTTGGAAAGTTGAGGACGGGGTCGTTGTGGGAACCTGTACCGGACCTGGAAGCATGAAACATAATTCCTTCCTCATATGGCGTGGGGGTGAGGTGAAAGATTTTGAATTGCGGGCGACGGTCCGGGTGGTCGGTGACAACAACTCGGGTATTCAATACCGCAGCCGGGAATTGCCGGATGTAGGTCGCTGGGTAATCACGGGCTACCAGTGCGATATTCACCCGGCCATCGAGCATACCGGGATGACCTATGAAGAAAAAGGGCGCGGGATATTTGGGCTCAATGGGAAAAATGTGATGCTTGATCTGGAAGGGAATCGCTGGTTGCTCAGTGAACATGAACCCGTGAAGGTAGACGTGTCACAATGGAATGAATACACTATTATCGCCAGGGGTAATCACCTGATTCACAAGGTAAATGGGATGATAACTTCTGAGTTGATTGATCATCATGAAGTGGGTCGCGCACTGCAGGGGCTATTGGCGATTCAGCTGCACCAGGGTAATCCGAACCGGGTGGAGATTAAGGACCTGCGCATCAAAAAGCTGACGGATGGTAAAATAGTTCCCTTTATCCCGGACGAACTTCCCGATGGGGCGACCCGTATTGAGAAGCCTCGGACCCGGAATCCTCAGGGCGTCGGTCCGATTGTTTCTCCGGCAAAGAAGTAAATCTGTCTACGGAATCTCAGGAAGAGCTCGCCTGGTACACAAGGAGGTTATCGAAATCGATTGTGGCGTCGTTAACCGTCATGCCAAACTTCGTTTTAGTCGGGTGAGCGATGCCTGGAGAGCGCAAACATGCGACGAGCTTCGAATCGATATAGGCTTCCATAAGGTCGTTTTGGATACGGACGCGTAATTGGTACCACCTGCCTTCCGTGAGTGAGAGTTCGGCAGACGCTGCAGATCTATCCAGAAGATCCTGCAAAGACTTCTTTTCACCCTCAGAAAGCGTCTCTGATTGACGTTTGGCCCTAACGCTGAGGTTCATGTTCCCGGTTTTGTCGTCCGAAATCTTGAGGTTATTGGGTGAAATCGAAACCCGGCAGATGTGACCCGCGTGAACGGACTTCTCGTTATTGTCATCGATGACAAAGTTGAATCGTGAGCCTCCGCTAAACCGAAAATCGATTACTATGTCGATATCTGCGAATGGGAGTTCTGTGCGAATGACAGCTCCATGAGCGGGATTGGTTTGCTTGCCTATCAGGATCCCGTCTTGGATTACCCATGCATCGCCTCCTGCCAAGGCAGTAAAATAGGCGTCACCGATCTCGGAACGGCCTTCAAAATTATCCTGGAAGACTAAGCTGCGGTGGTGCGCACCCTGGGTATTCGTAGCGAGAAATATCAGGAGGACAGCAAGGGTAACGGTTGGACGTATCGTGGACATGAATACTCTACTCTTATTGAAATTAACGCAGCCATTCCGGGATTGAATCATTTTCAGTCCAGGTGGCCACCCGCTTGTCTAATTTGTCCGGCTTCCACTCGGACGTACCTGCGGGCAGGGTATCCTCTTGAGGTAGATACTTTCTGTGTTGGGTAATCACGCCGTCGTACGTGGAATCACCAATCAGGTTGATGTGTTCACCGGGATCGGTCTTATGGTTGTAAAGTTCCTCGTCACCATTGCGGTAGCGTATGTAGCGCCATTGATTACTCCTCACCGCATGGTTTTTGAAATACCAGGTACTCAGGACCGGTGTATCCCAATCGCTGCCAGGGTCATTTATTAAAGGCACCAGACTGTTTCCTTCCAGTTTGGGTGCTTTGGGTAATCCGCAGAGTTCGACCAGAGTGGGGTAGATATCTAACAAACTGACTGCTTTTTCGGTCGTTGCGACGGTATCCCGTTTACCGGGAACTTTGAAGAACAGTGGGACCTTTGTGGATTCCTCCCAGAGAGCCTGCTTTCGCCAGTGTTTTTTCTCGCCCAAATGCTGTCCGTGATCAGACCATAGCACGACGATGGTATTGTCCGCATGGTTACTGTTTTCGAGTGCCTTAAGCACTTTACCGAGCTCATGGTCGACAAAGGAAACACAAGCGAGGTAGCCATACACCAGTTCTTTCCAATAGGTATCACTTAGATTTACAACGGCGTAGTGATCTCCGGTCTTTATCGTACCGTAGGCGATGGACTTTCCCATGATCGGGATATCGGCCATTTCATTGTCGGGCATGGAGGGGATCTTAATGGTATCCAAATCGTAGAGGTCGAAAAACTCTTTGGGGGCCGTGTAGGGGACATGGGGACGTACAAATCCCACAGCCATGAAAAATGGCTTGTCGTGGTCTTTCGACAATTGGTCGACCGCCCAGTCAGAAATCAGCTCATCGAACATCTTTCCGTTTGGCATGTCTTCGCGGCCCAGGGCTCCGTAGCAAAGGGAGTGTCCATCAGCGAAGTCTTTACCGTAGTGATTTACGATCTGACTACCCTCTTTGGGGAAGGGATAGAATTTGGAGCCTCCATACCCGTCTCCTCGGTCTTTCAAGTATTTAGGAACTTTGTAGTCGGGTGCTACCTCATCCCAGAAGTCTTTGGTGCGGTCTTTGTAATCGGATACGCCATTGTGAAATACTTTCCCCACCGCGAGCGTCTTATAGCCGTTGTCTTTAAAGTGTTGGGGCAGCATTTTGTGATTCCCCATGACGGCATCAAAAGAGCTGCGCATGGCTGACGTGGATCCATACCACCCTGATGAGGAGGGGTGAAGTCCACTCAACAATGAGTTGCGCGATGCCGTACAAACCGCCTGAGAGCAGTGAGCGTTGCTAAACAATAAGCCCTGTTCAAACAGCCGATCCATATGGGGAGTGATCGCCTGTGGATGCCCGCCCAAGCCGCCGACCCAATCATTGAGGTCATCGATGGATATAAAGAGTACGTTTGGTTGTCTGCTATCGGCTGCGTTCAGATGCGTGCCAGCGAGCGAAGCGAGGAAAAGTAGCGATAGGATATACGGAGATTTCATGGGGAAGGAGCAATGGGTCGACCATTTTGATCTCAGAAATAATCGATGATTGCAGCCCTTTTTTTCGATGCCTTTCGCCTATGGAAACGAGGGTTAAATCCTCGTCAAACTTGCTTCTTGCAGACCGATGGCAGATGGGTATGCGAGGCTTAAAGCGCAGTCGAACGGCATACGGATGTGGCTACCGCGAAGTGTTTCTCAACGCTTGAATTCCAAGAGCAACTGCGGCCCGGGCCAGTTTATTTCAAGCGCATGCCCAATATAGTTGGAATACATGTACAATCGGTTTTCACCGGGTTTCAGGGTAGAAACTGGGATCTTCAGGGTATCGAGACTATATTCATGATGAACCCCGATGTTTTTCGCGATACAGGTCTTGTTCATATAGAGCATTGCAGGGTCTTCACGGCTGTCGGAATCTGCCGACCAGCTCGAGATAACCAGTCGAGCCGCTGTGACCTGACTGAGATCGTCGGGTAATTGAAACGTGCAGAACTTTAAATGGTCATTTCTTACACCAAACTTCTCCGGAATGTCTTCTGAGCGGTAAGCTTTCACGACCCGCTTGTCATCTTTGGGCACATCAATGGTGATGGGTTCCGTTAAAAACGAGAGACCAGATTCATTGGTAATGATTGCCCGGATACGAATCGGACCGTCTTGCTCGGGAATCCATTTATCGCTCCAAGTCAACTTCCAGGGACCTCGTGTTCTGGACCCAAGGTGTTGCTCCAGTTTCCCGTAGCGCAACTGGTACTGCCACTCTTTCCAGATGCCGTCCCCATCCCAGTCGAAATCGTCGTAATCTCCGATAAAGTCGACCCGTGCGATTTTACTGGTTCCCGGGCTGACGTTTGCCTCGATTTTAAGCGCTCCATCACGGGTGGGTTCTGCACGGATAGTCCCTGAAGGGTGGGAGACCGTGTCAGAATAGTAAATTCGTACGGTAAATCCGTAGATCCAATACATGCCCCAATCAAAATCATGGCAAATCTGGGGACCTGCAGAAAAGCGAAATACATTCTCGCCGTCGTTGAACGCTTCAATGGGAACCGGAACCGCATTATTTCCCCACAGTGTTCGATAGTAGCACTCTGGGTTGCCCGGAGTTCCAACAGGTTGAGGAAGATCTACCCACAGGGCATCATTGATAAGGACCCGTTGATCACTGGTGCCTACGTGGCCGCCCCAGTAGGCGAATGACATTTCCGCCCGAATCGCGTCCTTCAAGTCGACCTTCAGGGTTCTGGGAACCTGACGCGGCATGTTGTGGAAAATGTCGTCTTCCGGCCATTCCCGCTTTGTATTGGGGTCTAGCTCAGAAAAATGGGTGCCTTCAGGAATGAAGTGAAAATCCCGAAACACGTCCTGCCCGAATAAGCCCGTGACTGTTAGAACGTGTACCCATAAAAGAACGACGAGAGTTCCTTGATTACTTTTTGAGGTTGAACGGAAAGGTACGTGAATCATGGGGCGTGGTAGAAAATTGGTCTTCCTAATGTGTAGTTCTATGGATAAGGGGGAGGATTGGAGATTTGAAGTCAAATCGGCCATGATTTTGATACGCTCTTCACTGCTCGCAAGCGACAGCGAGCAATCATCTTATGGGAAATTAAAGACCTTCATCAGTCTCTGGAAATGGATTTGGGGTGAAATGGGGAAGTGGTATTTCGTTTATCGAAGGAGTTCTGCGTAGGTGTGGAGCGGCTCTTACCAGTCTTGAAGGAGGCATGAATATTTCAATTGCTCATCGCCATACCCTTTCCCAATTATGGGTTCAAATGAAGCCACCATTCACCTCCTTAGTTGATTCCCTTCCCTGGACGATCCCCTTTGTCGCGCCGGAAGCAATCGAACATCAATTGGGTGTTCCGATCACCACGCGGATTGGTGCAAATGAAAGCGCTTTTGGTATTTCGCCCTTGGCTCGGAAGGCGATGGACGAAGCCGTGTCCCAGATTTCACATTACAATGATCCTGAGTGGCGGGAATTAAGAGCTGCGCTGGCTGATCACCATGGGATCGCGCCAAGCAGGATTAGTGTAGGAGCAGGTATCGACGATCTGCTGGGTCTCGCTGTGCGTGTGTTTTTGTCACCAGGAACTGTTGGTGTTGGATCCTTGGGGGCTTACGCAGTTTTTAACTACCACATTGCAGGATACGGCGCCACATCACGAACCGTGCCTTATCAGGAAAATGGGTACAATGACCTCGATGGACTGGTAAAGCTGGCTCACGAGGTAAAGGCAACCGTTGTGTACCTTGCCAATCCCGACAATCCTGCAGGGACCTGGTACTCGGCTGAGGACATACGAGCCTTTCTCGATAAGCTGCCCGATGATTGCATGTGTATCCTTGACGAAGCCTACGTAGAATTTGCACCTTCTGGCACGGCGTATCCTACGGATGACATGGATCCGCGCCTCATACAGATGAGGACCTTTTCTAAAGCCCATGGGCTGGCGGGTTCCCGAATAGGCTATTCGATTGCGTCGCCAGAGGTGATTGAGGCTTTCGACAAGGTTCGCCTGCATTTTAATGTGAATCGCGTGGCGCAAGCTGGAGCCCTGGGGGCCCTTCAGGACCAGGAGTTTGTTCGGGCGGTCATTCGGAAAGTGGCTGAAGGCCGCAAAGAGTATGAAGCGCTCGGTAAAGAATTGGGGTTACCAACGCTTCCTTCAGCGACAAACTTCGTCACCTTCGATGCGGGTACTCAGCTTCGGGCGCAGGGGATACTCGATGCTCTGGCTCAACACGGGGTCTTTATTCGTAAACCAGGTGCTCCCCCGTTAGACCGTTGTTTCCGCGTTACGGTAGGCACTCTGGATGAGAGACGGGCTTTCGCCGAGATTCTTCCGCTGGTGATCGCCGAAGTGGACAAAGGGGTTTAGGCACAGGCTTTCGGAATGGTCCGTATTTGCCCAAGGCTCAAACACAGAGTTCCTTTGATCAGCGTTCTTATGCCAAGGGTTCCAGAAATGCGTATCGATAAGGGGCAGTTTATCGATACGCAGCCATAGCCGAGGCTTTCCGCTCCAGGTAGCTTCAGTTTGCGAAGTGGGCAGTTTGCTTAACGATAACCTCTTGACTCATCCAACCGAATTTTGCTTCCCCGGTCTGGAGATACAGTCCCTCGCGTCTTCCGTGATCCAACCATTCTGACTATTGTCATGCCTCTTCTTTCAGGTGTATACAACAGACGAATACAGCAAGGTCATTGATTCGGAATGATTCAGGGAAGGTTCTATGGGAAGGTTTGGGTATGTTTTTTGAGTGAGAGAATGTTTGGTTAGTGTCCTCTTATTGCTGTCCTTGAAACACCTTCAGATTTAAGTCAGGGTATGCCGATGTGAGCTCGTCAAAGGCAACTTTTTGTAATGCGGTTGCTTGAGTTTTCGAAAGACCGAGTTCAAACGCTGCGCGTTCCTTTTCGCCAAGCGAGCGGGGGTCGAGTCCGGTGATTTTTCCGAAGATCATCAGCGCGGCGAGGTAGTATCCCGGCGTGCCTCCGTGATAATGGTCATAGGTCCAGAGATCGAGCTGCCCGTATGCGATGCCGTCGTAAGGATTAGGGTCTGCCACGCCGGTTGCTATGGCCCGATTCCAGGCTTCACCCACCGGAATAACGCCTCTGATAAAAGGGCTGCTTGCAGCGGCCAGATTATAACCAGCGCGAACGTCCTCGGCCATGGTATAGATCGATTCTCCATGCCAGTGTCCGGTCTTAGGATACGTTTGGTCGGCGCGTGACCAGGTGGCTTCCAGGAAGATGTTTACTTTAGGGTTGTACTTATGAAGATGCTCGGCCATGTCTTTTGCAGAGGAAACCAGTGTGGCAGGGTCTCCTGGATTGTCACGGTCGAGGGTACTGTAGCCATGCATATTCACGTAGTCCCACGGCCTTCCCAGCACGTCGGCCTTTTCTTCGATGTGGCGGTCCAAACCGGATCCCGGTATGAGTTCATGGTAGACGTCGAAGTTGAGCCCGGCTTGTTTTGTGAAGGCCTTGAATAATGCGGGAACACCACCCCGACCGTTTTCATTAAGGTCCGTAACGGAGTCGGATTTATAAAACTGAACGGCAGAGCCAGCGCCAAAGGTAAAACTGTTGCCTATAAACAGAATTTTTGGGGCGTCCGATACGCTGTGTTCGGATGCGTCTGTTTGCGGAAGGGCAAGTACGACCGCCACGCCGATCGAGCTGAGGATGGATAAAGCCGAGGTCAATTTCATGGCTTGAAAGTACCCGAAAGTTGGAGGTCTGCAATGTTTTCCTATTCGATCTTCTTACCTTAGATATGGCCCTTTCTCATTTCCTCGACGGCATGATTCGCTGCGCGCGCGGTGATCGCCATGTAGGTTAGAGAAGGGTTCTGGGTGGACGTTGAGGTCATACAGGCTCCGTCCGTCACGAATACGTTCTTACAACTGTGGAGCTGATTCCACTTGTTGAGGAGCGAGGTCTTGGGATCCTTGCCCATACGCACGCCACCCATTTCATGAATGTCCAGCCCCGGTGCCTTTTTCTCCTGCCTGGTTTTGATGTTAGTAAATCCAGCCGCGGCGAACATCTCAGACAGTTGTTCGAGGGAGTCGGCTTCCATCTTGCGGTCGTTGTCGTCATAGTCGACGTTGACCTTCAGTAGCGGTATGCCCCAATCGTCCGTTTGGGTGGAATCGAGAGTTACGGCGTTGGTTTCTTTGGGAATCGTTTCACCCATCATATGAGCGCCCACGTACCAGCCACCCAGCTTGGGGTTTAGAAGGCTGTCCTTCAGATCGCGTCCGACTCCGGAGGTATCGCTATAGGGGTTTCGTCCGGCGGAGAATCCTGTCGCGTAACCGCGTAGGAAATCAGTTTCCTGTTTAAACAGATTCCGGAAGCGTGGGATGTAGGCTGACCCCGGTCGACCGCCGAAGGTGGCAAATTCTTTGAAGCCCTCAAACCGTGCGCTGATCCCGGTATTGTAGTTATGAAAGGCTATAAATTTGCCCATCAAGCCGTTGTCGTTACCCAACCCCAGGGGGAATCGTCTGGAGGTGGAGTTTAGAAGAATCAAATTCGTGTTAAGCGCCGAGGCATTCAGGAAAATAACGTTCGCAAAGTAGTCGATCGATTCCTTCGTGACACTATCGATCACCCGCACACCAACTGCCTTGCCTTTGGCCTCGTCGTAAATAACGGAGTGGACCACCGAGTGGGGGCGCAGTGTCAGGTTTCCCGTTTTCTCCGCCCAAGGCAGGGTGGAGGAGTTGCTGCTATAGTAGCCACCGAGAGGGCACCCTCTTCGGCATAGCCTGCGACTGAGACAAGTGGCGCGTCCTTGTTGGAGATGGATATCCCTGGGCTCAGAAAGATGCGCATAACGAGCGGCGATCAGGTGGCGGTTTTCAAAGTTTTCACTTAACGATCTCTTGAAGTGGTCTTCCACCGCGTTGAGGGGACCCGGAGGTAAAAATTCTCCATCGGGCAGAGCTTCAACGCCGTCACGATTCCCCGATATGCCGGCAAACGTTTCTACATGGCTGTACCAGGGCGCGATATCTTGATAGCGGATCGGCCAGTCGACGGCGAATCCGTCGCGGGCAGGGCCTTCGAAATCGTATTGGCTCCAGCGCTGGGTTTGGCGTGCCCAGAGCAGTGACCGTCCCCCGACTTGGTAGCCCCGTATCCAATCGAATGGTTTCTCCTGAACGTAAGGGTGTTCAGCATCCTTGACGAAGAAATGATCCGAGTCCTCCTTCCAGGCGTTTGCGCGGCTAAGTATCGGGTTCTCTGTCTGTTTCTTCAGCGGGATTTCATTGCGATGCTCGAACTCGTAAGGCATCTTATAGGCCGTTGGGTAGTCGACGATGTGTTTCACATCGCGACCCCTTTCCAGAACGAGTGTCTTTAAACCCTTTTCGGTGAGCTCCTTGGCTGCCCAACCACCACTGATACCCGACCCCACGACAATGGCGTCGTAAGTTCGTTTCTTCACGCTATTGATACTGGTATTCGCCATCAGATTTCCCCTCCAAGTTTGGATGCCGGATAGTAACCATCGTAGGTATCCGGGATCATTTTGTGCGGAATCAGCTCGGTCATCACGTATTCAGAGACCTTGTACCCCTGAATCGTTCGTTGCTTCATGATACGGCAAAATGTTTTCAGCTCTTCCGTATGTTCGCTCCTTAGGTTTATGCGTTCGAACAACGCTTCGCGCTGTTCTTCGGTTCCATCCGCGAAACTGCCGCCGAAGGTTTCCTGAGAGATTGATTCCAATTGGGAGAGGCCGATCTCGAAACTCCTTTGTTCCTCTTGAGTGCAACAGTCATCGACCATTTTCATGACAAATAAGTGGAGTCCCAACTCCTTGGCTCCCGGCGTGTCGGTGGCTGGAATAATTGTTTCAGCGATCTCCCCCAGAAGCTGTTCCTGGTCGCCGTCTATATCCAGGTGAGCTAGTTTGATGGAAGGACTCCCTTCTCCACGGAGGTAGGCCGGAACGAGGGCCGTTCCACTCATAATCAGCAGCATATTTTGAATAGCTTCTCTTCGGTTCATAGTCATTCGATCATCTTACGGTTTGCTTTGTGGACTGTGATTAGTCGTGGCGTCTAGTGATGGAATACCGGCGCGGTTTCGGCTGAGCAAGGCGGTAAATCTCTTGATTAAGAGCATCCGCAGAAATCAATAACTCGTCAAGTTGTGGTTGTATGGTTTTTCTGAATGCGCTGATTTCTGGAGTATCGTTTCCGTACTTCCGTCGCTGGCTTTTCATCTTTGCCTGCAAGTCTCGGTAGGGAATCCATACGGTTTCAAAACGCGTTTTAATGAGAGCAGCGACCGCCGTGGCCTGTTGGTATTGTGGCGTCACGGAGATGCTTTGTAACTCTATTTTACGACCGAGGGTGATGTGTGAGTACGGCTTAGGCAGGTCCTGGCCATCGATTCGTATATCGTAGGAGCCTGGTTCCAGTCCAAAGATACTTAGACTCTCGTTGCTAAGGCGATGTCCTGCCTTGGAAAGTTTGTATCCGAAGGCAGCTTCTTCGGGAAGGACCCAGGGCAGGCTGTTGGCCTCGACGGTGAACCTGAGTGAATCTGAGGATCCTTCGATATCGGAGATGGTCGCGTTCCTTGCGTTGATCTGCCACTTGCCGTTGGTGAAACGGGCGTTGACCGTGCTCACCGTTTTACGGTCGGGCTTTAGGTCCTCAATCAATGCGGCTGCCATGATAGCGTGTCCGTCCGGACCCGGGTGAATCGAGTCCTCTGCAAAGGTAAAGCCGGGGTCAACCTGCCGCTGTTCTTTTGTGAAATCGTTGAGCGGTCCCCAGAGATTTACGTAGGGTGCGTCAGCTTCCCGGGCGCGTTCTCGCATCCAGGCACCGAAGAAGGCCATAGTCGCATTGTATTGATCTGAAGCATTCAGTCGATTGAATCGAAAGTCCGGATCGCGTGACTGAGTGGTATACTGCAGTTGATCGAAAATGGTCGGAGAGATGATGATCGGTAGTGCATCCAGAGCACGAATACGGTCGACTATTTCCTCCATATCGCTGGCAAAGGTTCCGAATATTTGTTGTGAGAAATCTTTATACTGGCCGTCGTTCATCCCCAGCATTACGGAGACGTAATTTGGGTTGTGCACGGCAACATCCTCATCAAAACGAGCCAAGGCATCAGCGGCTTTGTCACCCCCGATTCCCGATGGAATAAATTGAATATGCCGTTCTGGATAACGGGTCACAAAAAATGTTTCGATATACTGGGAGTAGGGCCCGCGATGGGTGATCGAATCTCCGAGAAATACAAAAGTATCGCCGTCCTGCAACTCCAACGGCCGTTGAGCTTTAAGTGAAGAGCCTATACTCAGCAACGCCAGTAGCATCGGGATAAGGAAGAACGGCTTCAATCGAGTGATGGGGCAAGGCATAGTTTGCAATTGGGTTAGGGGCGATTGTTCGAAATTTGCCAGATGGTGGAAAGTTAATTTGTCAGGAATCGTATTGGCAGATTTAATAGTGGGTTGCTGAGAAAATCATTCCATAAATCTTTATGTGGATGAAGTTCGATGCTGAAACTGAAGGAAACGAAACGGCGTTCCTATTCAATCGATAGCATCAGTTATCTGGCTCGTTGACCGACGTTCGCCAGAACAGCGGCAATCCTTCAGGTTTTGGGGTTCTCAAGACCACTGTGACGGTGTCTTCAACCGTGACATACTCGATCAAGGGTTGAGCGGTCGCGCCGTCTGTTGGGGTCCATATGGGTGTCCAGGTTTTCAGGTCGATGGAACTCTCAACCTGGATGGTGACTGCGAGTTTGTCGGTGAACGAGAGTTGCAAGTCGCCATTCCTGAGAACTTCTATAAAAGAGTTTGTCTCAGTGGGCTCCAGAGGGTTGGTGCCAAACGCGAATTCAAAGAGATTAATCAGACCATCTTTGTCGGGATCTCCGATTTGAATGGCGTCTTGGGCAGTGGGGAATTGGATTTGCTCCTGCCATTGATCGTAGGAAATTATAAGGGGCTCCACCATCACTGTGAAGCTTTCCTGGATGGTTGCGCCGTCGAGATCGCTTGCGGTGATGGTGATTGTTGTTTCGCCAGCGTTTTCAACCGATGGTTGGATTGTCAACTGGCCATCGGAAGAGAGGTCTGCCGTTGCGATGGATGGGTTGCTGGAACTGACACTGAAGCGGACTGGAAAAATGAGCTGGGCTGTCGTTTCTACAAAGGAGCTCCGATTCAGATTCGGAGCGCTCAGCGGCATCTCGGCAAATGCGCCGCTACCGAGTTCGAAAGACACGTCGTAGACAGGCAGACTTGCGATCTCGTCCGCGACAGCCATACCGTTACCTATGACATCGGCAAAGACGGTGAACCCTCCGTTTTGTCCGTCCAGATCGAGCGCGTTGTTGGCCAGGTTGATAAACCAGGAGCTGGTGGCTGAGTTGGGATCTCCTCCGAGTTTAGCCATCGAGACCGTCCCGCGGGTGTTGCTGATGCTAGGCTCGTTTTTGACAGGATCAAAACTAGGCACGTCCCCAATGGTTAAGTTTTCTGCGAAATTGAATGCGCCTCCTTGTATGATAAATCCAGGTACGGAGCGGTGAAGAAGGTTGTTGTCGAAATACCCTGCCTCAATGTAGGCGATAAAATTGGCGACTGTTAAGGGTGCAGACACAGGCAAGAGGGCCAGGTGAATGGCTTTCGTTTCATCGCCGATTCGAACATCGAACTGAACAGCTGGGTCGGAGACGTCTGGATCGTCGAAGACACTTTTAAGTTCGATGGCAAGTGCCTCACCCCCTTGGACCAAAATCTGATCAGTGAGTGCTGTGATCGCTACAGGCGGCTGATTTTGACCGACCAGAGTAATGGGGATTAGCGCCGCGATTCCTAATGGGTATGACCGTAAAATCTGTTTAAGAATAAAACCGTATATGTGCCGAAATATTATCATGAACCAATGAGCGCTCTAGAACTTTCCCAGTGGAAGCAGGTAGATGCTTTTTGCTGGAGATCCTGAGTGGAGCCTATTTCTTGGCTTCCGGGTTAAGATACCAGGAACGAAATGGTACGACGCCTCTTTCGTGGGCCCATTGCTCCCATTGATACATCATGTAGGCAGCCCGGTTTCTTTCCTTGAGGGAAAGATCGTACATCTCAGTCCGATCTTGCTCCATATCGTAGAGTTCCCATTTTCCAGTGGGATACTTGGATACCAGCTTCCATTTCCCGTCGCGAATCGCGCGATTACCTTCGTGTTCGAAGAAGAGGGGCTTCCCGCGTTCGAGTGGTTTCCCTTCGATGGCGGGCCGGAGTGAAATACCCTCCAGTGGGGTGAGTTTATAGCCGTTGTGGTAGGTGGGGTAGTTGGTACCCGCATAGTCTAAAGCGGTTGCCATGATATCGACCAAGTGGGCAGGGGAATCGTAGAGCGGTCCTTCAGGAGTTGTGCGATATGCCTCGCCTTTTCCTGAGACCCCGTTCGGCCAATGTATGATGAGGGGCGAGCTAATGCCACCTTCGTGGGAGTAGTGTTTGTATTCCTTGAAAGGGGTGTTCGATACATTGGCCCAGTTCTCACCGTAGCCGATTTCGGTTTCTGGTGGGCCGGGCATGACCCCTTCGCCCCGTCGAAGGGGATATCCGTCCCGTGATTGAGGCGGAATCATCTCGGTTTGCAACTCGTCCTTGCTCATGGGTGGAAGTGTGGGTGCAGGTGGACGCTCTAAGGGACCTACGCGTTGCTTCCTGCCGAAAGTCTCGGCGCAGCCTCCGTTGTCCTGCAGGAAAATAATCATGGTGTTCTCATACTGCCCGGTTGATTTGAGCGATTCGACGATTTTGCCGATCCCCCGGTCCATACAGTCAACCATAGCAGCGTAGACTTCCATGAGTGCGCTTTCCCATTCTTTGTTTTTCACGGAACTCCAGTCACCAACCTGAGGAGAGACTTCCCAGTCATCGGGGAGTAACTTTAACTCCTTGAGTCGTTTAACCCGAGTTTGACGGATAGCGGTATAGCCATCGTCATAGGCACCGTCGTATTTGGCGATGTCCTCTGGCAACGCGTGCATAGGCCAATGTGCTGCTGTGTAAGGGACGTAAGTAAAAAACGGCTGGGTGCTGTGATTTTCCGCGTGATCGGTGATAAATTTAACGGCGTTGTCGGTGATGGCGTTGGTGTAGTACCAGGATCCTTCGGGTGTGTATTGTGGATCATTTTCGGGAGTGATGTATTCGTTCCCTCGAGTGAGTCCGCAAGGGTCGAAGAGCGAACCTGCCCCGTGAATAGTACCGAAGAACTCATCGAAGCCCCGTTGGAGAGGCCAATTTTCTTTGGGAGGATTCTCTTCTGCGTGGTGGTAGGGTGTCACGTGCCACTTACCGCTCAGATAACTTCGATACCCGGCTGGCTTGAGGGCCTCGGCTATGGTCAGACAGTTTTGATTCAGGTCGCCTTGATAGGTGGGAAGTCCATAGTCCTCCATCATATGTCCGACACCCGTTTGATGAGGGTAAAGACCGGTTAGCAAAGATGCACGGGTGGGGCAGCAACGGCTGGTGTTGTAAAACTGAGTGAAGCGAACCCCTTCTTGAGCGAGGGAGTCGAGATGAGGCGTATTGATTTCGCCCCCGTAGCAACCGATGTCTGAGTATCCCATGTCGTCGGACATGATGATAATAATATTGGGCCGCTCGGCTGCATTCGCGGTGAACGCAAATAGAGCGAGGAAAGGGAGAATATGGTATCGGGATAACATGGGGATGGTTATAAAGACGATGTTAGGGGTGAATGCAAAAACAGGTCAACCAGGCAAAGAGCTCAGACCTAGGAGATAGGGCGAAGATAAGGTTCCACCGCTCTGGCGGCCTCTGTATTTTCCACGAAAGCCTCCCGTTTGGCAGGGTCATCGAAAAGGTAAAGGGCGTAGCCGCCGAATCCGCCGCCGCAGTATTTGTGGGCGAGCATACCGTCCGTTGGCGGTAGGGGTTCCATGCCTTCTTTTAGCTGCATCTTGTGGTAGAGCTTTACTCCTTCAGCGAGTTTGTAGATATCCTGGTCCTCGACCCCTTCCGCGGCGAGCTTACTGGACTCTACGATCATGTCGTAGTCGCGCTCATCTTCGCTCATGCCGGGAGTATCGTGCTGTGAACCGGTAAAATATACCGCCATGCGCCCGGCGAGCATGGTCCCGTCGCGCTTGACACAGAGATCGGGTAGTTGACCGCTGCGCCACACACAAAGACCGGTTTCCCGGATAATCGCCGGGTCCTGCCAGCCTACGCCCAGAGCGATTTCGCTTTGCACGCCGCTTTGGCCGTTGAGGAGTGCCCAGGCGCCGCTGCCACCGAGGCCGGACCGTTGTTCGTAGTTCCACTCTCTGAGGGATACCATCGGTGTGATCGCGCAGTTGATGATGAAACCACCTTCCCGGGCGTGCCTTGGGACATCCAACCAGCCACCCGCAAAGTCGACCCGTAAAGGCGCCTCGTCCGGTGCCTTGATCCACTTCACGATACCGCTCGAAGATACGGGGGGGAACTGAGGAGGCGTTTTAGGAAGCTTCGAATAGGTAGCACCTACTTCCTCGCAAAGGGCTATCTTGAGGTCTGCGTACTGGTCATCTTCCGTGACCGCCAGCACGTCGGGTCTGATTTGGCGAAAATGATCCTGGAAATCGAGGCCCAGTTCCAGGTTCGTGCCGATGACGACATCGTCGACCATGTCGAGGGCTGCTATCAGGCCATGCTTGTGTTTTTCAGGCAAAGACGAACGGCGTTCCTTGTGATGCCAGAGGATCTCGTCGGATGCGAAACACACCGTCAGGTGGTCGCCCAAGGCTTTGGCTTCTCTGAAAAATTGGACATGGCCGGCATGGACAATATCATAACAGCCCGAAACAAAGATTTTCTTCATAAAAGTAGGGATTAATGAAACGGGAATGGAAGCCAACCTATTTTCAACGGCTTGCGACGGAGATTACTTCATTTGACTTCTGACCCATGCCGGCAGTCGTGAGTGGATCAGGACGTTCCTATCGTTCTTGAGTTTCGGACCGGGTGTGCTTCTTCCTTGTGAGATCTGCGTTTGAAGCATGGCGACCATGGCTTCGACTCGTTGAGGGTATAGGGCAGCGAGATTATGGTCTTCATGCGGATCCGTGACCACATTGAAAAGCTGGACAAAGGGTGCTTTAAGAAAGTCTTCCCGCGAAGGAGGGTTACCAAAAGCATTTAATGCGGCTGGCCAGGCGTTTTCAGGTACTGGACTGTTTCCATAGATCCCTTTCGCGCCGCTGTCTGGGGTCAGGCAAAGTTTCCAAGGACCCTCACGGATGGCGAAGCACTCCATCGCTGATTGCATAATCAGGTGATCCCGCTGAGTACCGATATTATCATTACGCAGTATTTTGGCGAAGCTTATTGAGTCGGGAGCGTGTTTAGGATCGAGCTCGTGATGGGTGATTTCAGCGAAGGTAGCCATCAGGTCGTTCAGCCCAACAAGTGCGTCGGATGTGCGGCCAGGTTGGATCATCGCAGGCCAATGGGCGATTAAGGGGACACGCAGCCCCCCTTCGTAAACCGAAAACTTGTACCCGCGATGGGGCCCGTTCGAATAGTGTCCAGCCTGTTCCATGAGGCGGACCTGCCCATAAGTCGCAGGCAGAATATTTCCCGCGTACGATGCCGGGCCGTGGTCGGAAGAAAAGAGGATCAGGGTATTTTCATAGAGACCTTGTTTCTTAAGTGCAGAGACGACGCGCTCGACCGCGTGGTCCACTTCCATCACAAAATCACCGTAAACACCGAGTTGGCTTTTTCCCTGAAACTTTATGCCTGGACTGGTTGGTGTGTGGGGCGCCGTCAGAGCTAGAAAGAGAAAGAAGGGATCGCTGCTCGCTTGCCGGGCGATGTAGCTATCAGCTTCGCTGTAAAAGGTTTCAAGCACTTCGTGGTCTTCGAAGTCTATTGCTGCATCTCCGACACGATTAAATGCACTCCACCCTTTTTGAGCCGTGATTTCACCCTGCCAGATGTTGTTTTTCACAAAGGCGTAGGGATACATGTCGAGTGAACCGGGGAGGATGAAACTGTAATCGAATCCGAACTCGGGCGGACCTATCTGTAGAGGCTTCGCATACTCTACATTCGTTTCACCTTGTACCAGACCATCCTTTGTTGTCATCAAGGTGCCGAGGTGCCACTTACCCACATAGCCCGTTTTATAACCGGCTTCACGAAACAGGTCCCCCAAGGTGTGCCGTTCAAACGGATTGATTTGTAAGCCGGTATACCCCCAGGCGCCGCCGCGCTGGTAGCGACTGTTCCTCCAAGGGTAACGGCCGGTCATGATGGCGAGTCTCGTAGGACCGCAGACGGAGGCACTCACATGCGCATCGGTAAACTGAAGTCCGCCAGCGGCCAATTTATCGATGTGGGGGGTATCGATCAGGCAGCGATCGCCGCCGTAGACTTTGGTGTCACCAATTCCCAGGTCATCGGCAAGTATGAAGACGATGTTGGGGCGGGTCTCTGCGAAAGCAGAAGGTGATAAAAAGATGACGCCTAAGAAAGCTATAATTTTTCTCATAAGTAATTTCATAGTCGTTTGGGTGCGCTTCGGCCGCTCGTCTTATACTCTTCAAGTTTCTTTTTGAGCTCTTTTACGATTTCCGGGTGTTGGTAATAGAGATTATTCGTTTCACCCGGGTCGGTCCCCAGATTGTAGAGTTGCCCCGGTGCGTTCGGTGCCTTTTCTGTCAAACGGTAGGGTTGTAGCATGGCACGATCGTAGCGGTTTCCGCCTGAACCTTGGTGGTCGAGGTACTTCCAGTCTCCTTTGCGGATCGCAAGAGCAAGGCTGATTGTCTGGTGTAGAGTGTAGTCTCTTACGTTTTCTTGGGTCTCGCCCAAGAGAATCGGTAGGAGGTTAAAACTGTCTTCAGCTGCGTTGTTGGGTAAGGGTGTATCCACAATAGCAGCACAGGTTGCCATGATATCAGTCAGGCAGACGGTCTGATCGGTCACTGAACCGGCTTTGATCTTACCTGGCCAGCGGGCAATCATAGGCACGCGGTGCCCACCTTCCCAATTGTCTCGCTTGACGCCTCGCCAAGGCCGGGCGCCATCGTGGTCGTATGTGTTGCGCATATTGATCACGGTGCCCACCTCGGGGCCATTGTCGCTCGAAACGATAACCAGGGTATTTTCATCGAGACCGAGTTCTTTGAGTTTTTTCATTATTTCACCGACGATAAAATCAAATTGATATATGAAATCACCATGCGGGCCTGCCTCGGTTTTCCCTTGGAAGTCTTTTCCGGGAAAGGAAGGTAAGTGAACTGCCTGCAGAGAGTGAAAGAGAAAGAAGGGTTTATCGGGCTTCTCTTTGTGGTGGTCTTCGAGAAACTCGAGGCTCTTCTCCAAAAAGACCATGTCGACTTCTTCATGGTCGAAGTCCGGAGCTACCAGCCCGGGTCGACAATCAAAAGACCATTCGTGGTTTGGCAGCGTGGTCTTGTCCATGAGCTTGGTGGGAGGCACTGGAATGCGATCTCCATCCATATAGGCATAGAGCCAATCGGTGGTTGGGCAGCACACGGTACCGAAAAAGTGATCAAATCCGCGATGAACGGGAGCGTCGGGAGATGCCCGCGAGTAGTCGACTCGTTTCACGGCTTCAATACCCAGGTTTACCTGTGCATCGGAATCGATGTGGCTGGGTCTCTCCTTATCGTCGATCACCCGGCCATCTTTATCGAGGAAGGTCATGCCGATATGCCACTTTCCAAACAAGGCGGTTTCGTACCCCTGGTTTTGTAGCATACCGGGTAGCGTTAACCGGTCTGCTGTAATTAATCCTGGTCCCCCTACACCGGTAAAAACCCCACGGTAGTTTAAACGAAACGCCATACGCCCGGTCATGATGCTGTAGCGGGTAGGGGTGCAGACGGTGGAAGGACTGTGGGCATCGTTAAACTTCATGCCTTCTTGTGCCATCCGATCCAGGTTGGGAGTGGTTACCTTCGATTTGGGATTGTAACAACTGACATCACCGTAGCCAAGGTCGTCGGCGAGTATAAAAACGATGTTGGGTTTGGAAGCTACTAACGGATACTGGAAAACGAAGAACGAAAGAAAGAAGAAGAAAATGCGTAAAGGGACGGAGGTGTATGGGGTTCCTTTTGAATGGTTTTTCATAGTAATGAGTTGGAGGCGGATTTCGTCTTTTTGTGATCTTTATCTATTCTTGGTCTCTTCTATTCGCCCAACCATTCGCAGGCGTTTGCCAGGATCTGAATGATCTCGGCTTGCTTGAATACGGGAAAGGTCTCATGACCGGGACGGAAATAGAAGACCTTGCCGTCTCCGATTTTCCAGACGATGCCGCTGCGGAAGTGTTCGCCTGTTGCCCAGGTTTCTTCGAAGATGACTTCGTCGGGTTCTGGAATGTGAAAGGGTTCATTATACATTTCCGTTTCGGGTATCTCGAACGTTTTTGGAATACCTTTTGTGATAGGGTGTTTAGGTGAAGTGCTGGTAAGCAAACTGGGCTTTCCATCCGCGCGATAGTCCGGAAAACAACACCAGGGCAGATGAATGATTCCATGCACCGCAGCTTTCCCCTTTTTGTAGCCGTAGTAAGCGGGGGTAAAGACGCTACCGCGCATTGGCGCTGAGCGTTCTTTGGGAGGATCCACCGTTTCGTAGGTGATTTTTTTGCCCGGGTTGTGTTGTTCGATGTAGGCAAGGCCTTCCTCGATACTTCGCCCATTCATCAGCTCTACAAAGGGTCGGGCCCAATGGGCCGAGTGAAGTACAATTAGATTGAGATCCCCACTGCGCACTTTATCGGCAACCTTTTTGGCATTCTCCCAGCTCACATCGCTATGGCGAGCATGTCCCCACCAGAGCACTACATCGGCCCACGCCAAATTTTCGTCTGAAAGTCCTTGGTCTGAATCATCCAGCGCGACTGATCGAAACTCGAGGGTATCTGTCACTTGATCCAGGCGGGCAATGATCTCGTTTCCGATGAAGTTGTCATAGGCCTCTTCCTGTCGCGGTTGCCGTTCGTCCCACATGAGTATGTGGATGGGTTTGGCGGATGCTCCCACCTGAAACATACTTAATGAAAGAACTAAAAGCAGGGTAGGTTTGGGAAACATAGGTAGAACCTAAATCCGCAGTGAGCTATTGAACAGTCTTTAGTTCTGCTAAAACAGAGGCTTTCCATTCACTGAGTTCAGTGAGCATACGCTGAGTGGTTCCCGGCATCTGACCTGAGAGATCCATGGATTCAGAAGGATCCCGCTTAATGTCGTAGAGACTTATGCCTTTGGGCGTTGAAATCAGCTTGTAGCGTTCCTCCATCCATACGGATTCTTGGGCATCTTTGTTTAGGAAGCCGATAGGGTGGCTTCGCTCGCGGGATTTTCCCTCGATCAAAGGCCAGAGATCGATTCCGTCGTAGGTGCGATCCGTTGGCAGATCCATATTCAAGGCCGCGAGCAGCGTCGGAAAGTAGTCGGAGGTTACGCAGGGGGCGTCTATCGTAACAGGCGCTTTAACTTTGGCCGGCCAAACCATCAGGCCCGGAACCCGGATGCCACCTTCCTGTATCGAAAGTTTGAAACCGGACAAATGCCCCGGGGAGCCCACATGCCTGGGAGAACCCTGCCGAGCGGGGCCGTTGTCTGAACAAAACCAGAGCATAGTGTCACCTGCTAAGCCCAAAGTTTCCAGTTCAGAACGAAGCCTTCCGATTTGTTTATCCATGGCGGTGACGCAGGCAAAATAATGCTGGGTGTCCACCGGGTGTTCTTTATACAGGCCCCGATCTTCGTCTCCACCAACGACAGGCGAGTGGGGCGTGTGAAACCAGATAACGGCGAAGAAAGGGGTGTCGTTCTGGACGGCGTTTTGAATGAATGGGATAGCCCGGTCCATAATCACACGGGAATCATCGCCGTCGGTATTGACCGTTACTTGCTGGTTTTCGCCGACGAAGTAATCGTTGCCATACTCAGTCCCCGTCGCTGCGATCACTTTGGGGTCGTTTTTCTCTCTTTCCTTAATCGGTCCGGGATGTTTAAGCGGATCCCAGGTCGGCACTTTTGATTCAGTGACAAAGGATACATCTACGTCCCGCTCCCACGGCGGGCAATAGTAGCGTTCGGGATTCTCGGCAAAGGCGCCCCAGCGGGTTTGGTCTCCTTTTTCGCGGGATAGGGTACCGAGGTGCCACTTGCCAAAATGTCCGGTCGTGTAGCCTGCTTGCTTCATCACGCTCGTAATCGGGATCTCGCTTTCTTCGAGCTTCCCTTTCATTGCGAAGGTAATTCCAAACCGGTAGGGATTACGGCCGGTATAACAACTGCCGCGAGTCGGGGAACACATCGCAGCGGCTGAGTAGAAACGATTGAAGGTCACACCTTCGGCGCTCATTCGGTCGAGATGAGGTGTATTCAGAAAAGGATGACCATTATAACCGGTATCTCCCCAGCCTAGGTCATCGGCCATCATAAGAATGATGTTAGGGCGTTCTGAGTTGGATTGCGCAAAAGCCTGGCCAAGACTCAGGAGCCATACAGCGAATAGGGATGAAAGTAGAGGGACTGAATGGCTTCTCATACTGGTTGGATAGTTAAAGTAAGGCTTTTAGTTTTAGTTGACCTTTCGAATCATTGGTCGCGCTTTGAGCTGGACGCGTGGTTGAACCAGCGTTCCTGGGCAGGAATCAGAATTTCTCTGTTCAAGTCGGTTCCGGGGCCGATCGCAGGCCAGGGCAGCGAATTCCAGAATTCGGGTTTTTTCTGATAGATCAGTGAAGCAGGAAGCGGAGTTTCAATAACCGCGTCTTTGTACTCTGTGTCAGACAACACACTGTTTTGCACCAGCGATGTGTATTGTACGGTGATGTCGGATTCGATACTGCCCTCAGTGATTACGTTGCCGATGATCCGGGTGTGGTGGGAGTGATCCCGTATGATGATACCTTCCCGGATGTAGTTACGGAACAAGGTAGTATTCGGCCCGGTGGGTCCCCAGTGATCGGCGATATCGACAAACTCAACTACATTTCCCTCGAAGAGATTTTGGTGCGGATAATGACCGTGTAGTGAAATATCACAGAGAAGTTTTTCTCCTTCTGGGTCCCGCCTTCTTTGAAAGGAATAATTGTAGGCAAAGACGTTTCCGTTGGAACCTTTTTTCGCCATGAGCGAGTGGCGCAGGTTATGGGTGATGTTATCTACGAACAGGCAGTCCACGGCTATGTTGCCTGCGACTAATCCATATCCGCTACCCCCGCTTCCATAGCTGAACGCATGATGAACGGTATTCCCTTGGACGGTGATAAACCGGCTGCGATTGATCCATATATGCCCACGGGTGGTCATGGTTGACCCGCAGTCTTTGATCCAGCAATTGAGCGCTTTTTCAAAACCCACGCTGCTATCAGGCGTGTTGTCAATCCGTACCAGAGA
Source organism: uncultured Opitutaceae bacterium (assembly GCA_964352065.1). Taxonomy (GTDB): domain Bacteria; phylum Verrucomicrobiota; class Verrucomicrobiia; order Opitutales; family UBA2995; genus UBA2995. The sequence goes on from CAYGQM010000014.1 coordinate 77,733, forward strand.
CATGGATTCCAACCCCGCATTTTCAATAGGAGTGAGTTTGCGGATCCGAGGGTTGAGCTCCTTAAAGAAATTAAGCCTCAATGGCGTGTCTATTCTCAGTTCATGGTCTCCGACTTGAGTGACCCGCACGAGCTGTCCCAGTGCCTGTTCAGCCCAAGGGCGTTTCCAGCGGCTTTCGGTGTACATCATAAAGGGATCGTTTTCTGAAAACACCTCAATCGTATCCCCAACGTTTATGCCGGCCAGGCTTAGGCTGCGAATCGTTTGCTCACCCTTGAAGTGGTCTCCTTCAATAGGTCTTCCGTTGGTTTCTTGGTTACCTTCGAAACGAATGGAGCCTCCGGCAGGCATTTCGAAAGGGACAACCTGCTCTGGTAGCTTCAGATCAAATATCAGCTTTGTGTGTTTGACTCCAGCTCCGCGCAGGACGACACCGCTTCTCATATAGATGGGTTGATGCAGCGTGTATTCACCTTTTGGTAACAGAACCGCTCCCTGGTCGGAGACGGAATCGATTGCTCCCTGGATTGTGATCGCGGTATTTCGGCTATTGAGGAGATCATCTTCTGAAATAGTGACGGCGACCTCTACGTCGGGTATGCCCCCTCGTACTCCTGTATCCCAGGTTGGCAGGTCTTTGAATTCCCAAGGCTTTGGAAGGACGGGTGCACAGAAAGCAGCCTTTGATCCAATAAGAAGGAGTAATAGTGTGAGCGTGAAAGTCCGTCGTCTCATTGATTGATTCAGAAATAGAGTTGGATCTGTATCCTGGGTCAGTGGCGTTTTGGGATTAGGCGCCTGGGTCGGGTTTTACGTCATTGGCCCAAGCCTCATAGAGATTTTTTAGATGCACGACCAGTTTTGGGTTTTCATTGGCATGGTTCTTCACTTCAGGTTTGTCTTCTGCCAGATTATGGAGGGTAAACGTCCGTTCCTTGGTCTGTCGGTCAACCATTGAGATGAGTTTCCAATCGCCCTCACGAACGGCCCATTTGTCCTGCCAGTCAAAATACAGTACCGGATGTTTGGTAGGAGCGGTAGGATTGTTGATGATCGACATCATCGTGTGTCCATCAAGGTCGTTCTCGGGATTTGGCAGGCCTATCAGATCGATCAAGGTCGGCAGCCAATCCATGACCGTTACCACCTGGTCGCGGACTTCTCCTTGCGGGAGTAACTTCGGGTAGCTGATCACGGCTGGGACGCGAATACCGCCTTCGAAATAAGTACCTTTGTGACCAATCCATTTTCCGGTGTAACCTCCGCCGCCATGCGCAAGGTAATAGTATCCCTTGGGATAACCGCTGGTGTGATCCTCTACGGAGACGCCTTTGTTGTTTTCCTCGGAATGTCCGTTGTCGCTGCAGAAAATGATGATGGTGTCATCGCGTACACCGGATTGCTCCAGTTGTTTGATAATCCTTCCGATCTGATGATCTACAGTAGCCATGACTCGTGCGTAGGATCGTCGCGGCATATCCAAGTCGGCAAAGGCTTCTTTAAACTGACCTTCGGGTTGTTCGGGGTAATGTGGTAGGTTGAATGAGACCATCGCGAAAAACGGATGCTCTTTGTTTTCGTCAATGTATTTTAAGGTCTCATCAACCATCATCTCCGGGAAATACTCTCCCTTTCGCCAAATCTCTTCATCATTTTGGTAGAGATCGTGATAGCCCTTTCCGTGCATGAAGTGGTGGCGGTAGTTTTCTATGAACCCTGAGAGATGACCAAAGTAATGGTCAAAGCCTTGGTCGAGCGGGCCATGGCCTTTCTTGGCTCCCAGGTGCCATTTGCCAAATAGAGCCGTTTTATAACCTTCCTCTTTGAATACTTCTGCCATCGTGACCTCCGAGGTAAACATATTGGCGTTTTTGGAATCACTGCCATTTCTGTCCCCTTGCAACCAGTTTTGGACGCCGCCGCGATTCGGATGGCGACCCGTGAGTAGAGCCGCCCGCGATGGACAACACACAGTGTGGGCGTAAGCCTGCGTGAACCGGATTCCCGTCTCAGCCAGCTTATCCATATTCGGCGTATGGAGATCGGTAGCACCGTAGCTATTGACATCCAGAGTTCCCTGATCGTCCGTGAAGAGAATAAGGACATTGGGTCGTCCATCTCTTGCTGAACACAATGACAGGCTAAAAGCGCAAAACACTAATATCTTTATCGTGATCTTAATCATAATCTTAATCGGAAGGGTTTGTTATTGGGCTTCTCGTTGGCAGACGAGTTACTATAGAAAGTTGAAAAAGGGAGATTGGAAATTAGAAATGTAAAATTGGTTCTGAAGAGAGTTCATTGGGACTTCCTAAGGTTATTCTTCGCAGTGATGAGAGATCTTCCGATGATATTTCCGAGTTGCTCAGATTCATCGAGAATCAGCTCAACTTTTTCTTCTGGTAGCAATTCGGACTTTATGATCAATCTGAGCCAGGTTCGGGATTCTCGTAGCTCCTTCAATACGATTCCTAGCTTGTGGATAAAGTCTTTCTTACTCTCTGCGGCACTTGCTTCTGAGTAATTTGGTGCAGGAGAAGTGCCAGATCGAATTAATTGATTGGCTATATGATTACCGAGTCGAGTTTTTGGAAGTGCGTCTACGACCTTTCCAATCCTCGCAGCAAACTCCAGCATTCTGTCCTCAATATCGCTTCCCTTAGTTTCCATTCTTCAATTTCTAATCTACCTTCTGCAGTTTATTGCAAGGCGTTCGAACGTTGCTGAGCGTTCTTAAAACTATCCCCGTTTGTTCCAAATGGGATGATGCTGTAAGAAGTGTCCGTTTGTTGGATCTGCATATAATTGTCTAACTTACTTTGGAGGAAAGCCCGAGTATGGGCATGCTGATCCACGTCTTCCACGACGGTCATCGTGTAACGGGATTCATTGCTGGTAACGGGCGCTTCATAGAACCGTCCATCTTCGTGAAGACGAAATCGATCATTGCGAACGAAGTAACAATCACCTTCAAACGCCATGTTGAAGAAGTCCCTGTCCTTGCCTGGCACTCCATAAAAATTGTGGGACAGGTCCATGCCATCGACTTCGTGTTCGACCGGTATGTTAGAGATCGAAGCTAGCGTCGGGAGTACATCCATCAAGGTGAAAAATTGTGTCCTTTTACCCGCCGGTATTTTGCCGGGCCAGTGAGCGATAAAGGGAACACGGGTACCAGCTTCATTCATGGTGCGTTTTCCTCCCCGCAAGTGAAAATCGCCCAGCTGGCTGACCAAGTTTCCGCCTGTTCCATTGTCTCCCGTAAAAATGACCAGGGTATTTTCCCGGATTCCAAGTTCTTCGAGTTTGGCCACCAACCTGCCGACGATGCCATCCATGTAAGTTACCATGTGTCCGGCTTTGCGCTCGTTCTTTCCAAGATCATTCGGGAAATTACTTTCTGCGAGCTCCTTTAATCCGGGTGGGTTGATGAGTGGGCCATGAATGAGGTTCATAGGAAAGTAAGCGAGGAACGGCTGCTCCTTGTTCCGCGTCATGAAGTCGATGAGAAAGTCCGCATAGTAATCGGGACCAAAGACCTCCTGTCCGTGAACCGCATGCTTTCCGTTCTCCCAATTATGGGGACCGTAGTAGCGGCTGGGGCGTTCGCCGTCCCAGTATTGGACCCACAAGCAATGCTCATCAAATCCATGTGAAGTCGGTTGATCGGGGTAGGTCTGAAAATCTCCCAAGTGCCATTTTCCGGCGATAGCCGTTTTGTAACCGGCATCCTGAAATACGTGCCCGAACGTTTTGATGTGCACGGGAAGCCGGTTCTTCTTTTCCGGATCAAGCGGACTGTCCATACGCTCCATGATTCCAGTACGATTGGGATACAACCCTGTCAAAATCATCGCTCGAGTGGGTGTGCAGACCGGTGTCGAAAACGCATTCTCGAATCGCGCTCCTTCCATCGCCATGCGATCCAGGTTCGGTGTTTGGTAAACGGTGTTACCGTAGGACCCAAGATTCTCTGCCCCTAGATCATCCGCCATGATTAGGAGAATATTGGGCTGTTTGGCATAAGCGGCTGTTAGTGAGACTGCTAGGCAGAGTAGGGTAAAAATGACTTTCATGATTTCGGGTAGATGCCTTTCTCTGTTATGGTTTCAAAATCGCGTGTCAGCTTTTCAACTACATCTAATCGATCTTTCCACAGATCCTGTTTCTCGTAGGGATCGACTTCAAGATCGAACAGGTAGCCATGGCCCTCTTTGGAGTGAACGCGATTGTCGCCTTCGCCAAATATGATTTTCCATTTCCCAGATCGCATGGCGTAGGAGGAATTGGAATGGTGGATGATAGCGGGTCTGTCATCCATTGAGTTTCCTAATAGCGCAGGGAGTATACTGAAGCTGTCTTCCCCGGTATCGCCTGGAATATCCTTACCCAGCAAATCTGCGAATGTCGCCAGAAAATCGGTGAAACAGAAGCTGTAGTCGCTCACTAGTCCTTGTGGTATTAGTTTGGGCCAACGCGCCACGAAGGGAACCCGGTGGCCTGCTTCCCAGACGCGTCCTTTTTGGCCGCGAAAGTTGCCCATCGATTTGTGCCCATTACTTACTTTGGCAGTACCTTCGGGTTTACCGAATTCGAGTGAACCTATAAGGGGACCGTTGTCGCTCGTTACTATGATCAGCGTATTGTCGCTCAGCCCAAGCTCGTCCAGTTTTGCCGTAATTTGTCCGGTTGCCCAATCGACCAGCCAAACCATGTCGCCGCGTGTGCCAGCCTCCGATTTCCCATGCGCGAATTCGACCGTTACGTGAGGCGAGTGGGGAGACGATAAGGGCAGGTAGAGGAAAAAGGGTTGGGTCGGGTTTTCGTTGTGAGAGTCTTCCATGAAGTCGATCGCCCAGTCCGTGAAACGGATATCCACGGTCTCATTGTCCCAGTCTGGAGAGGCCATTCCGCTGCGCCAGCTGCCATGGGGGTTCCGATAGCTGGCATCTTCCATACCAAGCATTACTCTGTCTTCGATGAAGCAGAAGGGTTCCTGGTCCGTTGAACACCCAGCGGTATAGAACGCTCGGTCGAACCCCAGATCCTCAGGCCCTCCCCAAATAGGTGCTGATAGATCGATACTTTCGCTAATACTTCGATCTGGTTCGGGACCACCTGGCCAAGGTAGCGGTTTATCAAAATCGACGGGTTTACCGTCTTTCGCAGTGAAGCCTAGGCCTAGATGCCATTTTCCTGCGATGGCCGTCCGATACCCGTTCCCTTTGAGGAACGAAGCGAGGGTCGTTCTATCGGCTTCGATCAGTGGTGGTTCCCAATTGAACAATACGCCGGTCTTAAGCTTACCTCGCCAACTGTATCGTCCGGTTAGTAATCCGTAACGGGACGGCGTGCATACCGAATCAGCCGTATGTGCATCGGTGAAGCGAATACCCTCTGACGCGAGTTTGTCGATATGGGGCGTTGGAATGCGCGATTCAGGATTGTAGCATCCGATGTCGCCGTAGCCCAGGTCATCGGCGAAGATGACAACGATGTTGGGGCGTTCTGACTGCGCGAAAAGGGGAAATACAATTAGGGCGAGCAGCCCGAGAGAGGGTAGTAAGCTTGATCGCGACCGATTGTACCCATAAGCGCGGGTGCTGTAACAGTGCGCAGTCTTTTCGCTGGTATCCATTTCCGGTTGTTCCTTAATCAAATGGAGGGATTATTTAGGATAACGAACCACCTCAACATCGTTCGATTGGGCAATACCTGAAGTACTTCTTCCGTTGCGTATCATAGATTCGTATACGGCCTGGATATAGGCGACCGTGTCGGGCGATTTTTCGGCCAGGTTTTGGGTTTCTCCCAAGTCTTTTTCCAGATTATACAGTTGGATGACTTCGTCTTCACTGCCTTTGGCCCAGCCGCCTGAACCCGGACCGAGTATCAGTTTCCAGGCACCGGCTCGGATGCCGGGCAGACCTTTGGCTGAACAACTCACTGCATATTTACGAATGGGGTCAGGACTGCCTTTAAATAAAGATAGGATACTGAAACTATCCTCGCCAGCCGAGTCAGGAAGCTGTGTTTCAAAGATACTCGCGAAGGTCGCCATTAGATCCGCTTGATGGACAAGCTGGTTGTTAGTGCTACCTGCCTGAACGACCTTAGGCCAACGAACGATAAACGGTATTCGATGGCCTCCCTCCCATACATCCGATTTGTAACCTCTGAGGGCTCCGCTGGCGTAGTGGCCGTTTGACTCAAGCTCTTCAACGCCAATGTAAGGTGCACATCCGTTGTCGCTTGTGAAGATTACGAGGGTATCTTGAGACTCACCACTTGTTTCGATGGCTGACAATACCCGCCCGACGATCGCATCGGTTTCCATGACGAAATCTGCGTAGAGGCCCAGCCCGCTCTTACCCTTCCATGCTTCGTTTACTGAGAGTGGAGTGTGTGGGGAAGTAAGAGCCATGTAGAGTAGGTAGGGGTTATCCGACTTTGATTGTTGTGTTATATAATGGGCCGACCGCTTCCCGAGTTCTGGTAAGATGGGCTCTAGAGTCCAGTTCGGTAGGGCAGGGCCTTGAACGCTGGCCTGATTCTTTTCAAAAAGGGAGATGTGAGCATACTCACTCGGTATACCGATCGTCTGGTCGTTTTCGATGTAACAAAATGGAGGCCAATTGGGAACGTCCGTTCCGAAATAACTATCGAAGCCGACCGCCGTGGGTCCTCCCGGTATTCGTTGAGAGAATACCTTCTTCCATGCCTCCCGGTGTGCGTCAGTGGCTATAACGTCTTTGTTTCCGCCGTAGCCTCCGGTGTTAAATAAGTCGAGTTCTTCTTCAGGAATAGGCCAGTTCCAACCCAGGTGCCATTTACCGATGCAAGCGGTATTGTATCCAGCCTGTTTAGCCAACCCTGCAATCGTCAAACGCTCAGGCTGAATAACGGGAGCTCCCCAGCGTCCAACGATCCCATTCTGTAAACGAGTCCTCCAATGATAACGACCGGTGAGCAGTGTGTATCGCGATGGCGAGCAAACGCCCGAGGAAGAATGGGCATCCGTGAAACGCATACCGTCCGTCGCAAGGCGATCGATATGCGGCGTGGGAATTCTACCACGTTTGGGATTATAGCTTTGTACATCACCGTAACCCAGATCGTCGGCGTAGATGATAACGATATTGGGTAACTCTTTTGCTGGGAGGGAGGTAAGAACAACGAATGGGATCCACAACGCGTGGAAGACGTTTCGCATAATCTTGATTCGGGGCGCTGAGACTCTCATCTCGCATTCAGTCGTGCCAGACGTTCTTTTTCGAATTGATCGAGCTCCGCGTTTCCTGTTCGGGGAAAATCTCCGATGTCAGTAGGATCGTCGCCCGCTTCTTTCTGGAGGATTTTCAAGCGAGTTTTCAAGGACGCCAACCGATTCTTCCATGCCGGGTCACCGGCTAGATTATACATCTCAGTTGGATCGGTCTTCAGGTCGTAGAGCTCCCACTCGTCCCGGGTATCGTAGTAGACGAGTTTGAGATCTTGGGTGCGAATGCCGTAGTGGCTCGGGGTATCAAAATGAGAGTAGTAGTACCGGTAGTAGAAAGCGTCCCGCCAATCTTCGACTCGATTTCCTTGGAGAATGGGTTTGAAGCTGCGTCCCTGCATATCCTCAGGCGCAGGGTGTCCGGCGATATCCAATAACGTTTCTGCGTAGTCGAGGTTCAGTATCATCTCTTCGCGGACTTGGCCGGCGGCAACTTGTCCGGGCCAGCGGACGATGAGAGGCACCCGCAACGATTCCTCATGGATGAGGCGTTTGTCGTAGAGTCCATGTTCTCCCAGGAAAAATCCCTGGTCGGCGGTATACATAACAATAGTGTTCTCAGACAGTCCAGACTCTTCGAGGTAGGCGAACACTTTGCCAAGATTATCGTCGATACCTTTTACGCAGCGCAGGTAGCGTTTCATGTATTCCTGATAAACGACGCTGCGTTTTTCACGACTGGGGGGCATTGCGTTGATGGCGTCGGTAAACTGGGTGTGGCGACTCGTTCCGGCTATATCCTGCGTCGATTGGTCAAGCGCAGGGGATCGCCCACTTCCATGGTCGTGCAAGTTCGTAGGCTCGGGGATATTCACATCTGCTAGATAATCATCATAACGGTGCGCATGTTCCCACAAATCATGTGGTGCCTTGTAATGAAGCATGTAGAAAAACGGTTCGTCTGGATTCCGAACCTCTTTGAACCATTCCAACGCCTTGTGGGTGATAATGTCAGTTGAATGCCAACCTTCGTAGGCCGTTCGCTTACCCTTTGTGACGATACCGGATGGATCCTCGTCACCCATCTCAACAAACGCTGTATCGTGATACCTTCCCTGGCCGGGAAGGATCGACCAGTGGTCGAATCCTACTGGATTAGTATGTAGATGATATTTCCCGACGAAGCCAGTTTGGTAACCGTGCGCTTGCATATACTTCGGCAGGGTCGGTTGACTTTGGTCGAGCCCGGTAAACTTGTAGACGCCGTTTCGGTGCGAATATTTTCCGGTCCAGAGTACGGCGCGGCTAGGCGTGCAAATGGAATTGGTGACAAACGCATTGTTGAATCGCATCCCTTCGCTGGCGAGTCGATCCAGGTTCGGGGTCGGGGCCACTTCCGCAAATCGTCCGCCATAGGCGCTGATTGCGTGAGCCGCATGATCGTCAGACATGATCCAGAGTATATTCGGTTTCTCGGCATGCAGCTCGTTGAGTATTATCCATGAAAGAAAGATTGGGAGGATTAACCGGTTCATCGAATCAACTCCTTTAATTTATAGGGTCGCCCTGAGATCCCAATTGATGAATCGTATTCTGAATCTCGCCTTTGACGGGTTCCCCTTTCGATCCTTCTAGTTGGTATTGTATCGACATTTGCCATACGGGTTCAATTGCTGGCAGTTCAATAAATAAGCGTTTCCCATCTCGGGAAAGCGTGGTGTTTGAGATCTCTAGTGTCTTCTTATCGTAGTGATCAGAACCATATTTGGCAGACCGCTCGAGAGCCCAGCTTTGAACCATGAGAGCCTCTTTTGTTTTCAGGGAGTCGGGATCGATCGCTTCCGAAAAGGTGATTTCGATACCGCTTTCCTTGGCTGCCAATCCAACCGGCAGGTGGCTAGGCTTGCCGGTTGCGCGGATACGATAAAATCCACCGGTCTGGTGCATCTGTGCTGTTCCCCAGGCTGACATGCCACACAGATAGAGGTGACCATTTTCAGGATGAAAACGGCCACGCATGGTCCCGGTCGGGAAGTCGGGGATCGGCAGGCGGTTGAGTCCTCCTTGTGGGTGTCCATCGATGAATTCATGGGGAACAATCTCCAGGCGACCATGGCCGTAGGAGAGGTTGAGCAGTTTCCCATTAAGCGGCCCCCAGTTTTTGCTGTCGACCCAGAGTAACTCAGACGGTGACCGGTCGAAGCCCTTGTCCACCCAGGCCAGTGGTTGCTCCATCGCTTCATTGGAGGTGTCGTCTCCAACGCCGTAGCTCCACATATTTCCATAAAACTTATCCCCGGGGCGGACCCAATTGATGCGGTTCATCGGATTCCAATGACCTTCCTGATCGGTCACTATGAAACTGCCGTCGGGATTGATGCACACGCCGTTTGCAGCACGAAATCCTTTGGCCAGAATCTCGCTGGTCTGGCCATCTGGACTCACCTTGATCAGTGTTCCGTGATGTGAGACCAGGGGAGGACGGGCATGACGAGCACTCTTGGCGTAATAGAAATTTCCATCCCCGTCAGTCTGTAGGCCCATCGCAAATTCGTGAAAATGCTCAGTGACTTGATGATCGCTGTTAAAGCTCTCGTAGAAATCGGTTTCACCGTCGCCGTTCAGGTCGTTGAGCTTAACAAGCTGATCCCGACAGGTTACGAAGATCTCACCATCGACCAGTTTGATACCTAAGGGTTGGAATAGTCCGGCCGCGATTCGGTGCCAGGTGACGGTCGGAGAGTTTTCATCCGTGATACCGTCGACCTTCCAGACATCACCGTCCCAACTGCATAGGTAGGCTGATTTACCATCAGGAGAAAAATCGATGCCGGTAGTTCGTAACCAGCTCTTCCAGGGATTGTCTTTGGGGATCGTAAAGCTGTCCCATTGAAACGGACCGTCCTGAGTTCCCCGAATGACCGGTGAGGTAACTGCTTGCGACCACTGAGCGGGACCCCCTTTAGTGAGCGGGGTAAGATCAAGATCAGCAGAGGATATCGAGGCGTCGGAGTCCCCGTAGATAAATGCTACGTTCAACGGAGTCGCACTTGCGGGAATAGCTGCAGTTACGAAACCCGTTTCTTCGGAGAGTGTGATTGAATACTTACCGAGTACCCGAACCGACGTTCCGGCGTTGCCGAGCCTCACCTTCAAGTCCTTCCTGGATTTCCCAATATTGAGAATGCGCAGAATACTTCCGTCGTCCGATAAATCGTGACTCTCTAGAATGTCGGCAGTGCCAACTGTATAAGCAATTACGGTACGGTCTCCATGGCGGTAAAGTCCCCGGTAGTGACCCCAGTCTTTGGGAAGGGGACCAAAGCGGCGTCCGTCGAGGCCCTCGAAGCGTGCATCCTCAAACGAGCCGGTATGCGGGTTGGCCCACCCGGGAACGTCTTTGGTTTCGAAAAGCGGTTGTCCAACCGTGCGTGGCCAGTACCAGTGTTTGCCATCGTGGTTGATTCCCTGCCAGTTGGTGAATCCTTCTCCCGTCCAAGCGCCGGCAAGGCGTAAGGTATCATGCTCAAAAGCAACCCAGGTGTTTCCGTTTGAAATGCCACCTTCACCGGGGTCCAGTCGGACGGAGATTGCCTTGTAGGGAATATTGGCCTCGGGCTCGACAAAACCTGATGTTTCCCCTTCGGGCCATTTGTAGAGTTCAGGGGTTCCCGGAGTTATCTCAAGAGTCCCGATCAAAAAGGAACCGTAGTTCATATCACTCCACGGTGTCCGCCGGACAGGCATTGGCCCGACTGAATCTCCAGTGGGTAATGTGTCCAAATAACCTTCAGTCACTTCGAAATACTGATCGGGATTATTCTCCTTCAAAAAGTGTGAACGGATGTAATGGATCGTCGCGTACTTTTCCCGCGGGACCAGCTGGATCTGAGGAGCCATGAGCCGCCAGCCGCGGGTGATCGTTTGATACATCGTGAAAGGATCGTTCCCATGTTGAAATACGCCCTCGCCGAATCGCATCGAATTTGGAATTGACCCCGGAAGGTTAATGTCGCCGTGACAGTTGTGGCAGATCTGTTGATAGGTTTTTCGCCCCAGTTCAATGACGTCTCTGTCTATGTTCGTGATCAATCCGCGGTGGTCGACTTGCGACTCGTAGCCCGGCAACGCCGATTCCGGTAGCAACATGGAGCCGGGAGGTAGATCGCTCTCTTGAGCGAAACTGGTATTAGTAAGCACGAAGCAAAGAAGGATGGTGAGTAACGCTCTGAACATAGTGGGTAGTAGTTCTACAGGGAAGATTCTGTGAACGCTACTTAGCGATTTGCGGAAAGAAAACCACTAAATGGTTTTGGCTGGGTCCTGGCTTTACTATTTTTAGAAAGGGGTGGGGTGGATTCCTGCTTGGATTGAATACGATTCAGATAATAGATCGCTTTACGCTTCTCTAATTTAGGCAATTTTCTTAATTGTTGGTTATGGTGATTTCAAAATCAGTGGGTCTGGTCATGGTTATTTGTCTAGTTATTCCCTCATTGGAGATGAAGGCTCAAGGCAGTCGTTCGAATGTGATTCCCTTTATCGACCTTGCTCACGATTACTACCGGCAGATTCTAGTGGATCGAGAAGCGGGCCAATACCTCGGGCATCCGAGCACCTGTTTGCTGGATGACGGTCGGACCATTCTTACGGTTTATCCGAAAGGCCATGGTAAAGGCGGCTTGGTCTATAAAAGATCGACCGACGGAGGTTTAACCTGGTCAGCCCGTTTACCTACACCCGAGTCGTGGTTGACCTCGAAAGAGGTGCCGACGCTCCACCGTGTTACCGATGCTCAGGGGAAGAAACGCATCATCCTGTTTTCTGGTTTGTACCCGATCCGAATGTCGGTATCGGAGGACGAGGGAAGAAGCTGGTCCGAACTGGCTCCGATTGGAGATTTTGGCGGAATCGTAACCATGGGTTGTCACTTCCCGGTTAGGAACAGCCCCGGTTATTATGTCAGTCTGTTTCACGATGATGGGCGTTTCATTCGAGAAGGTAGCAAGCGGATGGATCCGACGGTTATGACGCTCTACCAGACAGAATCGAAAGATGGTGGGCTCACCTGGGGGCAGCCGGAAGCCATTTTCAGTTCTTCTGAAATTCATTTATGCGAACCCGGAGTCATTCGATCTCCCGACGGAAAACAATTGGCTGTGTTGCTTCGCGAGAACCGGCGTAAAAAGAACTCCCATATTATATTCTCCAGTGACGAGGGGAAGACTTGGACAGCGCCACGTGAGTTACCCATTACGCTCACGGGTGATCGTCATACCGGTAAATATGGTCCTGACGGACGATTGTTTATTTCGTTTAGAGGTGTGACGCCCACCGTTGAAT